>CAVWAD010000001.1:0-9048 GCA_963752955.1 uncultured archaeon
ATTGTACACTCCGCAGTTCTAACTAAATGCATAAATACCGGCCCATCCAGATATGTCTGTGATCGAATGGGGACCAGAAGGCAGGATGCGAGCAGAGAGACTAACCGAATTAAAATAGCCGTTATCGAAACAAGGCCATATGATGAGGCCCTTCTGAGTGGCCAGATCGGCGAGTTTCTTGCCTGCATGAAGAGGCTAAGACGCTTCGCAAACGCGGGGGACTATGAGAGTGCCATTAAAGAAGGGCGGCGGGCAGAAGAGATAGGGCGGGATAACCTTACCTGTGCGCAGGAAGACTTAGCTAAGAACAGTACCGCTTCTGCAGCGCACAAGGCGATAGAGGTCGCGGGCGCTGCAATCGAAAGCTCAATTATTGAGGCAATAGTGTCATTAGGAGACCGCGATCCTGGCAAGGAACGCGCAGGGGCGCACCTTAAGCAAGCAGAGGAGCTGTTCAATAAGAATGAGGCGTTGTTCGTAAACTATGGCGTGCCGGAGGAGATCCGGGCGTAACCCTCCTCTAAAACCTGTTCGCGAGAAACAGCCATGCGGCCCGGAGGCCCCAGAAGAGCTTCGACCTGGCCAGCTTGGACTGGCCCTCCTGCCTCTCGTAGTACTTTATGCCGACCTCCCCTATCCTGTAGCCCCGCTTGGCGGCCTCCGCGATGAAGAACGCAGTGCCGGTGCTGTAGGGCTCCATGCCCTTCATCGTCTCGAAGACGTCCCTTCGCATCACGAAGAGGCCGGTCGTTATGTCGTGCAGCCTAGTACCGTACAGCGCGTTGAATATCGCGCTCAGCGCCGAGTTGCCGAAGAGAAGGTAGGGGCCCATCGAGCCCTCCTGCAGCGCGGCGAGCCTGTTTCCGACCACGAAATCCGCCTTGCCGGACTCCACGATACCGACACCGCGCGGCAGCCCGCCGGCGTCGTGGGTCCCGTCGCCGTCTATGCTGGCGAGTATCCCGCCCGTTGCGATCCGCATTCCCTGCATTATCGCCTGCGCGACGCCCCTGTCCCTCTGGCGGACTATCCTCACGCCGGTCTTCCTGAGCCTCCTGTAGAACTCGTCGCTGCTCTTGTCCACCACGATTATCTCGACGCCGGAGCCCAGCAGCCTCCTCACGTCGCGTATGATTCCGAAGAGGCGTTCCTCGTTCATGTTCGGGATTACGACGCTGACCTTCTGCCTCGCCATCAAAACCGAGATTATATGGGCTGGAGGATTTTTAATGGTTATCGGGAACCGCGACGCCGGACAACCGTCCCGCTTAGACCAGCGCGAGTAGCGCGAGCCCCATCAGCGCCATGCCGAAATCCTCGACCAGGGTCACGGTCCCCAGGGGCACCTTTATCATCGTGCCGAGGCAGGCGCACTGTACTCTCCGCCTCTTGAGCATGCTCGCGACGACCCCGATCCCGCTAACGGCCATGACTGCTATCTCTATCGCGGTGACATACCCGAGCTGAAACGAGGTCAGGAAGGCGAGCCCGAAGGCCAGTTCCAGGAAGGGATAGGCGTACCCGTACTGGAAGATCCTTTTCGCCACCAGGTCGTACGTCGAGTAGCCTTCCGCAAAACCCCTCAGGTCGATCAGCTTGAAGCCCGAGAAGACCAGGAAGAACCCGGCCATGAAGTCGGTCATCACGCTCCGCCACGCGAAGGTTCCGAGCCCGATGTCCCTTGCGGCGATGGCGAGGGTGGCCAGGGCGATCAGGCCGACTATTATGAGGAGGCGGCCATAGCCGCCGTTCTCCTCGCCAGTTTCCCTGCGCGTCCCCGACCCGCGCCCTTCCTGAACGAGCCTCATCCCGCACTTGGGGCAGTATCCTTCCTTGTACGAGCGCACCTCGGGGTGCATGGGGCAGACGTAGGCCATGATAGAGAATCCGACCGCAGATTATTAAATCCGTCCGTGGCTCGGAGCCGCGGCGCCGCCCCTCCGCCGCCGTAGGTGCCGCGCGGCTTTGCTGGAGGGCACGCTTAAATACCTGACTGTGCAAAGCCATATGTTGCGGTGTCTAATTGGTAAAGAAGAAAAATCGCGCTTCCGGCCCGAACGGCCTCCCGTTTCCCATCGGCCCCAACCTCGACGAGGCGCTGAGGCGCGCGGTCTCCGAGGTCCTCTCGGGCATGGCCTCCCCCGCGCAGGGAGCTCCGATGACCTACAGCATCAACATCAGGGTTGACGAGAACGGCGTCCCGGCGATATCGCAGGCCTCCCCGGACGGGATGGCGCGGAAGACGCTGCCAGCGGACGAGTGGAACCCGCTGATCGAGGTGGTCGAGCGCGAGAAGGCAATCACGGTCATCGCCGAGGTGGCGGGTGTCGACAGGAAGGACCTGCGCGTCAGGGCCACGCCGACCATGCTGGAGGTGTGCTCGGTCGGGAAGGCCGGCACCGTGGAGGGCATAAACATGATAAACCTCCCGAAGGAGACGGATCCCTCCAGCGCCGTCGCGAGGTACAGGAACGGCGTACTCGAGATGACCGTCAGCAAGGGAAAGGGCCCTACAGCGAGATCGGTCAGGATCGAATAGCGACGCCTCGGGCTTCATGAGGTCTCGCGAACCTATTTTCTAACCATTCTCATACCCGAGTCTGCCACGCCGCCTGCCCTATTGCGCCGCGCTTCGCACCCCCACTTCGCCGACTCGTCCGCGGACATTACCGCGCCCCGTGCGAATATCCTCCCGAAGCCGACCGAGGCCGAGCCCGCCGTCGCAGCCGCCTGCGCGGCCGCCCTCATCGCCCATATCTTGACCGGCGACAGACCGGGTGTCGCCTCGGCGGACTCTTTCGCCTCCTCTGCCCTCTTATTGGCGGCGGCCTTGTTCTTCTCACTCGGGTTGTTAATGCATCTTTTGGCGGATCTGAACGCATTCACCGCGCACTGGCACTTCGGATCGCTCTCAAGAACAGGCATGCATCCCCTTACTGCCCTCAGTGTTATCGCCGTGAGCCTGCGGACCGAGTCGGACTGCCTGATTCGGTCGGACCTCCTGGCGCTGAGCGAGATGTCATATTTGGGATACACGGATCTCGAGGGTGCCATGCTAACAGAATAGCTTGCCTCTCCGCCCTAATAAACTTAATCTCGTGTTCCGCGCGGACCGATTCCCTCAGGACAGCAGCTTTTTATACCTGGCTGAGCAGATTATAAGATGGAACATAGAACGGACGATCCAAAAATGGCGAAAGGTGCATCCCTTGGACTGGCAGAGGACAACGTAAGGCTTGTCGAGAAATTCGGAGCTTCAAGAGTGTCCGAACTCGCTTCCACTCCCGACTTCTACACTTTCACCAACGGGCTTATGCACTCGCACAGGGACTTCCACCTCTTCTACGCGCGGCTCCTCAAGGGAGAGAAGTCCGCGGTGGTCTCCGGGCTGAACGCCAGCGGGACCATACACCTGGGGCACATCCCTGTGCTCGACACGAACATGTTCTTCCAGCGCGAGCACGGCGCCGAGGTCTTCATACCGATCTCGGACGACGAGAGCTACGTCTCGCTGAAGGTGAAGACCCAGGAGGAGGCGCTCGGCCACGCGCTGAGGCTAGCGAGGAGCATGCTCGCGTACGGGTTCGACCCGAAGAGGACCCGCATCATAATAGACCAGCTCTACACCGACATCTACAACACGGCCGTCAAGCTCTCGCGCGGGGTCACGATGTCCGAGCTGAAGTCCGTGTACAGCTACACCAACGACCAGAACATCGGGCTGCACTTCTACCCGGCGATACAGTCGGCGCACATAGTTCTGCCGCACGAGTTCGGGATACGGAACACCATAGTCCCCATAGGCCCGGACGAGGACGCGCACCTGAGGGTCTGCCGGGACGTCGCCGGCAAGTTCGGCTACGAGAAGCCCGCCGTGCTGCACACGAGGTTCCTGCCCGGGCTCGACGGGGACAAGATGTCCAAGTCCAGGGGGAACGCCGTATACCTGCTCGACGGCGAGAAGGAGATAAGGCGCAAGATAATGTCCGCGTACAGCGGCGGGCAGGCCAGCGCCGAGGAGCACAGGAGGCTCGGGGGGGATCCCGACGTAGACGTGTCCTTCATGTACCTGAAGAGCTATTTCCTTAAGCCCAGGGAGGCGAAGCGGCTGCACGACGACTACAGGAAGGGGAGGCTGCTGAGCGGGGAGATGAAGACGATGTTCCTCGAGAGGGTCATGGAGCGAGTGGGCGAGTTCAGGCGCAGGTACGATAAGGTGACCGCGAAGGACATCGACAGGGTCCTCCTGAAGAACGAGGACATAGACGTGCCCGCGCTGGTGGAGAGACTGGGGACACTGGACTCCTAGGGCGCGGGAAAGGACGGCAATGTCATTTCTTGTCCAGTATCTTTATGACGTGCCATCCGAATTCGGTGCGGACGGGACCGACAACCGCGCCCTTCTCGCCGTCGAAAGCGGCGAGCTCGAACTCGCGGACCATCTGGCCCCTTCCGAACCATCCGAGGTCCCCGCCGTTCTTCTTAGACGGGCAATCGCTGAACTGCGTGGCCAGCGCGGAGAAGCTCTCCCCCGACCTTATCTTCTCAATTATCTCCTTCGCCTTGGACTCGCTCTTCACGAGTATGTGCGCGGCGTGCACTTTGGACACCATGTTATCTATCATATTCTCCCCGTTGACAAATAAATAATGATGCGTTAGGGTCGCCGAGAGGCGGCCCGGGCGGCGCCCGAGACTGCAAGCCGGATTCGGAGGCAATTTTTAAATAGCCGGAGAGCCTGATGAATACGGTATTCATGCTAGCAATGCAAGACCTGCGGGCGGATGCGCCTCTCGCGGAACCGAAGCCGGCGACCACGCTCGGCGGAATGGAGGGCCTCCGGGTGCTGCAGCGCCTGTGCACACCGACCCCAAAAAGCGGCGATGGATACGGAGGCAGAACCTATGATATGAAGGAGAGGCACCTGACGGAGATAGTCGATGCGCTGCGCAAGAACGGCGAGGGCTGGGACGTCGTGCTACCACTCACGAACGCGCCAGAGATATTAAGGGACATCAGGCACATCACCGGCCGTTTCCCCCATGACAAACTCAAGGCGCGCAGGGAGCTAATGGCGGGCCTTTCGGGTTTCGCCGAGTTCAGGGTCAAGTATCTTCTTGATAACGGCCTTTTTCAACCTGATCCGAACAGAAAGGAACGAGTCGGCAATGCGCTTGCGGCTCTCGCGGCGCTACAGGACGGAAAACTATCTGGCACGTACTCACTGATCCTTTCGGGAAGGCAGCAGTCGTTCTTCATTCACGAACTCGAGCTCATGTTCGAGCTTGAGTTGAGCGACCCGACATGTCAGTCCCGCGCCGAAGCGAGAGATAGGCTGCTGGCACGCTTCGCCGAGCAGGGCTGGCACACTCTTGCAATATCAGATGCACGCGCGCTATACAAAAAAATGCTGACCAATGGCCTACCCCCCTACCTGGTCAACGCGAAGCGGCACGATGAAGAGATGCAGGGACATGCGTAACGGGCATTCCCTCGGCGTATTTAAAGCCAATGTTTAAAAACCACGGGAAAGAAGAGCTATGTGGTTAAATGGCAGGATCCGAAGGTATTCTACGGAAGATGCCGCCGGTCCGCACGGGCGACGACGGCGTGCTCCGTTACCTCAGGAGGGACGTATGCTGGCCGTCCTACGCGGGAGGCACGGATGTGTCAGTTGATGCGTTGCTGCACCTTCCCCTTGCAGAACTTGTGCCTGGCGAAAAAGCCGAGGGCCTGAGGGAACTGGGGCGCGTCTCGATTAACCTTCCGGCGGTTGTGGGGAGCGAGACCACGGGGCAGGTCTTGGCCCAGCTATCCCAGAAAGCGCTGAAGTATATTAACGAAGTGTCAGCCTTCGCACTGGTCGACGATTTTGACAGCCGCTTCATACTTCCTGAGTACGGCGGCCTCTCCCGCATGAAACAGGTCATACTGTATACAAGGGGCTGGGTTTAGGATACGGCGCGATCCCGAATATGCCGGAACCGGACGATTTCACGCCAATGCTTAATAACACCCGTAACCAAGGTTCTCCTGTGCGATGGTGGATGGCATGGATAAAATCAAGACAGTGGAGGACACCCACAAGGAGATAAAGCAGCTGTATCTGCTAAAACCCGTGTATGATCTGATAGCCTCGGGCGAACTGGAGCTGGCCGCGAAAAAGACGAAAGAACTGTCTGGTAAGATGCGGGAAGCAGGGATAGCACCTATCGTGATCGAGAGAATGGTGATTGCCAAAGTCAAAGACGACGTGCTCAGCCTAACGTTTCCAGGGAGCACGCAGGCGGATTTATCCGATGAGATGGCGCGGCTTTCCAAGCTCAAGAAAGATCTTTCTCGTTTCGGCATACCCCTGCACGTGGCGGTGTTGGAGTACGACAATGGCTTGGGTTATGACTGGCTCGCCGGCAACATTATCGAGCGCCATATTAGACGCAGGAAGGACAACTGTGACGAACTCTCCGTGCGCGAACTGGCCAGGCTGATGGAAATACTGGAATTTGACACGAAAAAACTGGAGGAGTATTGCGGCAAACTCAGTGATCCGCCTGAGTTTATGAGGGTCTTGGAGGAGATGGTATCCTCGCAGGTAGATCTGGCGCGCAAGGTGGAACCGACAGACCCCGCCCGCGCGGAAGCACTGCTCTACACTGCCGCAGAAGCTGCCCATCTGCTCGGCGTCGGGGACTTGGATAGCGCGCTGGGATTTGATGAGTTGGGGGCCCACGAACTGCTGCGTGAATGGCTGCATTAGGCGGGCGGGGTCTGTTTGGGCTAGAATACTCTTAGAATTCTGGGGGTTGGAGATTTATGGCACGATTAAAAACTTCGCGTGAAAGGATGGCTGACTACACTGCGCTGTACAGAAGTGCCAAGATATATGCGCCGGAGGCCGTAATCTCCGCATTGACTAACACGAGCGATAAATCATGGGATTTGATAGCTGCAGAGGCTGGGCTATTGGCAAAGCAGCTGGTGGGAGAGCACAAAAACTATCTGGGTGTTGCGGGAGGCTGCGGTTGGACCGAGCTTATCAATTACAAGCTAATGCACCTTAGCAGCTTCGACGAATGTTTTATATTGGACTTCGCCGGCAACTGCGATCCCGTGCGGACCTGGAAGGAGCAGGTTGCAAACATACCTTATCTTGACGCACAGGCGCACCACGCATTTCCCGGCTCTGCGATCAAGGAACAAGCAAAACTGTGGCATAAGTTGAAAGATGTAGACATATCGCGTTTCCATGCCGTGAGAGCCAGTGCGGACGCGATTCCATTCCAAGACGGATCCATTGATCTTGCGACATGCGGCTTGTCACAGCACCTGTTTGAAGACAGAGACGAGTTTGTGAACGAGCTTTTCAGGGTGCTTGGACCGGATGCGTACGCTGTCATAACCGACCATCACCCGAATGCCTACTGTGGAGACAAGAGAGCGATGAAAGAATATGGAGCGTTCGGGACAGGCCGCGCCGCTAAAGAATATTATGGCAGGGCAGGCTTTGAGACCATTAAATGCAGCCATCATGCCCAGGAGGACGATATCGATGATGAAGATATGTGGCTTATCGTTCTTAGAAAATAATTTTTTGGATTTTCCCACATAGTCTTGGAATGGTTGATTTAAAGCCAATACTTAAGAACGCTGAAAACAGAGATGTTGCGTGGTAAAATGACTAGTCGAGTTAAGAACTCTCATTCTCCAGTCGCAAGGGTGGCGTGCTCGCTGCCATACAAAACATGCGAACAGAGCATAAGCTATGAATCGCCCTATACTGGAAACTTCTGCGTTCGGTTCTCGGATCAGACAGACAGCACATTGACCATTCTCGCCAGCTTCACCGCCACAACCGACAAGGACAGTTCCGATGCCCCGCGCTATGATGTAGTAGGGGTCTGGGTCGACAGTATGTTGAATAGGGCCACGTTGATCAATGCGAGCCATTACGCGCTCTTCATGAAAAACCTGAGAGAGGAGAGAGATGCAGATGCGCCATACCTCATCTGTATAGGAATTGAGGGAGTTGAAACCTTTCCCGCCATACCCCTCACAATTGACAAAATCGCTAACGCGAAAAGGCTGTTCAAAAGAGGCATAGGCCTGCAAAAGAATGAGACGTCTGCCCTGCTGAGGTGTGCGAAGGACGCAGAAAAAGAAGGCAAGGTCGGCCCTGTAGACCTATCTGAACGTCATACTCTGGCGAGCTTGGTAAGAAGATGGGGCGACGGTGACATTACGAAAGCCCTGGGGGCCTTCAAGGACGAGCTGCTCCAGAAGCGCCCTTGACATCGCCTCAACGAACAATTTGTTGGAAAAGCTCGGATAGTCTTGGCAATGTGGTGAAAACACGCTTGAGAAAATAAGGCAATTCGATACCGGCAAGGGAGTCAAAGCTGAGCTGAGAATCCAGGGCTTTCCGTCGGTGGAGTTCTATAATTCGAATACTCCATTCACCTACGGCTGCCTGGGCTATTGCGTCTTCTTTCCCGAGCAGAATTACAAAATCAAGGAGAGTTACTTCGGTGGGATCTGCTCGTCGTCCCAGGAAAAGTGCGGACAGAGCTGCAATTACTCTGAGGACAGGATAGGAAGCGTCACGGTGAGCGCCTGGCGGGTGTGCGACTATCCGTATGAGTTCCTGAGGCGGGAGTTCGCCGACCGGGGCCTATGCGACATGGACATAGTGGCGAAGATAGAGCAGTTCTATCCGGTGCGACTTAAGGAGCTGCGGGAGAAGGGGATAGGTGGCAGCGTGCTGAACGAGGTGGTCAAAGACTGTAGGGGAGTTGGAGCGGCAGCGATCTATTGCACCACGCCGGAACCTGAGATGCGGTCGATGCTCAGAAACAGGAGGTTCGGGTTTGAGGAACTGCTGCCGGAGTTTTCCGGGGATTTCATAAACGTCTTCAAGGGAAAACCGGCGAATCCGAAATTCCGGGAGCAGGAGGGACTCATCGTAAGATCCAGTGACCGGCCTATCAATGATTGAAGTTTGTTGGAAAAGCCAAGATAATCTTGGCAAAATCGAATCTACTCTTTAACGAC
>CAVWAD010000002.1:0-85155 GCA_963752955.1 uncultured archaeon
AAATAGGCCGCGAAGTGTCTGACAGTTGCCTCCAACTCAATTCGCCAAAACGGTTCCTACCAGCGCAGATTGAGGTTTTTCGTACCATATCTGCGCAGGAAACTGCCGAAAATCTCCGAAATCGGGGGAGAAATGTTGCTCACTACCGTGAATTTGAACCTTCCGGGAGGGTAAACGAAGGTCGCTGTCAAATTCGTCAGGTATTTTTTGAGGAGCTTTACGTTCTTGACGAGGGGATTCTTGCATGAAAGCAGTGTCAAACTTATCAGGGATTCCGCGAGGAATGCGATCAGGATTGCGCCGATTATTGCATATTTCGTCCAGTGCCTGACAGGCCTCAGTTCGATCCCTTCCTTCATGTTGCGCACGAGTTTCTCCGCGGCATCCCTTTGCTTGTATATCCTCAGGATATCATCGGGACTCGCTTTCACCGTGCTCTCGAGGATAAAGAACCCCTCTATCCCGTTTATGTAGGGGTTCTCGACGCATCCCAGTGCGGTCTGGAGTTCCGGGTAGAGTTCGACCCATCCCCTCTCGCAGGGGTAAGTCTCCACCGCCTTGTGTTTTCCCGCTTTCTTCGCGAGTTTGTTACCCATCTTCTTTCGCCTTTCGAACTTCCTGTTCTTGTTGCGTATCTGCGTCTCGAGAAGCGTCTTCGAGAAGTAGATGTATTGGAATTCGCCGTTCTCTTCCACCACTGCCGCAAAGTAGGTGTTGTCGCCGATTTTTATCGTCGATTTCTCCGCGGACTTGAACATGGCGATATATTTCCTATAGTTCTTGACGTTCTTCTGCTTCAGGGTCAGGTAGTTGAACCTGTCATGGACTATCATCTCCTTGTTACCTTTCGTGTTCGCGCCGCAGTCGAATATCAATAGGGAATCCTTCTGCAGTATCCTCTTGACGACGTTGTACGTCTCGACAAAATGCTTCTTGTCCAGGACGTTCCCCTTCTGAATCGTCAGTGCAGTAGGGATTCCATTGATTCCCGTCGCTATCCCGAAGGTCACCTGCTTCTTGTCGGGGCGGTGGTCCCTGGAGTAACCCAGTGCGCCCATCTCGGCCTTATTCCCCTCGAAATATATCGACGACCAGTCTATGTTCTGGTCCTTGTCTGCGAGATCCCTCGTGTTGAGGAAGTTCTGATACCTTTCTACTATCGCCGCCGAGAGCAGCCCCACTTTCTCGACGGTTCTGTACAGCGACCTCTCCGAGGCGCCCTCTGCGCCGAGAAGCGCACAGGTGTCTTCAGAGGAGGTGGGAATTACCTGGTGTATCGACGTCGCGAAAGTCAGGCGGTTGTTGAGGAGCAGTTTCAACCGCCCGACGTATGCGGGACTCATGATCCCTCCGAAGACCGAGGAGAGCAGACCGAAATCATTTTCTATCTTGTCGATGATAGCTATACCGCCCAAGGGCGTAGTTGTGTTCTTCATCTTATCAATGAGAATACTGCCCTTGGCATAAAAATAGTTTTCGTCAGTTTACGAGAGAAGTGGCGAAGTCAAGTATTACTCATCCAGACACCGACCAAACTATTCAACACAGTTTATATACTCCGAAAGGCATAACGGCATCTAGGGATGGATGGGGTAGTTGGATGGGCAAGAACGCATCTTACATGTTTCATGCCTGCTCTAATTTTGTATTTCCTCACCCGAAAACAAAGGCGATCTCTCCTTCCCTAAAATACGGCGCAGCGCAAGCTGCGCCTCATGCTTGAACGTGGGGATAGAATGTCAATATGGGATATCGTATCTGGGAAAAGCGCCGGCAACGCGGCCGAGCAGAAGACGGAAGGCGAGAGGCAGATAAGGTTCGTGCAGGACGGCAGGAACTCCTGGCGCATAGTCTACGCTGACTGAACGCACAGGACATTTTCACATTCATACTCAGTGGGGTTTGGGTTATGAGCAACAGAACTACAAGAGGGGACAGCTGCGGCGCGGTGTCGCGGAAACCGGCGAAACAGAGCTTCATTCTGCTTAAGCCGGCGCGCACGGGCGATTCTGAGGGAGTGGCGAAGCGCATAGCCGCGTGCGAGGGGGTCAGGGCGGTCTGCCTCACGAGCGGCAGCTACGCATACGTTGTGACCGCCAGGAATGGCACTGCGGATGACATAAGGCGGACATGCAGGCTGGTCAGAAAGACGGCAGGGAGCGGCGGCGAGGTCAGCGTGGCGCTGAACCACTATGTGTACAGGTCCAGGTAGCGTGGGGTGTGCAAAATGGATAAGACTCTGTCCAACTGCGATGCTGGTCTCGTGGCTGCCGTCCTGAAAGAGAAGAGCAGTAGAAACGAGTCGGTAAACATAAGGATCGACAAGACCGTGCCGAGCGGCACGAGGTCGTCGGAGAAGTCCTGTAACGAGAATTGCGTATTCGACCGCAAGCGGGGGATAGATTGCCATGGCGACAATTCCCGCCTCGGGGAGGGAGCCGCCCTGGAGAACGATGCGATAGTCAGGATCGTGCAGAGGGTGTCCGAAGCCACCGGAAGAAAGGTCATCGCCCACGTCGCGGGCAACGGCGAGCCCACCCTGCTGGGTGATGAACTCGTGGACCTGGTGGCCGGGCTGAAGTCCTCGGATGCAGTGCGGGGGATAAAGCTCACCACGAACGGCACCCTGCTGGCAGGCGGCGCCGAGCCCCTGGCGGCCAGCTTGAGGAAGGCGGGGCTCGACTCGGCAACGATATCGCTGCATTCACTGTCTCCCATGGGCTTTAGGGAAGTAACGGGAATAGACGGCCTGGGCTCCGTCCTTAAGGGAATCGAAGCGTCCCTGGAATGCAATCTGCCGATAGGGATAAACTGCATCGTGAGGGAGGAGACCCTCTCCGAGCTGGATTCCTTCCTCCGATTGTCCCGCGAGAAGAAGATAAAGATAAAGTTCTTCAGGATACTCTCGGACAATCCGAAAGACCAGCCGATCTACGACGCGCTTCTTGAAAGACTGGCCGCGAAGCTGGAACTCATGGCCGACGGCAGCTACGCGTATGCCCTTCCTTACACGGGCAGGCTGTTCTCAGTCAGGGGAGCGATTGCCGAGGTCAAGGATTCCGTAGTCAACAACTGCCCGAACATGAAGTGCGGGGCGCGCAAGATCTGCATGGAAGGCTGCAGATACCAAATCAGGCTTTCCAGGGACGGGATACTACAGCCCTGCGCCTATGTCAGCGATAACCAGATAAACATGGCCTCCGAAGAGGTGTCCGACAAGGAGATAGTCTCGTCGCTCAGGAACGGGGGAAAGCTCAGCGAGGGGTCGTGGTGAAGACATGACGGCGATAGTCATAGAGGGAGGGGACGGCTGCGGAAAGAGCTCGCTGTGCGCCGAGCTTGCGAAGCGCATGGACGGGGTGGTGCTCTCCCCCTCAAGCCTGCCTGCGCTCCTGCCCGAAGTGAGGACGCTGATGACCGACGACCCGAAGACCTACCTGCTGCCGAGGCTGGTCTACTACCTGTCCGCCAACCAGCTCGTAGCCAACGTCGCCCTGAAACACCTGAGCGCCGGCAGGCGTGTGATATTCGACAGGTACGTATATTCGACCTACGCCACACACCTTACGCTGGACGAGATCCATTACGGAGGGGCCCACAGGGAGCAGATAGAGGCGCTGGTGCGCGAAGCCAGCAAGAGTTTAATAACGCCCGACGCAGTAATATTTCTGCAGGCAAACGAGACCGAGCGGTTCAAGCGGCTGCAGCGAAGGGACCAGTCGCAGAACCACGAGATCGACTGGGACAGCGACTTCATAAAGCGCGTGGATGCCAAGTTTGGCGATATCGCAAACGCCCTGGCTGCGGAGGGGAGGACAAAAGCGATTAGGATAGACAGCTCTGGGATGAGCATCGAGCAGACCGTTTCGCAGGCGCTCAGGTCGCTCGAGGCAAGCGGATTGAAGATAATCCAGAAGGAGGCGTTATCGTGATAGAAACCGAAGTGAGATTCAAGGCAGGAGGCAAGGAACTCAAGAGGATAGAGAAGCTCGGAGCGAGACTGGTCTCGGACTATGACGCCACTGACACGTACTTCACGTACGGCGACCCGAAGGACAGGAGATTCGTACTCAGGATCCGCGTGGGAAAGGGCCTGGCCATGCTCACGTTCAAGACCTCCGCCCGGGCGGATGCGGATACTGCCTGGCACGAGTGGGAGAATCCGATATCCGACCCCGAAACGCTGGATAAGATACTGCGCGCGAGCGGATTCACTGAGGTGGTCGTAATCAGGAAGAACAGGAAGCAGTTCGGCTACCAGGACTATGAAATAAATTTCGACAGGATCGAAGGGCTGGGCACTTACGTTGAGATTGAATTGAAGGGCGACGAAGGAGGCGAACGGGTCAGAGAGCGCCTCGAGCTCTTCGCGGCGAAGGAGTTCGGCGTTACGAAGGGCAGACTGATAGAGCAGGGATATGTGACACTCATGCTCGGCAAATGATGCGAGGAGTATGTTCGACAATCGATGGGTGATGGATTGAGTGGAAGTTTCGAGATAGAAGTGCGTGGAGTCCTGGTGAACGGAGAGTACGAGGCCCTTGAGGGCAAGCTCAAGTCAGAAGGCACGTTCGTAAAAAGATTCGACAGGCTATTGCTGGCTTACAGCTGCATCGAAAAAGGCAGCAGCCTTGACGTAAGATGCCGGCTCACCGGCGAGGAACCTGAGCTCATAGTAAAGATAGGGGAGCAGGGTTCCACAAAGAGGGAAGAGATATCCGTCCGGCTGAAGGAAGGCGAATTCCTCAACGCCGTCAGATTCATGGCGTCAGTGGGCTATCCGCGCGGCATGATGGCCTTGCGGTCATCCGAAAGATACATCTTCGGAGGAGTCGAGTTCACCCTGGTGAGGCCTTTCGTGCCTGGCGCCAAGCCCGATGAGAGGAGAATTCACAGCTCGTATTACGAGGCGGAAATATCCGCAGGGGAGGCCGACTCGGAAGGCGCAAAGGCGAAGATATTCGGCGCGATCAAATCATTGAAGCTCACTGTGTTCGATGACCACAGGGAGGATGCAGATAGGTATTCCGCCAGAGGCACAATACCTTCCAGGGGCTCTTACCACTACTACGTTGACCGGCTGAACAAGGAAGCGAACACGGCAGTAGACTTCACGCAGGGGGGGTACGAGAAGGTAGCGCGAGCGGTAAATCTCATTGCTGGAAAAGCTGATGGCCTTGGCAATCAAAGATAAGTGGCAGGACATATACGAAAAGAAGATAAGCGCAGCCGGAGGGCTGGAAAGCTACGCGAGGGCGAAGGTTGCCGACAAGGGCGTTCTCCTGGGCATCATAACCAAATACGCCGGCCAGAAAGGCAGGATCATGGAAGCAGGATGCGGCTCCGCGGCACTAGCGTCGTATCTCGCATCTAAAGGGCACGTCACGTGCGGACTGGATATCGACAAAGACATGCTGAAACTTGCAAAGCGGGTATCCGCGCAGTTTGGCAGCGCAAATAGGATAAGATTCATCGAAGGGAGCGTACTGTCCCTTCCGGAGCTTGGCAAGTTCGAAGTCATATTCAGCAATGGCGTGTTTGAGCACTTTCAGGATGAGCAGATAACACTAATACTGGAGCAGCAGCTCAAGGCAGCCAGTCACGTCGTATTCTCCGTGCCGTCCGATTTCTTCACAGAGGAGCAGCGCCAGTACGGAAACGAGCGATTTATGCCGCGGCGCACATGGCGGGAACTGATAGCCAAATCCGAGGGTAAGATAATCGAGGAGTTCCATTTCTTCGATTCGCCGAAGACGCAGAAAACGAGAAACCAGATATTGCTTGACAGGCTGACTTTCGGAATACTGCCTGTCAAGAAGCCTTATATCGGATTCGTAGTCGAACAGCGGACACATTCAGGAAACGGCAACCCGGACAAGAAGCAGGGAACTGAAAAGAGAGCGCATTCTGCTGAAGAAGGCCAAACTGGCCTAGCCATTGCCAGAAAAGGAAACATAGGCCTGGTGGTGTACGGGGATTTTACCATTGATGAAATAATAACTTCCGGCAAGACCAGGGCAAACAACGGAGGTTCGGGTTACTATTCGGCTGTCGGCGCCTCTCTCTTCTCCAAGAATGTGGGCGTCGTAGGGGTAGTAGGCAATGACTACGACCTCGATGCTCTGGAAAGGCTCGGCATAGACCGCGAAGGGATAAGGATGGCACCCGCCAACAAGACTACCCGATTCATATGCCGCTATTCGGAAAACCTGAGAGACAGGGAAATAATCGAGAAGAGGGACGCGAGCGCGCTGGCAGCCCCGCAGGACATGCCCGACAGGTATCTGGACCAGGCGCAGTATTTCCATGTGGCGACGATGCCCCCGCATCAGCAGGAAGAGATGATAAGGCGCATAAGGTCGAGGAATGCTGACGCCATAATAAGCGTCGATACGATAGACTTCTTCATAAAGGATAAGCTGGCGGAAGTCACCAGGGTGCTTGAACTCGCAGACACGGTATTCCTGGACCAAGAGGAATATGCGCTGGTCGCGGGAAAGTTCGTGCCTAAGGGCGACCTCATAATAAAGTGCGGGCCTCTCGGCGTCAGGTATACCCTGGGTGGGATCTCGGGAAGTATCGCCGCGCCTAGAATAGCGCAGGTCGTGGACAAGACGGGAGCCGGAGATATGCTTGCCGGCGCATTCATGGCGCAGGTGGCAGATAAGGCCAATCCAGAAATTGCACTGAAAAACGCAGTGAGGTGCGCTAGCGAATCAATAACCGATTACGGCGTAGAGCATGTTCTGGCTGCGCGACAGATGCGATCGGCTCGATAGAATGTTCCCAGAGTGCGGCGAGCCCCAAGCCAGATCTAAAAGGGTGCCAGTCAGACTTCTTTCAATTCCTCTTCGAATTCCTTTATGAATTCGTAAAGGAAATCCGTTCTTCGCCTTGCCAATTCTCTTGCCGTTTTCGTGTGCATCGTGGCCTTCACTAACAGGAGCCTCGTATAGAAGAGATCAAAGGCATACCTCAGTGAGTCGGGTTTCCTGTGCCCTGCAAAGACATCCCCTTCATCATAGAAGGGAAGGTTCATGCTGCCCGCGGAGCCGAAGGTCCTCATTATCGCTATTGCACCCGTGGCCTCGAGCCTATCTGCGTCTTGCAGTATTTTGGCTTCCAGAGAGTCGGGCGTACCCTTGCCAAAGGAGCAATTCTCTATCGAATAACACACCTTGCCTATCTTCTCGTCACTGTAGCCCAAGCGCTTCAACAGCCTTCCAGCAAGCGCGGCACTTCTACCCGCGTCCTTTTTTGACTTCGGACTGTCTTTTGAACTTACGATTATGTCGTGGAAAAGCGCCGCAGGTACGAGCACGTCCATATCAGCGTTTTCCTGGCGCCCTATTGCCTCGGCGTTCGCCAGTACCCTCATCGCATGCCTGATGTCGTGCGAGACGTCGTTCTTCAGAAGGTACGGCGCTGCACGCCTTATCACCCGCCCCCTCAAGCTCTTGTTCATGATAACGTCCCATTTGAGAGTTAGGCCGTTGCCATTATTTACCTTTTCGTCCATGATTCATTTAAGGGTCAGTCACGTGAAAGGCAATCTTTACAGTGCTAGGAATAAGGCAGCCAAGAAAGCCTATCGCCTGAAGATGGACGGCCACAGGCTTGCGAGGGGCGGGACCGCGAAGCTGGTCGACGTGGCGTGCGGGGCCTGCGGGGCGCGGGTCCTGGTCTACCAGAAGGACGGGCCCGGCTGGCTCAAGAGGTGCTACCTGGACAGGATCCTCGACCCGCCTGAATACGAAACCCTCCAGCGCAGAAAAGGAATCAGAGGCCCCGAAGACCTGCCCAATCTCGTCTGCCTGAGCTGTGGAGTGCTGATAGGGACGCCAGTGAGGCACAAGGACGGCCGACTGGCGTACAGGCTGATACGCGGGTCTTTCATAAGGAAGAGAAGCAGCAGCAAGAGCACCGAAGTCTGAGTGTAACTGTAAAAGAAAGGGCGCGGTGGCGCCCTTTCTCTTTCCCCACCCTTTCATCTGTCCTCCAATGATGTGTTGTGGGTTCCCGCGTATTTAAGTGTGCGCTCGGGTTTTGATTCTGCGGAGCGAGGCACCTATTTCCTGTGCCTGAGCCACAGCGACTTGAAGTAGGGGAGCGTGAGGGTGGACAGCGTGAATGCCGCCGCAGGCACTACTGCGTTCAGCCACGCGTCCTGCACGTTTATCGCCGCGAGGTATAACGCTATCGCGAGGTACGTGAACACGGCTATCAGGAACCGCCTTGCGTAGCTCCTCTCCCATGCCTTGTCGTCCTCCACGCGCCTGTTGCGCTCCTTTATGGCTGCTATCTCCTTCTCCAGCTCCTTCAGGGATGCCATCCGATCGATATTGAATGGCACGACTCGAATTTAAACCGGTCGGGGGATGCCCTTTGATTCCTGCGCAGCGAGGCGCCCCTGCCGAGGCCCTCCGGGCCGAGAGGGGCGCCGAGCGCTATCTCCTTGCGCTGCGGCAGCGAGACCGCCGCGCCGAGGTCCCGCAGGGACCGAGAGGGGCGGGCGAGCGTCAGAGTAGGGATTCCAGTTGCCCAGCTACGAGGCTTCGTAGCCGCTCAAGCTTGGACTAGCGGTGATGGGGGTGGTGTCGGTGGTGGGGATTGCGCCTGCGTCGATGGTGGTGGTGCCG
This sequence comes from uncultured archaeon, assembly GCA_963752955.1. Classification (GTDB taxonomy): domain Archaea; phylum Micrarchaeota; class Micrarchaeia; order Micrarchaeales; family CABMGC01; genus CABMGC01. Next base: position 8,640 of record CAVWAD010000002.1, read on the forward strand.
ACAGGGCCAAAGGCTGAGCTGGGGCTAGGCTCTCCCTCGCCAGCACGGCTCCGCCATCGCCGTGGGCTCGGACTCGCGCTCAGCGCAGCGCAGCTCGACTAAGCTTCTTTTCGCAGGGCGTCTACGTGTAGTCGCCTTACGACGGGACTACGCTTGGCTGCGGCGTTCCAGGACTACACATCGGTCAGACGCAGTTCCAAGCCCACTAAAGGCTTAGGGAGACAGTCATAGCGATAGCATGGGAAAATATAGCAAGATGATAGCGAACCTGGGTAAGGAAGAGGAGGCCTGGCTCGAACTACAAGGCCGGTCAAGGCTACAAGAAGGCTGCCCTTCTGCGGAACTTGATACGGCGGGCCATAGAGAAAGATGAAGAGTATGCCAAGACAATGCAGAAGGCGCGGGAAGCGCAGCCGAAGCACGCGGGAAAACGGATTGACGCCGCGGAGCTTGTCGCCGACATGTGCAAAGACGAGAGCATCGATCCTAAGAGCAGAAAACTGTACGAACACATGGATTGGGCGTTCAAAAACCTGAATCATTTGCCTCCAGAAAGTGCCATGGCCCTGGGGATCCTAAAGGAAAGGTTTGAAAGGATTAGCGAAGATATAGATAACGAAGCGCCGGAATCGGGATGACAAGAATGAGGAAACGGTATTCTACGTCGACAAACGTCTTGATGGACAGATGATAGCGTTTGACGTCGTAGGATTCCGGTGGTGAAGCACTTTTGTCGTCAGTAGAACGGTCGGAGCAGGTCGACGACAAATCGAAGACAAAATTAGATGAAGGTTAATGTATTTCGAATCCTAAGCCTAAAAGGACACAGAGTATTTTAATGATTGTGCGCAACATAGTAAAATCTCAACTTGTCTAGGGCATTGTACATGAGAATCATTGTAGTAAGGCATGGGGAAACAGAAGAGAACAGAAGGCATGTGCTGGCGGGACATGCTCCCGGTAAATTGAATAGAACTGGGAAGAGCCAGATAGCTAAGCTTGCAATCAAATTGAAAACGGAAAAAATTGACAAGATATTCTCAAGCGACCTTAAACGCGCAGTCGATACTACGAAGGGGATAGGGTTGTGTCCAACAATTCCACTAATTACTAGGGGTTTTTAGCCCCTAGTTGCACTGGATTTTGGCGATTCAGTGCAGAACCATAAGAGAGATTGGAGTTTGTATAACCGACAGTTGGTTGACAGGGGAAGGACTTCCACCTATCTCGGACCTGCACTTTCGCATCAGACGGAAGACCTTTCCGTTATGAACAACGGAAAGGTAGGCCATCCGTATGAGTACAGTGACCTTCTAATTATTGCAGGGTTTGCAGTGAAGTCTGTCTTCAAAATAGGCTACAGGGAGGCGGCAGGAAATGTCGCCGATTACGTGGATAGAATCGGTGTGAAAGGGCATCCCGATTTCAGAACGATGCACTGGAGGATATCGCAGATGAAGAAGGACGGAATAAAGTTCATGATCTACCAAAAACACGGCAGTGACCTCGAAGTGATTATCGACTCCACTGGCATAAAGTCAGTGAACGATGGCGAATACCGGAGCACCAAATACGGGAAAATGAAGGAGTGGGACAAGATGCACATCGCAATCGAACGAAAGACACACAGAATATTGAATGTCGAAGTGACGGGCAAAGACGTCGGCGATGTTCGCGAATTCATCCCCTTGATGAAACCCATAACGGAGATGAATGACGTCTCCCGCGCGACTACAGATGGTGCATATGACTCGGAAAAGAACTTCGAATACTGCGACGACAGAGGCATAGAGCCAATATTGCCCGTCCACATCAATGCCTCTGGCAAGGAGGGCAGGCACCGTCGGAAGTACGTCGAAGAGCAGTTGGGTGTTAGGCGTAGGAGAGGCATGAACCGTAATGTGTCTCCACCAGAGAATATCAGAAGAAAGAACCAGGAGGCGTGGAAGAATCGAACAGGTTATCACGATAGATCTCTTGTAGAGACCGTAATCGGCGTGTTCAAGGGCGCGTTTGGCGAATACACTTTTTCTAGAAACGATGATATGAAGGAGAAGGAATTGCTTCTGAAAGCAGTGGTCTACAATACGTTCCTGATTTGATTACTGGAGTCAAGAGTTAGGGGAACCCGTGCTGAGGTTAGGTTGAGTTATTGGACACAGCCGGGGATAGCAAAATATCATAAAGTCCCTATAGTATATACCGCGGACTTAAGAGAACAGAATTATGGAATATTTCAGGGAAAGACGCTGAAGGATCTTCTTGCTGTCCAAAAATCAAACCTTCGATATACCCCACCAAATGGAGAAAGTCTATACGATGTAAGAAGAAGAGTTAAACGTTTTGTGCGCTTACTACAGAGGGATAAAAACCTAAAACAAAAGATCGTGCTCGTCTCTGCACATGCGGGCGTCGTATACGGCATGTATTCAATTTTTATGCACATATCCATGCAAAAAGCGATGGAGATGCACCCTAAGAATACCGACATTGTAATTTTCAATAGGCGGCTGGTGGCAAGTACAGAGAGGGCATTCCGCTGAGTAAATAACAGGTAATATTAAAGCATATTTATCAATATTGATTGGGCATTTGACTTGTTCGACCATTCTCGGTCGTAGCATCTAGCTGAGATTCCAAGGGGTTTGATTGACAAGAAGTGGCAAGGTCTCGGTAAAGAGGCAGACGATGGAAAGAAAGGAGAGCCACATAAAGGTCTGTTTGGAAAAGCCGGTTCAGGCCAGAGAGCTGAAGACGCTGTTTGGCGACGTGCACCTCATCAACGACGCCCTGCCCGAGATGGATCTCGATGACGTTGACACCTCGACTACCTTCTTGGGCCACAAATTCTCGGCGCCGCTTATGATAGGCGCAATGACTGGAGGTGCATACCTCGCTAAGACCATAAACAGGAATCTTGCCGAGGCGGCGCAGGAGGCCGGCATAGGCATGGCGGTCGGCAGCCAGAGGGCGGGGTTCCTGGACAAATCCCTTGCCGAGACGTACTCGATAACGAGGAAGGTCGCGCCGGACATATTCCTCGGCTCGAACATAGGCGGCGCGCAGATTGCGAAAGGATTCGGCGTTGAAGAAGGCAGAAAACTCGTGAAGATGATAGATGCCGACGCGCTTTATATTCATTTGAATCCTGCGCAGGAGGTGGTGCAGCCCGAAGGCGAAGAGAGGTATAGGAATGTCCTCTCTGGCATAAAGCCGTTCGTCGATGGGCTCGACGTTCCTGTGGTGGTCAAGGAGGTAGGTTTTGGCATCTCGGGAGCGGTATCGAAAAAACTGGAGGACATTGGCATCGACGCGATAGAAGTTGCCGGATCGGGTGGCACAAGCTATGCCGCGGTCGAATATTACAGGGCAAAGGAGTCAGGGATGCAGATGAAGCAGAGGATGGGCGATCTCTTCTGGGACTGGGGCATACCCACGGCGGCGTCCCTGTGTATGGCAAGGAAGGCGGTTAGGATCCCGATCGTCGCTTCGGGCGGAATCAGGACCGGCCTCGATATCGCAAAATCAATAGCCATGGGCGCGTCGATGAGTGCGGTCGCGCTTCCACTGCTCAGACCCGCAACGATATCTGCAGAGAAGGTCGGAGAGAAGCTCAACGAACTGACGTACGGACTGAAGCTTGCCATGTTCTTGACAGGATGCAGGAACATTGCAGAGCTTGGCAGGGTCAAGCGCGTCGTTACAGGGGATCTCAAGGATTGGCTGGACCAGATATGATGCCCTAGTGGCCTGCCATCGGTTTTCTCATGCGGGCCGCAAGCCTCCTGAGGTTCTCGTCGCTCTCGCGCTCCTTTCCGGACATGCTTATTATGAATCCGCTGTACCAGTTCGGCTTCAGGAGGCCGATGAGCTTGCCGTAGGTCTCCTTGCCCACCGTCTTCTTCCTTACCCGCTTGACCGGGAACAGCTTCGTGTGCACGTGGTCTATGGCATAGCCCTGGAACACCTGCATGCACCTCTCCGCGCCCATAGCGGAGTCTATTCGCTTCGCGACTTTCTGCGTGAAGGCCGCGAGCTCTTTCAGGTCTTTCTCCGGGATGTCGAAGACGTAGCCGCCGAAGTGCTTCTTGGGTATCGCTATCGCCTGGCCTTCGACTAAGGGAAAGACGTCCAGAAAGGCGATGTGTTTCCTGTCCTCAAGTATCATGTGGCCCTTCTCCTCCCCGGACGCTATCCTGCAGAACAGGCACTTTTTAGTTTCCATAATACACACTAAAAACTCATCTTATTCCGTCCGCCCAATTTAGGGTAATGCGAGCCAGCTCTTTTTCCTTTCTGTGGAAAGAGTGGTCCGCGCCCGCTATTATCTTCCACTCGAAGTCTGCGGACACCGTCTTGGACTCTAATATGCTCATATATTTTCTTACTGGTTTAGTTCTATGTTCTTCCTTGCTACCGAATACGGCGAGAATAGGCTGCCTTATTCGCCCGAATTCCTCCAGATCTGAGTCATAATTGAATAATCTGGCCTCTACATTTCTAGGTTCCGCGTAACTCAGGAACCTCCTCGCTGTGTAATAGTATATCCCCCCTGAAGCCAACTCATCGCCCCTGCCGCGCCTGACCATGTCCTTCGCTATCCTCACTGCAAGCGGGAACCTGTCTTTGAGTTCCTGCCTGGCGACATTATAATCGTCTACCGGCGCGAGGAGTATTACGCCTCTGACCTTTCGATCCTTTCTTTTCGAACAGTAATAGGTTACTTTTTGGCAGCCCGTGCTTTGACCTTGGAGAATTATGCTCCTATAGCCCAGCCTCGAGAGGAATCTTATCGCCCCTTCGATGTCGAACAGGCAGTCTTCGAATTTCTCCCTTGCCGTGCCTATGTACCTTCTGTCTTTTCCGGTCGTGTGAAAACTGTTTACCGATCCCATGCCCCTGTTGTTTGCCAGGAATATGTCCACGTTGCCGCCCTTGGCCACGGAATATAGCGCCCTGTACCGCTCAGAGGAAAAGAAGTTGGAGGTCATCCCGAAGACGTTCAGTATGACCTTTCTGTTTCGGCTCCTGGACCTCAGCAGGAATCCGTCCAGCCTCAGGCCGTCCTTCGTCGTGAACTTGACCAGCTCTCCGTACATGCGGCTATCGGCCATGGCCTGACCCGTTTCTGATTTGGTGCCAGTTAGATTAAAAATACTAGCGTCGCATATTAATCGTGCCTTGGCGATGTTTCATATGGCGAACGCGATAGTTTCGGTATTGGTCATCGCGATAGTCCTGCTGTCCGCCTACATGCTGTACCTCTTATCGGCGAACTGGTCCCCCTTGTTGGCGCCGGCGCAGAGACAGAACAGCGTCGTGGTGAGCGGGACGATAACGACCGGTGTCCTGACCAGGCCCACCCTGGCGGCGTTCACATCGAAGAGCACGGGCGCAAGGTTCGTCACGTCGATAAACGGCGGCGGCCACTACGCGATCTCGCTCCTGGGCAACGACACCTACGCGGTCAAGGTCTATTACAGCAGCCTATTCGGGAACACGACCAGCCCCGCCTGCGGCTCGCGCACGGTAGCGCTGAACGGCAGCTCGCTGAGCGCCAACTTCACGATGAGCTGCTAGCGCCGCCGGCTCAGAGCACGAAGACGAAGTTCCTGAACTGCCACACGTCGCTCGAGTCCGCCATGCTCAGCGGGTTCTCCTTGAAAAAGACCTTCCTGTTCTTCAGCGGCGTCCAGTCGCTCTGCATCGAGACCAGCTTGCCGAGGTACGGCTTGGCTATCTTCAGTATGAACTCGTGCGGCAGGTCGTCCGGCAGGCATACCCCCCTCCTCGGGTTCTCGAGCGCCCACAGCAGGGCCGAGACGACGCCTATCGCGACCTGCAGGGTCGTGGCGTTCTGGTGCGGCACCAGCCTCCGGGTCTCGTTTATGCTGAGCACAGAGCCCGTCCACCAGGAGACGAAGGGGTGGCCCATTATGAGCGCGCCGAGGATGTCCTCGCCCTTCTTGATGTCGTCGGACATTATCCTGAGCTTGGGCTGCATCTCGTAGTTCCTGGCCCTGAGCTCCCATAGCGACGAGAGCGTCTCGTGGCACGGCATGTAAGCGTAATGGACCGTGGGCCTGTACACGGCAGCACCGTCCTTCCAGACCGTGAGGTGCTCCGATATGCTGAACGCCTCGCCGTGCCTTATCACCATCCCCAGTATCTCCTGCCCGGGTATCCACGACCTCACCCAGGTGTTCATGCCCATCTGAGAGAGGAAGATCTGGTTCCTCGGCCCGACCGCCGGGACGTTGGCCAGCTGCGGGAGGTACTTCTCGTGGGTCCCCCATCCCATCTCCGCGGGGGCCACGCCCTCCTCGCGAAGGCCCTCGATGCTCCACGTGCCGACGAACTCGTTCACCTCCTTCGGCCTGCTCGTTATCTGCGTGTCGCGCTCCGAGCAGTGTATGACCTTGACCTCGAGCTCCATGCTTAGCTCCGCGTATCGCTTCCCCGCGATCAGCTCCTTTAGGAGCTCCGCCCTCTTCTGGGGGATCTTCTTGTCCCTGATCAGCTTCTCGGATATGTCGATGAGGCCCTTCTTGACGAAGTGCGATATGAGGCCGGGGTTCGCGCCGTGCTCCAGCACCGCGGTCGGGGCGCCCTCCCAGTCCTTTGTCAGGTCCCTTATCTGCATGTACCTGTGGTACAGCGATTTCTCATAGGGGGTCTTCTCCGTCATCCCCTTCTTGGGATCCCACTGCTCCACCGAGGTGTTGACGTAGAGGATCTCGTTGTCGTGGCACCACTTGAGAAGCTCGCAGCAGTCTATGTTCCACGCCAGGTCGATGAGCAGGTCACCGGGGGCCAGGTGCTTCGCCAGCATGCTCGGCAGGTTCTCCTGGGTTATCTTGCACCTCACGAAGGTCACCCCTTTCCTGATCCAGGGCGCCAGCTCCTTCGCCTTGTCCTCGAAATCTATCACCGTGATGTTCTTGAGGGGGACGTCGACGTGCGCCAGAAGCACGGGAAGCGTGCATCGCGCGACCGCGCCGTAGCCCAGCATCAGGATTCTGTTCTCGAAAATCGCCTTTTTCATGGTTTTTCAGCCTCGAAGAATAGATAACAGGCAATTCCTTAAAAAGCTTTCTGAATACAAAGGCGGGACAGCCGTCGGCTGGGCTACCCTGCGCCGGCTTTTTCTGCAGGCGGGACGACAAGGAATATATATCTAACGGGAGATAATAGTATTCGGAAAGAATCGTGTGGTGGAATTAAAAAGACGCGCTGTTCTTTCTACGAAGACTCTAATTTTCGCATAAATAATCCGGCGCGAAGTTTACCTTATTGGTGCGTACTCCTCGTTGGGCTTCTTGAAGAGATGGTACCTGAATATGTTGAGTATGTGGTACAGAAAGAAGCCGGATACGCCCCAGGCCCTGATCCTCCTGACGCTCGTGTACACTACCGCGTCATCCAGGTACGCTATCCTGCCAAGCTTGCGTATCCTGAGGGAGAGGTCCCAGTCCTCGTAGGTCTGGTACTTCTCGTTGAAGCCTTTAACCTTCTCGAATATCTTCCTGCGGACCGCGAAGTTCAGGCCGACTATAGAGGGCCTGCCGAAGAGTATGGAAGACTTGACGAACAGTATGGAGACGAACTTGTATCCGAGGTTCACCCTCTTCTTGGTCCTCTCGAGCGGCAGTATGGGCCCCGTGGCCGCGACGTCGTCCGTGTTCTTGAACGCGTCGTAGTAGGTCTCGAGCAGCGCCTTTGAGGGCCTGGTGTCCGCGTCCAGGAACACGAGCAGGTTCCCTTTGGCCGCCTTCGCCCCAGTGTTCCGGGCTATCCCGATCCCCCGCCGCTTCTCCACTACGACGCGCGCGGATCTCCTTGCTATCTCGCGGGTCCCGTCCGTGCTGTTACCGTCGGCCACTATGGTCTCGAAGTCCCTGAACGTCTGGACCCTGAGGCCGTCAAGGACGTGCCTTATGTACTTCTCCTCGTTCAGTGCGGGAATTATTACGCTTATGGCCACGCCGTCCTTCATACGGTTCAATAAACGTATTAAAGTATAAAAAGAGGCACGTGAAAGAGCGAAGTGGGGGCCGGGAAAGCATTTCTAACTAAATGTATATATATGCCGGAAGAAATCCCTAATTGGGTAAGTAAGTGAAAAGCGCAAGAATCATGCAAGGGAACGCGCCTGCGATAATGTACAAAAGCACAAACGGATCCCCAGAGATTGTAGATTTTAAGAAGGCATTGTTTAAAGGGCAGGCCTCTGACAGGGGGCTTTTCATGCCGACCGAGATTCCAGTCATACCTCAGGAGGTCATTTCATCAATGAAAGATATGGCGTACCCTGAGATAGCGTCAATAGTGCTTAGCTATTTCCTTGGAGGCGAGATACCGCAGAAAGAGCTCGGGGCGCTGGCCAAGGACGCGTATAACTTCGATGTCCCTATGCAGACGGTAAGTAATGATGAGAGCATTCTGTGGCTGACCCGTGGCCCGACGCTGTCTTTCAAGGATCTCGCTGCAAGGATGATGTCCAGAATCATGCAGTACTATCTTAGAAAAGACGCGGAGGAAAAAAAAGTGCACCGCTCTCCCGAAGACGACGTGACCATCTGGGAGGACGACTTTGGCAAGATCACGATGCCTGCCTGGAAGGACAGTTCCGGCAAGATTACCGTGTTGCTCTCGACGTCTGGCGATACCGGCAGCGCGGTCGCACATGCGCTTTACGGATTGAGCAACATCGACTGCATAGTGCTGTTTCCGGAGAACGAAGTCACGGAGCTTCAGAGAAAGCAGATGACGACCCTTGGAAAGAACGTGACGACGTATGCGGTAAAGGGCACGTTTGACGACTGCCAGGCGCTGGTTAAAAGGGCGTTTGCGGACCCCGAGCTTGAATACCTCAACCTGACATCGGCGAACTCAATCAATTTCGGCAGGCTTCTGCCTCAGATAATACAGTATTTCTACGCTTACTCCAGATCGGCCAAGGGGGAGGAGGACGAGCCTGTCATCTCCGTCCCCTGCGGAAATTTCGGTCATCTTACCGCGGGCATCATAGCAAAACGCATGGGGCTACCCATCCACAAGTTCGTCGCCGCCACCAACGCGAACGATGAGTTTCCGGAATTCCTAAAGAGGGGAATATACGAGCCCTTGGTGCCATCGAAAAACTGCATCTCCAACGCCATGAACGTTGGTCACCCCAGCAATCTTGCCAGGATAGTCGCTCTGTACGGGGGACAGATGGATGAGAAAGGCAAGATAGTCAAGATGCCCGATCTCGAGGCGATGGGAAAGGACATCTTCTCGGTGAGCATATCGGACGAAGAGACAATGCGAGCAATGCGGGGGATGTATGACAAATACGGCATAATCCTAGATCCGCACGGCGCGGTTGGATGGGCGGGCCTGAAAGAATATCTGAAACAGGCGGTGGGCGCGAGACCTTGCGTCCTGTTCGAGACTGCGGATCCCGGCAAGTTCCTCAAGCCGATAAAGGACGCCTTGGGCATCGACCTAGAAGTCCCGAAAGTGCTGGCGGAACTGATGCATAAGAAGGAGAACTACAAGGTAATCCCGAACGAGTATGAGGAGCTGAAGAAAGCGCTGATGGCCTCGCTGAAGAACTGATCTTCCGCTTGCCATTCCAGCCTATGCCTTATTGCCACCTACCGAGTTTTAGCACGGACACAGTTGTTTTTCTAGACCCGTAATTCCTTCGCTTAGGGTCAAAGAAGGTTTCAATTTCAACAAAGCCGTTCTTCTCCATCATCCTTCGCGAAGCATCGTTTTCAGAATGCCTCTCGGCATATATCGAATCGAACCCCGCAGCCCGGAGTTCTTTAACTGCAAGGGAAAGAAGACGACTTCCTATGCCCTTGCCTTTTAACTCACGGTCAACTACTGCCTCCCCGATATATCCATGATCTTTCTTCCCAAGGACTTTTGGACGCTTGACCATCCGACCCCAGGTAAAAGAAACAAAACCGACTATCCTTCCATCGCGCAGAGCAAGCACCGCCCTGACAGTGCCTTTCTCTATATTATTCAGATGCACTTCAACCGATTTCCTCGGCAAGTAATTATAGGAGTTGGGACCATGCTGGAAGATTACGCGCTTCATCTCTTCCACATCTGCACCAGTCGCGTTCCGGTAGTGAATCTTAATCATACTCACCCAAATCTTATTCGGACACCGTGAACCTATTTTCTAGGTAACAGTTAATCAGATTTTTCGCAGGGGGAAACAGGTTTTGTGGTATCTCATTCTTGGAGAACCACTTCCATTCGCTCCAGTCCTCTGGAATCAGATTTTGGGGCTCACCCTCGATCTCAGCGATCACGCCTACGCCTACGTAGTGGTTGCCCAGGGCGTAATTCGCGTTAACGCAGATAACTTTCTGTTTTGTCACGCCGCAATCTAATTCCTCCCTGATGTCCCTTCTGACGGCGTCGGATATTCTCTCTCCGAACCTGATGTCTCTTCCCGGGACGCCCCAGACTAGTTTTCCTTGGTACTTCCATCGCTCCGTCAGCAGCCCAAGCAGTATTTTGCCGTCCCTGACCACCAGGATATCTACATTTGCCTTTGGGTTCTTGCCATTTTCCATCAGGATACCTTGTGTTTTAATTAGCACGAAAGAGTTTAGGCAAGGGCCGGATCGCGTTCTGCGAACAGCCAGGATCCAAACGGGCCTGATTTTGATTCGTAAGGTTCAAGCCGATTCTGGATCTCTGTTATCTCTTTGGCCTGTTTGCCGCCCGGATAAAAGTGGGCCAGCGCATTCCATGCATCGCCTATTATTATCAGGGACTGGGTCACGACCTCCTTTTCGTTGGGTATCTCTCCCTTGGCTCCAGCCGCCCAGACCGTCAGTTTCGCCGTCCCGTAGGCAGCGTCGGCCGCCAGTTCCATCCCTATCGCGGACATCGAGTTCTGAGAGTTGCAGTCCCTTTTCGCCGGGGACAGCGCGGCCTTGGACCTGACAATCTTGGCCTTCTTGGCGGCCGTCTCTGCATTGAGTATGTTTTCAGCGGTGGGATCTTCCGCGCAGGCCCTCGCCGCATTTATCGCTTTAATCAGGGGATCCTTGTCGAGATATAGAGGGTGCATCTCGTTGCTGACGACGAACGAGCTCATGGCGGAGAGGCCGGGACGCAGTATGTCTCCGGTGAGCCTGCAGTAGTTGTTGAGTATGTGCAGGCTCTTCTCTGCGGCGTCGCACGCCGTCAGTACAGCCAGCTTCCTGACGTCCACATCCGTCCTTTCCGCCAAACTGATGGTGGGCTTCTTGCTCTCAATTTCCAGGGGTATCCAGCCCTCTTTCATGCGCTCACATAAGGGGGTTGCCTTTCCTCATTTATAAACTTAATCTGTGTTCTGCGATGCCGCGGTGCATGCCTCAGGCGTAGGGGGAGAGATTTGAACTCTTGCACCGCTACACGAAGTCCCTGATGTGAATTACCCGCGGCAATTTTGCCGACCTTATCAGTTTTTCGTCCGCGGTGTACAGCTCGGAATCGGTATTGATTGCCAGGGCCACATATGCCGCATCGTAGAATGAGATGCTATGCTTTGCTGCGACATCGATGGTTCGCTCCATCAGACCCGCATCCAAATCGAACACTGCGAAGTTATAGTTCTCCAGCGCATTCGCTATCACTTTCAGTTCTTCGACGGTGAATCTCCTCGCCTTCGAATAGCGCATGGCGTTCATCACCTCGTAGAACAGGAGGGAAGGCTCGCTGAGGCTTATATTTCCCGAGATGAGCGAGTCCCTGAGCCGGTGCGCCGCCTCCGAGTGCACTTCGTTAACGAAGAACTTCGCTATGACGCTGGCGTCAGCCACTACCCTCTCCATATCGCTCATCCCTGAACTTCCTTATGGTAGAAGCGATGTCGCTCTTATGCTTCTTCTGCGAGTTGAATATCTTGTCGGTCAACGCGACGGCAAGGGCAAGGTTCCTCTGCTCATTTATCTTCTCCTTTATGAATTCCCTGATCTCCGCCGACCAGTTTATGTTGGCCCTCTTCATGCTGGCCTTGGTGGCCTTATCGACCTTGACCAGGATCTGTTCCGCGTTCGCCATGAACTCACTTTATATACTGTATATACTATATAGATATAAAAGGATTGCGTTTTTCATACGCCGTCGTGCAGGGGGAGAGATTTGAACTCTCGCACCCACAAAGGGAACGGGTCCTAAGCCCGTCGCATTTGGCCAAGCTCTGCCACCCCTGCACAGAATAGAGTAGGGCACACAGCATTTATATTGTTTCATTGAGAGTTATCCTTGATCTCATGTTGACACCCAGGTACGTCAGGGACAACCTCGACGCCATAAGGCAGTCCCTCGCGAGGAGGAAGAGCGATTATCCAATCGACGAGCTCGTTGACCTGGAGGAGCAGACGAGAAAGACTGGCACGGAGCTCCAGGAGCTCAGGGCGAAGCGGAACAAAGGCACGATGCAGATCTCGGAGGCGAAGAAGCAGGGAAGGCCCCTCGATGACAAGCTCATTACGGAGCTAGCGGAGCTGAAGAAGAGGATAGACGAGCTGGAGAGCACGCTCCCGAAGTCCATGGAGAGGCTGGACTTCCTTCTGTGGAACCTGCCCAACATCCTGCACGAGTCGGTGCCGTACGGCAGGGACGACACCGAGAACGCGGAGATAAGGAAGTGGGGCGAGCCGAGGAAGAGGCAGATCCCGGGCCACGCGGAGATACTAGAGAAGCTGGGCCTGCTCGACATCGAGCAGGCGTCGAAGGTCGCCGGGGCGAGGTTCTTCTACCTCAAGGGCGACCTTGCGCTGCTGGAGCAGTCGCTGATAAGGTTCGCGATAGACGAGCTCAACAGGAAGGGATTCACGCTGGTGGCCCCCCCGTTGATGATGAGGCGGGAGTACTACAGGGGGGTGACCGCCTTGGGCGACTTCGAGGAGGCGCTCTACGGCTCCGCCGATACCAGCGAGGCCAGGGCGAAGAAGGAACTGGAGCACACCGACGAGACCCTCTTCATAGTCTCCACCTCGGAGCACCCGCTGGCCGCGATGTGCGCCAACAAGGTGTTCGGCGCCAAGGAACTGCCCGCGAAGTACATGGGTTGGAGCCCCTGCTTCAGGAGGGAGGCGGGCGCTCACGGCAAGGACACGAAGGGCATATTCAGGGTCCACCAGTTCTACAAGGTGGAGCAGTTCGTCTTCTCCAGGCCGGAGGACTCGTGGAGGATAGTCGAGGAGCTCATCGGGAACGCCGAGGGGCTCTTCCAGAAACTGAAGATACCCTATCGCGTCGTAAACATCTGCACCGGGGACATCGGAGTGGTCGCGGCGAAGAAGTACGACCTCGAGGCGTACCTGCCAGGGCAGGACGCGTACAGGGAGATGGTGTCGTGCTCCAACTGCACGGACTGGCAGTCTCTCAGGCTCAACATCAAGTACGACGAGAAGGGCGAGAGGAACTACGTGCACACGCTCAACTCGACGGCGATAGCCACGAACAGGACCATAGTCGCGATAGTCGAGAACTACTACAACGAGGACGGCACCATAACCGTGCCGGAAGCGCTCGTGCCCTACATGGGCAAGAGCAGGATAGGCTGATGGAGGAAATGTGATCTCTGATGCTTGACCTTAACAAGAGCGAGGAAGAGGTGCTGCGGTACTGGAAGGAGCACGACATAGTTGCCAAGGTCAGAGCCAAGAACGCGGGCAAAAAACCGTTCTACTTCCTCGACGGGCCGCCCTTCGTGACCGGCGACCTGCACCTGGGCCAGGTGTGGACCAAGTCCTTCAAGGACCTGATAGTCCGCTACAAGCGGAGCAGGGGCTTCGACGTCGTCGACAGGGCGGGGTACGACACGCAGGGCCTGCCCGCGGAGAACCTCGTGGAGAAGAGGCTCGGCATAAAATCCAAGAAGGAGATCGAGGAGGTGGTCGGCATCGAGAACTTCATCAAGGGCTGCAGGGAGCTGATAGACCACTACATAAGCAGGTGGGAGAACGACTTCGAGAGGTTCGGCGTCTCGCTCGACTTCAGCAGGCCCTACCTGCCGCACACCAACGAGTACATGGAGGGGGAGTGGGCGCTGTTCAAGACCATAGACCAGAAAGGTTACCTCTACCAGGGCAAGAAGACAACGGCGTACTGCCCGCACTGCGAGTGCGTGGTCTCGCAGGGGAGCATGGAGGTCGAGCACTCCGAGGAGAAGGACCCGTCCATCTTCGTTACGTTCAAGGTAGACAGGGCGGGGTCGAAGGGCGCGAAACTGCCTCTGGAGGGAGACGCGTACCTCCTCGTGTGGACGACCACGCCGTGGACGCTGCCCGCGAACTTGGCCATCGCGATGGCCCCGGAGACGATGTACGTGGTCGCCAGGATCGGCGGAAAGAACATGATACTCGCAAAGGCAAGGCTGGACCACGTCTCCGCCCTGCTGAAGGAGAGCGCGGTGGTGCTGAAGGAGTTCTACGGAAGCGAGCTGAAGGGCGTGCGCTATGTCAGCGCGCTGGAGGGCAAGGTCCCGAAGCAGAAGGAGCTGAGGGAGCACCACAGGATCCTCGCCGCGCCGGAGCTGGTCTCGAGCGAGGAGGGGACCGGGCTCGTGCACATCGCGCCGGGGCACGGACTTGAAGACTACAGTATGGGAATAAAGAACAAGCTGCCGATCTTCTGCCCGGTCGGGGCTGACGCTAAGTACACCGGGGACGCGGGCGCGTACTCCGGGATAAGGGTGCCGGCGGACGCCAACGCCGCGGTGCTGTCGGACCTGAAGGCTCAGGGAGCGCTCGAGTACAGCGGCGAGGAGACGCACAGCTACCCTCACTGCTGGCGCTGCCACAGCAAGGTGATATTCATAGCCACGCCGCAGTGGTTCCTCAACGTCCAGAAGATAAAGAGGAAGCTCCTCGCGATGAACGAGAGGATAGGATGGCACCCCGAGGAGGCCAGGGCTTGGGAGCGGGACCTGCTCACGAACTCGCCGGACTGGTGCGTCTCGCGACAGAGGTACTGGGCGACGCCGATGCCGATCTGGATCTGCGGTAAGTGCAACGAGAGGACGGTGATAGGCTCCAGGAGGGAGCTGGAGGAGAGAGCGGTCGACAAGGACTACGTGCGCGCCATGACCGACCTCCACAGGCCCCACATAGACAAGGTGGTGCTGAGGTGCGGCAGCTGCGGAGGCGAGAGCAGGAGGATAAAGGACGTGCTCGACGTGTGGTTCGATTCGGGCATGTCGTTCAGGCTCGGGGTCACGGAGGAGCAGTTCGAGAGGCTGTTCCCCGTCGATTTCATAGTGGAGTACGTGGAGCAGACGCGCGCGTGGTTCAGCGTCCTCCTGAAGTGCGGCGCGTTCGCCTACGGCAGGAGCCCGGTCAGGGACATCGCAGTGCACGGCATACTTCTGGGCTCCGACGGGAAGAAGATCAGCAAGAGCCTGGGCAACTTCGTGCCGGTGAACGAGCTGGTAAAACACATGAGCGCAGACTCGGTAAGGCTGTGGTTCCTGGGCCGCAACCAGATAGACAACCTGAACCTGAACGAGCAGGAGATCAGGGACAACGACAAGATCGTCATGCTGCTCCACAATGTCGCGAACCTCGTCAAGGAGTACTCCGACGCGATGGAGTACGTTCCGAGGCTCAAGGTGCCGAGGGCGGGCCTGGAGAGCGAAGAGGCGTGGCTGCTCTCCCGATACGCGACGACTCTCGGCAAGGTGACCGCGAGCCTCGACGCCTACGAGCCGTGCGGTGCGGTCGACGCGGTCAGGCGTTTCGTCGTGGAAGACCTGAGCAGGTTCTACCTAAAGGCCGCGAAGAAGAAGATCACCGGCGATAACAGGAAGCGTGCAAGATCGGCGTTAAACGTGATAAACTACGTGCTGTTCAACACCCTGATAATGATTGCGCCGATGGCCCCGTTCGTGGCGGAGGGCGTCTACCAGGAAAGATACAAGCTCAAGGAAAGCGTCTTCCTTGAGGACTGGCCCAAGGCCAAGAAAGGCGCGGTCGACGCCCGGCTCGAGGAGGAGTTCGTCGTCGCGCAGGAGGCCATAACCTCGCTGCTGAACAGCAGGGAGAAGGCCAACGTGAAGCTCAGGTGGCCGATCGCGAACGCCACGGTCGAGGTCAACGACGACGCCGTGGAGGGCGCGCTGCTCCGGCTGACCCCGATGGTCGAGGACTTCGTAAACGCGAAGCACCTCGCAGTCAGGAGGGTGGAGGGATTCGGGAGGGAGATAAGACCGGTATTCACCAGGATAGGCCCCGCGTTCAAGGCGGACGCGCCGGCGGTCGCCGAGGCGCTGAAGAAGGAGGACGCTGACAAGGTGGAGAACGCGGTCGCGCAGAGCGGCCATTACTCGCTGCACACCGACCGCGGCCTGTTCGACATAAAGGCGGAGCACTTCGCGGTCGTGGAGAGGCTGGAGAACCCCAACGCGATCCCGTTCAGGCACGGCATGGCCTACGTGGACAAGGAGATCAGCGAGGAGCTCAGGGAGGAGGCGATGGTCAGGGAGTTCGAGCGGAGGGTCCAGATGGCGAGGAAGGAGGCGATGCTCAAGAAGGCGGACAGGATAGCGCTGTTCTACGAGGCGGGCCCGCGGCTGGCCGCGATAATAAAGAAGAACTCCAGGGAGATAAGGAAATATGTCGGCGCCAAGGAGATGCGCGACTCCATACTGGACTCTGCCAAGGCCAAGGAGCTCGAGATCGCCGAGGAGAAGATAAGACTTGAGATAGAGCCGCTGCCGAAGTAGAAACTATGAGCAGAAAGAACGGGTTCGACGTCGTCAGGGAAGCACACTCTTCAGTGAACTTGCCACGACGAAACCGATGGCACTACTTGCGAACTTTTGTCAGTGCCTTGACTTCCTTTGGCACCTCTACACCAGGAAGGAGGGCCAACACTGCCTGCTGAGTTAGCTCTTCTTTCTTGACTTTGGCGTTCGCGGCTTTCAGGGCGCAATCCCGATTGACCTGTATGACGCAGACCGCGCGATCCAACTCTGGAGCAATGCTTTCCCTCAGGATTCCGGCATCGAGCAGCTCTCTCCTCAATAACGCGTCCGTTCTCGCTCTCTGAATGCGCCGTTCTATCTTGACTTCGCCAAATAGGCCGCGAAGTGTCTGACAGTTGCCTCCAACTCAATTCGCCAAAACGGTTCCTACCAGCGCAGATTGAGGTTTTTCGTACCATATCTGCGCAGGAAACTGCCGAAAATCTCCGAAATCGGGGGAGAAATGTTGCTCACTACCGTGAATTTGAACCTTCCGGGAGGGTAAACGAAGGTCGCTGTCAAATTCGTCAGGTATTTTTTGAGGAGCTTTACGTTCTTGACGAGGGGATTCTTGCATGAAAGCAGTGTCAAACTTATCAGGGATTCCGCGAGGAATGCGATCAGGATTGCGCCGATTATTGCATATTTCGTCCAGTGCCTGACAGGCCTCAGTTCGATCCCTTCCTTCATGTTGCGCACGAGTTTCTCCGCGGCATCCCTTTGCTTGTATATCCTCAGGATATCATCGGGACTCGCTTTCACCGTGCTCTCGAGGATAAAGAACCCCTCTATCCCGTTTATGTAGGGGTTCTCGACGCATCCCAGTGCGGTCTGGAGTTCCGGGTAGAGTTCGACCCATCCCCTCTCGCAGGGGTAAGTCTCCACCGCCTTGTGTTTTCCCGCTTTCTTCGCGAGTTTGTTACCCATCTTCTTTCGCCTTTCGAACTTCCTGTTCTTGTTGCGTATCTGCGTCTCGAGAAGCGTCTTCGAGAAGTAGATGTATTGGAATTCGCCGTTCTCTTCCACCACTGCCGCAAAGTAGGTGTTGTCGCCGATTTTTATCGTCGATTTCTCCGCGGACTTGAACATGGCGATATATTTCCTATAGTTCTTGACGTTCTTCTGCTTCAGGGTCAGGTAGTTGAACCTGTCATGGACTATCATCTCCTTGTTACCTTTCGTGTTCGCGCCGCAGTCGAATATCAATAGGGAATCCTTCTGCAGTATCCTCTTGACGACGTTGTACGTCTCGACAAAATGCTTCTTGTCCAGGACGTTCCCCTTCTGAATCGTCAGTGCAGTAGGGATTCCATTGATTCCCGTCGCTATCCCGAAGGTCACCTGCTTCTTGTCGGGGCGGTGGTCCCTGGAGTAACCCAGTGCGCCCATCTCGGCCTTATTCCCCTCGAAATATATCGACGACCAGTCTATGTTCTGGTCCTTGTCTGCGAGATCCCTCGTGTTGAGGAAGTTCTGATACCTTTCTACTATCGCCGCCGAGAGCAGCCCCACTTTCTCGACGGTTCTGTACAGCGACCTCTCCGAGGCGCCCTCTGCGCCGAGAAGCGCACAGGTGTCTTCAGAGGAGGTGGGAATTACCTGGTGTATCGACGTCGCGAAAGTCAGGCGGTTGTTGAGGAGCAGTTTCAACCGCCCGACGTATGCGGGACTCATGATCCCTCCGAAGACCGAGGAGAGCAGACCGAAATCATTTTCTATCTTGTCGATGATAGCTATACCGCCCAAGGGCGTAGTTGTGTTCTTCATCTTATCAATGAGAATACTGCCCTTGGCATAAAAATAGTTTTCGTCAGTTTACGAGAGAAGTGGCGAAGTCAAGTTGTAAATCTTATTCAGCTCGGGCATTTTGATCAGCTTCAGGATTAATAACAGATAAAGGTCTTTAAAACTTGCTTCCGCGATAGAAGGTCCGGTTCGCGTATCCCGTCATGAAGAGTGGAACGCATTTGTAGATGCACAAGGATTAAAAGCCTTAAGCGCAGAAATTTACCTAGGCAAAGAATTGGATGGCCGACGCGACATCTTCGAGAATCAGCAACACGGATGCTGTTTATTGGATTGAATAGTCAGTCAAGGGCCGTGAACTAGGGGTTAGCCGTGAAACGCGTAAGAGTCTGTCTCGTAGGCAATGAGGGAGAGTTTACGGCATCCAGCGGGCAGGGCGTGCAGAGGTACATGTACGAACTTGCAAGAAGGCTCGCGGCGAGCAAGGAAATTGATTTGCGCGTGAGAAAGTACAGGCCGCTGCCGTTCCTGTATAACGGATTCACCCCCTACGTGAGGAGCATGTTCGACGGCTTCGGTTCTTACGATCTGGTTCACAGTCCCGACTTGCGACCCCTATCTAAGGTCGGTTACGGCAAGGCGCTGACTGTGACCACCGTGCACGATTTTCATGTTGTGACAATGCCCTCGCCCGAGGACCGTACCAGTCTCCGAAGGATCCTGGGGCTATACTTCGTCCTTCTTCCGGGAGTGAAAGAGGGATTGAATTCTGATTATCTCATTGCGGATTCCACCCAGACGCGGGACGAGGCGGCGGCCCTAGGATACGACCGAAAGAAAGTATACATAGCGAGCCTCGGGGTTGACGAGAGATTCCTAAGGGGACGCGGCGTAGCTAGAAAAGCGGCGCGCGGATTCAAGGTAGGCTACGTTGGCTCCCTCAGCAGCGCCAAGAACGTCGAGTTCGCGATAAAGTCGTTCAGGCACATCGGCGCAAAGGACGTATCCTTTGATCTTTGGGGGCTTGGATTGACCGAAGACCTCAGGAATCTGGCAGGGGCAGACAAGCGAATAGGATTCAAGGGCTTTGCTCCCGAGAAGGATCTTATTTCGATATATGACTCGTTCGACTGTTTCGTCCACCCGACCTTCTATGAGGGTTTCGGACTGCCCATATTGGAGGCGCAAGCCAGGGGATTGCCCGTCATAATCTACAAAAAGGCGAAGATACCTGCGGAAGTAAGGAAGTTCTGCATCGAGGCTAAGGACGAGCGGCACATGGCGGAGCTCATTGAAAACATACGCAAAAACGGCTATCCGGAAAAAACAAGAAAAAAGGCAACCGCCTATGCAAGAAGCTTCACTTGGGACAGAACAGCACTGGAGACTGTGAGGGCGTACAGGAGCATGGTCAGGGAGTAGAAACCGGTGGCCAGCAGAGGCGCGGATCCGCGCAGGGTGCAGAGCCGCTCGGCAAACGTGCGGGCGCGGGATAAATAAGCCATTTAAATTAATTGATTCCAATATACATTCGACAAACGCTAGTTAGAGTGATCTTCTGGACCCATCTCCTTCGGATAAAAAGGCAGGCGCGTGGCACCTCGACCAGAGAACGGTCCTTTTCCTCCTGCTTGCCGTAGCGATAATCGGGGTTACGGTCTACTACCGCATCCCGATGCTGCGCTACTTCGGCTTCTACGAGCCGGACGGCTACTACCACTTCTCAGTAGTCAGGTCCGCTGTCCTGCATGGTTTTACCATACCCCACTACCTCAGCACATCAGGGTGGCCCAGCGACACCCCGGTCTCCGAGCCCTTCGGGCTCTACTGGGTCACGCTCGCGCCCTACGCGCTCCTGCAGTTCTTCGGGGTCAGCTACTACATCATCATGCGCCTCGTCCCGGTGCTCTTCGGCATCTTCGACGTCATTGGCGCATACTTCCTCTCCCGCTACCTCAGCAAGGACAAGCTCTTCGGGCTTCTGGTGATGCTCTTCGTCGCGGTGAACATGGGGAACGCGGCCAGGACCAGCGCGTTGATCTACAGGGGGGACAGCTTCGTGACGGCGTTCCTGATTGTGACGCTGATTTTCGCGATAGAGATATTCAGGACGGAGGACCGCAGGAGGAAGATCGCCTTCGCTTTGGCATCCGGGCTATTCCTAGGCCTGTGCAACCTGGTGTGGGACGGCGGTTCCTTCGCTACCGCGATCTACGTCTTCGCGTTCACGCTGATGGTCCTGCTGGGCTTCACTTTCGACAGGAAGAAGCTGATAAGCGACAGCAAATACCTGCTCGGCGCCCTATTCGTCTTCTATCTGTTCGCACAGTTGTTCTTCTATACTGGAAACATAATTGCAGAGCCCACTTTTGCAGGTTCGTACTTCTTCCTTATGTTCGCCGCGATGATCGTAGGGTGGCTGGCCGCCAGCGCTCTGGTAGGCGAGGGGCCTCTCAAGCTGCCTGAGAGTTACTCCAGGCACATATCGCGCTTCGTTGACACGCCATACAAGCGCTTTGCGATCGCGATTGCCTTCACGCTCGCGGCGGTCGCGGTGATATACTTCGTGATACCTGGTTTCGTCTATAACATCTTCGTCTCCAACGGATTCGAGACCAACGGCAGCACCTTCTGGGGCACCGTGCAGGAGCTCCAGCCGCCGACCCCGTCGTTCATCTTCGCGAGCTTCAGCCTGCAGACCTACCTGTCCCCAATGGACCTGCTAGTTCTGGCGTCCACTTACGCGCCTGCGCTCGTCGATGCCTTCTGGGTGCTGTCTCTACTCGCGTTCCTGCCCTACTTCTTCATGCGCGTCTACGACAGCAGAGGCTTCAACTCGGGAAGCGCGCGGTTCGTCTTCGACTTCGACGCTGGGCTCCTGGTGCTGGTGTCGTTCTTCGCGCTTACCGCGTACCTGCAGATGCACGCGATAAGGTTCAACTCGCTTCTCTCGGTGCCCCTCTCCATCTTCTCGGCGTACACGGTGTACTGGGCGGTGACCTTCTTCAAGAATCATGACGTAAAGGGCGCATTCGGCGGCGGACTCTTCGGGAACCGCGGGGCCCTTGGAATGGCCGCGATCCTGATCCTGATGGCGTCAGCGTTCGCGGCGGTGGCCCTGTCGTACTCCGTCGACATCATGAACCTGCAGCCGTATCTGGCTGGCGTCGCCCTTTACGCGGACGGCGCCCTTTACACGGTCCTGATGGTAACGCTCGTGCTGGCGTACCTCGTTGCATCCAGACTCGTCAAGGACCGCGGGACTCTTTATTTCTTTTCGATAGTTCTCGTCGCAGCATTCGCCCTCCTGCTCATATACATCGCCTCACAGTACATAGTCGGCCTCTACCCCGCGGACAACATCAACCCGCTCTTCATAAATGCCCTGGCGTGGATGAGGAACAACACGCCCGGCAACAGCGTAGTACTCACCCTATGGCCCGACGGATCCGTGGTCGAGGGGGTCGCGAACCTAACCAGCGTCACGGACAGCGTCGGCTCGCAGAACGCGAGCAAGGGAGAGCCCTTCGCGGCGTGGCTCTTCAACTCCAGCCCGGACCCGCAGTTCCTGACGAGCAGTATAAACGGGAAGCCGGACTACCTGGTGGTCAGGTCGACATGGCTGCTCGAAACCAGCGGCATATACACGGAGTCCAACTTCACCGCGCCGCCCAGCGCGTACGGCTACAACCAGTTCACCGGCCTGGACGAGCGGGTCAACTCCACGGCGCGGGTGTTCAGGTTCTACACCGGGAACCTCACCGAGGTGACCGAGCTGCAGAAGGCCAACGGCACGCAGAGCGTATCGAGCTACCTCGTGATAAACAACAACACAGTCTCTCCGCTGGCGTACGTCTACTTCTACAACGAGAACAACGGCAACTTCTCCATAGTCAAGCAGACGGAGTTCAGCAGGACGAACAACGAGTCGTTCCTCATAGTCTACTCCAGCGTCCCGAGCCCGAGCATCTACGTGAACATAACCAACGCTTACCTGCTCAGCCCGGGCCTCGCCGCCAGCAACATGGCGAAGTTCCTATTCCTCTGCGGCCCTAACGCGTGCGCGTGGGACAACGGCCTCGCCAGCCTGCAGACGGTCTACGTCAACCCGGACACGAAGATCTTCAGGATAATCTACAACGGGAGCGCGTAGCGGATCGCTGATCTGCCAGGAACCTCGTCCTTGCCTGGCCACGTTTGCACTACTGGTAAGAACAAAGAAAAAGAAAAATTACCTTCTCGGGCCGGACATCATGAACATGCCGGAGCCAAGGTACGCGAGCGCGAAGCCCACTACCGCCCCAGCCATGTACGTCATGTTGCCCCACGTCAGGGCCACCAGGCTGACGCCCGCCAGCACCGACGCCGTCGTCGCGGCCTTCGCCGTGTACTCCGACGCCATGCCCATGTTGGCAAAGCTCAGGAAGAACAGGGCCACCGAAGCGATTACCGCCGAGCCCACGAAGAACGGAAGCCATATGCCGCCGTTTGCCGTTCCCCATACCGTCGCCATCGAGGGTATCAGCATCGCGACCCCCGCGAAGACCGTCCAGAGAAGGACCAGACTGCCGACGAGCTCCAGGATAAAAGCTCCCCAATTCTGTGTTGGTTTAGCCATCACACCACTGCATAACAACAAGAAGATTAAGCTTTTAAATTTATGCGCCGAGCTGGCAAAGGACGAATGGACGGCCTGACGTTTGACGAGAGGTACTTATTTCGAGATCGTACAACGGAAAAACCCTAGGTAATGTATATTAAGGGGAAAACGCAAAAAGGGCTATTGGGAGTGACAGATGGCAGAGCTAAGAATCAAACCGCAGCCAAAGTTTGCGGATCCAAAGCAGTACGAGCTGTTTCAGGAGCGCATGGAGGAGATCAACCTGCAGCGCGACCCTGCGGAGAGCGAGAGGTTCCTGAGGCGCATGGAGGGGATCGGGCGGAATCGGGAGTTTCTGAGCGCGGAGCTGTACGCGCAGCTTAGGACCCTGGCCCCCATATTGTGCATTGACGTGTTTCTGGTCCTCACAGGGCCGGACGGGGAAACGGTGGGCGTGCTCATGGGAAGGCGGGCAGAGGAGGATAAGGCCGCCGAGAATAGAGTGTGGCCCATCGGGGGGCGAGCCTTCTACAGGGAACGCCCTGAGGACACGCTGGCGTACACCGTCTTCAAGGAAACCGAGCTGCACGTGGAACTGATGGGGGACGGTCCAATAGGAGTGGGCTGGACTAGATTCACGGTGGGGGAGAAGGGGAGGGTCACCCTCAACGCGACTTGCCTCGCCAGGGTGGTTGGCGGGGAGCTGAAGCCGTCGGAGTATTTCAGCGAATATGTATTGGTGGACAGAGAGGCGTTTGAAAACAATCCTAAGACGCATTATCTCTGCGATTACGTTTATGGCCTGCTGAAGGCCAGCGGTGTCCTTACCGGCAATACCAATCCCGGGAGCCCCTTTGTGTATTATGACGAGGAGGACGAGGCCACCAGGCGCGAGGCCCTGAGAATAATAGGCAGGTCCTGATCCTTGGACTGCCCCGGCAATGCCCTAATACGGACTCTGCAGTCTTCCTGAATCTGCCGGGCGCTTGTATTTCTTGACAAAGTTCATGACCGCGGCGGACGTGTGTTCATCGTACTTGCTAAGATATGCTTTTAATTTGGGCACGCCCACAGCTTTCAGCAGGCCACCATAGTTCTGCAGCGATAGCCTTACCTTATAATGGAACAGGTCTATCAGCGTCTTCTCCGGATCGGAGACGGGAAGCATCAGCTTGCCGCAGCCGAGCATGCCATAGCCGAAGAAGTATCTGAGGGGCACATGGTGCACAAATACGGTGTTGTCCCGCTCTCCGAATATCGACACGGTTGAGGCGCGCACGCCTTTTATCGTCATTATCTCGGGCTTGGATCCTTGCGTCCACAGGCCGCGCAGGGTCAGCGCGGACAGGAGACCATAGTAGAAGGGAGCGTAGGCAAAGCCCGCGACCATGCTGTCTTTCATCACAGTGTAGACGCCCTTCCTTACTGAGTATATCCTGTTTCCGCTCTTAAGATAAGAAAGCGTCCTTGCAAGGTCCGTTTTTTCTGCCTTTTTGCGTCCGAAGTACCTCCTGACATCACCATAGGTGAAGACGGGGTACTTTGAGAATCGGTCAAGTATATCGTTGTTAAGCGTCATCCACCCATCCCTTTATCTTTTTCATCATGAAACTGAAGGTCGGCGCGGCGCCGCTCAGGATCAGGTGGTCGAGGCTGCGCAGGTTCGGAGGGGGATTGCTCTCGACCGCCTTGACGAGGACTCTGAGCCTCCCAACGATCTTTGATTTTCTCGATTTTATAATCGTAGTCAGATGGTAGATGTCATACAGGTCCTGCACCTCAGGCTCCCGGAACCGGTTTTTGCCCTGCATCTTGTCCTCGTAAGCGTCTATCTTTTCTTCCAGAAGCTCCTCGGGCGTAAGGGCCAGCACCACCATCCTGCTGCCGTCCACGTTCACATATTCCGCCGGGACCCCTTCCTTGCGCTTCAGGTTTATGTCCACCTTCATCTTAGTCGTCGATTCCACCAGGAAGTGCATGACGCCGTTGGCGCCATCGTATCCTTTCTCCTTTATCGCGAAGCCGCGGTCCTTCAGGAACCCTGCTAACTCTCGGTACTGCGTCCTCTTGTCCTTTGCGGCGTCCAGGTAGAAGTCGATGTCCCTTGAGAACCTGTTTCCAGAGTAGCACCTCCATATCGCGGTGCCGCCGTGGAACACGAGTCCCTTGTATCTGCCGTAGAGCATGCTCACCAGGACGTCTTCAAGCCTGGCCTTTTCAAGCTGCTCCTCGTTCCTGAAGTCCACGACATCTCCATTTTACAAATGCAGTTTATTACAATTTTATGTAATAATATGCATTTCTATAAGTTAGTCTTCCTCTGTAAAGGTTATTATGGTTTTGCCTTGAAGGCTGCGATATAAGGAACCCATGGGCCCTCCCACCAGATGGCTTTTCCTTGCCGATGACCTAGTCAGGTATTCTTTTTAAGCTTGACGAGCGTAGAGATTCCGTAATACCGGAGATCCCATGCGCATCGCATTCGTCTACGACGCCCCGTACCCCTGGCACGTGGGCGGCATCGAGGTGCTGAACCACAACGAGGTCAAGGAGCTCGCGAAGCACAACGACGTCCACTTCTTCACGACGAAATGGCCGGGCATGCCCTCCTATGAGTTCACATACAACGGCGCTAAGTACCACGCGCGCCGCGAGATCAACAGGGACATGCTCTACAGGCACAACAGGCGCTCGATAAGGGAGGCGGTGCTGTTCTCCCTGGGCCTCTTCAGGATCTTCCGCTACGACTTCGACGTGGTCGTCGGCAACTACTTCCCGATCCTCCACCTTCCCGTGCTCTGGCTCTACTGCAGAATAAAGGGTGCGAAGCTGGTCATGGAGGTGGCCGAGGTGTGGGAGAGGAAGTACTGGATAAGCTACCTCGGGCAGCCCTGGGGCGAGCTCGCCAGCCTCTACTCTTCGGTGCTGATACACGCCGGCGATGCATACGTGTGCGACTCCAGCGTGACCGCCAGGAAGCTCGCGGCGCGCGGCGTGGAGAGGGGGAAGATGCGCGTCTTCGCGCCCTGCATCGACGGCGCGGAGATGGCCTCGATCGCTAGGTCATCCAGGGGAGAGAGGCGCAGGAGGATAATCTTCTCCGGGAGGCTCATAAAGGAGAAGCGGCTCGACAAGTGGCTGGCCGCGGTCAGGGCGGTGAGCGAGAGGATGCCCGGCGTGGAGGCGGTCATAATAGGCGACGGGCCTGAGCTGGGGCGGATAAGGGGCCTGGTGCGCGCGATGGGCCTGTCGCGGACGGTCAGGATGATGCCCTTCTACGAGGACAAGGCAGACCTGTACAGGGCGATAAGCGAGTCCTCGCTGCTACTGCACATGTCCGAGAGGGAGGGCTTCGGGATAGTCTGCGTGGAGAGCATCTCGCTCGGCACGCCTGTGGTCCTGCCGTCGTACACGCCGATACCCGAGGAGGTGAGCGGCATGTGCGTCGTGAGGGACGAGAAGGACCTGCCGGACGCGATCATAAGGATCCTCAGGAGCAGGGACAAGTCCTCATTCATACGCAACGGGCGGAACATGGACAAGTT
Organism: uncultured archaeon; assembly: GCA_963752955.1. Classification (GTDB taxonomy): domain Archaea; phylum Micrarchaeota; class Micrarchaeia; order Micrarchaeales; family CABMGC01; genus CABMGC01. The sequence continues at coordinate 35,284 of CAVWAD010000002.1, forward strand.
CCTGGTCTCGAAGGTGAACGGCTTCTACGGCGCGCTCTTCAGGAGGATCGGCCTGACGAAGAAATGAGCCGGCCTGGCCAAGGGTCAGGACCGCTTCGCGACATTCCTGACCCTGTCGTCGAACACCTTGAAGAACCTCTTCCAGGAGTACCTCTCCCTGACGCGCCTCATCCCGCTCCTTCCCATCTTGGACATGTCGTGCTCCGAGACGTACAGCATCCTCTCGGCCATCTCGGACTCGCTGTTGACGAGGAAGCCGGTCTCCCCGTCGACTACCGTGTCCTTGGGCCCGCCCTCGTTCACGGCTATCACCGGCTTGCCGCTCGCCATCCCTTCCAGCGGCACCAGGCCGTAGTCCTCGTTCATCGGCGGGTACAGCACGGCCGTCGCCCTTGAGAGCAGCTCCCTGTACCTCCTGTCGGAGACGCTGCCAAGCACCTCGACGTCGCCGACCTGCCTCGCCAGGGGCGCCACGACATCCGAGTAGTACGAGCGGAGCTGCCTGTCCTTCGAGACGGGCCCGGCCAGCACGAGCCTGTACCCCCTCTTCCTCCTCTTGAACGCGCCGAACGCGCGTATCGCGTACTCCTGCCTCTTGTTCGGGGAGATCCTGGAGGGGTAGAGGAAGTACCTCTCCGCGCCGCGGTTCCCGAAGAGCTCGTAGTCGACGCCGCCGTTCAGCACCTCCGACTCCCTCCCGTAGTATTTCGTTATCCTTGACTTCGTGTTGCCGCTGTTAGCGAATATGTACTCGAGCTTCCTAACCGCACCCCTGTCCATCGCCCTGACCGCGGACGCGCCAAGCACGTAGACCGGCCTCTGGTAGGGCTTCTTGAGGGAGAGCCTGAACTTGTACAGGTCGTAGACGTCCCTCAGCGGGGTGTGGCAGTACCACAGCACGCGCTCGTTCCTGTTCCTTATCCAGTGGCTCGGCGCCATGTGAGCGTTTATGACGTCGTAATCGTCCTTCATCCTGAAGTTGTAGAAGGAGAGGCCGTAGTTCAGCCCCTGCATCACCCTGCCGTAGGGCAGGGCCCCGAGGAACGACTTGGACCCTATCACCTCGACGTCGAGCCCCTTGAACTCCGGGAAGGTGGTCTTGCTGTTGTACTCGGCGGTGTATATCTTGGCGTCGTAGTGCTGCGCTATCTTCAGCACCACCCTCTCCCCTCCGCCGAACAGCGTCAGGTTGGACTGCGCTATCGCGAGCTTCAATGAATCACTTTCTCGTTAGGTATCCGATGAAACTTATTTATATGTCTTCGGTGGCTCCGTGCCCTGGCGCCTCGACCGCCTGCTCGATGTCGTTCATGGTAAGCTCCAGCAGCGCGTCATCCAAGACCCCGAGCGTGGGGGCGCGCTCAGCGAGCTCTCGAGGAACTACGCGGCGCACGCGAAGAGGAACGCGAGGATAAGCAGGGAGGTGCTCGGGGAGTTCTCCGGGGACAGGGCCGACGAGGTCTACGAAAGGATAATCGGCGGGCTGAAGTGATGGCGCCTGGGGCCGAGGCTTATTATTTACTTGACTTCGCCACTTCTCTCGTAAACTGACGAAAACTATTTTTATGCCAAGGGCAGTATTCTCATTGATAAGATGAAGAACACAACTACGCCCTTGGGCGGTATAGCTATCATCGACAAGATAGAAAATGATTTCGGTCTGCTCTCCTCGGTCTTCGGAGGGATCATGAGTCCCGCATACGTCGGGCGGTTGAAACTGCTCCTCAACAACCGCCTGACTTTCGCGACGTCGATACACCAGGTAATTCCCACCTCCTCTGAAGACACCTGTGCGCTTCTCGGCGCAGAGGGCGCCTCGGAGAGGTCGCTGTACAGAACCGTCGAGAAAGTGGGGCTGCTCTCGGCGGCGATAGTAGAAAGGTATCAGAACTTCCTCAACACGAGGGATCTCGCAGACAAGGACCAGAACATAGACTGGTCGTCGATATATTTCGAGGGGAATAAGGCCGAGATGGGCGCACTGGGTTACTCCAGGGACCACCGCCCCGACAAGAAGCAGGTGACCTTCGGGATAGCGACGGGAATCAATGGAATCCCTACTGCACTGACGATTCAGAAGGGGAACGTCCTGGACAAGAAGCATTTTGTCGAGACGTACAACGTCGTCAAGAGGATACTGCAGAAGGATTCCCTATTGATATTCGACTGCGGCGCGAACACGAAAGGTAACAAGGAGATGATAGTCCATGACAGGTTCAACTACCTGACCCTGAAGCAGAAGAACGTCAAGAACTATAGGAAATATATCGCCATGTTCAAGTCCGCGGAGAAATCGACGATAAAAATCGGCGACAACACCTACTTTGCGGCAGTGGTGGAAGAGAACGGCGAATTCCAATACATCTACTTCTCGAAGACGCTTCTCGAGACGCAGATACGCAACAAGAACAGGAAGTTCGAAAGGCGAAAGAAGATGGGTAACAAACTCGCGAAGAAAGCGGGAAAACACAAGGCGGTGGAGACTTACCCCTGCGAGAGGGGATGGGTCGAACTCTACCCGGAACTCCAGACCGCACTGGGATGCGTCGAGAACCCCTACATAAACGGGATAGAGGGGTTCTTTATCCTCGAGAGCACGGTGAAAGCGAGTCCCGATGATATCCTGAGGATATACAAGCAAAGGGATGCCGCGGAGAAACTCGTGCGCAACATGAAGGAAGGGATCGAACTGAGGCCTGTCAGGCACTGGACGAAATATGCAATAATCGGCGCAATCCTGATCGCATTCCTCGCGGAATCCCTGATAAGTTTGACACTGCTTTCATGCAAGAATCCCCTCGTCAAGAACGTAAAGCTCCTCAAAAAATACCTGACGAATTTGACAGCGACCTTCGTTTACCCTCCCGGAAGGTTCAAATTCACGGTAGTGAGCAACATTTCTCCCCCGATTTCGGAGATTTTCGGCAGTTTCCTGCGCAGATATGGTACGAAAAACCTCAATCTGCGCTGGTAGGAACCGTTTTGGCGAATTGAGTTGGAGGCAACTGTCAGACACTTCGCGGCCTATTTGGCGAAGTCAAGTTATTTATATATCTAGTCAGTTACAGTATAACGTTTGTATGCGAAGGCGAAAAACAGCCACGAGACCCGCATTACTGTACACCGCGCTGTTCCTGATCCTAGTCGCAGTCATCTCACTGAGCTTCATCCCCGCGAAATCGGCCGCGCACGCGGGCGCGGCGGCGCAGTCCGTCGCGTTCTCCGCGCCGATTGCCTCGGGCGCGGGGCCGGCGAACGTGATCCGCCCCGCGGTCATGCAGGAAAGCTCGGAGTGCTCGGGCAATTCCGACTGCGCCTGCACGAATCCGTGGTGCTACTCGGACTCCGTTGGCGGGCCCGAGAGCTGCCATCCCTGCCCTTTGGGTTCGCAGCTGGGCCAATCGGCCGACGGGACGGCGATCTGCGCTTATAACAGCGGGGGCTCCATGCCTTTCAGCGCCGGGGCGTCCGGCACCTGCATCAGCGGAGTGCCGACCGCGAGCAGCACGGCGGCCCAGAGCATCGCGCCCGCGGGGACCCAGTGCTCGGCCGCCAACCCGTGCCCCTGCACGGAGTCGTGGTGCGTCGGAGGGAGCTGCCAGGCGTGCCCCCAGGGCTTCTACCCGAACGGCGTCGGGGAGTGCGAATCCTTGAGCGGCGGGAGCTATCAGGGCTTCACGACGTCGTCCGGCTGCACACCCAGCACCGCCGCGTCGACGATCAGCAACACGGGCGGGAGCATCGGGAGCGGGAGCGTGGCGGCGAACTGCCACGGCACCTCTGACTGCTACTGCAGCGAACCTTACTGCGTGCAGGGGAACTGCTACCCGTGCCCTGCGAAATACAAGTGGGACAGCGAGACGTCGCAGTGCATATCGCTCGCAGATGGCTCCATATATTCCGGAACTGCGCCCACCGGCTGCATGAGCGGCATCGTGCAGACGTCGTCGGGCGAGAGCATAGGAAGCGGGAGCGTGGCGGCGAACTGCGCGAGCCCCGCCGACTGTTTCTGCAGCGAACCGTACTGCAACAGCGGGAACTGCTATCCCTGCCCGCCGACATACTACTGGAACAGCGAGAACTCGCAGTGCATATCGATCAGCAACGGCGCGGTATACTCCGGGGCGGCGCCCACAAACTGCAAGAGCACCCTTCCCTCGACTTCGGGCAACAGCGGCGGGAGCATCGGGAGCGGGAGCGTGGCGGCGAACTGCCATGGCACCTCCGACTGCTACTGTAGCAGCCCGTACTGCGTCCAGGGCGACTGCTACCCGTGCCCGTCGACATACTACTGGGACAGCCCGGACGCGAAATGCGTATCGCTCGCCGACGGCTCCATCTACGCCGGCGCGAGGCCCACCGACTGCATGAGCGGCGTTCCGTCGACCGCCGCCACGGCGACCCAGACCACCTCGTCGGGAGGGACCCAGTGCTCGGCCACCAACCTGTGTTCCCAGTGCACTGATTCATGGTGCGTCAGCGGGGAGTGCCAGCCGTGCCCGTCCGGCTGCTACCTGAGCGGCGCGGGAGGGGCGTGCCTGTCCTATCCGTCGACGCCGGGGGCCAGCGGGGTAAGCAAGTGCGCGCTCGCCTCGTCTCCTGCCTCCACGTGCGGCAGCACGTCGTCCGGCGGAACTTCATCCAACGGCGTGGCTGGCGGCTCGACGCTCATCGTCAGCCTGCCCGGTTCCGCGGGCGTCGTTAGCATAGGAGCGGGCTCGCAGGCCGCGCAGCCGAGCGTGAAGACGACGGACGCGACCCTCACGTCGCCGCCCGCGCCCGCTGGCCTGTCGAAGATCTCGGCCGTCACAGTCAGCGTGACCCCGAACACGTCCGCGCCGGTCAGCGTGACGCTGCCCTACCCGTGCTCCGCGTCTTCGGGAGACATAGCGCCCTACGCCGTGGTCAACGGCGCGTGGAGCAAGATAGGCTCATTCACGATAAACCCGAAGGCGTGCTCAGTATCGTTTCCGATAAGCTCCGGGTCCCAGGCTTCCGGCGGCAGCGGCACAACGTCCCAGGCTTCCGGCAGCGGCGCTTCAACAGGCAGCGGGACCGCTTCGAGCGGCGGCGCTTCCTCGAACAGCGGCGGATTTCCCTCGGTCACGCTACCGATCCAGGCTTCTAGCGCCGTCGGCGCGCGCCCCTTAGTTCCCGCCATCGACGCCGCCCCCGCGGCGCAGGGCGGCGCTTCCCCAAACGCGGGAATCTCCCTTGACAGTTCGTCCTCGTCGGAGGGCACTTCCCAGACGGTGGGCATATTCGAGACGTCTTCCGGCTCATGCACCAACTACTGCGACGGCGTCGGCGGATCCGGCGCCTCGTGCACTAGCATCATGAGCGTGGACGCGCAGGTGGTGCAGATCAGCATATGCCACCTCTACCAGACGGTCACGACCGCCTTCGATAACCCGGGGTCGGAGCTGGCGGCGTCGGGACAGGCGGGGCCGTTCGACACCTCCCCGGCGAACGCGGTGAACGACTACAACGCGCAGAGCGCGCTGCCCCTCCTCACCTGCCCGAACGCGCCCGAGAAGAACCCAACTGACGCAAGCTACTTCTACTCGGGAGCGGTCCCAAACGTGGCGGGCGACGCGTGCACGCCGGTGCCCTCGAGTCTGAAGACCGGCATAGACCTCCAGACCGATTTTTCGACCATGCAGATGGTCGCATACTCCTACAGCACCTCGCCGCTGCCCATACAGGTCAATGGCCACCTGGTGGAACAGCCCACCACGTTCTACGACTACGTGAGCATCGAGGACGCGAAGGTGAACCCCGACATGGTAGTGTCGAACGTCGGAAGCCTGCAGCTCGAGGACATCGCGTACTCGCCGATGATCCTGGATGGGTCGGGCGGCACGATATCTAGCGCCTTCGCGACCAACAGCTACGTCTTCGACGGCGTCCCGGCCTCGGCGCAGCACGCCATATGGACCTGGACCGCCCAGTTCGCGGACCTGTCCAACGCCGCGCCCGACCAGCAGACAGTGGTGCTCACCGACCTCCGGGCGAGCTACTCATGGTCGCCGCAGGCGATACACCCCAGCAGCAGCTGCAGCTCCGTCCTGTACTCCTGCGTCTACAGCTACACCCTCACCGCGGTGACGTCGCTGAGCGGCATCGCCAACACCTACGTGCCCTTCAACGTGGTGACCCCGGACGGGCCGAAGCCGGTGAGCTCCAACGTACTTCCCTACTTCACGTTCGGCGCCTCGATGCCGACGCCGGACGGGCAGCCGATGTCGCAGTCCTACGACGTCTTCAGCCCGCTGAACTACTACACGCCGGGGAACTCCATCGAGATGTTCCCCATCAACACGCCGGGCGCGTTCTTCGTGCAGCGCGCCGTGAGCCCGCCCTTCACCAGCTACCTGCTCTCGATGCCCGAGGGCACGGTGAACAACGCCCTTGCCTTCGGCAGCGCGCTGGACGCCGCGTACGGCAGCGATCCGAAGTTGCCGCCGAGTCTCGTCAGCCTGAGTGCGGCGAATCCCGGCGCTGGCGCGGCGAATCCGTTCCCGGCCAACCCGATCTCGGTCACCGGCACGCCCGAGGGCTATGTCTTCGTACTAAATTCGAGCTGCACGGGGCCGTATCCCTGCACGCCCACTTACTACCTCAGCATCCTCAGGCCGGTGGACAAGGGCTACTACAGCATCCCCGGCTACCAGCCGAACGGCGTGCCCCAGGCCGCCGCGGGGACCGACGCGGCGGCGAACGCCCTGTGGGCCGGCAACTGGAAGAGCTACTGGGAGAACGTCATGGCGCTGCAGAGCAACTCGATCTACGTGGTTAACACGCTCACCCTCAGCACCCCCGGGACCCTCAAGGTGCCCGAGGGGACGGGCCTGCTCTCCGGCTACACCAAGCAGCTCCAGAGCCAGGAGTTCGGGCTCGGATGGGGGTTCGTGCCGCTCAACATAAGCGCCGACTCGAGCGGGGACGTCTTCATAACCGGCTCCGAGGGCGCGCTGCTGGGCCTGGGCGGCGGCTTCCCGGCGATAGTGGAGGTAAGCAACACGCTCAACCCCACGCAGACGCAGGTCACAGCGACGCCGCTCGACTGGTCGAGCAGCGTCGGGATCAACGCCCTGCCCGAGATAGCGGCCACCTCCACAGGCGGGCTGATCTTCGCGACGGGCCCGAAGGAGGGCAAGATCTACGCGTTCGCGCCGTCAGGCGACGGGATCTCCAACGCCTACGACATCGACCTCGCTTACTCCGCCAGCACATCCGTGAGCGGATCCGGGACCGTGATGCTTAACGTGAGCTACTACCTGTACCACGGCGGGCCCTACGGCGTCCCTATGAACGGCGCTGTGGTGAACGGGGTCCAGACGCCCAACGCCATCGACGGGAACAACAACCTCGACGCTGGCAGGGACTTCGACACCGACCTGCAGCACCACCCGCTCGGGATCCAGGAATCCGGGGGCTTCCTCTACGTTCTGGACGACTGGAGGGGCTACGCGGGCTCCAGGGAGTCCTGCCCGCTGCTGGGCTCCTGCACGTTCACGGGCGGGATGGCCTTCGACATGCTCTCTGTGAGGGTGCTCAACTCCACGGGTTCGAACCTGCCCGTGGACCCTACGCGCTTCAACGACATGTGGCAGTCGCAGTCGTGCGACAACCCGATGTTCCTGGGCCACACTTCCGGCGGCCTGTCGGCCGGCGACATCACACCGAGCGCCCCCACGATAAGCAGCGGGCAGTCCGTCACCCTCACCGCCAACCCCTCTGGAGGGACGCCTCCGTACACCTACGGCTGGTACGTGGACCCCGGCTGCACGTCGCAGATAGCCAGAGCGGCATCCAGTACCTACACCACGTCCCCGACGGGCACGGACACCTTCTATTACAAGGTCAAAGACAGCGCCGCGACTCCCGCGACGGTGTGCTCCGCGGGAGACACCGTGACCGTGAGCAACGGCGGCGGAGGAAGCGGCATCGGAGCAGCGACCTGCGGCGGACCGATACTCCCGCCCTGCCCGGCTTCGGGCAGCGCCTCCCAGAGCGGCGGCACCGCTTCGGGTACCGCACCAGCCTCGCAGACTCCGAGCGCCGGCTCGCAGCCCGTGCAGGCCGACGTGAACACGTGCTACGACACGACCAAGCCGCCGGCAACTTCCATACCCACGTGCTCGCCGAAGGAGTGCAGCCTCGCCATGGCGGGCTGCGACCTCCCGGGCGGGGTCGTCGGGACCAAGTTCTCGTGCGAGGACAAGAGCACGGGTAGCGGAGCCTACTCCACGCTCGCCACGAGCCAGTACGCCAGCGGCACCTACCCCCCCTATGGCTGGGTCCTCTCAGCGGACGTCGTCCCGTGGGGCGGCGAGGGACCCGCCGACAATGCCAAGGAGGTGACCTTCTGCTCCTCGTCGGGATGCTCGTTCAACCCGGGCAAGATGCCGGGCCCGGACATGTACTCCGGCGGCTACACGCCAGTCGGGCCCGAGCTCTCTGTCGCGAACGCGGAGATAGACTCGCCCGCCTTCTCGGTGAACTTCAACGGCACGCTTGACCTGCTGCTGAACACGCCGAAGCCGGGCATAGTATCGAGCCTGTGCAGCTTCTTCCTCGGCGCGCTCTGCGGAAAGCCGCCCAACCCGACGGCCTATTCAGAACTGCTCACCGCGGACCTCAACATACTGAACTACACGAAGATCCTCCAGGGCGAGCCGGCGTACACCTGCTACACGACGGACACCAACGACCAGAACTACCGCGCCGGAGGGTGCAACTACCTGCCGGAACTGGGCGACAGCGCGTACACCGGCCCGATATACACTTTCCCGAACCCGCTCGAGTACCTAGAGAGGGTGGGCGGCGCGCAGACGCTGAGCTTCGCAGGCCAGGTGTCCTCGTCATACCCGTCGGGCACCAGCCACGAGGGCTGCCAGAGCCTGATAACCGGGGGTCAGGGATGCACGTCCAACGCGCTGTACAACCCCGGCCCGCCCGCGCTGACGATCCAGCAGGATCCCGTCGGGTGGGGGCAGCCCGACGTCATAACCGGCAAGGCGGAGGCGGCGACCGACGAGGTCGTCATCTACTTCAACAACGAGGTGGCGATGACCGGAACCGGCACCGCGTCGTTCACCGTATCCGGCAATCCTGCGATATGCACCAACCCCGGCAGCGTCACCGAACAGTACACCCTGCCCATCGAGAACTGCCCGCCGCCCCGCGCGGAACCGTACTCCGTGAACGTTGTCGACCTAACGACCGGCCAGTACAACGCCAACGCGCTGACCGTATATCCCGCGCCGCTCCTTGCGCTGCAGAGCTCCACGGTAGACGTCGAGCAGTCGGGCGCCGGGAACTCGTGCACCAGCGACCTCATAACCGCGAACGCGCTGGACAACGTGGGCACCGTCGTCATATCCATAGCGGAACCCGGGGGCGGCGAGGTCGCGAGCGCCTCTGGCACGGGCTCCGCCTACTACATAATACCGGGCAGCGCCGGGCTCTGCGACGGCCTCACCGCGGGCACGTACACCGTCACCGCGAGCGTGGCCGGCCAGAGCCCCGTCAGCCAGAGCCTCTACGTCAGCACGACCACGACCCAGCAGGCCCTGCCGGCCGGGTCGGTGGCGACGCAGGCGCTGTCGACCAGCGTGGGCGGCTATGTTGTGGTGCCCTATAAGTACACCTACTCACTGCAGCAGGACTGGGGCGGCGCCGCCGAGGTCGTCAGCCTGTCCAGCACCACGCAATGTGACTGCAAGACGGGCTGCAGGACGCCTACTGTGGGAGCCGACTGCCCCTACAACGTGGTCCCCGACCGGCAGTTCTCGCAGCAGACGGTCTACAGCTACGCGCTCACGAGCGGCACTTCGGATACGCTGACCGCGACGGTCGAGAGCGGCGACACCTACCTGAAGAGCCTCAGCTCCGGCACGCTCTACGTCCCGAACATGTCCGACGCGGGCGTAGTGGTGCCTCCGCAGGTGCTCTACGTCCTTATGAACAACAGGCTCTTCGGCACGCTCTACGTCAACGACACTGGCTGCAAGCATAACGGCGCCTCGGTCTGGGACTGCTCCGGGAACCCGCAGTACGTGCTCAACGCGACCAGGCAGGACAAGTACGCCATGAACTCATACTCGCAAGACGGCGGCGGCGCCGGTGGCTCCGGAAGCTACGAGACCCTGCAGGTCCTGCCCGAGGAGGAGCCCGAGTACGGCGCGAACCTCATAGCCCCGTCCCAGCTCCAGCAGGCGGTGACCACCCAGAACGCGATCGGCTTCGCGTACGAGCTGACGGGCGGGATGGACTTCGTCTCGATCTTCGACCTCTACAGGCAGGTCGCCTACTCCAACCCGCTCTACATGTACCTCAACAGCACGCCGTTCTTCGAGAACGGGCTGCCGGTCAACGCGATGGGCTACCACAGGCTGACGTACGTCATGGAGGACAGGTTCGGCAACAGGATCATGGCGCCGATGGACGTCGACGTGGCCAACCCAGTGACGATAGCCCTCAACGTCAGCACCGCGGTGGACCAGAACAACGCCAACCAGACCGCCCTCACGATAAACGGGGTCGCCGGGTCGTACTCGGACTTCGGCACGGTCTTCACCCCGCTGCCGGCGGGCCAGCCGGTATACCTCTACTACAACAGCAACCTCAACTACGTCGAGTACAACCCCATGCGCAACCCGCTCGACGCCGTCATCTGCGCCTACAACCTCAACGACCCGACGAAGCAGCCGTGCCACCAGTCCGACCCGACTTACACCGGAAGGCAGGCGAACGCCGGCCAGATGACTTTCGCGACGTCGTACAACTCCGCAAGCCCGGACGAGTGCAACCCCCCGCCGAACAGCCTGCTGGCCAAGAGCTGGACACCGTGCAACGTCTACGGGAACCTCGACCTCCCCTCGGCGTGCACCGGCGCGGGGCCGCAGCAGTTCTGCATGCCCGTGTACGCCAACGGCACGGGCGAGTGCACGTCGCAGCTCGGGCTCTTCGCGATCGCCCAGACCGACGCCAGCGGCGCGTTCAGCGCAAACATAATAGCGTGCGGGAGCAGGCAGGACGAGATAACCGCGCAGTACTACGGATGGTCACCTACGCCGGAGCCGATCTCCGTGACGCAGGTGCCGCTCGCGCTCTCCGAGAGCAGGGTCAACACGCCGGGCTCAGCGGGGAGCGCGGCGATAACGTCCAACGAGCTCAACTACTACTCGGCTCCGGCGCAGGCCACGACGACTTTCACGATAGGCCTCTTCGAGCTCAACTACGGCGACCTTGGGGTAGCCGCGTTCGGAATCGGCATAGTGGCGGTGCTGGCGATCCTGGTCGCGAAGAAGGCGGCGGAGGATAGGAGGGCGAAGAGGCGGCGCGTCGGGGTCCGCGGCCGGACGGCAGCAGGAAGGATGCGGAGGCGGACGCCTCCGATGTAGCCCCTCGGTGCCCGCGGGTTTCACGCCCGTCATACCATGGGGGCTTCATCCCATAATTCATGCCGACGCTAATCCTGACCTTTTCGGGCGGTAAGATTTTGTTCCTTTCCGTCGATGCCACATTATGGGAAAGCCCAAAAGGAGGGCAAACCCGAAGGTGGTAACGAGAGTCGATAGAAACATAGCGGTATTGACCGCAAAGACCGCGAAGAGATTCGCCAATAGGCTTCCTCCCCCTTGGGAGAAGAAGACGAGGGGAAGTCCCCCGATACACGACAGCAGAACAGTATTCGTGCTGTGCCTCCTAATGGTCTCCCTGAACCTGACTTATGATGGCATGGAGGTGGAAAAACGGAAGGGATACCTTCAACAGGTGTTGAAGGCCCCGAACCTCCCGAGTCGTAGCGCATTACATCGAGGAATGCAACGACTTGATCAAAAATACATCAGGAAGTTCAATAAACTTCTCGTTAGGAAGTTTGTCAACAAGGGAATGACCGTTGCGGTGGATTCGACAGGGATACGACTGATGGTCAGCAGTTCGTGGTACGACATCCGAATTGGGAGGGTCAACAAAAGGAGGGACAACGCGAAATTGCACATATCTGTGGCCCTGCGAAGAAACATTATCGTAGGATACAAGATAACGTCGTGGAAACGAAACGATTCGCCGCAACTGGGGTTCCTATTGCGCGACATCGACGAACTTCTCCAGGTGCTGGGAGATGCAGGATACCTCGGCCGAGACAACTGCAACGTAGTTGCCAGCAAGAACGGGAGGCCGTTCTTCGCCCTTAAGGATGGAGTAAAAAGCAGGGCGAAAGGTTCGCAGGCATGGAAGGAGATGGTCGTATTCGCGAGGAAAAAGAAGGAGCTGTACGACGCGATTTATCATGCGCGTTCGGTGATAGAAAGCATCTTCTCCGCGGTAAAGAGACGGTATGGAAGTTGCGTAAGGGCTGTGAATCGGAAGACGCGAAACATGGCGATCGCGCTGAGGGTGATCGCCTTCAACATAAAACAGCGCCTCTACGACGCAACGGCAAGGCGACTAGGGTTGCCATTCTGGGTAAAGTGCGACCGGTAAAAAGGACCTGAAGGTCATCAACAGTTAGCGGAAGCGAAGTCACATGAGTTCTAGGCCGATGTTTTCCGTCGAAATCTACGCCTTTTTCAGAAAATCGATGCCACATACGGCCCAGAACATGCAGACAATTCTTTCTCATCGACGGACAACCGCCTTCGCGGCGTCATTCTTTATGGGATGAAGCCTACCATGGGGATACCTATTTATAGGAAGAAACGCACAATCATACACATGGGATGGGTGTTTGGAATGGCGTTGGTGCTGCTGCCGGTGCTGCTGACGTTCGGCGCGATAGACGCGCTGGTGCCGGTCCTGATCATAATCGTGCTCATAGCCGCGGCCGCGACCCTGACGAGGGGCTGGAACGCGCTTAACATATTCGGCATAGGCGTACTCGCGGGCGTGGCCAGGCAGGCCGGCACAAGGGGCTCGATGAGGGGAAAGTCGACCATGACCGGAGGGAGGACGCCCGGGCGTGGCTACTCTAAGCTGGCTGCGGGGGCGTTCAGGATCAAGGGCAGGACCAGCGACCTGCTCAACACCAAAGCGGCGCTCGCGCCGAAGGAGGCGCAGAAGCTCAGGGCGGAGGCCAAAACCCTGCCCGACGCTGAAAGAATGGCGAAGGAAAAACAGGCAATGCAGCTGGAGAAGAGGGCCCCGATGTACGTGAAGCTAGCGACCGGGCTGGACATCGTGGGCATGACGCACGCGAAGAAGATGTGGGGTTCCATGCGCGCGGACATGAAAGATGCAAAGACCGAGAAGGAGGTGCGCGACTCGACGGGAATCAACCCGAACTACAATGTTGTGAACTACAATGTTGTGGCCCCCGAGGAGCAGCTGTCCAAGGCGAAGGACGAGATAGCGAAGGAGGTGGCCAAGCGGCAGGGCGAGCTGAACAGGACATACTACAACATGAACGTCAATCCGAAGATGGCGAGCAAGCTGGAGGCGGAAGCGAATACCGCAATCCAGCCGCTGGTGGCGAAGGCAGTGCTCTGGGAGCAGGTCAGGGCCGGCCACCTTAGCAATACACTTACAGAAGGGGGGGTCTGGGACCTCGTAAGCCAGATGAGGGAGAGCAGGGGGGTCTTCGCCCCAGAGAACCTGAGTAGGGAGGCCGGGGTATACACCTCCTCCATTCCGGCCGCGCTGACTTCGTACGTTCCGACGGACTCAAACACCAGGAAGCTTGCAGACCTGCTGGAGCTGCCTCCGAAGCCTCTCGACCTGGCGGTGCTGGCAGCGGGGTCGCTCATGACGGGAGGCGCATACTTCGCGGCTCACGTGGTCAACAGAAAGATCGAAAAGAGAAGGAAATACGAGGAGCTTTAGGCCCCGCCAATTCCGAGGAGAAGAAGGGCGAGCAACCCGCCTCCGGGGCGGCGCGGCAGACAGTAAGACGTTCGGTACGAAGAAAAAAGAGCAGGGGCCCTGATGAGCCTTCAGAATTCGTCGGTGTCGTCGTAGTCGTCCTCGTCGTCCGAATCCGAGTCGAAGTCCTCGTCGTCCTCGTCTTCATCGCTGTCCGCGGCATCGTCCTCTTTTTTTGGCATCGTCATCGACCTCCGATCGTTGAATCGCATTTCATTATATAGAAAAACTATTTAAAGGTATTGGGGAAGCCCGCGGGCCGCGAGAAGCGCCGAGAAAAGCGTTATAAAACAGATGAGACAGAGTATTTCCGGGGCTTGTAGCGCAACGGTAGCGCGTCTCGTTTGCAACGAGAAGGTTACGGGTTCGAATCCCGTCAAGTCCACTTTTCGATCTGATGGGACGGCCTAGGCCTAGTATTTATCTGGATGATGCTCGAGATTCACCAAGGAGACTATCTGTTCCTTGTCGTCAACTCTGAACATCAGCACAAACCTGCCGTGCATCAGGTGCACTTCCCGTACGCCGGCATAGCTGCCATGCATCCATTTGCCTGCCGTATAAGGCGCTTCGGCTATCTTGTCAAGCTTTTTCATAAGCTGATAATAAAGCGCCCTGTCCCGCTTCTGCAATCTGGCAAGCTCGGCTTCCACACTCTCTACGGGCCTTACCAGATACGTCATTCTAACACGAATTAGGCAAGATTGCGTCTCTTTATCGCCCTGTCAAGCTCAGAAACAGATCTGTAAGTGTGGTATTTGCCTTTCGACAGCTCCATGAGCCCGCGTTCCAGCCCAAGGTTCCGCTTCTGACTTACCACTTTCCTCAGTACCTTGACCTCGGCTTCAAGGCGGCCTATTTTGGCCGCCATACCCTTCAGTTCCTTCATAATCTGTACCTGTTCGGCCTTCATGTCCATCAAATATTATGTGATTATAATGACTTAATAATCTTGCGTATGACAGTGAGATTGAGCGACATCTTTAGATAGCCAATTATTGATGCCATGAGGACTTATGATGTAGTTTGTATCGTCTGGCAGCAAAAATACGCCTCACCTTATGTAGTAAGTCCGTCAAGTCCATCTAACCCAGGCTAGACGTACTTGAGGATATCTTCTTTTGTCAAGTTGCAATCGCTTAGGATCTTATTTAGTATTCCCTGCCCCAGTTCCCTGTTGTGGTAGGGAATCGTGGTGTAGTGCTGACCGTCGGTCAAGAAAATATGGCTTCCCTTTTGCCTAAGGGCGCGGTAGTTGTAGTATTTAGTAAGTATCTTGAGCAAACCCGTGTCTTTGATGGTCAGACGAGGCATATGACCACCGATCCTTAGACGCTGGCTCTAATGGCGATCTTATTCTTGCGCATCTCAACTAGGCCTTCGACTGTGACCTCTATGGCCTCTTTCAGGTTCTTTTTAAGCTCCCTTATCGTCTTTGCC
The DNA here is from genome assembly GCA_963752955.1 of uncultured archaeon. Taxonomy (GTDB): domain Archaea; phylum Micrarchaeota; class Micrarchaeia; order Micrarchaeales; family CABMGC01; genus CABMGC01. The sequence continues at coordinate 50,596 of CAVWAD010000002.1, forward strand.
TGAGTGTTTATGTGGAGCGAGGGTATTCGCGCAGCGTACATCCCTTTCTCCTTCCATATTTCTATGTTTTGCATGCGCCTACCAAATATATTATGCTATGAAAACTTATAAAGCAGTTAGCCGTCTTCCGGTATCGAAAATACCCCTCACCTTACGTCGTAAGTCCGTCAAGTCCACTTTTCTTGTCCTCCATGAGTCTCACAGATGGCTATCACCCGCGTGTCATTATTGCTTTCTTAACCAGTCGTTTAAGGTACTGATTCTTCAGCCTTCTGTAGGTCTCACCGTCTCCCCTGGCGAGCTTCACCGCCTTCCGCTTTACCTCCTCGTACTTCCTGGCTTCTTCCCTGTGCTCCCTCAGATAATCCCTCAAGGCGACCATTTCGATAAAGTCCCTGCTGCCCTGGAAGGTAAGGTGCAGGTGAACCCTCCGTTCTCTTCCATTCAATCCGTAGTCCCTGAAGAAAAACATCCTCACCCGAGTACCGGCGGCGGGCACGAATTCATAGCCTCCCTTTTCCAGCAAGTTAGTTGCGGGGCCGATGCTCCTTCTTGGGACCGCTATTGCGATATCGATCAGGCCCTTGCCCCTTAATCCCTTCACGGCGCTGCTGCCGACGTGCTCTATTCTCGCGTGCCTTGGCAGTATTCTTCTCAGCCGCGCCAGCTCCTTCTTGTACAGTATCGGGAAATCCCTGCTGTACCTCCTGAACTTGTATTTCTCCATCCTATCCGATGTCTTATTTGGCCACGCCAGCCTTGATAAGGCATGCCTTTCCCAATTCCTATTTAACTTTTGCCCGCCAATTATCCCCGGTGCATTTATGTTTCCGAACATGGACCCCAGGGCGCTGAAGGGGATGCTCGACAGGCTCGGCATAAAGAGCAGGAGCATAGCCAGCAGCAGGGTAGTAATAGAGTGCGACGGCAAGGACATCGTGATAGAGGAGCCCGAGGTAACTCTCGTGGAGGGCCAGGGCATGAAGTCGTTCCAGATAAGCGGGAGGGTCAGCGAGGTCGACAGGACCGCCGCGGAGATAAGCGACGACGACGTGAAGTTCGTCAAGGAGCAGACCGGGGAGCAGGACGATGCTCTCGTCAGGAGGACGCTCGAGGAGACGAAGGGCAACATAGCCGAAGCGATACTGAAGCTCAAGAAGGCCTAGCCCTTCCGCCGCTACACTATCGCGTACAGCTGGACGAAGGGCACGCCCTCCACCGCCTTGACGTCATCGGCGCCGACCAGCCCGGACTTCACCACTATCCCGACGGACCTCTCGCCGACTATGTTCGCCGAGTATATCCTCTCGCCGCTCAGCCTTCCCGCGGCCTCTTCCTCGCTGAGCAGCTCGCCCTTATAGAACGACGCGTACCTGTCCAGATCCAGCACCAGCTTGCCGCTCCGCAGCACCCTGCCTATGAGCTCCTCGTCGCACATCGCGACCACGCTCCCCTGCTCCGTCAGGTAGCTCTTGAAGTATATCATGGCGTCACCCGTACTTGAAAAAGAAGAAGAAGGTCGAGCCGTACAGGGCCGAGTACCAGAGCAGCCACAGGCCCCCGAAGAGGTTGCTGGCGGCCACCGCGACGACTCCAGCGGCCAGGAGTATGCCGGAGAAGGACAGCTCCGCGGCGGAGTTCCTGAACGACGAGAAGAGCTTCGCGCCGACCTCGAGCCCGTCGCCCTTGATCCAGCCCCTCATCGGGCTGTTGTGCAGGACCGCCGCGATGGCCGCCTTCATCCTGGTGAAGGAGAGGGCGAAGTTGAGGACGAAGAGCATCAGCCCCTTGGAGAAGGAGCCGAAGTAGACCTTCGTGATGACGGCGGGCGTCAGTATCGAGAGCGTGAAGGCGAGCGCGGCGAGGATCTCCAGGTCCACCACGGGGTACCTTATGAACAGTATCTGCCTCAGGGACGCGGACGCGAACGGCGCGGCCGAGAGCACGACCAGCATCGAGACCAGGGAGAAGAGTATGAGAACGACGGAGATGTAGTTCAGCCCGAAGCCGTGCGCCACGTAGTCTATCTTCGAGGACGCGGTCATGCCGCGCCTCTTGGCCTTGGCGCCGCCCCTGTTGAAAGACCTGAACAGGTACGCGAGGAACTGGGTGTCGCCGTAGTTGTAGCGCCACTGCTGCCTGGCCAGCTCGGTGAATGTCAGCAGGGGCCTGCCGAGGGCGTAGACCTTCGGGAGGTAGACGCTCTTGAAGGAGTTCACGTCGGACTCGAAGCTGAAGAAGGTGTCCTCGGTCACGTACTCGGGGAAGCCGCCTATCGCGTCGAGCGCCGACCGCCTTATCATGCCGCACGACCCGGCGAAGATGGCCGTGCCGTTGAGCGCCCTCGACGTCTGTATGAACCTGAAGAAGATCGCGTCGAAGAGGTCGATGCTGTCCGAGAAGAACGTGCCCTTGGCGTACCTCTTCTCGGTCTGCACGAACGCCACGCGCCCGTCCCCGAAGTAGGGGACCAGGTCCCTGAGGAAGCCCGTGTCGGCCAGGTACTCGTCAGAGTCGAAGACCGCCAGGAACTCCTCCCTGGAGTTGGAGAGCAGGTTGTTGAGCGCCCCGGCCTTGAACCCCTTCCGGTCGTCGCGGTGTATGTACACCGCCCCGTTGCGCCCGCTCGCGAGCTCTACGCCCCTTCGGATCTCTGGATCCGACGAGTCGTCCAGCACGTAATAGGTCACCTTGCCCCTCTCGTAGTCCAGCTCCCTGAGCCGCCTGAGGTTCCTCTCGACCATTGCGGGGTCCTCGTTGTACACGGGCATCGCCACGGCCACGCTCGGATAGTGGCGCACCGGCGCGAGGCCCCTCTTAAGCTTCGCGAGATAGCCGTCGTAGAAGTACGACCTGTAGTAGAAGTTGGCGGAGACGAAGTTCAGGAAGCCGGACGTGGCCGAGAGGGCGGCGAAGCACGCCGCCAGGAAGTACATGTACGCAGTCGTGGCGGTCAGCAGCAGGAACACCGAGAAAGCGATCCCCACCGCTGAGAGGGCGACGAAGAACACCATTATCAGGAGGCGAGGCAGCACACCCATTGCGAAAGACTTCTCCATCGGATCCCGTTTTTTGCGCCGGTCAGGCATAGCTCTGCCTGGGCGGCTTGAATAGATAGCATTAGATAAAAATATTAATTAACCCTGACAAATGAATTCTATGCCAACGGGGCAGTCATGCCGGGATGGCGGAACCAGGTAACGCGCCAGAACCATTGGCGGCGAAACTCGAGATCTGGTTGCCCTCGCGGGCATTTTGGGTTCGAATCCCAATCCCGGCGCCTGACATTTCAACGGCACGGCAGGGTTCGGAGCCGCGCCCAATCACTACAATAGGGATTGGGAATTTACTACTATGTTCTTTTCAACGACCTTAACTCTTGAGAAAGCGCAGCACAATTGTAACAGGCAAAGGCACCGGCACCAAATAGGAAAGCGTTCCCAAGGTGACCTGAAAATAATTCTCCAAATGCACTCGCGCCCCAGGAGACAGTAGCCAGTTTCCACATCGTTGGGGAATGCCTAAACCATGTTTCTGCCACCTTTACCACCGTATATATTATGGCTAACCAAGTATATCGCAGTTAGTGCCTAATTTTAGTCCGAAAAGGTAATATTTATATATTTTAAGTTAATAAATGTCAAAATGCACTACAGCCCGGATTCGCGCGACAGGAGGCTCCTGTACGAGCTGGACCTCAACAGCCGGCAGCCGTTCAGCGGGCTTGCGAAAAAGCTGCGCCTCAGCAAGGGTGCGGTGGCCTATCGCGTCGAGAATCTGCAGGAAAGGGGAGTAATAAAGCAGTTTCAGGCGATTGTCGATACCGGAAAGCTGGAATACACCAGCTTCCGCCTTTACCTCAAGCTCTCGGGGGCGACCCCCAGAAAGAGCAGGAGATAATCGATTTCCTGAAGCGGAAGGAGATCGCGATGTGGCTCGTCTCGATAGAGGGGGAATACGACATAGGCGCGGCGTTCCTTGCAAGATCCATAGGCGAGATGAATGCCCTCTGGAAGGAGCTTCTTGAAAGATACCTCAATTACATTGACGAAAGGCGCTTCGCGATACTTACGAGGGTACGCTACTTCTCCCGCGCATACCTGGCGGGTCTGGACCAGAACGATTACGAGGCGGATTTCGCGACCGAGCCCGAAGAAACGGACTTGGACGAAACGGACATGGCGATCCTGAAGCTGCTCGCGCGGGACGCAAGGATGCCGATCATCGACATCGCGTCAAAAACAGGAATCACCCCCAAAACGGTGATTGCAAGGATCAGGAGCCTTGAGAAGAAAGGGATCATTGTCGGATATAGGACGGTATTCGATCTGGAGATGCTCGGCTATCAGTATCTCAAGATCGATTTCAGGCTGCACAACCTGACGCAGGAAAAGCTGAGGCGTTTCAAGAGCTACATCCGATCGCATCCGAATATCGTCTATGAAGATGAAGCCCTGGGAGGAGATGATATCGAGATCGAAATGCAGGTTGCGAACACGCAGGAATTAAACAAGATACTCATGGAGATAAGGTTGAATTTCGCCGAAATAATAAAAGGGTACAGGACGATGCTCTTCACAAAAGAGCACAAGTATGCCCCTTTCCCGTCCGGGTAGGCTCTGAACCACTAACTCCCCTCAGCAATTCCCTGGGCCCCCTCCGCCTTCAGCTCGACATAGCTCTATTTGTACGCGCCGCCACGCCATTCTATGTCGGATACCTCTATCTGCTCGAGGTTCCAGACGACATTGTAAAGTACGCGTATGCCTCTATCCTTATCCTGTAGGTGTCGTCCATGCCCTGAAGCTTCTTCACATCGTACAGGCCCGCGGGCACGGCGTCATTCTTGAGCGTCTCAATAAGTTCTTCCGCCCGCTTCCGGTAATGAATCGGCATCCCTTCCGCCGATTTCTGCGCCCTTTTGGCGACCTTCACCAGGAACAATAAATCAGCCCGTGCTCTTGAAGAGCCTCTCCGCAGCCACCCATTCGCCGCGCGCCATCTCCTTCTTGGCCTCCTCTATGGCCTTCAGCTCCCTCTTCGTGGGCTTCGCGGTAGGCAGCAGCATCGCCCTGAGCCTCATCAACTCGATCTCCACCGAGCCGAGCCTGCCCATCACTTCCTTCATCTCAGTCTGCGTAATCGCCATGATATTGTTGGGAAAGAGCAAATATTTAACATTTGCTTCTTCCTTTGAATCGGAGCGGCGGGCGGCGTCAGCTCGCCAGCCTTCCCCCGTTGGGCAGCTCGATCGTGGTGTCGTACTTGTAGCCGATGCCCAGCTTGACGCACATCTCGGCCTTCGCGAGCTCGGCGCCTATGAACACCGCGTGATCGATCCTCGATATTATGTCGAAGTGCTTTATCTTGTAGAGGAGCTGCCTGGCGGTCTTGCCCTCCAGCTCGAGCAGAATGCCCCCGGTCTCCGGGTTCTGCAGCTTCAGCTTTATAGTGCCGTCGACGACCACGATGTTGACGATCCCCCTGGGGTCCAGGTCCTTCTCCGGCTCGAAGTACATGTTTATGGGCGCGTCGTCGACCCTCTCCTTGATCAGACTCTCGACGGTCTGCCAGTCCTTCTGGTATACGTGCGCGGACTGGCTCTCTATCACGACGAATCCCGGGCGCTTGCCGGATTCCCTCGCCACCCTCCCCAGCAGCCTGGTTATCCCGTAGAAGTTGAAGAACCATCCCTGGCAGATGTCGTGGGTTCTCACGAACACGTGCAGGTCCACCCTGTCGTTCCTGACCGAGAAAGAGAATTTCAGCAGGCATGGCCTGCCTGTCTCGAGCTTCGAATGGTACCTGACGTCCCATAGGATGGCCTCCTTGTCCAGTTCGGAGCTCTTCCTCTTTATCCTGTCTATGACGTTCGCTATCTGGTCGGTCTTCGGCATAAGGCCCTCCACCAGTATATCCAGTTTTTCCTTTTCGGGAAGGCCCTTTGCCTCCACCGCCGCGATCAGCGCCTCCGTCCCGCTCTTGTCCCTCTGGGAGTTGAGCTTCACGAACTCCTTTGCGGCATCGTAGCCCTTCCTCTCGAAGAGATCCTTGATCGTCCTGTCGACCTCATGGGGTCTCGGGAACGCGTGGAGGAGTTCCGTGTACATGTACGAATAGTCCTTCGGCCTCTCGAACTTGCGGACGCCCTCGAAGATCTGGGTGGTGTATGGCTCGGCGGTGAACTGGGCCTTGTAATAGTTCTCCAGGCTCTCCTTCGTTATGCCGAGCGCCTTCGTCTTCAGCAGCCAATCGGGCAGGTACACGTCGTCGGGGTTCTCGTTCTCTATGACGACCACCGCATCCCTTATCTCCTTGACGTCAGATTCGCCTTCGTTGATGGGATGCTTGATCCCGTATTTCCATATGCTGTGCAACAGCCTCAGATACGCGTCGGCGCCCTTCTTTTCCCTTATGAGATAGGTGTATCTCTCGGAAGGCAGCATGTCGGGGGCCCTGACTACGAACTCGCTGAACCTCACGGGCTCCATGTACTTCGCACCGGATTCCAATTGGAGTTCCTGCGCGTCGGGAGTGGCACCCGAGCCTATATCCTTCAGTTCCACGTTCTTCAGTATGCTTGCCAGAACCTTCTTGTCGATCTCGTCGACCAGCCTGAACGGCGTGCCGTTTATCTGCCCTCTATCGTCGAAACCGTTGTTCCAGAGACTGACCAGAGTATTCTTTCCGGCAATACCGATATCGGTGTTGCTGAGCTTGTCCGCCCCCCACACGACCAGGCGCTTTATCTGCGGGTTCATCGCCAGGTTGTAGAGGATTATGTTCACCCCGAAAGGCGACCTCAGGTTGCCGATCAGCGCGAAGGCGTCCTTGAAGGAGGGGTTGGCGTCCATCACGCTCTTGACGTCCTGCCACACCACGCACAGCGCGGTGCCGCTGCTGGGGTTCCCGACCACGACAGGGAACTCCACGTTCTTGTACAGCTCCAGGCCGTCAACATTGGAAATGTAATCCATCAAACCACGCGTTCCGATCAGTAGCTTTGATGCTCATTTATTGAGCTTTTTATCCTTAAATATATGCGCATTATGATGTCTTTGCACCTAAATCGACTTAAAATGCGAATTTTAGGTGCAACTTTCACCTTTTAGGTGCAAGATTAACTTAGATGCAAAGCCGGACCAAGGTATAGTAAAGGATCATTTAAAAACCCAGCTATGCTATTATGAACATGGCAGTTATAGGGATAGATACCCTATCCATCGATATAAAAAACTCTCAACGTCAGAATGCAAAAGAATCATCTTTTGCATTTAGAACCATTCTTGGAGTTGGAGTCGTAGTAAATGATTATGAAAAATTTAGATTGGCGTATTCAGAAGCTATATTAAAAGCGTTCAAAACAATTTCATATACTGAAAAAGAAAAGGAAGTTTATTGCAATTACGATTTCAGGAAAATATATGAACTTAGCAATGCCCCCGTACATAACTTGTTTTTCAGGGAAATTTCAAAGCACATAGATGGGCTATATGTCTTTAACACAACTTTTTCAAAATCAACAAAGATGTTTGCCTATAGTGAGATAAGCGAAGAGCTAGGGCATAAGCTTTCTGAAGACGCATTTGATTTTGATAAGGCAATAAATAAGATAACTGCTTACTTTCCTCTGATTGGAGTATGGTGTGATAGGGACTATCTGCGCGATGAAGTCTCACAGATATATATTGATGGAATTACTCCGATACGTTTCAATGGCTGGAGAAACATCCAGCATCTGCCCCTAGAGATTTTATTCGAAGGAGATAAGTGCAATGCTGTAATCGCAACCGCGGATATCATTGCATATCTTATTAGTATGAGATTGCGCCAAAAACGGCTAAAATACGGCGAGGATGGATTCAGGGAAGCACTGCCAGAGCTAAACGATAGATTACGGTATGTTGCTGTTACTCGAGGATTTTTCAAGTATATAAACCCGGTCAGTAATAAAAACTTGAATATTAACAGTTACCTAAACCATCCCATAATATTCTTATTCAAAGACGAAGCCAAACAAGTTACAACAGAAGTAATTCGTGCATTACCTGGATTCGACTCTGTTTATAATTTTGCTTTTAGGAAAAATGGGTCTGTTAAATTCTTCGACAAACAAAACGACCAAGGTAAAATCAGAGAGGGCGACTATATAGTTTATTTTTCTGAAGATGGTAAAAGAGAACTAAGTACAATTAAAGGAGTTATGGGAGAGAACATAAACCTTCTAAGCTTTGACCAAGTGCGCAAAGAAGGTGTTTATAAACATGCCAAACCGCAAGGATAATCTTATATAGCCAGACGTTCTGTAAATAATTACGCCATGCACTATACCAGGGGCATGTCTACCTTGCATAGATATGTATGTGGGGCAACGTTCGCGTTGCCTCACCAGTAAAGTCTCTCTAGTTCGGCGGATTACTAAAAAGCCATTTAAGTACGCTATTTCTTATAGGAGTTCCTTTTTAGGTGCAACTTTCACCTTTTAGGTGCAAAATCGACTTTAAGTGCAAAGCCCATTATGATATCCACTCCAGAGAGTCGCCACATTACAGAAAGGGATATAAATTCGGGATCAGATATTTAACCGTGGCGTTAGGATGATACTTTCAGATAGGGACATAAGAGCGAACATTAATAGCGGCAAGATAAAGGTGGAGCCTTGCGACCTTGAGACGCAGCTCTCGTCCGTAGGCATAGACCTCAGGCTGGGGAACGAGTTCAGGCTGTTCAAGGTAACGCACAAGTCCCACGTGGACCTCTCGAAGGTCAACACGCAGATCGACACGGAGCTCGTTGAGGTGCCGGACGGCGAGACGTTCATGCTGCACCCGGGGGAGTTCGTGCTGGGCATAACGAAGGAGACCGTCGAGCTGCCGGACGACATCGCGGCGCGCATAGACGGCAGGTCGAGCCTGGGCAGGCTCGGCATCATCGTCCACTCCACTGCGGGGCACGTGGACCCCGGCTGGAGGGGCAAGCTCACGCTCGAGATAAGCAACATAGGGAAGCTCCCCATCGCGATAATACCCGGGATGAGGTTCTGCTCCCTGATGTTCGAGAGCCTCAGCTCCCCGGTGGAGAAGAAGTACAAGGGCAAGTACCTCGACTCCTCGACCCCGCTGTCGTCCAAGATAAACGAGGAGTTCAAGAGATAGCCCCGATCCCGGCCGTAGCGGGTTCGCACACGCTCGGAATGGATCGATGGGCAGTTTGACCTGCCAGAGAGTCGTTCCTCAGGGATAGCCATATCTAGCTTCAGGCTAGGATTGCGCCTTGGAATGGGCCTGCCTCCTACTTATTCCTGCGCTTGACCTTGCTCCTGCCGTACTTTATCGCGAAGAGTACTATCGCGACAATCACGAACCAGACGACTACGTCGATAACAAAGCTTGCGGCCTGGAAGCTCCAGGGATTGTACTGCGGCCCGACCACCATGTATATGTTCCAGCTCGCGGGGTAGCCGTACCAGGTTGCGCCAACCAGCGGATATGGCGTGCTGTTTATCAAGCCCGTAAGAAGAGTTATCAGTAGCCCTCCGATCACCGACAGGACCAGGACCATCGGACTGCCAATCTTCATGGGTTGGGATAGGAAGGATAGTTTAAAAAAGCTTCGCGGCGCCAGCGATCTTGAGCCGGCATCCGCACTTCGCGCAGCGCATGCCGCTGCCGAGGTGCCACTTCAGTATCGAGAGCGAGCCGCGTTCCACCGCTAGCGCGCCGCAGCCGGGGCAGTAGGTGTCCTCGTAGGGGTTGCCGGGGACGTTCCCGATGTAGACGTACCTCAGCCCGGCCTTCCGCGCGACGTCGCGGTGCGCCTCCAGCGTCTCGTACGGCGTCGGGGGAATGTCGACCTTGTAGTCGGGATAGAACCTCAGGAAATGGACGGGCGTGTCCGGCCCGAGATTCCTGAAGATCCACCCGGCGAGCTCGCCGCACGCCTCGAGGGAATCGCCGTCCCGCGGGACCACGAGGTCGGTGATCTCGATGTGGATGCCCGCCTTGCGCATCGCGGCCAGCGACTCCTTTATGGGCTCGTTCGACGGCACCGCCTCGTACTTCTTCGCGAACCCGGGTTCCCCGCTGCCCTTGTAGTTCACCACGGCGGCGTCGATCAGGCCCTTCATCGCGCCGACCGCCTCGACCGTCATGAATCCGTTGGTGACCATGACGTTGAACAGCCCCTTTTTGTGCGCCTCCCGGGCCACGTCCAGCGCGTACTCCAGGAATATCGTCGGCTCGTTGTAGGTGTAGGCGACGCCCTGCGCGCCGTTGCGCAGTGCCAGTTCGACGACCTGCGCCGGCGCCAGCTCTTCGCCCGCTATCCCCGTGCTCTTCGATATCTCGTGGTTCTGGCAGAACGAGCACCCGAAGTTGCACGACGACGTGCCTATGCTGAAGACCCGCGTCCCGGGCATGAAATGGTTGAACGGCTTCTTCTCGATCGGGTCGACCTGCACGGACGCGAGCGTGCCGTAGTTCATGAGGTACAGCTTCCCGCCGGAGTTCTGCCTCACGAAGCAGAATCCGTGGCCGCCTTCGGGTATCCTGCAGAGCCTCGCGCAGGCGCGGCACTCTACGCCCCCGTTCTGCGTGCTCCTGTAGAGCGTTGCTTCCTTCTTCATCATATGTATTGGCGCTTCCGAGATATTTAACCTTAATCTCGGAAAACTTAGGTCACCGGGATTTGCTCGGGGAACCGCACCGAAAGGGGTTCTGAGGAAAAAGGAGAGTACAGAGGGCATCAACACATAATAAGCTGATTTTGTCTATATACCGCTATGTTGAGCCCGGGATTGGAAATCGCGTTCGGCGCCCTCGCCGCGTACGTCATTGCCGACATGCTTGCGAAGAATGCCTCTGCAAAGCTGGGAGCGCAGAGATCGGCGCTCGCAAAGGCGGGCTTCCAGCTATTTCCTATGCTGTTGCTGGCATATTTCTTTGGCGTTACGACCCTGAACGCGACAGTAGCGCTCTTCTCGGTCCTGGCAGGCATTGCGACCGCGCTGACGTGGTTTCTCGTGTATAAGACTCTCGAGACCGAACAGGTGTCCAACACGGTCTCCCTGACGGGGCTATCTGCGATAATGATAATCGTGTTCGGTATCCTGATCCTTAAGGAAAACGTGACGGCCGTTGAAGGCCTCAGCATTGTGGCGATTCTGGTCGGGGCGTTCCTTGCCACGACCAACTCCAGATTCAGATTAAACAGGGGATATGTTCCTGCCATAGCCGCGCAGGCATTTAGCGGCGCGTCCGCCTTCCTTCTGGTTTTTGCGCTTCAGGCCTCGGGGGGAATCTTCACGCCGCTGATAATCGCGGGCATCGCGGAGTTTGCCACGATGGCGGCATATCTTAAGATACGCCCGCAGAACACCAAACACCTGAAAACAGCAAATGCTTCCGTCAGGCAACGCGCATACGGCGCTTTTCTAGGGATATTTCAGGGTCTGGGCGGGGTGGGATTCCTTGCCCTTGCGTACGTAAATTTCTTGGCGGTCGGTTATGCAATAACCGCGACGGAAGGGGGGTTCGTAATCCTTTTGGGATATCTCATTTACAGGGATAGATTCGAGAAGCACCAGGCAATAGGCCTGATTCTGCTTGTCATCGGGGCCATTGCAATAAGCGTCGCATGAATCTGGTGCTACCCCGGCGAAACAAGTCGGGCCAGCCGTGTTTTTATTTCTGCACTTTTCATACTCCATTGGATGGGATTCGAGTGGCGGACCAAGGTCGCGAGGGGCTCAGTTTTGCGGAGGCCGGAAGGCGGCTGCTGAAGTTCGGCCCCAACCGGATCTACAAGCCGACGAAGGTCAGCTTCCTCGGCATAGCGAAGCGCGAGATCACGGAGCCGATGATACTCCTCCTGTTCGTCGTGGGCGTCATATACAGCGCCTGGGGCAGCCTCGATGACGCGGTCACCATATTCGTGGTGATAACCGCGCTCGTCCTCGCCGAGGTCAACAACGAGTTCAGGGCCGTCAAGGCCATAACGGCGCTCTCGAAGGTCACCGCTCCCAGGACGAAGGTGATCAGGGACGGCCGCGCGGTCGAGATCGACGCGGAGGAGGTCGTGCCCGGGGACGTGCTGATCCTGACTCCGGGGACCCGGATTGTCGCCGACGCGAAGATCGTGGAATCGATAGGCCTGCAGCTCGACGAGTCGGCGCTGACCGGGGAGTCCGTTCCCCTGGACAAGTCAGGCGGCGGCGAGATCTACGCGGGCACCACCGTGTCGTCCGGGGAGGGATCCGCCGTAGTCGCGGTTACGGGAGCGGGCACCAGGTTCGGCGCGATCGCCAGCGCGGCCAAGGCGGTGAAGCCCCCGCGGACGAAGCTGCAGCTGGAGATGAAGTCGCTCGCCGGGAAGCTCGTCTACGTCGCCCTGTTCTTCTCCATAGCCATACCGCTGGTCGGCATCGCGCAGGGGCGGAACCTGGAGACCATGATCCTCACCGGGCTGTCGCTGGCCTTCGCCACCATTCCCGAGGAGCTGCCGATAATAATAACCATGGTGCTCGGCCTGGGCGCGTACACTCTGTCCAGGAACAAGTTCCTGGTCAAGAGCCTGAACTCGGCGGAGACGCTCGGCACGACGACCGTGATAATCACGGACAAGACGGGAACCATAACCGAGGGCAGGATGAGGATCGCGCTAGTCTACCCCGGGGGCAGCGAGAAGGAGACCGTCGGGACGGCGCTCAACGCGATATCCGATTACGAAACGTCCTACATGGACCAGGGAATCCGGGACGAGGCCCGGCGGCTGAGAGTAACGCCGGTCTCCCGGTCGATCTTCCGCCAGAGGGGCTTCGGGGACGGAAGGAAGACGAAGACGGCCATAAGAAAATCCGGGAAGGGCTACGAACTGTTCATGAGCGGCGCGCCCGAGGAGGTGTTCGCGCGATGCAGGAATGTCGGATCTGGGGTCAGGAAAAAGCTGGCCGAGGAGACCGCCAGCGGCAGGAGGGTGATCGCCGTCGCCTTCAGGAAGCTCGGGCCCGCCGAGAAGGGCCTCGCCATTCCGAAACTCGAAAAAGGCCTGGAGCTCGCCGGACTCATATGCTTTGAGGATCCCGTGAGAAAGGGCGTCGAGGAGACCATACGCGACGTCACGAGGGCGGGGATAAGGACGATGATGATAACAGGGGACCATCCCCTCACCGCCGGATTCATAGCCAAGAAGGTCGGCATACCCGCGGGCAGGGTGATGACCGGCGAGGAGCTGGACAAGCTGACCGACGCCGCGCTGCGCAAGACGGTCAGGGAGGTCTTCGTCTTCGCCAGGGCCACGCCGATGCACAAGTACCGCATAATGCGCGCGCTCCAGAAGAACGGCGAGGTGGTCACCGCGACTGGCGACGGGATCAACGACGTGCTGGCGCTGGAGGGCGCCGACATAGGCATAGCGATGGGCATCAAGGGCACCGACGTCGCGAAGGAGGCCGCGGGCGTGGTGCTCGCCGACGACAACTACGTGACCATAGCGCAGGGCATCTTCGAGGGCAGGAAGTTCTTCGACAACCTCAGGAAGGGCATAGAGTACTACCTCTCCGTCAAGGTCGCGCTCGTCCTGATATTCCTCCTGCCGATACTCCTGCTGCTGCCGCTGCCGTTCGCCCCGATACAGATAATCCTGCTTGAGCTCTTCATGGACCTCGCGGCGTCCGCCGGGTTCGTCGCCGAACCCAAGGAGAGGGACCTCTACTCGAGGCCGCCGCGCGATCCCAGGGAGCCCATATTCAACGGCAGGCTCGTGAAGAGCTTCTTCCTGAAGGGCGCCGCGCTCTTCGCCGCGGTGATGGTCGCATACCTCTACGCGCTGCACGCGGGCCTCGGGCAGCTGCAGGTCCAGACGTTCGCCTTCTCGGCGTGGATGATCGGCTACATGGCGCTCGCCTTCGTCTCGCGCTCCGAGAGCGAGCCGCTGCTCTCCCTGGGGCCTTTCTCGAACAGGGTGATCAACATCTGGACGGCGGCGTCGGCCTGCTTCCTGCTGGCCGCGGTCTATTTCGCGCCGGTCAGCGGCGCCCTGGGCCTGACCGCGATAAGCCCAGCGCAGCTGGCGCTGGTTGCGGCGTCGACCGTGGTCATCATAGGGCTGCTCGAGGCCAGGAAATACCTGAAGGGAGGCGGAGCCGGGCGCGGGAAGAATCTACGCCAATGAAGTTCATTCGCCCTTGTGCCGGTCGAACCTCCTCGGCGTCGCGAGGTCCAGGAACCAGTCCCGGCCGCCCTCGACGGCCTTCGCCATGTGCCTGCCGGCGACCCAGCTGGTGACTATGCCCTGGTCCCCCATCCCTATCGCGACAAGGATGTTGGGCGTCACCTTTCCGACTATGGGCAGCCAGTCCCTGGTCTTGGCCCAGACGTCTCCCCACTGATCCCTGACCTCGAACCCCGCGCCGGGATAGTAGTAGCGCAGCTTCTTTTCGGACCCTGCGAGGTCGTACATCTCGAGGGCCATCCGATCGCCCAGGGGATACAGGACGTCGTACCTGTCCTCCATGGACCAGATTATCTTCTCCCGGGGCCACACCTTCCCGATGTCCTTGGCGGGTGCGCTCGCCAGCACGACCGACGACTCGATCCTGAAGTGCCTCTCAAGTCCGAAGCAGGGCTGGTGGTTCGTCGCGAGGACGAGCTTCGAGCAGGAGATCCTTGCGCGCGGCGTCCTTGCCGAGACGCCGTCCTTCGTCTCCTTCCAGCCGACGAGCGGGGACCGCTCGAAGACGCGGATTCCGGCGGCGCGCGCCAGGCCGGACGCCATCATCGCGGGATGGATCTGCGCGCAGGCGTCGAACGCGATGCCCCGCAGGAACGGCCTCGGGGGGAATATCTCCCGTAGATCCTCCGGCGACAGCAGCCGCGCGCTTATCCCGGCCCCGCGGAGGCCCGACTGCTCCGCCCTGAGCTCCTCCGCCTCCCTCTCCCTCTTCGCGACCATCACCGCGCCGCATGTCCTGAGGCCGCACGGAATGTCCCTGGCCTTCGCCGTCCTCACAATCTCCCTGATCGCCGAGCCGCTCTCCCTCCAGAGCAGCCGCGCGCTCTTCTTGCCGAAGAGCCTTGCCGCTGGGACGAAGTTCGTGCCCGTGCCGTAGTAGAGCACGCCCGAGCTCGCCCCGGAGGCGCCGCTCCCGAGCTCGTCCTTCTCTATGAGCGCGACGTCGTATCCCTCAAGAGACAGCCGGTACGCGGACGCTATGCCCGCCATACCGCCGCCTACCACGAGGACGTCGGCCCTGAGCCCTCCGCCTAGCCTGGGAAACCTCGTTTCGACGGGCCAGAGGGGATTGGATTGCATATGCGTCTAGATGGAGAGCCAAGGATTAAAAAGCAGGCCAGAGGGGAAGAGCAAGCCGCACTTCAGTCTGGAGCGGCCACTTCGTGCACTGGCTTCTGCTCCATCCTGTTGACCAGGTGGATCAGGTCCAGCGCGTCAGCGTACTTTATCCCGACGAGCCACTTCTGCGGGTCCGCGAGGTCCTCCTGCTCGCCCTCCATGCTGAAGTGTATCCTGCAGAACATGGGGCCCCGCTCGAGCTTTACGTCGGTTATGCTGCCGTACTTCATGATCTTGTAGTCGGTATGCAGTCCCATGGCGCTCTTCCGGATTACGATTATGCCGTAGTTGGTGCCGAAGATGTGAGCGGGCGAGAGCATCTTTGCCCCGCCCAGCCTGTGCTCGACTATCTCGAGCTCCACGGTCTCGCCCTCCCCCAGCAGGTCCTTCACCATCGGGTAGTCTTTCGCAACCGCGTCGGCCAATGCATCACCAGAATATCTTACACGTCAGGTTAAAATTACTTGCTTCCTGAGGGGCTCCGTTCTGAGCCAAGAGATATATAGGGGAAAATCAGAATGACATCGGGGGCGCGGATGAGAAGTACGTACGAGAGACGGGGAACCTGGCCCCGCCCGAGCGCGGAGCGGCGATACGAGAGTTATGGGTTAATATTCGACGGGCAGGTGCTGAGGGGCGCGGCGGACAGGGAATCCGGATACTTCAGCTACAGGATAGCCCCGGACGGGGATCCGGAAGAGATCGGGGCGCGGCTCATGGAGGATATCGGCCGGACGGGGATGCCAAGGAAGCACGCGGGCGTCAGGATTGGGGTCGAGACGAAGGAGTACGGGGGGAAGCGATACTTGGAGATTCGTGCCATGGGGATAGGGAAGGCCGAATTTGACGAGGTCAAGGCAGGCCTGCTTGCGGTCTGTTCGGCTGAGGCGACGCGATGCGAGTCGGCCGAACAGGCCCAGTGCGACCTTGCGGAGTCGGTGCGGGTCTAGCACGCTAGTGGCGCTGTGGCTCAGTCCGCCCATTATCCCGCGGTGGGCGCGCGGTATAAAAACCCCGCCGTCTTAAGTTGAATCGACCGTGGTGCAGGAAATGGACAAAATAGTGAGGAAGGGTCTCGAGTTCGGGCTGGGCGTGGGCTACATAACCGTGGAGGCGCTTGAGGAGGCGATGGACAGGCTCGCCAGGGAGGGGAAGATAAGCAAGAAGGACGGGGAGAAGATGGTGCGCGAGCTGGTGAGCAAGTACGAGATAGCCGGAAGCAAGTACTCCAGGGAGGTGCAGGCGCGCCTCGACAGGTTCGTGAAGCAGGCCCCGTTCGCCACGAAGAAGGACATAGCCGACCTCAACGCGAAGATAGCGCGCATGGGCAGGCCCGCCAGGAAGCGCCGCAAGTGATTGCGGAAAGCGGGACCTGGAAAAATCGGAGGCTAGCGGAGCGGGTTGGTATTTTCCCTACGCCGCGTGCGCGTCAAAAAATCGGCACCCGTCTAACAAGTAGAGGGGCAAGGGACTCAGGGGGCAGAACGGGCAGTTCGTCTTCCAACCCAATGTTTAAATATGCGGAAACCCATAACATACTATTACAGGGCTCTGAAGGGTGGGGAAAAGGAAGGGCCGTGCTCTGCACAGGCCCTTCCTCAAAAAAATAGTCAAGTCCTGATTTTCTTACCTAATTGACCTTAATCCAATAAAAATTCAATCCACGTAAACGACTCTCCAGACGTTAGTTCCTTCCTGCACAAACCCTACTCGCCTCTCCTCCGGCTCCGGCTCAACGGCCTTTCCAAACAGAAAATCTTGTATTGACATCTTTCCACCAATTGCAAGCATGATGCGCAGCCCCCGCTGCGCACAATAGGCGGAATAAGTGGATGAACTTTACAGCCGTGGGGTGGCTAAATCAGGCATGATAAGATATCTCCTGATTGCAAAGCCCACCCAGCAGATCCCGCTCTAAAATAGTTATGGTTCGTCTAATATAAATACCTGGCTTTTTAAGAAATTATCTGCAATATTATTCCATATTTTGGCACTATGTCGTCTGGGGTTTTCAGAGCTTTACCATCTTTTCGGACAGGTCGCTGAAGAAACCCTCCCCCTCCTCGATGCTCCCTACTTTGATCACGACGATGTCCCCGTCGCGCGCGTCGACAGTCTGCTTCACGAAGTCCGACTCCTCGGAGACGGCGGGATGGCTCTCCGTGAACAGGTTCCGGTTGCTCTCATCTATCGCCAGCGAGTCGATCAGGTCCCGGTGCCTGCCATCGACCCTCATCGCCAGAACCCTGCCGCCGTTCTTGATCGTACTGCTTATGGCCACGTTGCCGTTGTCGGCGAACGCACCCGTCACGTCGAAGATCACGGAATCCCTCAGCTTTTCACTGAACGATTTGGACAGGTGTGATCCGCCTATCTTGTCCGATCTCTGTATTATTATTCCCGCGGAGACGAGCGCCGCTATCGCCAGGTAGTAAAGCTTTATCTGCTCGGCGAAGAGCGCAGCGGCGTATCCCATGGTTAGGAAGGACGAGAACGCGAAGACGTTCATAACCATCGTGGTCTTGAGGGTCTTGAGCGCGTAGAAATACATGTAGAAGCTCGCTATGTTCGTTACCGCCAGGTACGCGATTATGGACATGTCCGCGGCGGTAAGGGGAGCGAACCTCGCGCCGCCGGCCACGAACAGCAGCCCGAAGAACACCGAGAGGATGATCCCAGACAGGGACAGCAGCACGTCGGTGTCGAACATCTGCCACTTTATGACGACGTTCGCGAACGCGTAGCCGAAGGCCATCAGCAGGAGGAAGGCCAGTATCGGCGCCGAGGCATTCCCTGCTAGGAGGCTAGAGAAGTTCCCGCCGCTCAGCCCTATCAGGACGCCAACGAACGCGAGGCTCAGCGCCAGTACCTGGCGTTTGCTGAGCCTCTCGCGAAGGAATATCGGAAGCAGCGCAAGCATGAATAGGGGATTCGCCCTGAATATCACAGTTGCCAGGGAGGCGCTAACGAAATGCTCAGCGTAGGCTATCCCGTACTCGTACGGCACGTACATCAGGAGGACCGCCATTGCCAGGAAGAAGAGCTTCCTCCCGTTGCCCGCCAGGGCGGCCACGTCCCGGGTCTTCTTCCTTGAGAGGACCAGCGCGAGCCCTACGGGAATGCTGAGAACCGACGCAACCAGGAAGAACTCCGGCATGCTCGTCCCTCCGGTCTGCGCGAGTAGCACGGGCGTCAGCGAGCCTATGAGTAGGGCTGTCACCAGGTAGGCATAGGCGCGATTCCTCAGCTTCATGATGTGGGATGGGCTGCGATGATTAAAGAACGTTCCATATTTTGAAAAAATAGGCATAGTATTTCACTAAATTGTAACATTGGCGCGGTTTAAATACCTTGCCAGAGGAGGTTCCCAGAGGTATCTTGCATGGACGAGGAGCACCTGTTCAGGAGCGAGTTCAACGAGAGGTACAGCGTCCTCGTGAGGAGGGTAGTGCGCATCCTCTCGGCAGATTCGCGCAGGTCGGTCTCCGAGATGTCGCGCGAGCTTGGAGTCTCCAGGCACACAGTGGTTGAGAAGATAAGGCAGGCCGAGAAGGAGTTCGGGCTCAGGTACACCCTGGAGCTCGACGAGGAGGCGCTCGGGCTCAACAACCCGAGGCTGATACTCGTAAGGTTCGAGCGCACGCCGGACCCCGACGAGGTGGCGGCGGTCCTCGGGAAGTCGCACATACCACAGGCGGTAGCGGCCGTGGACGGCAAGTCCGACCTGCTGATATACGCCAACGCGGAGTCCACGAGCGAGTACGTCTACTGGGACAAGACCACGCAGGTCCTCCTCTCTAAGTACGGGGTACTCTGGCAGCCGTCCGACCTCGCGTTCAGGCACATCGGGTTCTTCCCTCTCAGGTCGGAGCTACTGCAGAGGCTCGACATCCCGAAGAAGTACAAGGACATACTCCTGCTCCTAAACGAGAACTCCAGGATGACCTTCATGGAGATGTCGCGTAGGCTGGGCGTGCGCTTCGACACCGTGACCTACAACTTCGGCAAGCTGATGAAGATGGGATACATCAGGCGCTTCACCACCGTGATGAGGAGCCCGCCGGACGCGTCAATGACCTACCTCTTCGGTAAGTACATCATCTCAGAGGGCTTCGAGGAGGACTCGATGAGGATGAGAAAGGAGATAACCCTGATCGACGACAAGATGCCCCTGGTGAGCAGGTGCCTCTTCTCCGCACAGCTTGTTGGAAGCTACGACTTCTTCTTCGTCGGCGCGTACGACGACCAGAGGACGGGCTACGAGCGGCTGATAAAGTACTACAGGAAGAGGTTCAGCAGGCACAAGGTGAAGGAGGTGCACGGCGCCATAGGCAGGATGCTGATAGGCGACTTCCCGATAAGGAACCTGGACGTGCGCAAGGAGTTCAACATGATAAAATGGATCCCGAACGCCACGCCGGTCATAACGAAGCCGGGCCTCTGAATGAACGCCGCGACGTTGCCTCTCAGAGGCTTTTGCATCTGCGGTCTATTTCTAAGACTCTGGGGCCCTACTGACTTCTGCCTTTACTAGCTCATACGCCTTATCGCAAATGCCGCGTGAGTGCGTAATATTCGCCTCGGCGGCAATCAGCATCAGCTCATCGTCGCTTGCTCCCCTGAGGGTTGCTTCTCTGAAGTCTGCCCTGAAGTCTTCTATGCGGCTAATGAGCTTTTCAGGCTTCCACAGCAGGCAGGTGCCCTTTACGGAACCCATTTTCTTAATCGCAGCGTACAATTCATCAAAGGTCTTTGCGGCGGCCACCCCATCTGACGGCAGTCTTTTCTCCCTCTCCTCCTTCTCCGCGAGCTCAGCCACCTTATCGCGAATGCCGTGCGTGGGCGGTATCCTGTCCAGGACATGACTTAGCCCATTCTCCCTGTAGTCTTCTATGAGATTCTTGATGCCTTCTGGCGTCACCCTTCCATACCAACCGCCTTTCACCGGGCCTATACTTTCGATAGCGGCATAGAGCTTCTCAAACGTATCCGCGCCATTGATCAACTTCTCGGGCGACGCGTTTTCTTCAGTTCTTATTATTCCCTTCGCCCCTGTGATTCCAATTGCTCCTATCTGTTTAATTCCTTCAAACATTTCATCGCAGGGAATGTAGTTTTCCACCTATAAAAACATTACTCGTGAATCAGTTCCGGCCTTTTTCAGTTCCGGGTGGACGAAAGCCTGTTTATGGGTTAGGAGTAGTTGAGGAGTTATATGGAGGCACAGGTCATCCTACGTCAGGTGATGTGCATTTTCGGTGTTGCAGGCAACCTTATGGAATTACATTATACTTTTCTTCAGCAATAACGACAAGTCGCCTATTGAGAATATCTTTACTTTGCGCTGTTTCCTAAAATCGGTATCATAACTCCATATACCATCTGCGCGCAGACTCAGCGCGAGTGCGATATAGGGTTCATCGTCCTTGTCTATGCCTCCTATCACCTTATGAGCTTCTCTCATACTTTTCGCGTAAAACTGTTTCGGCATTATCCTGATTTTCTTAGTGATGAGTTCCAAGGCGGATTTGTATCCCTTTCCGGTTTTGGCAGATATTTCTTTTTCGTGTTCCTTTATCTCATCAAGCAGGAAGTCAGGCGAATAATAGTCAATATAGGGATAAAGCAGCACTTCCCTCGTTATTGAAGATCTGACCAACGCAGCAACAACTACATTGGCATCGACTACTATCTTCATAGGCCATGCCTTTTGGCTACACCCTGCTTTATCTTTTGACCTATTTCTATGGCGTCCTTCTCAGTTAGCTCGGATTTTTCAAGAAGTCTATCCAGTATGGCCAGCTTTCTGGCGTATTCCTGCATCGCACGCCTGGCGACTTCGCTCCACCTTATCTGCTTGTGCTTCTTTATTGTCTTGTATAGTTCTTCGGATATGGATATCGTTACATTCGGCATTCAATTCACATATATTATGTGAACTCACATATATTTAACTATTTGTATAAATCTGGGTTTGAGCAAAATAGTTATGAGAATTGGCCGAAGTCCACCGTACTTAAGGTGCGATGGAGGCACAGGGAATCGGACCCCGGCTTGCAGAATGTCAATCTGCCGTCCTACCACTAGACTATGCCTCCGCGGAAAGAATATTGGCTCTAAACTTATAAAAGGCTTAAAGCTCGGCCCTCTCCCGACTTCAAGTCACAGCTCGATCGCTTCGCCCTCCTTCGCGATCTCCGCCTTCGGGAAGATCCTCTTCGCCTCCTTGAGCAACTCCGCGGTGTCCCTGTGCCTCGCGCTTATGTGAGTCAGGAGCAGCCTCTTCACCTTCGCCTTCTTCGCGATCTCGGCGGCCTCCTCAGCTGTCGAGTGCTTCCTCTTGACGGCCAGCTCCTTCTCCGCCCTGGTGTAAGAGGCCTCGTGTATCAGCAGGTCCGCGCCTTTCACGGCTGCGACGGTCACGCCCATGGGCCGCGAGTCCGCCGCGTAGGCTATCTTCTTGCCGACCTGCCTGTTCGTCAGCTGCCCTATCGTGATCCTCCTGCCCTTCACTGTCATCGATCCCTTCTTCTGCAGCTCCGAGAACATCGGGCCCTTAAGGCCCGCCTTCTTCGCCTTGTCGGTTATGAACCTGAGCCTGTCGTCCTCCTTGAAGACGTAGCCGTACGTGGGTATCGAGTGGTTCAGCCTGAAGGCGCTGACCTGGTAGCCCTTCCCCTTGTACACGACCCCCTGCTTGACGCCCTTTATTATTATGGGGTAGGTTATCAGCGCCCTGTCGAAGACGATCAGGCTGTTGACTATCCTCTCGTAGCCCTCGGGCACGAAGATGTAGAGCGGCGCCTTCCTCGAATTCAGCGCCATGGTCCTCACGAGGCCGGCCAGCCCTATCGTGTGGTCGCCGTGCGCGTGGCTGAGGAAGATCGCCCTTATCTTCACGGCGTTGAGGCCGTAGTTGAGCAGCTGGAACTGCGTCCCCTCC
The DNA here is from genome assembly GCA_963752955.1 of uncultured archaeon. Classification (GTDB taxonomy): domain Archaea; phylum Micrarchaeota; class Micrarchaeia; order Micrarchaeales; family CABMGC01; genus CABMGC01. The sequence goes on from CAVWAD010000002.1 coordinate 72,887, forward strand.
CCGCAGTCGAACATGAGCATGTCGCCCTCCCTGATGATCACGATGGAGGGAAGGTGTCTCTCCCTTGTCGGGGCCGAGCCCGCGATACCCAGAACAATCGTCCTTATCATTGGAACATCCTCGACATAGCTTATTGCTCAATCCACTCTTTAAAGGTTTGGGGGCAGGGATATAAACGCTTCTTTCCGATACAGATCGTGGATACGATGTGCAACGATTGCATGCAGTGGGATGCGGACGAGGAGGACATGGTCGAGGCCGAGGGCTGCACGTGCGCCTGCACCGGGGACAGCCTTGTCACCCACGCAGACGGGAGGGTCATCTGCAAGGAGTGCGGCCACGATATAAGGGAAGAGAGGGGATGAGCCATCTTTCCATCGGCTCCGGCGCCGGCCTGTGGAATAGACAAAAGGCAAAACGCAGATCGCAATAAGCGTATTATAGGTAATACGATAGTTTTATATATAATACTATCGTATTATAAATTATGATACTGAAGGAATGGAGAAAGTTCAAGGGATGGGCCGTCCTGGAGTATTTTCTGTTCAAAGGCGGCAGGACATACTTGAAGGAGCTATCGCGGGCGCTCGCGATAAGTCCAAGGACAGCGCAGATATACCTTCAGTTATACGAAAGGGAAGGCCTGCTGGAAAAGGAGAAGGCCGGAAACGCGATATTCTACTCGCTTGCGGCAAATGCGATGACAAAGGAGCTAAAGAGGACATATCTCCTCCTGAGAATTTCCCCTTGCATCAGCAAATTCGTCTCCGGGAACCCACAACTTAGCAACGTGACCCTGTACGGGAGTGCGGCAAGGGGGGAGTATGACAAAGACAGCGACATCGATCTGCTCGTCATCTCGCCTTCTAAGAAAATAAATCTTTCGGAAGTGAGCCAGCTTGAAAAGGAACTCGGTTTGGAAGTGAAGCTGGAGATATTGACCATTGGAGAGTGGCGCAGGCTTGCTGAAAAGAAAGATAAATTTTATTCCTCCATCACTAAGAGCAACATGGTGCTGTATGGGGCATTACCTTGAAACTAGAAGAACTTTTGCAGAGGGGACTGATAAAGAAGCAGTCCGTGGACAAGGACGAGATAGAAGGATCCCTGTCCCTTGCAAAGCACTTCCTAAAGAGGGCCAAGGGCAACCGGACGCTTGGCTTCTTTGACGTCGTATTCCTGTTGGCGTACAATGCCATGTTCCATGCCGCGAGAGCGTTGCTCTTCAGCAAGGGCTATAAGGAACGTGGCCATTTTGCGATGATAGATGCGCTCAGGGGACTTTATAAGAACAATTCCGAAGTTCAGGACTATGTTAGGCTGCTAGACTCGTATCGGATGACAAGACACTCGATACAGTACAATGGCTCCCTAAGCAGCGAGTTGGACGCAATTGCGATCGTGAAGGATGCGGAGAAGTTCATCAAGTTTGTGGCAGAATTAGTCTGAAATGCAAACCGACAGCACTCCGCCATTCTTGGCGGTTGCCCTGAAGAGCAAGAATAGTCAATCTTTCAGCTCGATCGTCACGACCTTGTTCTTCGGGTCTATCTTCCTTATCTCGATCCGGCCGAACCTGTCTCTGAACTCCTCCGCGGACTTCGGCTTCGCCTGCCTGATCTTCGAGATCATGTCGTTTATCTCGTGCATGTGGCCGAAGATCTGGTTCCCCATCTCGGCGTAGCTGACGCCCCTCTCGGCCTCGGACTTCATCTGCCCCTTCAGCTTGCCTATGCTCGATTCCAGCTCCCTTATCTCCCTCGCCTTGCTCTGGTCGAGCCCGGTGGACCTCTCCTCTATGTACAGCCTGTCGAGCAGTTGGTTCAGGGTGTCGAACCGCTCCGCCTTGATGGCCGGGTCGCTCTCGTACTTCCCGAGCGGCACTATCGCGAAGTCGATGAAGCCCTCGACGTTCGAGTATATCCTCGGCTCCGGGCTCTTGGCGCGCTCGAAGAACGCGAGTATCTCTTCGGCGAGCGGGCTCTTGGCGACATCCTGCGCGCTCGCGGGGGCGCGCGGGTCGAGCCCGGCCCTGGCGATTATGTCCTCGAGGTAGAGCGGGCCTATGCCTATCCTCTTGGCCAGCGCAGTTATCAGCCTGACATCGAGGCCGCCGACCTCCTTGACTATGCTCCTGATCGTATCGGAGTCGGCCTCGCCCGGCCCGATGGACTCGCTCTTCGGGAAGCCGTAGAGCATGTTCTTCCTCGCGGAGCGGTCCTTGAAGCTCACGTTCCTGTACGCGAGCTCGGTGAGGTTGTCGTACTTGACTATGAGGAGGTTGCCCTTGCCGAAGAGCTCTATGATGAGCTTCTTCTTCTCCTTCCCCTCCATGTCTATTGCGATTATCCTGTCGAACGCGTGCTGCTGGATGCCCTTGACGCGCATCCCGCCGAGGGCCTTCCTAACGTTCTGCGCGAACTGCGTCGGAGAGGTCGACTGCTCCTTGAAGGTGGTCTCGTTGACGGTCTTGTTCAGCCGGATGTAGACGTCGACCTCCTTGCTTCCCTTCGAGAGCGCGAGGAGGAACGCGCCGTCGCCCAGCTCGTAGAAGCTCTTGAAAAAGAGGTCCTCCAGCGCGTAGCGCAGCTCGGAGACCGCGACGTTCAGCTCGATTCCGGAGATGTCACGCATATGCTGCCATTTGCCTTGCAATATTATTAAGGATGTCGCGGCAACGCTCAATCTTCTATCGACTGCAACACCGTGAGCTCGAGTCGCTCAAAACAGATTGAGTTCATACTTTCTGTAGATGCCTGGCAGGGACGCCTCGCTATGCAGAATCAAAACCCTAGCGCACGCTTAAATACGCGGAAACCCACAATACATCATTGGAGGACGGATGTAAGGGTGGGGAAATAAGGAGGGCGACCAACTCGCCCTTCCTTTCATATTCATTTCACTACGCCCGCTATTTTTCTACAAGGCCGAATCATATGCGCAGCTGGTGATTGCGCAGGATTCGTACGCGTTCAACCCGATGTCCGCTGCATCCTCATCCTTCTCAGCGCTTATCCCGTACGCCGCTGGTCGGCAGTGGTATGATGCACATTGCATGCGTCGTACCAGGCATCTCGCCCAAAAGACCAGTTGTATGAAGGCGTTATTTTACTTTCGTCACGCTAAAAACTGAGAAATACGGAATATTCAAGGCGAATCTGTACATTTCGGGGAAAACCCTTTTCCCGCGTATATCCGGTTTTGCGTCTACATAGTCTACAATGGAAAAGCCGTTCCTTACAATCGCCTTTATCCACTCTTCGTAGGTGTGCCTTCTCCATTTGAAACTTACGCCAAACCCTTTCCAGTCAGAAACTCCGGTCTTGTCCGTAAAATAATTCTTAAATACCCTGACTGACGATCCGCGTTTGCCTGCACTGTGCGTAGCGGCAACCACCGGATTCCCTATAGAGAAAACGAAGGTTCCTCCGCGTTTCATTACCCTGTTGACCTCTTTTAGCACTCTGTCCAGATCAGCAAAGTGTTCCAGAGAAAGCGCTGCCACGGCAACATCGAAGAAACTGGAATCATACGGAAGATCGTAACCGCTTCCGACCCTGAAATCAATGTTTCTGTTGTTCCTTTTTGCGATCTCTATCATCTTATCGGATATATCTATGCCGAACACATGCGCTCCACGCCTTTGCAATATCTTTGCGTAGATTCCGGGCCCGCATCCCAAATCCAACAGGTTTTTGTTCTTGAGGTGTTTGAGCAGGGAAAGCGTTGCGGGCATCTCCAGGTATTCGTTGTAGAACTGTTTATTCGTTTTTCTCAACTGAGAATAAGACTCGGCAATCTTGTCATAGACTGCTCTCGTCTCTCTTTCGTTGCTTGGTGTTGCCATGTTTTCACGATTCACGATGAAATCCGTTTGTTTAGTGTAATGAAATAAGATATTAAAAAGGTACCTCCTGCAGGCAACGCGCTGAGGGTGCCGAAGGAAGCGATTATGACACTTTCTGTCCAAGAGACAAGAGACTCTAGCGGAAGGCCATAATGCTGCCGATCGTTCATTTTACTTTCGATGCGTGCAAACGCTCTTTCTCCACATGATTGCGCAGGCATATTGGCGCTCTGCCTTTCGCCAGTTCCGCGTTTGCAACAATGGCATCGGCTATTATGCCGGATAGCTTTCTTTCGTATATGTTGCCCACGGTAGCCTTCTTCAGCACGTAGCAGGTGGATACGGAACCATCGGCGTACACAGCTATTCTTTTTAATCCCGCATTGCATTTCTCAACCGCGTGCGGAAGCAATACAGGTATTCCCGCCTCCTCAGACGCATGACGCATCGCATCCCTCATGCTTTCGTCCATGGAATGCCTGTACTTGGCATAGTCGAACTCACCGGTTGCTGACGGTCTCATTGAGTTTACCCTTATCTTTTGTATGCCGTACTCTTTTGCTTTCCTGAAGGAATCTGAAAAGTCCCTCTGCACAGGAGTCAGGGAAAGTTCCATGCTGGTTTCCGCGTTGGCAAGGATCTCAATGCAACTCAGTGTCTTCTCTGTTTTTCCCCTTTCCTCGTCGTTGTGCTGCGGGTTGAAAGAATCTATAGAAACAAGCACAGTGAGGTCGTTTGTTTTTTGCAGTTCCGTAATTTCGTGGGCAAGCTCTTCTGTAATCAGCGTACCGTTGGTGTACAGCGACACCGGTACCTGTATCTCGCTGCCTATAAACCTCAGCAATTCGATTAAATACGGATACATTGTCGGTTCACCACCGGCCAAATCTATGAACCACGGCCTCTTCAGGTTATCCTTTAGGTCGAGAAGCATCTCTCTGACTTTGCCGAAATCGAGGTCGTAAGCCTGGGTCCTGATGCCTCCATAGATGCCGCCGGCAAGCTCCGTATAGCAGTAGGTACAGGAAAGATTGCATCTGTTTGTAAGCTCTATGTAAACTTCATAGCTGTCTGCGAATATATCCTCATTTGCACGATTTTTCATACATGACACCTCGCGGTTTCTTTCTTCGCCAGTTTACACGTATCGGACATATGCTTCAGTATTATCTCGGAAGGTAACCCTGGTTTAGAATCGAATTCTGGATGTGATGCCACAACAGTATGCAGGGCAGATTCGCTTGTTACCTTTATACCAACGATCCTACCGTCCGCAACCCTGGCGAAATCTACTGTTGAACCGCTTGGAACTGCTGAAGGTGAGACATCTATCTCCCTGAAGCCCCTTACGTGCCTGAACCTTGTGGTTGTGCTCTTCTGCTCATCGCTGCCTAACCACATGCGCGGCACGGAGAAGTATACCGTTCGCACGCCCTGTAGCTCTTTTGTCGCGTCGTTCTCCTCGACCGTTGTGCCGATGGATGAGACGTATGCGCGAAATGCCTCTCCTACAGCAAGCAGCGAGCTAGGCGCTGAGTCCTTGAGGATTTGGTATCCGGAGGAGTTGGTGGCAATATACATATCGTACCCTTCAGCCGGTTTTGATTCCACCCACTCTATTCTGGGACGCAGTCCTAATGCATAGGCGCTGTGCTTCACTCCTTCAATCATGGATCCGTATGTGTCATTCGAGACAGTATCACCAGCTATGCATACCGCAATTTCGCCTTGAGGGTTCATGCAGCTCTCCGCATACTTCTCCAGCCTACCTTTTCCGCATCCATTCACCCAATGAGGATCTATTCTTCTCAGTATCTCGAGCGCATCCTGGGTTTTCTCATATATGTTTTCCCTCCACCTGAGGTTTATCACTTTACCCTCGAGATAACTATAGTTGGTGGTTATGTGCGCGATGTCTCCTCTACTGAACGACCCGTCAGGGCTGTTGCATGCAATGACGTCGGCCATCAGACCAGTCTGCTCTAGATGGTCGAGTGCCATTCTGGTTATCTTTGTCCTGAATGAAAGCATAGTTGAACGGTCCGTATCGCCCACGGTGACCATGTAAGGCGCCAAAAGCACCACTTTATACGGAACTTCGCTCTTCCTTGAAACCCTCTTCAGCGCGCTGAATAATGGGTAGTGCTCAAAGTCTCCGACGGTGCCTCCGACCTCGATTACGGGCATGTCTGTCCGGTCGAGTGCTTGCGATATCCAGGCTTCTGCTGCTTTTATCACGTCGAGATGGTTCTGTATCTTGCCGGATTCTACTGCCCTGTCTGTTATAGTATCTAGAGTAAGCTTCCCATAGCTGACCATGTGCCATGAGCCCAATTCCTTGCCTGTGAACCTTTCGTATACGCCGGAGTCCGCATCTGTTTCGAAGCCATCTTCGAGTACGAAAACCTCTTCGTTCTGGTACGCTATCTTATCCGACTTTGTTAGCGGATTCATCTCTCCCGATGAGACATTCAGGTAGCCGTCGTATTTGAAAGGCAAAGAGGAATGGCTATGAGAGGCTAGCACATAAGAGAGCGCACCGGTCACTATTCCTTTTCCTTGGTCCGGATATGCGCCGCATACGACTATGATGCACTTCATTTTTCCTCAACCCTCCACCGCTTCCCCAGAGTGACGCTGTTCTCTAGCATCTGGGCACAAGTACCTTGCTCTGCATACTCCTTGGTCATGCTTTCATAATCTACGTACTGCGATAGCCTGACTATGCCTTCATTTGACCTTATGAAATCCGCGTCTTCGTCGGTCTGCTTGTCAGACACGCCAGGCAGACCGCGTATCAGGAAAAACTCCGGCACTATGCCTTCATCTCTCATAAGGCGTATAATGTTCTTTACGTCCTCCTTAGTCACATGCTTGACCACAGGTAGCGGATACGCCCTTGAAAATGTCTCTATTCCGATGCCAAGTTGGTAGCAACCGGCCTTCCCCATCAGGCTTATCGCTTTGGGGGTGACTGTCTTCGGAGCCGTAACCGCTTTCCAGGAGATGTCGTTCGTGCCCGTTTGTATCAGCCCTTCGCAAACATCCCGTGCCCATTTCCCGTTCACCAGAAAGTTGGGCCCGAATACGGTAACGAGAGGTTTTTTGTATCGCGTTGCGTATTTTTCGAAATATTCTACTATGCGGTAAGGGTCGCTTTTGATCTCAAGTAATCCTTCGACCCGGGGGGCTGTGCAGAATGCGCAACTGAAACTGCATCCTTTTGATCCTGATATCGCAATAAGATCTGAAAATGCAGCGTATTCCCTCGGTATTCTGGATCGGTACTCGTCAGTGGGCAGTAACTCAAGCGCTGGCATGGGCCACGCACCGGACCTGTCGAACGGAACATGGACCAGTCTGCTCATGCCGGCAGACACAGATGCGTTCAGCGTTTCCATTACGCCTGCGCCCCAGTCGCCTCCGCGCACCACATACTCAAAGTGCCTCATCAAGGAGGGGTCCTCCATGGATGTGGGCTCCCCGTATGCCGCTATGCCACGTTTCGAAATTGACTTTATACTTTCTACGTACTCAACATCCAGCCACTTTTGCGCATTTCTGTAGGTTATATACATCGCTACAAGGTCAAAGGTCCCTCTTGTTGGGATTTTCTGAAAATCGCCATCAGAAACGCTGACCTCGGCACCTGCCCTGAGTAAACTTCCTGCTACCTCCCCTATGTCCACGGAACGATAGCAGGGATTGAAATATGCCCCATCGGTGTCCTTGGGTTTTATTATTGCTATTCTTGTACCCATATTTCTGCACCTACCTTTGTGAGTTTTGGAATGAGACCATCGTAGCCCCTCTTGAGGTTCTCTAAGCCGGACACGGTGGTATGTGTTCTGAAGCCCATCGCGGCTACGAGGGTCCCGGCAGCATCTCTTAGGTTGCTGGGCCTGAGCGTGCCTGGAAGAACATCGCCTCCGCCGCGCACGACAACATTGTCACTTATGTCTATGTCACAGCCCACTTTCCTGAGCTCTAGCGCGTATCCTTTCCTCAAAGGCCATATTTTGTCAGTTATCTTCACCTCGGCACCGGAAAGTGTGGAGGCGGCGCCACCTATAAGCGGCAGCGCGTCACTATACAACGGAGGGGCGGTGATTTCCAAGACGCCTGTTAGCGGGCCATTTCTTACTGCCTTCGCAGCCTTACCCTCAATTTCCACGCCGAGATATTTGAGAGCATTGAGCTCTTCGGGTATGTAGGCAAGATCGGGCCTGTTGCTGAAAAGGAGTTCGCCGCCAGAAGCCAAAAGGGCGGAAAGCATCGTGATGTACTCTAGAGGATCCGCAGCGATGGTGAACTCAGTGGGCCTAGATTCGATTGGAGAAACCAGGAGCATGCCGCTCTCTGCGTCCATTTGCAAATTAGCTATGTGTGCTTCTGATATCAGCGAGAGGACGTCGTGTATCTCTTGGTATTCTCGCAATCCCACTATCGCACCTCCATACACAGATGCCATCAGTATGGCGGTCTTCTGCGCCAGCGAGAATATGGAGCCATCTACCTCCCTGAGATCTATCATTGGGTTGCGTATTGCTTTGCAGTTTGTGATCTTGACTCCGTTTTCTTTACACCTTTCGACAGATACGCCAAATCGTTCTGCAGTCCACGCAGCGCCGAATGGGAACCTATCTCCGATGTCGCAGCCCCCGAATTTTTCAATTATTCCACCTCCGAGAGCAGATATGACGGCTATCGTGTATGCGGAAGAATGCAGATCTGCGCCAGGCAGCCTTATGCTACCCGGGGGCACGTTCCCTTTATACTGCAACGAAAGAGACGAGGCATCCATGCGTGCTTCGAATCCGAACTGCGGCGCAACGAATGCCAAATATTCAGTGTCGGAGAGGGCAGGTACTTCGTGAAGGACGGTGTTGCTCTTGGACAATAATGCGGCCGCGATGGCGAGATTCGATGAATGTTTGGATCCGCTGAGCCTCACATCGCCATTGAGCTGATGCCCTCCTTCAACGACAGCAGTAACGGGTTCCGTATGCTGCAAGGGTTTCAGCCTCGCTTTTGTTTCCAAATTACCACCTAAGATATCACTTCCCCGACCTGTAAACGTAGTGGTTCAGCGCTACGCTGACCTCCCCGCCGCTACCGGCGGCCTTCCTGACGAGCCTGCATGTCCGCCTGACGTCTCCTTCCCGGCCGTTCCTCGCTGCCACGACGTAGGCGTAAGTTCCGCTCGTAAGGCAGACTGCCCTGACCCCATCGCAGGCTACTATGCGCTTCGCCACGGTCTCGGAATCATCCGTCCTGGACGGCTTCAGCATGATGAAACTCTGCCTTCCCGGCTTGCGCGATACCGCGCCGAAGCTATCCCTCCTTGTAGATTTGTTGCCCATAACCCAACCCCACTGAGTATGACATAAAATGCCCTCTGGCCCGTTCAGTCAGCGTAGACTATCCGCCAGGAATTGTTCCCGTCCTGCACGAACCTTATCGGCCTTTCGGCGTCCGCATCCTGCGCATCTTCCCTATCGCTTTTCCCAGATACAAGGTTCCATATTGACATTTTATCCCACGTTCAAGCATGAGGCGCAGCTTGCGCTGCGCCATTGTTTAGGGTGGAGGTGGTTTTTGCATTCGGGTGAGGAAATACAAAATTAGAGCAGGCATGAAACATATAAGATGCGTTCTTGCCCATCCAACTACCCCATCCATCCCTGATGGCTGTTGTAACCCTCCTTCTATTTAATAATAGTCTGATTAGTGATTCGATATTGCCGAACAGCCATTTCATTATAGTCATAATTCTCACTAATAGACGTATTTCATTTATTATCCGTCACGAATTATAATAATAGCTTTAAAAGCTAATCCTATTATTATATAAGAACATGGAGGTACCGAATTCAATTCGAGAGTCCTTCGAGAAACTTCGGAAGGCGAGCGCCGGCCGGATATACCTGATTCCAATAAACGGAAAATATTATGTGTACAGGGAATCAAGTGCCTGGGACAAGAAAAGGAAAAAGGCGAAGACAAAATCGGAATACCTCGGCAGGATACTCGAGAACGGCACTTACGTGAAGAAGCTGGCGTCATACGCCGACGACTTCGAGAAGGCCAAGGCGCTGATTGCCGAGCACGGAGGAAGCATAACTTGGCCCGAGGAGAATAAGAAGACAAAGGCAATAACTGACCTGACTGTGGAAGAGGCGAGCGAGGTAGACGCAAGGCTGCTCACAGTCCTTAGCATGAACGCGAGGGCAAGTTTCGCTTCAATGGGCAAGCTTATCGGACTAAGCCCCTCGGCGACCTACACCAGGATCAAGAATCTGGAGGAGAGTTACGGGATAAAGTACACCGCAGAGATGGACCTGCTGCTTCTAGGCTACATGCATTTCGTCATACTTGTGAAATTCTCTGGCAAGCAGCCGAGCATGGCGGAATTAAAGGCAGCGATGGAAGGGGAGCCCAGAGTGCAGTTCGCGTCAGCAACCCGAGGAGACTACGATCTTGTCATCCATGTGGTCGAGGAGAACAACATACTGGCGGCGATAACCGTGTGGAAGCTGAGGACGGAGAGTCCGCTCCGGAGGTACAACGCCGTGTGGGACGTGTCCCCGCTATCCATGAACTACGGTTTCGTTCCCGCCGACGCCGACTTTTTCGACGCGCTGTTAAAGTGCAGGATATGGACCAGGACAAAGGAAAAGCTAAGGCCCTCAGGGAACGATCTTCGGCACGGAGAGTTTGCCGTTCTGAAGGAACTCAACAAGGACGGCTCCAGAAGCTTCAGCGAGATAGACGCGGATTACGGACTGCTGAAGGGAGGAGCCAGGTATACCTATTACAAGCTAAAAGAGAAGGGGATAATAAAAAGGGTCACGGTCGTCGCAGAGAGCACCCCCGTCAGGTACATGGGAATATTGATCCTGAAACTTGACTTCGCCACTTCTCTCGTAAACTGACGAAAACTATTTTTATGCCAAGGGCAGTATTCTCATTGATAAGATGAAGAACACAACTACGCCCTTGGGCGGTATAGCTATCATCGACAAGATAGAAAATGATTTCGGTCTGCTCTCCTCGGTCTTCGGAGGGATCATGAGTCCCGCATACGTCGGGCGGTTGAAACTGCTCCTCAACAACCGCCTGACTTTCGCGACGTCGATACACCAGGTAATTCCCACCTCCTCTGAAGACACCTGTGCGCTTCTCGGCGCAGAGGGCGCCTCGGAGAGGTCGCTGTACAGAACCGTCGAGAAAGTGGGGCTGCTCTCGGCGGCGATAGTAGAAAGGTATCAGAACTTCCTCAACACGAGGGATCTCGCAGACAAGGACCAGAACATAGACTGGTCGTCGATATATTTCGAGGGGAATAAGGCCGAGATGGGCGCACTGGGTTACTCCAGGGACCACCGCCCCGACAAGAAGCAGGTGACCTTCGGGATAGCGACGGGAATCAATGGAATCCCTACTGCACTGACGATTCAGAAGGGGAACGTCCTGGACAAGAAGCATTTTGTCGAGACGTACAACGTCGTCAAGAGGATACTGCAGAAGGATTCCCTATTGATATTCGACTGCGGCGCGAACACGAAAGGTAACAAGGAGATGATAGTCCATGACAGGTTCAACTACCTGACCCTGAAGCAGAAGAACGTCAAGAACTATAGGAAATATATCGCCATGTTCAAGTCCGCGGAGAAATCGACGATAAAAATCGGCGACAACACCTACTTTGCGGCAGTGGTGGAAGAGAACGGCGAATTCCAATACATCTACTTCTCGAAGACGCTTCTCGAGACGCAGATACGCAACAAGAACAGGAAGTTCGAAAGGCGAAAGAAGATGGGTAACAAACTCGCGAAGAAAGCGGGAAAACACAAGGCGGTGGAGACTTACCCCTGCGAGAGGGGATGGGTCGAACTCTACCCGGAACTCCAGACCGCACTGGGATGCGTCGAGAACCCCTACATAAACGGGATAGAGGGGTTCTTTATCCTCGAGAGCACGGTGAAAGCGAGTCCCGATGATATCCTGAGGATATACAAGCAAAGGGATGCCGCGGAGAAACTCGTGCGCAACATGAAGGAAGGGATCGAACTGAGGCCTGTCAGGCACTGGACGAAATATGCAATAATCGGCGCAATCCTGATCGCATTCCTCGCGGAATCCCTGATAAGTTTGACACTGCTTTCATGCAAGAATCCCCTCGTCAAGAACGTAAAGCTCCTCAAAAAATACCTGACGAATTTGACAGCGACCTTCGTTTACCCTCCCGGAAGGTTCAAATTCACGGTAGTGAGCAACATTTCTCCCCCGATTTCGGAGATTTTCGGCGGTTTCCTGCGCAGATATGGTACGAAAAACCTCAATCTGCGCTGGTAGGAACCGTTTTGGCGAATTGAGTTGGAGGCAACTGTCAGACACTTCGCGGCCTATTTGGCGAAGT
>CAVWAD010000003.1:0-26046 GCA_963752955.1 uncultured archaeon
GCCAAATAGGCCGCGAAGTGTCTGACAGTTGCCTCCAACTCAATTCGCCAAAACGGTTCCTACCAGCGCAGATTGAGGTTTTTCGTACCATATCTGCGCAGGAAACTGCCGAAAATCTCCGAAATCGGGGGAGAAATGTTGCTCACTACCGTGAATTTGAACCTTCCGGGAGGGTAAACGAAGGTCGCTGTCAAATTCGTCAGGTATTTTTTGAGGAGCTTTACGTTCTTGACGAGGGGATTCTTGCATGAAAGCAGTGTCAAACTTATCAGGGATTCCGCGAGGAATGCGATCAGGATTGCGCCGATTATTGCATATTTCGTCCAGTGCCTGACAGGCCTCAGTTCGATCCCTTCCTTCATGTTGCGCACGAGTTTCTCCGCGGCATCCCTTTGCTTGTATATCCTCAGGATATCATCGGGACTCGCTTTCACCGTGCTCTCGAGGATAAAGAACCCCTCTATCCCGTTTATGTAGGGGTTCTCGACGCATCCCAGTGCGGTCTGGAGTTCCGGGTAGAGTTCGACCCATCCCCTCTCGCAGGGGTAAGTCTCCACCGCCTTGTGTTTTCCCGCTTTCTTCGCGAGTTTGTTACCCATCTTCTTTCGCCTTTCGAACTTCCTGTTCTTGTTGCGTATCTGCGTCTCGAGAAGCGTCTTCGAGAAGTAGATGTATTGGAATTCGCCGTTCTCTTCCACCACTGCCGCAAAGTAGGTGTTGTCGCCGATTTTTATCGTCGATTTCTCCGCGGACTTGAACATGGCGATATATTTCCTATAGTTCTTGACGTTCTTCTGCTTCAGGGTCAGGTAGTTGAACCTGTCATGGACTATCATCTCCTTGTTACCTTTCGTGTTCGCGCCGCAGTCGAATATCAATAGGGAATCCTTCTGCAGTATCCTCTTGACGACGTTGTACGTCTCGACAAAATGCTTCTTGTCCAGGACGTTCCCCTTCTGAATCGTCAGTGCAGTAGGGATTCCATTGATTCCCGTCGCTATCCCGAAGGTCACCTGCTTCTTGTCGGGGCGGTGGTCCCTGGAGTAACCCAGTGCGCCCATCTCGGCCTTATTCCCCTCGAAATATATCGACGACCAGTCTATGTTCTGGTCCTTGTCTGCGAGATCCCTCGTGTTGAGGAAGTTCTGATACCTTTCTACTATCGCCGCCGAGAGCAGCCCCACTTTCTCGACGGTTCTGTACAGCGACCTCTCCGAGGCGCCCTCTGCGCCGAGAAGCGCACAGGTGTCTTCAGAGGAGGTGGGAATTACCTGGTGTATCGACGTCGCGAAAGTCAGGCGGTTGTTGAGGAGCAGTTTCAACCGCCCGACGTATGCGGGACTCATGATCCCTCCGAAGACCGAGGAGAGCAGACCGAAATCATTTTCTATCTTGTCGATGATAGCTATACCGCCCAAGGGCGTAGTTGTGTTCTTCATCTTATCAATGAGAATACTGCCCTTGGCATAAAAATAGTTTTCGTCAGTTTACGAGAGAAGTGGCGAAGTCAAGCTTCAACAGGCGCGCTCTCGGAATCAAGATACCTCTGAAGAGGCGCGAGTGGTCGCTTGAGGACTTTGGTATGACAACGAGGCAAGGGGCGCCGCAGTGGATGATAGATATCTTCAAGGACGCGAGAAGGGGCAAGCCCTACCGAGTCAAAGTCTGATTCGCTTCTGATTTCACGGCGCTTCATCGGCACATGAATTCGTCTACTCCGCGACAAGCATGAAGCGCGGAGTGCCCTTGATCGGCTCCTCCAGCCAGACGTCGAGGTCCCTGACGAAAATGAGTTTCTCGTTCGCCGCGTCTCGGTATATGACGCACGGCTTCTCGGCGGCCTCCTGGATCCCTACCGCCACCACCTTTACCTTGTGCTTCGGATTCTTGTAGTGTGAGTATGTGCCGCCGATCTTGATCTGCTTCTTGGCGGACTCAAGTTCCTTCTCCAGATCCTCATGGCTTCTGTGCGGCATTCAAACACCCATAATGAAACCATTATAGACCAGAGGAATTTATTGACTTATGCGCGTGCGGCGGTCTGGGTGGCCCCGCTAATCTGCCTCGTTTCGGCGTCCCTTCTTATAATTAGTATCTTATCGATGACAAGACTGCCGTTGTTTCTTCCATCTATGACGGGTCCCGATGCGGCCAGAGAGTAAGCGCATTCAAGAAGGGTATCGCGTCCCTTCTTAACGCTCGCGGGAATCGGGTCACCCGAATCCATCCTGCTTTTCCTTATCTTTCCGATCACTTCAGTATCGCCCAATCTTTCGGCAGAGGTATAGATGTCCTCGCCGTTCACAGCATCGCCGTGTTCGATCTTAAGTATTTCGATCGACGCGGTTGAGATGTTGAACTGCGCCGCTAAATCTAAGCTGGAATTAAATCCGGCCGCGCCCCGTTTGGTTTTTGAACCTGCCATAATATCTGAAGTTTATTGTGGTTCCCCACCAATATAAACATATCCCACGAAAGCGCTCGTCTCACGTGCGCATCCGGCCTACTTGGCGCGCCCCCGCCTAATCCGCCACCACGCCAACACGGCACTCCTATGCGTGCCATAGTGATACGCCACCACTCCGCAGACGATCAAAAGTGCCACCGCCTGGGAATTCTGCGATATTGCGTCCGTGATAAGCGCAACATTCGCCGCCAAGGGGGTGGGCGCCGCTGAGACATTGGCCGAGATATTGGTTGCAGCGTCCCTCATGACCCCTATAAAGGGCAATGCGGTTGCGCCTAACAGGACCTGCGTTCGCATTCCGTCGAAGCTGATCCTGCCTTTTTCTTGCACGACAGTAGCCATGTCTTTCCCATACAGACGTGTGTTCATGGCGGTATATAATCATTGTCTCAGAAAAAATCTGACCTGCGCGTCGCCCCGAAACCAGCATTCTCGAGCGATTTTCAGATAGCCTTTATAAATGTATTCGTGCAATACTATAGTCGCCGACCCTGAGCCATCTGGCTCGGTGTGGGTTGTGAAAATTGCCCTTGCAATTGGATTTAGTCTTGAGGAATGCAAATAGTTGTAAACTCGCAGTTGCATTTAGGTTTTAACACCAGTCGATGCTGCTGGAGGACACTGCTATCAGATTTCGACAGCCATGCAAGTCTGCTCAGCGGCTTCGTTGGGCGGCGTACGGCTCAGTAACGCGTGGTCAATCTACCGCAGAGAGGCGGATAACCTTGGGAAACTGAGGCTAATCCGCCATAGGCTAGGGCATCTGGAAGGAGCCGTAGCTCAAAGGGTGCGCGAATTGCAGCGCTTCCGCTCTGCGATGAGACTGCGTCGGATCAGGCAGATGGCGGGGTAACGGCCCACCATACCTTTGACCCGTAGGGGATGTGAGAGCAGGAGCCCCGAGAAGGGCACTGAGACAAGGGCCCTAGCGCTACGGCGTGCAGCAGGCGCGAAACCTCCACAATGCGCGAAAGCGTGATGGGGGGAGTCTGAGTGGCGGACTTCGGTCCGCCTTTTGCCAAGTCTAAATAGCTTGGCGAATAAGTGCTGGGTAAGACCGGTGGCAGCCGCCACGGTAATACCGGCGGCACAAGCGGTGTCCGCGATTATTGGGCTTAAAGGGCCAGTAGCCGGCTGGAACCGTCTCACGTGAAATGTTGGCGCTCAACGTCAACGCTGGCGTGGGATACCTTCTGGCTAGGGAGTGGGAGAGGTCAGGGGTACTTATGGGGTAGGGGTAAAATCCTGTAATCCTATAAGGACCACCGGTGGCGAAGGCGCCTGACCAGAACGCATCCGACGGTGAGTGGCGAAGGCTAGGAGAACGAATCGGATTAGATACCCGAGTAGCCCTAGCAGTAAATTATGCAGACTCTGGTGTTGCATCAACCACGTGTTGTTGCAGTACCGTAGGGAAACTGATAAGTCTGCCGCCTGGGGAGTACGGCCGCAAGGTTGAAACTTAAAGCAATTGGCGGGGGAGCACCACAAGGGGTGGATGCTGCGGTTTAATTGAATACAACGTCAGAAATATTACCTGGAGCGACGGCAGGATGAAGGTCAGACTAAAGACTCTTACCTGACGAGCCGAGAGGTGGTGCATGGCGATCGTCAGCTCGTGGTGTGAACTGTCAGGTTAAGTCCTGTAACGAGCGAGACCCTCGCTGACAGTTGCCACCTGTCCAGAGATGAGCGGAGCACTCTGTTGGGACCGCCTCTGTTTAAAGAGGAGGAAGGAGAGGGCGACGGTACGTCAGTATGCCCCGAATCTTCAGGGCTACACGCGGCATACAGAGGTTGGTACAATGGGATGCAACTCCGAAAGGAGAAGCTAATCCCCTAAAACCAGCCAAAGTTCGGATTGAGGGTTGAAACTCACCCTCATGAAGCTGGAATCCCTAGTAATCGCTTGTCACTATCGAGCGGTGAATATGTCCCCGCTCCTTGCACACACCGCCTGCCAAGATCACCCAAGTGAGGTTTTAGTGAGGCAGTGCCTTATGGCGCTTTCGAATTAAGGCTTCTGTGAGGGGGGTTAAGGCATAACAAGGTATCCGTAGGGGAACCTGCGGATAGATCACCTCGAAACTTAGCAAGGAAAGTTTCAACATACATTGCATCGCTGTGTATGCCTAATGCGATGGGTTTACAACCTGCATATTTCCTCAAGACTAACCTCTTTTTTATTTTTCGGAACTGGAGCGGAGCGCATGCCAGCACAATTCACCAGAAAGCTATTTATAACTCCGAAACTAACTATTTCGCGTGATACAATGAGTGGAACGACAATGAACGCGCCTTCTTTATTCAAAGCTACCGATCTGGTCCCCTTCGACGGTTATATCAAAACACGGGTTCCTGCGGAAATGCCTCTGGAGATCATAGTTCTTGATAATTTGAAGATCGCGAGAGTTAGCGTCTCCGGCGCATCAAAGCAGCAGCGGATTGACTATAACTTCCTTCATACGTGCGGTGACGAGGAAGGCATCAACAAGATGTTCGAGGCTGAGAAGCTGAATGCTGCGCTTTTGGCGGCCGGAAACCCGAAATGGGCAGAGATCATGAAAAACGGCAGCTTCTTCATGGACTTTTTTGAGTCCATCCATCTGGGTGGGGTGAAGATCGCCTCGATAGGATATGTGACTAAGAACTCGTACAGGGAGAATACGGGAGAGGACGTAGTCAAGGCACTCGTGTCGATGGGGAGCAAGTTCAATGCCTTTGAACCGAAGGGAATCAAAAAGATGGTTTTTGATAACGCCGGTAATTCTGAGTTCATAGGCTAGCGGGTCCCAAAGTGAGTACGGGGCCTTGCGGCCATGGGGACAGTCCAACGCTTAAATCCTTATCCCACCCATAGATACCATGCGATTCAAGCCGACCCGGGAGCTGTGCTACCTGGCGGGGGTCATGGACAACTACCGCGCGGACGAGAAGAGCTACGTGGGCATCAGGACGAAGAACGGCGAGACCGTGGAGAGGTTCGTCAGGTACGCCGTCGCGCTGGGCGTCGACACCCGGAAGATAATGATAGAGCAGGCCGGCGAGACGCAGCACGCCTACTTCTACCACTCGAAGATAGCTAGGATGATCCGCGACACCCTGGGGAAGAAGACCACGCTTCCGAGGAGGAACAGGGACCTCGCGGCCTGCCTCGCCGCGGGGATGTTCGACTCAAAGGGTCGGATCACAGGCAGCGGGGGCGTCTACATCGGAAGGCTCGACAGGGGGGACGCGCTGATGCTGGAGAACCTCGGCGTGAGGACGCGCGAGACGAGGATCCTCAACATAAGCGTCTTCCTCGCGCTGATCAGGGCGGAGAGCGTGCTGGCGGGCTCCGTCCATATCACAAAGAGAGACATGAAGTGATCGGGCAATTCGCACCGAAACGAAACGCCAGATATGTTTTTAAACCGAGAAAAACAAAATTAATACGAAGCACATGGCGGCAAACGAGATTAGGGAAAGAATCTCAAAAGCGATCGATGATAACAAGAAAAATTTGCAAACGTTAGCTGAGCAATTCAAACCGGTAATCATTTCGGCGTACCTCGACTATAAGAAAAGAGTAAATGAGATCGAGGGTAAAGCAAGGGAGGATGCGGAGCAGTACGGGAAAATCCTTAAGAACCTGAGTCGGCCGGGCACTGCCGCAGACCGAGAAGACAGGGAAAAGGCGGAGAAACTCCTTAAAAGGTCCGAAGCTGCTACCGCCGAGGCCAAGGCAATGGCAAAGGAAGAGCTAAAGGGAATAGTCTCTAAGAACCTGCTCAAATCGCTCTTGGCTGAGGGCATATACGAAGTTAATACGCTCTGGGGCGTCGGAGGTCGGGATCTGAACGGGTCCCGCTCTGTGGCGAATGCGACTTACCAGAATACGGGCGCATTTGCAATTGACGTTGGCAAGTTCTTTGCGGACCTCGTGCCCCCTCACATGCTGAACCAGGTCTCTTGGGCGGCCGTCGGTGCCGAGAGGGCGTTGTCCTTGGGGCGCTATTATGTGGAACTGAGGGTGAAGGAAAAGACCGGCATGACCGCCGAGGTCGTGGGCACCCTTGCGACTCCCACAATACAAGAGATAGCGGAGATGGTGTTCTGGTTCGGGTTGCTTAGCTACTCGCCAGATCCGAAAGAGCGCCTCGCGGCGGCGCTAACTGGGATATTCGGCGAGATTCCGCGCCTGATCGCAGACGCAGCCATCTATCTTGTCTGGTATGCGTTATATGGAAGGGGGCAGCCTGACCCGCTGCTGAAGAAGTAGGACCTTCCATGCAAAGTCGGGCACTATAACATATTTAAACTGTGCAATCAATAAAGAGAGCAGTGTTTCGATGCTGATGGGCGTGAAGAGAATCTACGACAAGAGGGACCTCACCGACGGCCGCAGGGTCTTCGTCGAGAGGCTCTGGCCCCGTGGGGTCAAGAAGAGCACGCAGGGCATAGACGTCTGGATGAAGGACGTCGCGCCCAGCACCGAGCTCAGGAAGTGGTTCTCGCACGACCCCGCGAAGTGGGACGCGTTCAGGAAGAGGTACGAGGAGGAGCTCGCCGCGAACGGCAAGGTCGCCGAGCTCGTCGAACTTGTGAAGAGCAGCGACATCACGCTGGTCTACTCCGCGGCCGACACGGAGCACAACGGCGCCCTGGTGCTCGCCGAGTACATAAAGAAGAGGCTGTGAAATATCGGGCGCGGCGCGAGTGGGCGCTAGCCCCTCTCCGCTCCGAGAAGCGACTTGGCCATGTCGACCCTCGCAAGTACGTCCGCCAGGGCCTTTTCCAAGTTCGCCTTCTCCAATGCGGTGAACGGCTCGCGGACGGTGAAGGCTCTGGATACGTACTCGGCAAGACCCTCATTGGAGATGAGAAGCCTTGCGGCTTTGTCCGCCTTTTTTCTCAGGTCCGGGAGGCCCCTGGGGCTCGCCGTATCGGAAACCGAGAACTGCAACCCCTCGTCAATGGATTTCATCAGTATCTCCTCGAGGAGGTAGACCTTCCCCATGTGAACCGCTCTGTGCGTCTCCGCTATGCTGAGCAGGTTCACTATGGCGTGCAGGGCCTCGTTCGGCCGGCTGAACGCATAATTGCAGACGCAATTCCTGCCGTTCCCCACGGAGCCCTCGAAGAGCGACCTGGACAGCAGTGCTGCCGCCATCTCGGTACCGGAGGAAGCAGTCTGCAGCACGCATTTGTCCATAGCATCGAGTAGGATTGAACCTTGCCGAGATATTTAAGGCTGCCGTGCGAAATCTGCGAAATCCGCGCCGTAGGCGCCAGCCACGCGGTTCAGAACTCGACCTTCTTTATCTCGAACTTCGTGACGGGGGCTATCGGAGCGATCCTCTTTATCCCCTCCTGCTGGAACGCGCTCGCTATTATCGCCTTCAGGAACTCCTCCTTAGTCTTGGTGGAGACGTATTCCTGGACGAACGAGCTGACGGCCTTCCTCAGGTCGGTCTTCGCCCTCCTCGCGATCTTGCTCCTCGTGGTCACGAGCAGCTTCAGCACCACGGCCTTGCCCTCCTTGTCCATCACCCTGTCGTAGGTGTAGACCGCGTCGCCGCGCCTCTTGACGAAGGAGTGCAGGTAGCTGTACTGCTGCGCCAGGTAGTCTATGTCGGTGTTCGCGGAGTTGCCGCTGACGTCATTGACCTTCAGCCCGACGGTTATGAACGAATGGTTCGGGTTGTTCGTGACCCAGGAGAGGTTGACCTTTATCACCCTGCCTAGAACGGCCTTCTCGTCGTTGGCGGGTATGCTCCCTATGATCTCGCTGGCTATGCCCCTCGGCGGGTAGACGTCGTACCACTGCTTGGTCTTCCACTTGTCAACGGTTTTAGCCAGCGCCATTCTCTAACCTCTCACTCCTTCTTTATTATCAGTGCGGCCTGCGCGGGGTTGTACTTCCAGTCCGCGGGCAGCTTGCCCGTGTTCCTGTAGTACTTGCTCAGCCTCCCTATCTTCGCCTCGACCCTTATGAGCCTTATCCTGCCGTAGACGTCCCTGTGGTTCGCGTCGAGGTGCTTGTGCATCCCGACGGCCTTCCTCATCAGGGCCATCATGTCGTCGGGTATCGTCTTCTGGACGCCCTTCTCGGCGAGGAACTGGCCCAGCCTCTTGCCGAGCAGCGGCTTCAGGTACCCGGCGCCGTGCTTCTCCTTTACCTTCTGGCCTATAACGGCGCCGCTCGCGCCCTGCTTCGAGTACTCCAGTATGGCCTTCTCTACCTTCGACCTGTCCGCGTCCACCTTGACGTCGGCGGGTGCGGGCTTCCGCGACTTCGACTTCCCGTGTTTCCTCGTATGCAGCCTTGCCAATAGATCACGCTAAAAACTGAGAAAAGCAACTGTGATACTATTATTAATCAAGAACATTTATAAATTGCGTTTATGGCCGGCCGCGCGCAGGATACTGCCGCGCGCCGCCGGGCCCAGGCGGGCCGGCGCCACCGAAAGATTTAAATATCTATTCACTTACTAATTTAATTGCTATTTTTAGTAAACTTTAAAAAAGTTACTTATATTTCCGAGATAGGGTCTACAAGAGCGGTGATGAGAATGGCGAAGAAGAGGAAGGATAAAATGCAGAAGAAAGATACCAGCGCAAGGGCGCATCCGGCAAGGACGGTTTCAAAGGAGGAGGCGGAGGTCGAGGGACCGGTCCATTCCCTGGGAAGGGAGCTTGGCGCGGACCTCGGGATAGTGCACGGCGAGGAGGGACCGAAGGTGATAGAGAGCGTGAAGCACTGCCCGAGCTGCGGGAGCAGGGACATCATATTCGACAGCGAGAGGGGAGAGTACGTCTGCAACAGCTGCGGCCTCGTCATCGAGGAGAACGTCACGGACACTGGGCCCGGAGTGGAGGGCCTTCGACGCAGACCAGAGGAACGCCAGGGCGAGGACAGGCGCTCCGATAAAGTACATGAAGCCCAACAAGGGCCTCGTCACCGAGATCGACATGTACAACAAGGACATCAGGGGCGCGAAGCTGCCGTCTAAGAGGCAGGCGCAGCTCTACAGGATAAGGAAGTGGCACAAGAGGGCGAGCATAGCCAGCTCGAGCGAGAGGAACTACCTGGTCGCGCTCCCGGAGCTCAACAGGGTGGCGAGCTACCTCGGGCTCCCCGACAACGTCAGGGAGAGCGCCGCGCTGCTCTACAGGAAGTGCGTCAAGAACAACCTCATAAGGGGCAGGCCGATAGAGACGGTGGTCAACGCCGCGCTCTACGCGACGTGCAGGCAGGCGGGCATGCCCAGGACGCTCGACGAGATATCGCAGATCTCCGGGGTGCCGAAGAAGGAGATAGGCAGGACCTACAGGGTCATAGCCCACGAGCTCGGCCTCAAGATACCGCTCACGGACCCGATAGCCTACGTGCCCAGGTACGTCGCAGCGCTCAAGCTGAGCGGGGAGGCGCAGGAGAAGTCGGTGCTTCTGCTGAAGCAGGCAATGAAGAAGGGCCTCGTCAGCGGAAGGAGCCCGACCGGCGTCTCTGCGGCCGCGGTCTACATCGCCAGCGCCCTCGTAGGGGAGAGGAGGACGCAGAAGGAGGTGGCGGAGGTCGCGGGGGTGACCGAGGTCACCATCAGGAACAGGTACAGGGAGCTGAAGAAGGAGCTTAACATCGACGTCAACCTCTAGAGGCGTCCGCAATGAGGCTCCTGCTTCCCATCGCCCTGCTCGCCGTCGTGCTGACGGCCGCGGGTGCCTCGGCGCAGCGGCTCGGGGCGGCCAACTACTCCGCGGAGTACGCCAACTCGGTGGTGACCGGCGCATCGGCTTACGTGGACAGCGTGAACCAGAGCGGCTACCTCATATTCTATCCGAACCTGACGCAGGCGTACGCGTACCTGGACAGGGCGGAGGCGGTCCGAAACGCGTCCCCGGCGTCGGCGGTCCTGTACGCGGAGGAGGCGCAGTCCTCCGCCGCGGCGCAGTACGGCGCCATAGGCGGATACAGGAACCTGTCCTTCGCGATAATTGCGGTCCTCGCGGCGGGCGCCGCGGCTGCGGTCCTCTTCAGCATGAGGAAGGCCAGGGGCGGCAAGAAGCGGGGAATGCGCAGAAGGGGCCGTGCAGGAGGCTAGATCGCCGCCACCCTGCCGCCGCCAACACGGGAACGGGCGGGAAGCGGGAGGACGGCCTCACGGGCGGTCACCGGCGCCAGGCCGATCCTGGGCGCGAAGGCCTCGTCCTGGTGCTGCGGATCGTGGACCTTCACGTATTTGCCGTTAACGAGGGTGAATACGGTTCCCTTTGGCGCCTGCAGCCCAGGTATTTTCACGCCGTTTCTTACTTTGATGGTGCTTCCGACGAACGCGCGCTCATTGCGGATGTTATTCAGTATGAACATGGGCGTGCCCAGTATGTGCAGGCTATCGATTCCGCAGCCATTCTTACTGCCATCGCGCACCACCGCCCTAAATTCCTGCGGTTCCTTGTCCCCCTCTATCTGAATCAGCCTGTCCAGAGCGGCCTTTGCTCCTCTTAGGCTTTCCAATCTCTCGGGGTTCTGCGATGCCGCATCTCTCTTTGCCTGAATCCGGATCACATCGCCCAGGGCAGCCGATGCCGCACGCAGGCTCCCCAATACCTCCGCCTGCGACTTTACACCTTTGTCCTTCTGGTTCCGAACCGCGGCGCCCAAGGCAGCCGATGCTGTGTCTAAGCTCGCCAGTTCCTCGGCCGTTGACTTCGTGACGTTGCTAAACTCCGGACACTTCGGACCCATGGAATAATATTCAGTCAGCGGTTCATCGTCTCGTCTAGTTGCGCTTTCGAAAACCGTCATGCTATTCCCAATACCCTATTTTGAATTTCTACATATTTATTGACTCGCCGGGTTTTCCCGGTGGCGATCTGATATTTAAGGCTTGCCCCGTCTTCGTCAATGGTCCATGCCGGGGAATGCGGCCGGAAGAATGGCGCCCCTCCGCCCTGCCGCGCGGCTGTCGGTGCCTTTCCGGTTGTGTCCAACAATTCCACTAATTACTAGGGGTTTTTAGCCCCTAGTTGCACTGGATTTTGGCGATTCAGTGCAGAACCATAAGAGAGATTGGAGTTTGTATAACCGACAGTTGGTTGACAGGGGAAGGACTTCCACCTATCTCGGACCTGCACTTTCGCATCAGACGGAAGACCTTTCCGTTATGAACAACGGAAAGGTAGGCCATCCGTATGAGTACAGTGACCTTCTAATTATTGCAGGGTTTGCAGTGAAGTCTGTCTTCAAAATAGGCTACAGGGAGGCGGCAGGAAATGTCGCCGATTACGTGGATAGAATCGGTGTGAAAGGGCATCCCGATTTCAGAACGATGCACTGGAGGATATCGCAGATGAAGAAGGACGGAATAAAGTTCATGATCTACCAAAAACACGGCAGTGACCTCGAAGTGATTATCGACTCCACTGGCATAAAGTCAGTGAACGATGGCGAATACCGGAGCACCAAATACGGGAAAATGAAGGAGTGGGACAAGATGCACATCGCAATCGAACGAAAGACACACAGAATATTGAATGTCGAAGTGACGGGCAAAGACGTCGGCGATGTTCGCGAATTCATCCCCTTGATGAAACCCATAACGGAGATGAATGACGTCTCCCGCGCGACTACAGATGGTGCATATGACTCGGAAAAGAACTTCGAATACTGCGACGACAGAGGCATAGAGCCAATATTGCCCGTCCACATCAATGCCTCTGGCAAGGAGGGCAGGCACCGTCGGAAGTACGTCGAAGAGCAGTTGGGTGTTAGGCGCAGGAGAGGCGTGAACCGTAATGTGTCTCCACCAGAGAATATCAGAAGAAAGAACCAGGAGGCGTGGAAGAATCGAACAGGTTATCACGATAGATCTCTTGTAGAGACCGTAATCGGCGTGTTCAAGGGCGCGTTTGGCGAATACACTTTTTCTAGAAACGATGATATGAAGGAGAAGGAATTGCTTCTGAAAGCAGTGGTCTACAATACGTTCCTGATTTGATTACTGGAGTCAAGAGTTAGGGGAACCCGTGCTGAGGTTAGGTTGAGTTATTGGACACAGCCGCCTTTCCAATAAGATTAAATATTTACTCTCAGAGTTAATATGGGGTTGGGCGTGGTCTCCAAGATATTTCCTCACGACGCGAGGTTTACGCGCGTCATAAGCATCCTGAGCGTGCTGAGCTCGAATTCAGGCAGGCTGAGCTTGGGCGACCTGTCCGAGGAGTCGGGCACGCAGGTGGACATGCTGCTTCCGCAGGTGAACGCGGCGAAGATGCTAGGGCTGATAAGGGTGAAGGAGAGCGACGTGGTCATCACGAAGCTCGGGAAGGCGCTCCACAGGAAGGAGGAGGGCTCCGAGTCCGAGGTCGGGAGGAAGCTCGCCGGGTTCGAGCCCTTCAGGTCGGCGATAACCATCTCCAGGAGGAAGAGGCGTTTCACCGCAGAGGACGTCTCAGACTCGATGGCCGCGAGGGACGTGTACCTGCACGTCGACGAGCGTCAGAACGCGAACCTGATAACGACGATACTGCTCCAGTGGGCGATCGAGTTCAACCTCCTGGCGTACGACGGGGAGAGGAAGGTCTGGTCGAGGAAGGCCTAGCGGCGCGTGCTGTCCTTCTCAGGGCTGACCGATGGCAAATCGACGACAAAAGCGGTCCGATTCCCCTAACTAAATTAATGAGAGGGGGCGACATTTCTTAGAGGAGGCAAGGGATTTTAATACTAGTTTAGCCCTAGAATTGTCGTGGCGGGTGTTGAACGAATGAAAGTAAAATTGAACATATACGGATATGCGGCAAAGGTGCACTGGGACGGCAAAAGATTCATAGGCAGGATAGATGAACTCCACGTAACTGATGCCGCCAAAAGCATAACTGAGTTGGAAGGAGACCTTAAGAATGCGGTTAGCGGCTTGCTTGAATCTTCGCTAACATCAAAGAGAGCAAAGAAGGTCTTGTATGTCGAAGCATAGACCAGTAAAGGTAAACAACTTCCTGAAAGTGCTCAGAAAATTCTACGGCTGTGAATTCACATCCATACGAGGGAGCCATCTTAAAATCGTAAGAGGAAGCCTCAGCTCTACAACGCTTGTCAAAGAGAAGGAACTGAGGCCAGACCAGGTCAGATACGTAC
This sequence comes from uncultured archaeon, assembly GCA_963752955.1. Lineage (GTDB taxonomy): Archaea > Micrarchaeota > Micrarchaeia > Micrarchaeales > CABMGC01 > CABMGC01. The sequence goes on from CAVWAD010000003.1 coordinate 13,584, forward strand.
TCAAGGATCTGGGCATAGTGTGGGAGGAATTTGAGAGGCATCTCTAGATATCTGGATAACGTCATAGAATATGCTTGGTGCTTTGAACTAATTGCAGTAGTTACTTCTCATGGCTGCCTTGCCTCTGCCCATCAACCTCTTCAGGTCCTCGCCGCGTACAGGTCCTTGAATATCCTGTCGGTGACCTTCTCGAACGCCCTCGACCGCTTGTTCCTCGGGTAGGGCATGCCCACCTTCACTATGTCCACTATGTGGGACGGCGGCTTCGAGAGGACGACTATCCTGTCCGACATCTCCACCACCTCCTCGACGTTGTGGCTCACCAGCACGACCGACTTGAGGGGCAGGCGCTTGTTCTTCAGCACGGTCCTCACCTCGACGCGGAGCTGGTCCGCCGTGAGCTCGTCCAGCGCGCTGAACGGCTCGTCCATGAGCAGCAGGTCGGGGTCGGAGACGAGCGCCCTGGCTATCCCCACCCTCTGCTTCATCCCGCCGCTCAGCTCGCTCGGGAACGCGGTCTCGAATCCGTCCAGCTCGACCAGCTTCAGTGCTGCCATGGACTTCCTCTCTATCGTGGCCTTGGGCACCCCCTTGTTCTCCAGCGCGAAGGCGACGTTGTCGAGCGCGGTCTTCCACGGTATCAGCGCGACGTTCTGGAAGACCAGCGAGACCGCGTCCGGAGGGGTGTCCACGACCTTCCCCTTGAACGTCACGTTGCCGCCGGTCGGCTTCTGCAGGCCTATCATCATCCTTATCAGGGACGACTTGCCGCAGCCTGAGGGCCCGATTAGCGAGAGGAACTCGTTGTAGTAGACGCTCAGGTTGACGTCCTTCATCACCTCCAGCTCCTTCTCCTGCTCGGAGTAGCTGAGCGAGATGTCGTTTATCCTTGCTATTTCCCTCGGCAAGCGGTCACCCTCCTTTCATTCTATCCTATACTTGAGCGTCACATGCCTATATATTCTCTGCCAGACGAGCCTGTTTATCACCATCACCATGATGACCATGGCCGCGATAGCGAGGAACATCTGGAGGTAGTTGCCGCAGTAGGTCGCCTGGGAGAGCAGCTTGCCGATCCCGCTGCCCACCTGCGTGACCACGGGGCCGCCGCAGCTGGTCCCGGTGCCGAAGTACTCCGCGACTATCAGCGCGTTCCACGCGCCGCCGATCGCGGTTATCGACCCGGTGACGAAGGAGGGGAGCAGGGCGGGTATGTAGACGTCGCGCCAGGCCTGCGCCCAGCCCGCCTTGTATATGCCGAGGAGCTCGTCGAACTGCTCGGGTATCGTGCGCATGCCCGCTATGACGCTGAAGAGCAGGTACCATATCATCGCCAGGAAGATTATCGCCAGCGCGGTGAGCTCGTTGCCGAAGGGCAGCGCCATGAACATCAGGACTATCACCGGGAGGAGTATCGTGGCGGGTATCGACGCCGCCACCTGCAGCACCGCGAAGATCGTCTCGTACGCCCTCGTGGACTTTACTATTAGTATGCCGAGGGGTATCGCTATCGCGGCGCAGAGCAGGTACATCCCCCAGACCCTCAGGAATGACAGCGCGAGCGAGGTCAGCAGCGTCGGCACGAATGAGTAATAGTTCGCAAGGGCTATCGCCGCCACGGCGGAGACCAGGAACGCCGACACAATCACGGCGCTCACCGCGGAGGCGCTTGAGATTTTCCTGTCGCTCCCGCTTCCCTCGACCGCCTGCTCGCCCGCCTGCGGCTTTGCGCGGACCGGGGCCCTGCGTCTCCTGAATTCGACCGTGATCTCGGGCAGCCTCGCCTCGATGAACCTCCCGATGCCCGAGTAGAGCGCGAGCACGCGCGAGCGCCTGCTCGCCCGCTGCTCCTCCTTGAACGAGAACTTCTCCGAGTAGATGGACAGCGGCTGCAGGAAGAGCCACCTCGTCAGCAGCACCGCCACTACGAAGAACGCCAGCGCCGTTGCGTACGCGAGCGTGTTGCTGGTCGAGACCAGGTGCGCTATCTCAACGCCTATGCCGTACGCCGCCGCGTACGTGCCCTGGCCTCCCGTCGAGAAGATCTCGCTCGTGACCAGGTAGAAGAGGCCGACGGACCAGGACAGCGCAGACTGGTAGGCTATCCTCGGCATTGACGCCGGGACGTATATGCTCTTCAGCATCTGGAAGCCGGAGAGGTGGTTTATCCGCGCGACCTCCAGCAGCTCGTCTGGTATGGACTTCACGGCCTCGTACACGCCGAACGATATGTTCCAGGCCATGCTCGTGAATATGAGGGCCACGATCGCGGCGTTTATCCCGATGTAGCCGGGGAGGAACAGGACGAAGACGGATATGACGACGGGAAAGAAGGCGAGTATGGGCAGCGTCTGCAGCACGTCCAGCACGGGTATCAGGATGTTCTCCGCCCTCCTGTTGGTCGCGGCCGCTACGCCGACGGCCACGCTGAAGACTATGGACAGCAGCAGCGCCGCGAACATCCTACCCCACGAGGCGAGGAGGTCCAGGACCAGTTGCAGGATGAAGTCCATGCTTTATCTGAGGCGCACAGGGTTAAAAAGGTTAGTCGGCGACGCGGGCGTCGCGTGAGGGAGAAGGGCCGCTTTACTCCGCGGCCGCCTCTCCTTGTTCTTGCGATCTGAATATGTCCTTGAGGCGCTCGAGCCTGAGCTTGGTCAGCGACGCCCCCATTTTCCTAGGTTCGCTTGCCGCGAACTCCGTCCCCAATGCCCTGACGGTACGCTCTGGAGTCCTGAATTTCCGCAGCGCTTTGATGGTCTCGAGCTGGAGCTCGGCGATGGGATCTATTGCCCTGGGGTCGTCCTCCGCGAGCTCCAGTACCCAAAGGAGCTCCTTGTACGGGAGAATTTTCAGGGGAGTTTTGTATTCCCGCGGCACCACTCCCAGCTCTTTCTCCCTTACCTGGTCCTTTATCCACGCACCTATCTCCTTCTCGATGTCGCGCGGGAGGAAATCGAAACCCGCTTCCGGAGAGGGAAAGATCGGGGACGGATCCTTGTCTTTGGGGAAAGGGAAGAGGCTCCTGAAGACTTCAGTGGACTTTAGCCCCTCCCTGCTCTGGGTGGAGAACTGCTTCACCGGAATCACGAACCCCCTGCTTCCAAGAGAATTTATTATTGCTTCGACCTGCTTCTGGGGAATGCCCGTTTCGGAGGAGATCTCGCTCGCAAGGACGACGGGGAACTCCTTCTCCACGAGCCGGCCCTCCACTTTTTTGGCCTTGGCAACCGTCGTCGGCGTAGCGGACGGCGATTCCTGGCGTTCCAGTATGATATTCAGGATTGCGACTTCCCTCCTGGTCAGCAAGAGGGTCGCATGATCGTCGCCCATGAGCACGGGGTACCTTACATATCCCGGGACTCTGTAAAGCGGGATGAAATGGCCATTCTTGGTCACCATCCACCCGCCCACAACCAGCAGCCCCTTCCGCCAGAGGTGAGGCATCGCCCTCTTCAGGCTTTCCTTCCTGATATGCGGTTGATCCGAAAAGATGGGCGGGAGCCTTGAGGTGGTATCATTGTCTTCGACGTGGGCATCGAACGGCGGTATGCCGACTCCGTCGTATATCTTGCCGCGTTCCCCCTCAATCCTCAGGATCTTGTTCAGGTAAAGGGCGTCGGTCTTGGTGATCGTGACCTGCAGCCTGATCGGATTGATGGGCCCAAGATCGTACGTCTGGCTCGCCTTGCGTACTTCCTGCTCCATCGTATCGCAATAACTGTTGTTTTCAGCCTATAAATTACTTGTTCCGTAACTGTCCGTCCGTGCAGTCGGCGGATAATCTCTCTGGGCGACCCGCTACTCAATTAGGTAGTTGCTTCCTATGTTCTAAGTCGCTCCTTGCTCTTCAGCTCCTCGAGCAGCGCGTCTATCTTGCCGTAGAATTCCTGCAGGCCGGCGTCGTTGCTTATCGTCCTGTCCGCGAGCCTCTCCGTGGCGATCAGCTGCTGCTGGGTGACATCAGGGCTGGACGCCTCGGCCGCCTCGATCCTCATGAAGGCGTCTAGCGTGTGGGGGTCGCCCTCCCTCCCCCTCTTCCTCATCCTCTCGAACCTGACCTCCGGCTTCGCGACGACGTGGACGAGGAAGAAGCCCTTCATCCTCCTGAGCTCCTCCACCTCGGCCGGGTTCCTTATCGAGTCTACGGCGTAGTCGGCATCGCCCTTCATCCTGAGCAGCACCTTCTTCGCCAGGACCCCGGGCCCGAACTCCTTCCTTAGCTCGTTGCCCCGCGAGGTCAGGGTCTCCCTCGTTACCGCCCTCCCCTCAGCGAGGAGTTCCTCGCGGATCACGTCGGAGAGCGAGAAGACGCGGAAGCCCTTCGTCAGGAGGTAGTCGGCGAGCGTCCCCTTTCCCCCGCAGTTCTCCCCGGTCAAGCCTATGATTATCATGCGTACACCACCAGTAGATTCGCACTTGACTATTATAAACCTATCAACCTTCGCGCTTTGCCATTTTCAAACGAATGCATAAATACGGGTGCGCGACATGTCCTTTGAGGGGATGCGTTGGACGATGATTATTTCGGAAGAAGCTTCTTTATAAGTGCGCGGATGGAAAGGACCCCTGAAGGCGAGGGGCACATCATGGCCCTGAGTGCGCTGGAGTACCTCCTGTTGGGGAGCGCGGATCCCGACGATCCCGCCAAGAGCTCAGCGTACATGGAGGTGATTGACGAGTTCTCGAACAGCCCCAAGACTCCCCCGCAGATCCTGTTTGAGTTCCAGACACATCCTGAACGCTTGATTCGGGTCCAGGCCCTGATGAACCTGGTGCAGAACCAGATGCAGAGCCCAAACAACGAGGTCTTGGGCGTCCCCGCTGACGAGCTGCCAGAGGTACTCGATGGGCTATCGCAATGTCTGAACGGGCTGCGCTATGCGCAGGACAACCTGAACTCCGCCGAAGAGGTCACGGCCGACATGCGTGAGATGGGGATGACCGTGGGTGACGACCTCCTCGGCGCTCTTGACGCGGAGCACTTCGGGTTATTCGAGGAACTGATCTCCTCAAAAGCACTCAGGAAAAGGATGAGGGAGGTCCTGGCGTCGCAGGCGGAGACCCCGGACGAGCTTCTTGAGCTCCTCAAGAAGGATTATGACGAGAGGGTGAGTTCGCTGGCCTCGGCTAACCTGCACGCCGCGATGGATGACGGGGTGCGATTTGCCGGCGCCAGTAGAAAGATCATTAAGATATTGGACCGCCACAAAGACGGGCTGGAAGGCACCTTGCTCGGGTTGCAGCTTAACCGCACAATCATGGATGCGGAGACCGAAGGCCCCGAAGCACATGGCCTAAGCGAAGGCGAACTGGCGATGCTGAGGGAGGAGAGGAGCGGGCTGGTGCGGCCGGGAACGGCCGCGACCATATGCGCCGGGATAGTCGAAGTGGGCGCGCTATGTCACGAGAACATGATAGGCATAAGGCCGTATACTGCGCTGATGAACGCGTATGTCGCGCTATACGGGGCAGTCGAGGGCGAGACGAGATCGCGGGAGGTCAACGAACGCGTCAAGCGCGCCGGCGAGTTTGGAGAAAACACCATCAACCCTGAGATAAGGTATCAGTACCGCTCTCTTGAAATTAATGCCGCGGCGGTCAGGGCACTGCTCGCGGAGAGGGAGAAGCACAGTCTTCCGCATCGCATCTCCGAGTGCGTCTCTGGGCTATTGAGGAAGCCGCCGGCTGCCGAGACCCCACAGACCAATAAGGAGAAAGTACGCTGAGCCGATCGGCCCCCGTTAAGGGCACCCGTAGCGCAACCAATTAATACTTGATTGCAGAACTCTCTACGAGGATGCGATGAACTTGGACGCTAACAGGAAGTTCCTGCCGATAAAGATAAACGGGAAGGTGCTGGACGGCGCCATGGCCGACGCGGCCAGGAAGGGCGTGCCCGTCATAGGAGTGGTTATCGCCACCAAGCCCGACTTCTACAAGCAGGCGCCGCTGGTCTCGGAGGCGCTTAGGCGAAGGATGCCGGTGATGGTCATAGACACGGGCCAGCACTACGGCGAGCTGCTGCGGTACGGGATAAAGGAGTTCGGGCTGGAGAAGAGCATCTGCTGCGGCATGCAGATACGGGGCAACCAGAGCGAGAAGGCCAGCGAGCTGATGCTGAAGCTGGGCTCGTTCGGCGCGTACTGCAGGAAGAGGTACAAGAACGGCGGCAACATACTTCCCATAGTTCACGGCGACACCCTCGTCGCGGGGATAGGCGCGATAGGCTGGGCGCTGGGCACGGGCCAGAAGGTCGGGCAGAACGAGGCGGGGCTGAGGTCTATGAGCCCCGAAGCGATGAGGCGCATCAGGATCAGCGGCGTACCTTCAAAGAACGAGGTGGAGAAGTTCGTGGACGCGCAGCTGAACGGCAAGTGGTTCCTCGCCAGGGAAGAGCCCTTCCCGGAGCAGCTCAGCACATGGGTGAGCTCCGCAGGCACCAAGTACTTCTTCGCCCCGACGAAGCTGAACAGGGACAACCTCGTCAGGGAGGGCTATCCCGAAGAGGACATATTCCAGGTCGGCAACTCCGTCGTGGACGCGGTGGCGCAGAAGCGCAGGGAGAAGGCGGGGACGAGCGTCTTCGACGCGTACCCGAAGCTCGAGTCGGGCGAGTGGATACGGGTCGACATGCACAGGCGGGAGAACCTGACCGAGCACAGGTTCCGCGCGATAATCGGGGCGCTCAAGCGCCTGCTCGCGGAGACCGACCTCAGGTTCGTGGTCATACTGATGAACGCAACCAAGGTGGGCCTTGCAAGCTACGGGTTGGAGAACGAGATGAAGCTGCTGAAGGCCAGGTACCCCGACAGGCTGATGCTCACGCCCCTCTGGAAGGAGTATGCGCAGGTGATAGAGTTCCTCGACAGCGGCCACTGCTCGGCGGAGTTCACCGACTCGGGCTCGATGCAGGAGGAGCTGCTCTACTTCCCGAAAGTGCTGTCCCTCACGGCGAGGCTGAACACCGACAGGCCCGAGACGGTATTCGACGCGAAGAGCAACATACTGGTCCCTCCGGTGAGCGCGGAGTGGATGGCCGCGATGGTGAAGGAGGCGTTCAGCGAAGGCAGCCCCCTCGGCGAGAGGCTGAGGCGGAAGAAGCAGATATACGGAAAGCCCGGGACGGTCTCGGGGAAGATCATGGACGCGCTTGAGAGGAAGTTCGCGAGCGGCGACTTCAGCCTCTATCCGTGGCTGCACACCAGGCTGAACCTCTGGAAGGACAAGCGGATGATAGACTATCTGTGAACGGGACGCGGGGCGGCCGCGCAACAGATATAAAGATTAAGCGAGGCATCTATTACTGATAGCATGGCGGAGCACGATCACGAGCACCATGAACGCGACCACGCGAAGGAGGAGGAGTTCAACAGGCTCATCTACCTCCAGAACGTCTACGGCCAGCAGTACGAGGCGATCAGCAGCGAGCTCACGACCTTCAGCATCGCGCAGGGCGCGCTGCAGAGGAGCCTGGAGCTGCTGGGCAGGAAGGACGACGTCAGGAACGCCGGCGTCCTGCTCAGCGTGGAGGGCGGGAGCTACATCGAGGCGAGCATAAAGGGCATAGACAGGGTCATAACCTACGTCGGCGCGGGCTACCTCGTGGAGAAGGACGTCGAGGCCGCGAAGGCCTACATCGGCAGGAACGTCGCGAGCAGCGAGGAGGCGATAAGGAGGCTGGCGGCGGACAGGAAGAAGGCCGCGGACGAGCTGATGAAGGTACAGTACTCCATCGAGGCGCTGCAGCAGGGTCAGTGAGTGGGATGTTCGAGGGCCTGAAGAAGAAGTTCACGGAGTTCGTAGACGGGCTCAGCAGGAAGGAGGAGGCCAAGGAGGAAAAACGAGAAGAACTCGTGAAGATAGGCTTTGATTACGCAAACAAAGAAGCAGGCTTTCCCATCAAACAGGGACAGAAAGAGGAGTCGCAGAAGGAGAAGTCTATTTCTGCGCATAAGGAAGAAAGAGTGCAGGAGAAAGCACATCCTGTGCGCGAGCCGGAGAACATGGAGCCGAAGCGCACCGAGACTGGGCCGGCTGGCAGGGAGAAAAAACCAGAGGTTACCCTGACCACGAAGATAAAGGGCACCCTGCTCGGCGAAGTAAAGATCGGCGAGAAGGACGTCGACCCGTTCCTCGAGCAGCTGAGGATTGCGCTCCTGCAGACGGACGTCAACTACGACGTCGCGGAGAAGATAGTCGCGAAGATGCGCGAGAACATGGTCGGAAGCAGGATCAGCTCGAGGTCGATCGGCACCGGGATACGGGACGAGCTAAGGAGGTCCATACTTGAGATAATGAGCAAGAACGCCGGCGTCGACGTGGTGGGGCTCGCGGAGAAGAAGAAGGAAACGAGAGAGACGCCGTTCAAGATACTCTTCGTCGGCCCCAACGGCGCCGGGAAGACGACCACGATGGCGAAGATGGCGAACATGCTAGGCCAGAGGGGCATCAGGTGCGCGATCTCGGCCAGCGACACGTTCAGGGCCGCGGCGATAGAGCAGGCGGTCATACACGCTAAGAAGCTCGGGGTCGAGGTGGTGAAGGGCAACTACGGCGCAGACCCAGCGAGCATAGCCTTCGACACCATCGCGTACGCCAAGGCGCACGGCATAGACGCCGTGCTGATAGACACCGCTGGCAGGCAGGAGACCAACAGGAGCCTCATCGAGGAGCTCAGAAAGATGGTCAGGGTAAACAGGCCGGACCTCTGCATCTTCGTGGGCGAGGGGATCGCGGGCAACGCTCTGCTCGACCAGGTGACGCAGTTCAACGAGGCGCTGAAGCTCGACGGCATAATACTCACGAAGCTCGACTGCGACGCGAAGGGCGGCAACACCCTCTCGATACTGAGCGACACGAAGATACCCGTGCTCTACTTCGGCACGGGGGAGAAGTACACCGACCTCGTCCCGTACGACCCGGAGCTCGTCGTCGACAGCATGATACCTAGATGAGCGGCGGAAAGAGGGAAGTCGCGCGACGAACGAGAGAAGCATTAACCTAATAAATTCGTTCAGAAGAAGTTAGATGAGGAGATAATCATACAGGGTTGGAGAGAGGAGTAGAATGACAAATATCGTAAGAATTATTGATACTACCAAATTCCTAAATAAGATTGCCGTAAGTCCAAACGACGAAATGGAATTAATGATAACCACGACCAAAGATAACGGCATAGCATTCTACCTCTATAATCATGGTTGTCTTGTTGCTCAAGGAAGTTGTCAGGCTCCAAATCTAACGAGCGTCCTTAAATTTGAGACTTTCAGACCGCAAGATAATAACTCCAAAATGAAGGTTACCAAGAGATATGGAGTAAAAGGAAGAATAGGATGTGGTAGTATAGGATTGTCTGCCTTCTGGGTAAAGGAAACCAAACAAAAATAGTTTTTACACAGGGCGATGATTATTTACACAAGCAGAGATTTTTACACAAAGCCAATTTAACGCAAACGGTTAAATATGTCCTTGGACGATAAGTAGTATGGGCGCATCCGAAGAGCAGCATGCTACAATTGAAGGGGAGCTGGCGGCACTTGGCGCAGAATTAGAGGATGAGCTGGGCACCGGATATGAGAAGAAACTGGGCGTCGAGGTAACGGCCGAAATAAGCACCTCTGACCTGTTCAAGATTCTCAGAGACCCTAGAATCGCAGTGGTCGCTGCCAAGAGCGAATACATAGACGTACAGGAGATCCGGAACGGCAGCTGTTACGCCGCGCACGTGATCGCGGGTTCCATAATGGCTGGCATAAGGCTTGAAGAAAATGCCAGGAATCTGAAACGGGCGCGGGATCTGCTGGGTAAGGAAGACGCTTTCCGCTGCACCGTCCATGAGATCATTAATATAAAAAGGAACGAAAAGAAAAATAGATCCAACAAGCCGGGTGCGAACGGCGGCGCGTATCCTAAACCCAGGATAAACGACGCCTCGCTAACTGTCGCTATTGCGACAGCTGGCGCTGGCCTCCCTGTTGCTTCTGCTTCCGGCAAATCCAGAGCGCGTGATATCTAGGAAAAGGAATCGGCCCCTCTTGATGTGGCCGTGGCTAGAACAAATCATGAATTCCATTGAATTCCGGCTTAGTGGGCCGCGCCACTTTCTTCATTTTTTCCAGTTCTAAGGAGTGGATTTTTTCGATTTGGTATATGAAATGCCTGTATGCCCTTTCCATTCCCTTTTTGTAATATTCTACCGGAAAATCACTATCTTCGGGATGCGCCCCCTTTTCGAGTTCGTCTCCTGATCTGCTCTTGAAATACCCGTAGAGCCCCTTTTGCATTTCGGAATCTAGCCCAAACGATACGCCATCCCTATCGATCTCTTCGGCCATTTCTCCGTGGGCGCACATCCATCCCTCCATACATGCAGATTTTGGGCGGTCTTCTTTCATTTCCCTCCCGCTACAGGTGTGCTTTTTTGCCTCTGCCTCACAGTGTTTTAGGAGATTCTTTATTGTCTCTAGGCTGGCTCCGGAGAGCAGGTCTGCGAGCTTCAGTTTGACTGCGGGTGGCAGCTTGGCGCTCGGGCTCTGCACTCCGCCCCCGAATATGTCATCGGATCCTATTCTTTCAGCTCCAGGTATATGTTTCACTGCCATGTACTCACTTCAAAATAGTAAAAATCAGAATGCGCGAAGCGCACGGCTGTGGATAGATAACCTGCAGTGGATCTCACGAAGCAAAGCTCAGCCTTGAAGTAATTCAGAGAAAGAGTGCGGCTAGGCCCCCAAGGGTAATTGCCCCTTGGTCGTTGCAGCAGTGATCCTGTCCGCGGTCAGAGGGGTGGCTAACCTGGTCGTTGAATGACACTCACGCCTTGCTTTCCCAGTCATAAAGGGAGTTATAGGCCAGATATGTTTAAATGCCTTTTCTACGAAACCCGGCCCGGCCGGGACTGGTGAACCGCCCTGGCCGGAGCGCGATGTAACCAATAAATACATTTACAACCGATTAACTGCACCAATCGAGTGCTTCAGATGACAGGCATAGCGGACATCGCATGGACGGAGAAATACCGGCCCGGCAGGATAGACGAGATAATAGGCCAGGGCGTCATAGCGGAGCGCCTGAAGGCGTTCGCCAAGAGCAAGAGCTTCCCGAACATGATCTTCGCGGGTCCGGCCGGCGTGGGCAAGACCACTTCCGCGATAGCGCTGGCCAAGGAGCTCTACGGCGACACCATCAACGAGGCGTTCCTCGAGCTCAACGCGTCCGACTCCAGGGGGATAGACGTCATCAGGGGAAGGGTCAAGGAGTTCGCTAGGACGATGCCGCTGATAGGCGACCTCGTTAAGATAATCTTCCTCGACGAGGCCGACGCGCTCACGCAGGAGGCGCAGCACGCGCTGAGGAGGACGATGGAGAGGTACTCCGCGACGACGAGGTTCGTGTTCAGCGCGAACTACGCGAGCAAGATAATAGAGCCGATACAGAGCAGGTGCGTCGTCCTGCGCTTCAAGCTGCTGAACGAGGAGGACATCAGGAACTACGCGAACAGGATAAAGAAGGGCGAGAAGCTCGTGATCGGGGAGAAGGCGATGGAGGCGCTCATCTACGTCTGCGAGGGAGACCTCAGGAAGCTCACCAACATACTCCAGAGCGCGGCCGCGCTGGACAGCGAGATAACCGAGAAGACCATATACGACATCTCGTCCAGGGCCAGGCCGAAGGAGATCACGGCCATGCTCAGGTACGCCCTCACCGGCGACTTCGTCAAGGCGAGGGCCGAGCTGAACTCGCTCATGTTCTCCTACGGCATGAGCGGCGAGGACATACTCGTGCAGTGCTACAAGGAGGCGCTGAACATGGAGATAGCCGACGAGCAGAAGCTCGGGCTCGTGAAGGCGATGGGAGACTGCAACTTCAGGATAGTCGAGGGCGCCAACGAGCGCATACAGCTGGAGGCGATGCTCGCCTCGATTGCGTTGGCTGGAAAATGAGCAATGTCGTGAACCGCATGAAAGTAATTCTATACATGGCAGTAACGCCGAACGGGATGATAGCTAAAAAGAATGACGACACTAGTTGGGTTAGCGAAATCGAGTGGAAAAATTTTAGTAGCATGATAAAAAAATATGGAAACATGATAATAGGTGTATAGTGTCAAGACATATGTCCGAATCGTTGTCAGGACATTTGTCCGCTTTCTAATCCTATATGTCTGGCCTTCTTGTTGAAATACCTTTTGTTGTAGTAGATCGAATCTGGCGTCTGCCATCCGAGAATTTCCTGCTTTCTCCAGTTGTTGTATCGTCTGTCGAACTTCCACAGCTCCTTCCTAAAGTGCGATAGCGACTTGAACTTCTTTACGCAGATCAATTCCCTGTAGAGCGTCTTGTGGTAACGCTCTATCTTCCCTCTTCCTTGTGGATGGTGCGGTCTGCCGAAGATGAGCTTTATGTTGTATTTCGCTGCCTCTGCCTTGAAGAGTCTGGATACGAACTGTTTCCCATTGTCA
>CAVWAD010000004.1:0-490497 GCA_963752955.1 uncultured archaeon
TGGGGCGTGCAGACAAGCGGCGGTAGCCTATTCGTCCCCAAGTCCATTGGAGAAGTCCGCGCCAGCCGAGACGGTTTCCAGTTGTGGGATTTCTTCATGCACCATCGGCACGCCGGGCAACAGGTGGCGTGGAAGAAAGGCGGCGTTGGCAATCAGGGTCGGAATCACCGCACTGGCAATGACCGCCGCAACCAGAAACGAATACTGTTCCTGGGTCACGATCTTATGCGTCAGGCCGTAGAGGGCAGAAATCGTGCCGAAGGTCAACCCCGTAGACATTAGCAGCGTGTAGTACCACCTTTCCTTGCCGTCTTCCCGGAACATGCCGACAACGGGAAAAAGGCCGAACACCTTGGAGGCCGTTTTCGCCGAAAAGAGCGCTAGGAACACCAACGGGGCGGACGCCAGCGCCGGGAGCGAAACGAGCGAACCGGCGCGGAGAAAATAGAACGGCGTCAGAAAGCCAATCGTCAGCGTTCGCAAACGCCGGATGTAGAAGTGGTCCCGGCCGATGGTTTTGGCAAGCACCATTCCCGCAATGTAGGCGGGCAACACCGCTTCGCTTCCCGACCAAAGCGCCAGCGCACCCAATCCGCACAACACTAGCAGAATCCACTTGGTTCTAATCGCGGCAGTCCGATTGCCATACCGTGCGATCAGGCGCGAAGTAATCGACGGCAATAAGGCAATGAGCACAACGGACACTCCCGCAAAAACCGCCGTCCGATAGGTGAACGGGGCAAACATCAGCCCCAAGGCAATCACGGTGCCCAAGATCGTTGACGAAACACGCGCCCAGAATCCCTTTCCCAAATTCAGTCTTGTTGAAACCGAATTCGAGCATGACGGCGTAGACAACGGCCATCGACGTGGTTGACAGGGCAATGCCGGCAAGCCAACTAGCCGGCCCGTTCCATCCCAGCACGAATCTGGCCAGCGCGGCGCAGCCCAAGAAGGGCGCGAAGAAACCGAACAATCCAACGATGATTACTTCCTTGAATTTCGCTTTCATCGCGGCCGGGTCAAGTTCCGCTCCCGCCAAGAAGGTCAAGAGAACCGCGCCTATCGACGCAATGAACCGGAGCCAATCGAGGTTTGCGCCAAGGGCGTTGGGATAGAGAAGATGATCGGCGGCAAGCGCCGCCACCATCCCGACACAGATTTCCACCAGGGCCATAGAAATCCGCAAGTGGCTTGCAAGCATGGTGGAGAGAACGGCAAGGGCAAGCCAAGCGGCGGCAATCGCGTAGGTCTGTTCCATCGAAGTCCCTCGCATGGCGAGCCGACCGCGAACCGGCACCTGCCAACAAAAAACCCTGCCTGTCGGCAGGGCTTGCAGATGCAAGAATCTGACCCCTGCCGACAAGGCATCGCGGCAGGAGTCATTAGCCCGGTTGCGGGCGGTTGTGCGGGGGACTCCATCCCCTTGACCATCGCATCTTAGCCCGCTGCCTGCGGACGGTCAAGAGGGGTTTGCCTTCAGTCAAACCTTGCGTCGATTCGCCATGCGGTTCTGCGCTACGGCAGTCTGCCGTCTCGAAAATGCTTTCCGACCCATCCGCTAGTAGCGTCGGCTCGGCTATCAAACTGCTTCACGTAAGGCTTGATGTCGAGAACTGGAGTGCCGTCTAACACATCCACTTCCGAGAAGTGCAGTTTGTTCCCTTCGATTCTCTTGATTCTGACCACCGACAGTCCAATGTGGTTCGGACGGTGCGGAATTCTCATAGCAAAAACGCCATGCTCCCGGTTCTCAAGGTACGGCTTCCCGACGATCTCTTCTCTGTCGGATAGGTGGAAGTGGTACAGGAGAATGGCATGACTGAACCCTTCCAGGTCTTTTAAGCCATCCACATATCTGTCCACCAGTTCGATCCACGCCTCGGTTTCATTACCAAGAATGCCCTGTATCGGAGTGCCCTTCGCTTCCGTGTACGGGGAGTGAATGACGCCTATCGGTTGTAGTACGATGGTCTTGTCCATTTTGGAGGCTTTCTCTGTTTGGGCCAATTCCCGCTGAACAGCATACCCTAATCCAGGAAGATCGCACAAGAAGGCACCCGCCGCACGCTGCCGCTCAGCACGAACGACGGCCGGGTTCGCCGCTTCACCGGGGGACAGTCGCCCTGCTTCACCTTGGGTGCATCGTAACACTGCCGGCAAAATCTTTGGCTGCGTCTGTTGACAACCAAATCCGATCGTGATACATTAGCGGCCATCGTGGCGTTGGTGGTCGGCCACTCCACGTTGAAGGGCCGACGTACAGGGAACCCGGTGAGATTCCGGGACGGTCCCCGCCGCTGTAACCGAGTGCTACCAGGAACCCTTTCTATTAGCCATTACCATCGTTCCCTCGGGAACTTGGTGAGAAGGCTGGGCACTCCTGAACTCGGAAGTCAGAAGACCTACCAACGCAAGACATGCGGTTCTTCGCGCGGGACGGAAGCCGTGAAATTGTCGTTGGAGACTTCGCGCCACTCAGGTTTGTCGGATCGCCTTTCGTCTTTGCGCTAATCATGCGCGCCAAGGTGCGGCATCGACGGGCTGGGGTTGCGCACGTTCGCGGTCATGGCCGACCTTCCCTCATGCAAATCGCGGTCGAGGGCGTTTACGCTCATCGAGTTGCTTGTGGTCGTCACGATCATTGGCATTTTGGTTGCGCTCTTGTTGCCAGCAGTTCAAGCTGCGCGAGAGGCGGCTCGTCGGATTCAGTGCCTCAACAATCTGAAACAGATGGGAATTGCCCTGCACAGCTATCACAACGAAAACAATTGTTTTCCTCATGCCGGCGCGGGTGTGGCCAGCTTGACAAACCCTACGGTGAAAGCCAAGTGGACACTCAGTTGGGGAGCGGCGATCTTGCCTGGGTTGGAGCAACAGGCCCTCTATGACAGCATCAACAAGAATCAATCCTATCTGGACAGTTCCAACCTGAAGGCTGGCCAAACGGTCTTGTCCGTGTTTATTTGCCCTTCATCGCCATACAAAGACTATCTGAGGCCGAACGGAGATACGCTTTCCTCAACGACCAAATACGCCCGTTCCGACTATGGCGGCAACTGGGGCGAACGCGCATTGCGCTGTTATCCAAGCCAGAACTGTCAAAACAATTACGCGAGCGATGGCGGAGACAATTACGCCCGAGGAGTGCTGCTGTTCAGCGGCGAACCAGTGGTTTCCATCCAAACAATCACGGATGGGACATCCCAGACGATCATGGCAGGCGAAGGACCGGATGCCATGCACGGCATTTGGATCGGACAAAAGGATGCTTGGGACCAAAGTGCGCCGCTCAACGCTCATATTTCGTCAAAATCCTTTTGGAGTTCTTGCAGCCCATCTTGTCAGGGACCGTATGGCGATGCCTGCGATTACGGCCAGGAATTCCACAGTTACCATCCGGGCGGCGTGAATCTATTGTTCGCCGATGGATCGGTTCATTTTCTCTTGGAGGAATTGGACGTGAAGATTCTTGCGGCATTGCTTTCAAGAAAGGGCGGCGAGGTAATCAGTGGCAATGCTTACTGAAGTCGCCATGTTCGATATGTCTCGGTTTCCAGTCATTTACCACTTTTTCAAGGAGAGACTCTATGAGACGAACATTCCTTCTGATCGGCTTGTCGCTGATCTTCCCCGACACAATGGCGTTGGCGGGACTTTATTCAGGCCCCACGGACACGACCAACAGCATCGACCCGGCCATTCCCTCAACCAGCACGCGGTTTGTCGAGTGGGCAAACGCGATCGACCCTGCCCGCACTCACTTCGCGCCTCGCGGCAGTACCACGATCTCTGCGACGGCTACAACAGTTTGGGCGATCTGGACGCCACGGAGATCGCCAACGGCGTATCACCAGGCTACCTGACGGTCACCTTTCCCAAAAGCATCTGCAACGGCAGCGGCGCTGACTTCGCCGTGTTTGAGAACGGCTTCACTTATGGAAGCCCAACGGCCTTTTCATGGAACTGGCTTACGTCGAGGTATCGAGCAATGGGAGCGACTTTGCTCGATTCCCGTCAATCAGCACCAACACGGCTCCAGTAGCGGGGAGCGGCGCGTTTGCCGGCTACGACACGTCAAATGTCTATAACCTTGCCGGGAAAAACGCCGCCGGCTATGGCACGCCGTTCGATCTGTCAGACCTGTTGTCGGATGCAAGCGTGCTCAGCGGTGCCGTCGATCTTAACGCGATCCAATACGTCAAGTTGGTGGACATTCCCGGCAACGGATCGTTTCTGGACAGTCAGGGCCACCCAATTCTGGACAATTGGCTGACAACCGGCTCAGGCGGTTTTGATTTTCGGTTGCCTGTTGGTCAAGGAGTGGGCGTCGTCAATGCCATCCCCGAGCCGGGCACCATTGCCCTGTTAGCATCGGGCGTGGCTGCGGCGTTCATCGTGCGTTACCGGCGGCAAAAGAACCGCCACGGAAAGTGGTTTCACTTGAACAGTCAGTTACCCCTTTACCCGACGAAGGAGATTTCAATGAGATTCGTGGCTTCCGACATGCTGCGTTGTCTGCTGGTGCTTGGCGGATTGGTTTTGGTTTCGTCCAAAGCGACCGCCGGCATTGTGGATTTCGATGATCTGACTCCCACCACGTCCTACACTGGTCCTGGTGGAGGTGCCTACTGGAACGGTTCCGATGGCTCGGGCGGATTCACCAGCCAGGGCGTTCAGTTCCTGAACAATTATGATTCAGGCTATAGTAGCTGGAACGGATGGTCCTACTCGAACACCACGGATACCACAACAGCGGGCTTCTCAAACCAGTACAGCGCCTACGCGGGCAATGCCCACAGTGGGGCCAATTACGGCGTGTACTATGCGCCGTGGACGCCGACAGAGACGATCACTGCCGCCGCCCCCAGCACGTTTCAAGGCATGTACGTCACGAACACCACTTACGCCGCCCTATCCATGCTTAACGGCGACTTTGCGGCCAAAAAGTTTGGCGGCGCAAGCGGCAATGCCCCAGACTGGTTCAAGTTGACCATCACAGGCGAGGATGTCGCTGGCGCGGCTACAGGCACGGTGGATTTTTACCTGGCCGATTACAGGTTTGCAAACAACGCGGAGGATTATATCGTTCACGATTGGAAGTTCGTGGATTTGTCTTCCTTGGGCGACAATGTGAAAAGTCTTGAGTTCGCTCTCACTTCATCTGATAACGGCGCATGGGGCATGAATACACCGGCGTATTTTGCGATGGATAACCTGACGGTCGTGCCAGAGCCTTCAGTGCTCGCTCTGCTGTGCGCCGTTGGGGTCGCCGGAACAGTATGGCGCTACAAGCAGCGATGGAATACGAAGCGAGACAACGCCCTGACGATTGCGGGGCAGACAGTCAATGTCACAAGGCCGACCGAGCGTAGTGTGTGGCCCCGGCTCCTATTCTTGACGGTGATCGTGGTTGTCGCGGCATTTGCCCGCCTGATCCCGCACCCGCCCAATGTCAGTCCAGTGGGCGCAATCGCGCTATTTGGTGGTGCGTTTTTCCCGAGAACGCGCAATGGCTTCCTCGTGTCACTAGCCGCGATGTTGCTGAGCGACCTCGTACTCGGCTTGCATGTTCTGTGCCTGTGGTCTATGGCTGCTTTGCCTTGAACGTATTGCTCGGCCGCTGGCTGCGGTCCCGCTGCCGGTTCGTCCCGATCGCCCTGGCGACTATGGCAGGGGCCGCACAATTTTTCATCATCACCAACTTCGCCTGTTGGGTGTTTTGGTATCCACATACGTTGGAGGGATTCTGCGCCTGCTATGTTGCGGCGATTCCTTTCTTCCGCAACACACTGTTTGGCGATGCGGTCTTCACGACTGTACTCTTTGGCGGGCTTGCCGTGGCGGAAGCGGCAGTCCCCATTCTCCGAGAGGAGTGCCAACTTGTCTCCATTCATGCGTGACGCACGCAGTCGGCCGCCTACAGGCTTGAATGTCTGGAGGCTTTCTCGATTGCGGGCGCAAGCTGCCAAGCAAGCAGAGTGCCGATGATGCAGCCGACCATGCCCATCGAGACTTTCAGCCCGATGTACCACCAGTCATAGAACTGGTGCCACAGAAAAGGGGCCAGGATCAAATACATATAGGAATAGGCGAGCACTCCCCGGAGCACTCCGGCTCCCAACATCGCCGGCAGAGAACGCATGGAGTTGCCAACGACAAGCAGCAGGATTTCGACGCCCGCTGCACACCCTAAGTAGTAAGGCCACCAGGCAGGGTTTATTCCGCGTCCAAGCAACTGTCCAAAAAGCCCTTGACCAAAGATGAGAAGTGTAGACATGCCCGGCTTCGGCACCAGACGCAGCCCCAGCAGAAAAATGGCCGTATAGGGAATGGAGAACACGAGCGCATCCAGGCCGGGCACCTTGGCCAAACCAATCTGCCAGGGAACGACGGCGACATGCAACAGGCATATCAGAAGCGCGGCGGTTGCCAGTTCCAAGGTGGTGAACGGCTGGAAAGCTCGTTTGCGCACGCCGAGGATGACAACCGTACCGATAGCTGCCAGCAGCCCAAGCACGGAGGCGAAGTAGAGCCAGGGCAAGATCATCGAATCCCTCCCGTCGCTGCGCCATACCCGAGAAATGCCGCCGCAACGCCGGCAGCCGCCAGAAAAATGAGTCCGGCCATTACTGCCCAATCAGTGATAGAGAAACGCAAGTCTCTTGACGGGACGCGATTGGAGGAATACGCGCGGACCTCAGCAGCCAGAGCCACTTGGCGGGCACTGCGTAGCGACACGGCCAACAGCGGCACTACCAGAAACCGAAACCGGCCAACAGCCGACACAAAGCCTTTCCCACCTGCGCCTCGCAACTGCTGAGCAACCAGAATACGTTTGCCTTGTTCTACCGTCTCTGGCAGGAAACGCAGGGCCAGTGTCAGCATGAAGGCAAACGAATGAGGGACGCGCAGCTTGGTCATTGCCAAGATCAAGTCGGACGAGTAAGTGGTGAATACCACTAGCGTACCAGCCGCCATCACCGAAAGAAGACGGAGAGACACAACGGCCCCGTAGATCAGCCCTTCTCTGCACAAAGACAGTCCTGGCACCAAAGTAAGCAACTCCGTGCGCGGCTCCAATCCGTAGAAGAATCCTTGAGAGATCATCGTGCCGAGCACGGTGGTCCCTACCAACACGAGCAACAGGCGTAGCCGGGCCAACGGTGGTCGCACCAAGCACCAGGGGACAAGCGTCAGTGCGAAAAGACTCCCCAGCAACAGCGGCTCTCGCAGAATCACAGCCAGAAGCGACACGACCACACTCCACGCGATTTTCACGCGAGGGTCAAGGCTGTGGATCGGCGTATGGTGGTCAAAGTAGGCGGTCATCGACGGTCCTGCCTTGCGAGAGCGTTATCGCTCGTCCGGCAAACGTTTCCACCACTTCGTGGTGATGGGTGGAGAAAACGACACAGGCTCCGCAGTTGCCGGCCTCTTCCACGACAAACTCCATGAGCGCCGTCCAAGCCTGCCGATCTAATCCAGTCGTCGGTTCGTCGAGCAAAATCAGCTTTGGTTTCATCGCAAGGACCGTAGCCGCCGCAAGCCGTTGGCGCTCACCGCGTGAGAGGCTGCGAGGGTGTTCATTCCGATACTGGCTCAGTCCCAGACGTTCCAAATAGCGATCGGCATCCACGGGGCGGCCGAGGTTTCTTGGCCCGAAGGCTATCTCCTCAATAACGGTATCGGCAAATAGTTGCTCGTCCGGGTTTTGGAAAAGGAATCCCACTTTTCCCACCAGACGGGAAAGCGACGGACGTTCGTCCCCTGCTATCATCATGCGGCCCTCAGAAGCCCGCAGCATCCCACACAACAACTTCAGCAACGTGGTCTTTCCGCTGCCGTTAGGACCAACGAGCGCCACTGCCTCACCAGCCTGGAGGCGAACGGATAGATGTTCCAGAACGGGTTTTCTTCCGGGGTAGGCGAACGTCACATCCTGAAAATCGACCAGTGGTGCAGAATCCTTCACATGCCCTGTTCGGTCGTCGGCGGGATAGAGGCATCTCCGAAGGAAAGGGACCATCGGAGACGACTCTTCCTTTCTCAATCGTGACTACGCGGTCCACCATCCGCTCTAAACCTTCCAAACGGTGCTCCGTCATAATGATGGTGTGCCCGGCCTGGTGCAAATCGCCGAGCGCTGCCAACAACTCCGCCCGGCTCGGTTCGTCAAGGTCGCTGGTCGGCTCGTCCAAGAGAAGAGTGCGGCAGCCCATCGCCAACGCGCCGGCAATAGCTAGCCGCTGTTTCTGACCGCCCGAGAGGCTGAACACTTCCCGATCCCGCAGAGCGGCAAGAGAAAGCCGACTGAGGGCGCTGTTCCACTCGACTATGTGTTTCGGCGGGCGGTAGGCCCAGGTTCTCGCAGCCAAACGCCACGTCCTCATGGACCCGCAGCATGAACAATTGCGCCTCTGGATTCTGAAAGACCGTGCCAACCCGTCGGCTTAGCTCGCGTAAGGCGACGTTGGCGGGCACGAGGCCGTCAACATGCACATCGCCCCGTATTTCGCCACCCAGGACGTGCGGGATCAGGCCGTTGAGCAAGTACAGCAGCGTGGACTTGCCGCCGCCGGATGGGCCGGCCAATAGCAACCACTGGCCGTCCGGCACCGCCAAGTCAATCTCCCGTAACGCCGGCAGCGGGCAGTCTGGATAGGCATAGCTTACACCCTGCAATTGAATCATGTCAGAGCACTTGGCGTACAGCAAAGCGTTCGTCCCGCTGCTCCAAGTTCTTGGCTTGCTCGGATGTGAAGTGGGAGAACGTCACCGTATCGAGGTAGCGCTGGGCAATTCCGACCGCCTGCTCCATTTCCTCGTCGGTGGGACGACGCCAAGGAGCACCCGGCACGGGGATGTAGCCCAAGATGTGGAACGGAATGCGCCGATTGAGTCCACCCACAAAGGCCGCAACCTTTTCCACTTGCTCGAAGCCGCCGAGGTCGGGATTGAAGACGGTGCTTGCCTTCATTTGCAGCCCGGCCTCATACGACTTGCGGAAATTGTCGAGCGACACGCCCACGGAGCAGCCCGTGTACTGGCGATGCACGTCGTCATCGAATGCCTTGAAGCTGACGTTGCTGCCGTCAAGGTTTTCGAGCACCAACCCGGAACCGTTCGTATGTCCCAGCCGGGTTGACACGCCAAGTTCGCGTTTGCAGAAGGCCAGCATGTCAGGCAGTTGCGGATTGGTGGTCGGCTCGCCGCCCATGAAATGAACCGCATCGAGGTCGAGTCGTCGCAGGCAATCGTGGATGGCGTCGATGGCGAGATACCGCTCCGGCCGTGGGTTCTGCTTCAGTTTGTACGTGCAGCCTTGACACCGGAAGTTGCAGCCCCAGTTATGGAGCGTGGCCCGCCGGTACTTTTCGGAATAGGTGATCTTGTAGAACGGCATATCGTGCATCCTCTCAGGCAAGCTGGACAAACGCCATAACAGCGAAAAGGGGAGTGCGTCTGACTTTCATGTTGTCCTCCAAGCCATCCAAGCCAACAGGGAGGCTAAGACACCTTGTACCTTCCGGCTAATCTGCTTTCGCCTCCAAGCCAGCAGCGTCATCCCACCTGCGGCCAACAGTGCGATTGCCCCCGGTTCGGGGATGGTATGTGCCACTCCCAGAACTGCGAATTCCGGCCGCAGGGAGGATTCCAGTGTGCTGCCTTGGGGGAAGTCCGCCGGGTCCACCGTAAACTTCAGAAGATTGTCGCGGCGAGCAGATCACTTGTCGGTACGTTGGCGTATACGAAGTCGGCGGGGTAGGCAGCCGAACCATTCTTCTTCGCCACGTCATCACCCAGGAGAGAATTACCGTTAAGCAGCAGCTTGTCCTTTTGGCCGGCATCGCCGTAAGTGTAGATCGCGTAAAGATCGGCTTGGCTGATCGGTTGGCTGCTGATGGCTCCCAGGTCCAACGTGCGGGAAGTCACGTACCCTCCCGACGTTTGGCCGATGTCCCCGCCCCCAGCGGCAAAGGCGTAATCCAGTGTCTTGCCGAGGCCAGCGCTTTGGGAAATCGTTACCAGGGACTGATAATACGACCGGCCGTCGAACGGAGAGGTCGCCCCCGTGGTTTTGTCGCTGACCACAACGCTCACGACATCTGCTGAACTATCCGTATGCAAATAGCTTGGATTGATCGGCAGGGCCAGAACCCAGACACCTGCCACCGAACTGCCGTAGACGTTGGGGTTGGCGTCGTTGATGCCGCCGCCGTTGCCCACGGTGAGGGAATCAATCGTCTGGCCGTTGATGGTGGCGGTAATCTTGGCGGTATTCAGATTGCTGCCGCCATAGACCGCCGTGACCAACCAGGCGTTGGAGTAGTCGTCACAGGAAACCCCAGTGAAGGTGTTCGTGTAAGTGTTGGTGGGCGAGCCGCTGCCCGAAGTACCACTCCACAGATTGTTGGCGCACTGCACGTTCAAGGCCCCATTGGCCACGGTGCCTGTCTGCACGTCCATTCCCAACCCGTATAGGCTATATCCCGCCCAGGCCGGAGAAGACAGCGAGCAGGCTGCCCCCAAGACAATCGTACCCGCAATCCAAATCTTGCTGAACTGTCTCATAATTAACGCTACCTCCATCAAAAATGGTAAGGAACAACCAGGGAACTTCGTTTTCGACTTACTGCATAGCGTCCCAGTCTAACTGCACAGTGTCGGTTCTTGTCTCCGCATGGCCGTCGCAATAGACGGCGTTGAAAGTGCCGCCCCCATGCCGATAGTCCACATACTGCACGGGATTGCCGAAAGTAATCACGTCGTTGCCACACTGCATCTTTCCCGGCGTGCAATCGCCAACCAAAATGATTCCACTCGTGCGGTGAACGTCGTCACGCCTGACCGAATACCAGAAGTAGTGGGCATTGTTCGTATATCCGCTAATCCGCCACAGGTTGATGCCATAACTGAGAGTAATCTCCGGGTCATAGGGATAGGGCTTCTGCTCGGGATCGGTGGGGCAGCGATACACGGAACACCCCTTGGAAATGTACGGCTTGAGAAAATCCATCCAGCGAAGTGTAGTGCCAGTGCTGGTGTCATAGGCTGGCGGATACTTTCCAAAGACGGACACGTGCAACTGAGCAGCCAGTCCAATCTCGTGCAGATTCGAGCGGCACGCCATGCTTCGGGCGGCTTCTCTCGCTGCCTGAACCGCCGGAAGCAGCAGGCTCACAAGCATCCCGATGATGGCAATCACCACGAGCAATTCCACGAGCGAGAAGCCGTCGTGCATCCCCAACGAACTCTCGCATTTCCTCGACCAAGATCGAAGACGGTGTGGTGCAAGTCTCGGAACTGTGATCCAGACTCCTGCCCTCGAATATGGTCGTATGCTGCGTTGGTGAGCCGGCTGGACTGCATGGCGGTACTACGAATATGAGAATCGTAATACCGCTATTTATAGCCAACGATTCGGGGAAACGCAATAGCGAGGATCAGAAGATCAGAAAGAAGGGAGGCAAACTGCCCGATTCATGGCAAAACGCGCCTGCCATGAGAGAGAAAGTGCCCGAGAAGGAGCAATCTGGGCCAAGTGCCGCTGTTTATGGCCTCACAATGACCCCATCATGTCGCCGCGAGTTCATTCATCAGGGCCGACCACAGTGCATCGGCCCCCTAGAACTCTCCCGCGTTGGCCATCACCAGTTCACCCTTATAGATTCCCTTCAACCCCCTCAGTTGGGAAGCCATTTCTTGGAGGCTTGCCGAAGGACCGCGCAGCACGATCACCTCCAAGCAGAGGTCGTGCGTAAGGTGGATGTGCAGCGTGGATACGACCAATTCATTGTGCTCATGCTGCAACTTCAGGAGGCGTTGGCGGAGTTGCGGGTGGTGGTGATCGTAGACAAGCGTGAGCGTGCCGGCGGCATCTTTCGACTCGCCTACCCAAGCGTGTTTGGTGAGCGTGTCGCGGAGCAACTGGCGAATGGCCTCGCTACGGGTGGCAAACTGCTGCTGGCGACAATAACGATCAAACTGATCCAGCAGATCGTCTTCCAGAGAAATGGAGAAGCGGACAATTTCGGACATGGTGGCGGCTATTGGTTGGAGCCAGTTTCAAGACCGTTTGCGTACCTCCGGTGGGTAGCCGACATGGGTGGTCGCTCCGTTGGACAGCGACCAGACGACAAGGCAGCAATGTCCACTCGCAGCACCGCAACGGTCTTTATAGTCAACGACTTTGAGAACCGCAATAGTGTGGATTTTAGGAGACAGCCAGCGTCAGATGAAGTCCTCAGTCGCGGGCGGGACGGCAACATGCGCAAGTCCGTATGTCCAGACGATCGACAGCCGTGTCGAAATAATCGCCACGACTCCACGGTGGCGGCGATCTGCGTCAACACCACACGTCCAGCCGTAAATCCAAACAGCATAGCCCGTTAGGAAGAAGTCGGATTCCGATGTTGCCAATGGCACGCATCTTGCTTATATTGCGGTTTCAAGCTCGTAGTCTGCGCACAAGCCAAATCGGGAGCACCGGAGATAAGACGATGCGAACATTGACCCTCGTTGTTATGACAATCGCTGGCGGGTGCTTCTCTGCTCTTCCATCGAGTGTATTTGCAGCGGAAGCCAAGACTTTCGGGCCTGACCCACAGGTTTACCAAACGACGGTTGGCCGAGCGATCCAGTTCTTGGCGGCGCAACAGTCGGAGGATGGCGCGCTGAGTCCCCAGATCGGAATTGGTCCAACCGCCCTGGCTACGCTGGGCCTCTTGCGGACGCGGACGCTCGGTGACGGACCCCAGGTTGCCAAGGGCCTGAAGTATCTTGAGGAGTACGTGCAGGAGAGCGGCGGCATTCACATGCCCGGCGGGCGTATCCCGACCTACGAAACCTGCATCGCCTTGGTCTGCTTCAAGGAGGCCAATCGTGACGGGCGGTATGACAAGATCATCAAAGCTGCGGAGAAGTTCATTCGCGGCGGCCAATGGGATGAAAGCAGGGGCAAGGACAAGTCTGATCTGTACTACGGCGGCGCCGGCTACGGCGGCAAGTCTCGGCCCGACCTGTCGAACACCGCCTTCTTGATCGACGCACTGAAAGCCTGCTGGTGCCGGCTCTGATGATCCGGCCATCCAGAAGGCGCTGGCCTTCGTCTCACGCTGCCAGAACCTGGAAAGCGAGCACAACACTACGAAGTTCGCCGCCAAGGTGAACGACGGCGGGTTCTATTACACCTGCGTGCTCGGCAAGCAGGACGAGGAGAGGCAAACGTCCGAGCGGCGGTCTGCGAAGCTACGGCTCGATGACCTATTCCGGCTTGAAGAGCATGATCTACGCCGGACTGACCAAGGACGATCCGCGCGTGAAGGCCGCCCTCCAGTGGATACGCAAGAACTACGACGTGAAGAACAATCCCGGCATGGGCGAAGCGGGGTTGTACTACTACTACCACACCTTTGCCAAGGCCCTGGACGCTCTGGGCATCAATGAAATAGAGGACGCCAAGGGGGTGAAGCACGACTGGCGTCGGGAACTGACCGACGAACTCGCCCACCGGCAGAAAGAGAACGGCTCCTGGGTCAACACCGACAGCAAATGGATGGAAGGCGATCCCAATTTGGCGACGGCTTTCGCGTTGTTGGCCCTTTCGTATTGCCGACCCACCTCCACAAACGCGGTGCAATAGTTCGCGACATTGTTGAAGCCGAAGGGAATGAAGACAGGAGAAGTTGAATGCGTGAAGGATGCGCCAATCGTAGGGAAAGTTCTGTCTGTTGCATGTCCCCACACGGTTTTACGCTGGTGGAACTTTTGGTCGTCATTACGATCATCGGCATTCTTATTGCGCTGTTGCTGCCTGCGGTGCAAGCGGCACGCGAGGCCGCCCGTAGGATGCAGTGCGGCAACAACCTCAAACAACTCGGACTTGGCTTTCACAATTTCGAGTGTGCCAATGGCGGATTTCCCCCGCGCCGGTGGAATCAGACTATGGCGGCTAATGGGGTCAATAACGGCTACACCGGCTGGGGCACATTTCTGTTGCCGTACATCGAGCAGCAGGCTCTTTACGATGCCTATAACTGGAAATATGACTTTTACGATCCGATCAACAAAGCGGTGGTCGAAACGAAGTTGTCAGTATTCATCTGCCCGACCACGCCACGCAATTCCAACATCATTTGTTCAGGCAAGGCCACCGCTGGATCAGTCAATCCTGACAAAAGCACGACGTTCTCGGTCAACGGCTGGATTGATTACTTGGCACCCAACGGCTTCAGCCCAACGACAACAGGTTGGGGTCTGAGTTTTCCCACGTTTCCCGACAACAGCAATCAGCATCAAGCCCTGTTGGATAGTGGCCCATACTTCGCAGGTATGCCTGCTAACGACAGGGCCCCTCGGAAGTTGGCCGCCATTAAGGACGGACTTTCCAACACATTGCTCATCAACGAAACGGCTGGTTGGCCGCAACATTGGGTCGGTCGTCAACAAGTAGCGGACATGGCCCCAAGCAATCGCGGTTCGTGGGCCAGTTGGCAGTCGTGGGCCTATTACACATACTCTGACGACGGCCTATACAACTCCGGGTCCAATCCCGAGAAAGGTGATTTGCTTTGCTGGGCCATGAACCGGGACAATCAGCACCAAATGTACTCGTTTCATCCCGGCGGCGTGATGATACTGTTCTGCGACGGATCGGTGCGGTTCGTGGCCGAGGCACTAAGTCCGCTGGCATTTGGACAAATCGTAACGATCGACGACGGACAAACGATTACCGATCCCAACGTCCTGTAGCAAAGCCAAATGAACCATGAGATCACGATCCCTGCATTTCGGATTGGTAGCGATGTCGATCCTGGCTGCAAGTTGTAGCAAGCCGCCCCTTCCGGGGCCGCAGCCGCATCCTGTGCATGGCAAGGTTATGTATCGTGGGCAACCGGCCAAGGGATTTCGCGTGATCTTCTATCCGTTAGGTGAACAAGGAAAGCGGAAGTTTGCACCGTCGGCCATTACCAACGACAGCGGCGAGTTCCGGCTGTGCTCTTATCATCCCGATGACGGTGCGCCGACTGGCGAGTATGCCGTGACGTTTTCGTGGCCCCAACACATCAACACAGGCGACGAATCTGATCCCCTGAGCCGGAAGTCGATCAACTCCGTGGGGCTTACAGCGACCCGCGAAAATCGCGGCTCAAGGTCACTGTGCGCAAAGGTGAGAACGCCCTGGAGCCATTTGTGCTGCAATGAGCGAGACGGTGACAACATAGCAACGTTTTTTATAGGAGTCTCTTTTGTGTTGACAGACCCACCAGCCGGCAGGATTCCCGTTCGTGTGGAAGGCGCGACCAAACGCTTTCATCAGGGCGAGTCGGTTGTCGAGGCAATCAAGAATGTTTGCCTTTCGATCGAAGAAGGGGAGTTCGTCGCCGTCATGGGAGCCAGCGGCTCGGGCAAGAGCACACTGTTGCATGTCATGGCGGGACTCGCTCCCCCCGATGAAGGCCGCGTGGTCATCGACGGCACCGATCTATCTACCATGTCGGACGGACAACTGACACGGTTTCGCCGTCACAAGATCGGTCTTGTCTTTCAGGCATTCAATTTGATTCCTTCGCTGACGGCCGACGACAACATCAGCCTGCCCATCCTGGCCGACGGGCGCAACGATCGGATCGACGAGCGGGTCGAACGCCTGCTCGATCGCTTGGGGCTGGTCTCACGGCGGCATCATCGGCCCGACGCGCTCAGCGGCGGCGAACAGCAGCGAGTGGCAATCGCCCGCGCCTGGTCAACGACCCGGCCTTGGTCCTGGCCGACGAACCGACCGGCAGTCTCGATTCGATCAGCGGACAGAAAATATGCCGGTTACTGCGAGAATTGTCCGAGGAACAGCATCGGACGATCGTGGTTGTCACCCACGAACCGGCCGTGGCCGCGTGGGCACAGCGTGTGGTGGTGATGAAAGACGGCCAGATACTCACGCAGTTCGGCACCGGTGCATTCAAGGACGCCCAAACGTTGGCGGCCCATTACCAAGATGTCGTGAACGCCGTTCCCAGTCCTGATGCACTGACAAACCCCTGAATCCCATAGCCCGGAAGTAATTATGACTACAGGAGAGTTTGCGGTTGTCAGCAAGCTGGTCGTGGCTGACGTGCGGCGGCGGCCCGGACGATTGTTGTTGACGATCCTTTCCACGATCGCTGCCGCGTGCGTTGTGGTCTGGGTGGTAAGCGGCTACGATTCGCTCGTCCAGAAGTTCCGGGAATTGGCCGAGAAGTATTTGGGCAGATACGAACTGGTTGTCCTGCCTGTGGGTCCCGAGGATTCGCCGTTGCCGCCTCTGTCCAAAGAGTTGATTGGCTTGCTCAGGCAAGACCCGGCCATCGCCGCGGTCGATCCCGTATTTCAAACCCGCGTGAAGATCAAGACCAAGGTCGCCCCCGAACGAGCCGGTTCCGGCCGGGTGGGAGACGCACCTGCCGGCAACGCTCCCGCGTTTCCCGGAGAGGCCCCAACACTTGTCGGCACGGATGCTGCCGAGCCACCGTATCCACTGGTTCAAGGGAAGTGGATCGCTTCCGGGCAGCCCCAGCGCTCCGAAGCGGCCATCAGTAAGGGTTTGGCGGAAAAGATGGGCGTAAAGGTTGGAGACGACGTGATCGTTTCCAACAACAAAACCGAAGACGAGTTTCCTCTCAAGATCATCGGCATCGTCGAGCAGCGAAAGAGTGTTCCCAGGGAGAGCTTTATGATCGGCCTGCCGCCGTCACGCGGCCCGCCCCTGCCCCACGGACCGGCAGTCGCCGCTCTCTATGTGCCCTGGACGCTGGCCGAGAAGCTCGCCGGAACTCCGGCGAAGATCGACTTTGCGGGTGTCGTCCTGACCAAAGGCATCAAGATCGGGGAGTTTCGGGCCCATTGGGCCGACCAGTTCGCCCAAGCAAATCTGCCGGTGGCGGTCCAGGCCCAGGAAGACGTGGGGGCCGAACTCCAGCAGAGTTCAACCTCAGAAAGCATCCGTGGGCAGGCATTATCGGCTACCGGCATTTCGCTCTTGGCAGCGCTGTTCATTATTTTCACCACGCTCAATATGGGCGTGGACGAGCGCATCCGACAGTTCGCCATGCTGCGTGCGGTTTCGCTCACGAAAGTGCAAGTCGGTGCCATGATCGCCCTGGAAAGTCTATTCCTGGGGCTGATCGGTTGGGGAGGCGGCCTGCTGGCCGGTTGGGGATTGTTGGAAATCGTGAACCATTTGCGACCGGCCTTTTTCCCGATGGGAGTGTCGCTGGGCTTCTGGTGTATCGTGCTCTCCGGCATCTGCGCACTCGGCGGATCGCTGGCGGCTTCCGTCCTTCCCGCGTGGAGGGCCACGCAAGTCAGTCCGCTGGAGGCTATGGCGGTGCGCCCGCGTGCGCGGTCGGCGCATTTCTCTTGGGGCGTCACCCTGATTGGCCTGCTCCTGATCTCCGTAAACCCGCTCGTCGTGTTCTACATTCCGATGCCGGACACCGCGCGGTATGCCGTCTCGGCGATCTTGGGTTGCCCCGCGATGGGTATCGGATTCGTGCTATTGGCACCGCTAGCGATCACGTTCACCGAAAAACTTCTCGGGCCTGTTATCGCCCGTCTGGTGGGTGTCAACTCACGATTGCTGGCCACGCAGCTTACGAGCAATCTCTGGCGAACCGTGGGAACCACGGCGGCGCTCACCATCGGTCTTGGGCTGTTCGTCGCCATGCAAACCTGGGGCTATTCCATGCTTGAACCTTTTGTGCCCGGCGATTGGGTGCCCGACCTGGTGGTCGGCCTGATGCCAGTGGGCATCCCCGATGCAGAAATCGACTCTGTTCGCCACGTGAAAGGAGTCGTGGCCGATCAATGCGTGCCGTTGGCCGTCGAGCAAACGAAGTTTGCCGAGGATGTCACCGGAGCCCGTGTGCGGGCTTCATCCTCGCGCCAAGATAACTGCGTCATGGTAGGTGTCGATCCCGAGAAGGCGCTGGGTGGCGAAAAGCCCATGTTCAATTTCCAATTTGTCGAAGGATCGCGCCAGGAGGCCCTGGAGAAACTCAAGCGAGGGCGCTATTGCCTGGTTCCCGATCACTTTCAACGCGAAAGCGGCCTGGGAGTGGGCGGCAAGTTCGCAGTGATTCCACCCGAATCGCCACAGAATCGCGTGGAGTACGAAATTGCCGGCGTGGTGTCGATGACCGGTTGGCACTGGATGAGCAAGGTGGGCCTGCGCAATCGCGGCGGCGGCCGATCGGCGGCGTTGATGTTCGCTCCGTTCTCTGAGGTGCGACGCGACTTCGCCGTCGATCGGATAACCTTCTTCTGGATGAATCTGGACGGCACGGCGACCGAGGACGAGATCAAGGCATCGCTGCAAACGATTGCCCAGCGGAACTTCGACATCAATCTTGCGAAAACGCGGCAACGTGGACGGGGCCCGATGGGCTTCGGCGGCGGTCGCCGGCGGGAATACACGGCGAGCGTGAACCTGCAATCGGCCGAAGGCGTTCGCAAAACGGTCAACGCTCGCGCGGACGGCATCATCTGGACTCTCAGCCTATTGCCGCTGGTAACGCTTGCCGTAGCCTCTTTGGGCGTCGTCAACACCGTGCTTTCGTCGATCCGTGCGCACCGATGGGACATGGGGGTGCTACGCGCGGTCGGCGTTTCGCGTTTTGAACTCTTTCGGATGATCCTAGCGGAAGCGATCCTAGTCGGCATCGTGGCTTGCGTGCTGAGCCTCGGCTTCGGCGTAATGGCCGGCTATTGCGGCACGGGCATAACCCGTTACATCAATATCCGTGGCGGGCAGATCACGCCGCTGATTATACCCTGGGCCAAGTTGACGATTGGCTTCGGTGCCACGCTAGGCTTGTGCTTGCTCGCAGCCTTGTGGCCCGCTATCGCCACGGGGCGCACCGAACCCTTGAAGCTCCTCCAAGCCGGACGAGCCGCTATGTGACAAATGGGGGCTTTGATGACAACTCCAGCATTGCGCATCGGCATCGACTTGGTTGGGGCAAAAGGCGGCGTTGCCACCACTGCCATCGTAGGGCTGACGGCCCTCCGAGAGGGACTCATGCCCTTGAACGGCTTGGTCAGTGAGCTACCGGCTTTTCAAGGAATTGGATTGCCTGACTGGAGCAGCTTTGTCGTTGCCGGCCATGAAATCCGCCGTGCGCCGCTCTTCGAGGAAGCTCTGTGGTTGTCGGCCAATGAGCGTATTGTCCACCGGGAGTTGATCGAACAGTGCCGCGCTGAACTGGAAGCGATCGACGGCCGCATTCGGCCGGGCACAATCTTCAACGTAGGTCCAACGATTGCCTCGCTCGCCGATATGCACCTGCCACAAAATGAGACTCCACGACAGATCATTGAGCGATTGCAGGCCGATTATGCTGAGTTCGTCCGTGTTGAGCAATTGGAACACCTGATCGTCGTCAACGTCGCCTCGACCGAGCCGGCGGTCGCAGCCGATTCCCTTCCCACCACTTGGACTGACATGGACCGGCTGCTGGATGACCCGCATTGCCCGCTTCCGGCCAGCACACTGTACGCTATCGCGGCCCTGGGAGCAGGGCATTCGTACCTCAACTTCACTCCATCGCTCGGCTCGGCTCCGGCGGCGCTCGATGAACTCGCCCGGCAAAACAACACGCGGCACTACGGCTGCGACGGCAAGACCGGCGAGACGTTGATGAAAAGCGTGCTGGCTCCCATGTTCGCTCGGCGAAATCTTCGCGTGTTAAGTTGGGTGGGCCACAACATCTTCGGCAACATGGACGGCCAAGTGCTCAACGATCCGGCAAACAAACAGTCCAAGGTCGCCAGTAAGGACCATTTGGTGGGCGACATTCTCGGCTACCGTCCACACACACTGGTCTCGATCGAATACGTGCCCGACCTCGGTGACTGGAAGACCGCCTGGGATCACATCCACTTTTCCGGCTTCCTTGGCGTGCCGATGACATTGCAATTCATCTGGCAAGGCTGCGACTCAATCCTTGCCGCTCCTCTGGTGCTCGACATGGTGCGATTCACCGAACTTGCCCGACGCCGTGGCGAGACGGGCTTGATGACCTTCCTGGCTAGTTTCTTCAAGAGTCCTTACGGCGTGAGCGAGCACCGATTCGATGAGCAGTTTAGAACGCTTGAGGGCTGGGCTGATCGAAGGCCGACTGGCGTCGAAGGACCACCAATTACTGGGGCAGCAACGGTGATACGCTCGCCACGGCAGCAGTCACCATGAACCGTACCAACCGCACGGACGCATCGACCTACGCGAGCAGCATTGACATGAAGGTAATCCGTATGGTCTCCGATCGTTCAGTCGGAACCAGAGACCATGAAGGTTGCCAGAAGAATATCGCTCACCGAGGAAGAACGCACGGTGCTGAACGTCTGGTTACATCTTCCTTCGTCCGCCCGTCTGGTCTTGCGAGCGAAGATCATTCTTCTGGCTGCCGATGGTCGAACGAACCAGGAAATCGCTCATCAACTACGGGCATCACGCAAAACGGTTTCACTATGGCGACGACGTTTCTTGGGGGGGGGGCGGTTGGCGGGGATCAATAGGGAAGCCCCTCGCGGCAGGCAAGGACCGATGGTTGATAAGGCAGTCATCCGCCTGATATTCCAGAAGATGAAGGAACGCCCCGCCAACGTCGCATCTTGGACCGTTAGGTCATTGGCCAGAGAACTTGGGATTTCACCGGCTACGCTGCATCGTGTGTGGAAAGCCTGCGACCTGGATTCTTCTCAGAAGTAACGGCTTCAACCACACAGTGGCGTCTTATCGTTTGTGTGGTCACGTCTTCAAGCAGTATTTCTGGTGTTGGCTGTTCGTCATAAGACCCCATCTGCGTGAGACAGTTGACTGGGTAGGTTAGGTCAATGTCTCAAGACGGGACCATCTATTGGTGCCGGGAATCCCGTCATAAGACCCCATTTGTGCGAGACAGTTGACTGGGGACGTTATTCTAGGCCAACGGAGATACTTCGACACATGACTTTCAGTTGGCCGACAGGAAGAATTGGCGAAGTAGATCATTTTTGGAGACTTTGCATAGAATGGGGCAGAAATGGGCAAGAAAAAAGATACCGATCGTGGATCGCTTCGATCAGAACGCCGTGACAACAGCGGATTATTCGGGATCGAGGATGGGCAGACGAACGGTTTGTCGCCCCCTTTTTCTATGACTGCCAAGCTGTGGCGTCTGGGGGGTAGAAGGCTATTGGTGAGCGCCAGCGAAACGGCTGGCGCTCACCAATTGTAGTCGTGGAATCCTTCTCTCTCTCAATACCCACGGCAAAGTCTGGTCAGCGGCAGGAGACGACCAGATGACAACCATGAAAGCAACAGGGAGACGATAAGACCCATCAGGTTCGCCTAGAAGGTTTGTGGATCGGGTAGCTGAGAACAACACCATCATGGGTCAATAGTATCTTCGTCGAACCTGATGAAGATTTTTTCACGCCGCCCGCTTTCTGTCTTGCCGTCATTGCATCTTTTCTGCCCTTCCCTCATCTCCGTATGCTCACGCTAAGCGACACGAAAGGACCAGGGTCAATATCTACGCGGTCGGTGCCGACGGAATCCCATTGCTGGCCTATAAACGAATACCGATTGAATGCGTAGCCGCCCAGGAGTTCGGCCGTGAGCCACGAGGTTAAGGGCATGTCCAGTCCGAGCGCCACTCGCTGATCGTATAAAAAGAACCGATCCTTTTCGTTCGTTCGGTCTTGCAGCATGTAGGTCTCGTTCGACCAATCGTAACCGGCAAAGGCGTTCAATCGCTCGGCAATCTTGTAGATCGCCTTCACATGGATCGCGTGGATCAGCATGTACGACGCCTCAAATGTCCACCGATCCGTGGGCTTGTAGCTGAACATGAATGGCAGGCCGATATTGGCATGAAACTGATCCGACGGATTGTAGCTGTACGAAACGCCCGGAATCGGAAACTGAATCTCGCCCATCGGCGAGTACATCAACATGAACATCCACGCATTGCGTTCGCCGGAGGGAATGCGATACATCGCGTTCATGCTGACGTTCATTTCCTGGATGGAGGCGAATGGATGATCGCTGGCCGATCCCAGACTGACGCCGCCGCCGATCATTCGATCGCCGCTCAACTGCCGCATATACATCAGTCCGACCTGAGCGTTCCAAAGTTCGCTGGGGTATTCCTTGTGGGAATCAGGGAGTATGGCATCGGTGTTGATT
This sequence comes from uncultured archaeon, assembly GCA_963752955.1. Taxonomy (GTDB): domain Archaea; phylum Micrarchaeota; class Micrarchaeia; order Micrarchaeales; family CABMGC01; genus CABMGC01. The sequence goes on from CAVWAD010000004.1 coordinate 22,208, forward strand.
AGCCGATTACGAACGCTCGCCGTAACCATCACGGTGTTCGGCAAATCGACCCAGAGCGGATAGGCCAGCGAAAAGTCCTGTCCGACGAGTCCCCAGTCACCCGCTTGCCCCTTGACCGGCACGCTGGGAAACCAGAATGTTCTGTAACTGATTGGCCCTTGGCCGCCCGGCCCCATCCCTGGCATCCCAGGCCCAAAGCCGAATCCTGTTGACTCGCTTTTTGGTTGATCGACAGGCGGCAACCGTTGGAGTCCGCCCAATTCCGGTAGTGTTTCATCCGAGGTGGACGCCGGCAATGCAACATTACCAGCATCAGCGACAGGCTCGAACGGCCTCTCAAACGAAATGTTTCCGGCCTTCTCGTTCCGATCAGGCTGTTGCTCTTGAGCCGACGCAGGGCGTGCCTCTAGGCCAATCAGGCATAGCAGAAGCAGTATCCCGCGAACGGGTCGGTGTCGGTTTCTGTACATCACCTAACCCGTCTGTTCCAACTCAGGAGACTGCTCGGAAAACACGTGCCCCATTTATAATTGCGAGTTGGAGGATGATACAGATACTGCACGTTCACAACAATAGGCACATCTCCGAAATGGGACTGTTTGGAACTGTCGGTCTACTGCAAATCGGGCAACAACACATCGCCCAGTATGCCCAATCGTATGCTTCACGTTATTGGGATCGTAACGCATCGTTTTTTTGGGAAATCGACACGCTAATCGCAATATCAAATGGTTACGGTTTAGCGTTCGGTTCAGGCATCTTTTCTGTCTTCGGCGGATTGGGTGCTGGTTGGGGCGTCGGGAGTTCCTCGGTAGCAGGCGGCCTGGGCACGGCTGCTTCCGGCGACACCTTGCCTTCGACATTGGGCAAGGCAACCGGCGTGGCCCCTTCGGCGGCAGCGGCCTCGCCGCCAAGACGGATTTCCCAACCGCCGCCCAGGGCACGGAAAACAGCGATCAGACCTTGGGATATTTGGCCGCGAGCCTGGGCTGAAGAGTCTTGCTGCGTGACCAAGTTCTGCTCGATGACGGCGTATCGGTTGAAATCCACAGCGCCCGTCTGGTACTGTGTTATCACGATTTCTACGGCTTCCTGGGCGGCGACAACGCTTTCGTCGAGAAGTCTCGACCGCCGCTGGGATCGCAGAAACTCCACCAATCCGTTTTCTACTTCTTGGTTGGCCTGGAGCACCGTATTTTGATACGTGACCACGAGTTCTTGAAACTTTGCATCCTGATAGTGGACATTGTTCACGATCCGGCCGTAGTTCAACAGGTTCCATTGGAACGATGGCCCGACACTGCCGTTGAACGCTGTGTTCTTGAACAGATCGGGAAAGTTGTTGGCCGTGTAGCCGAAATTGCCATTGATCGAGAAGGCCGGATACAAGTCCGATTGGGCGATGCCGATCTGTTCGGCCTGGGCCGCCGCCAGCCGTTCCGCGCGGCGAACGTCTGGCCGACGGCGCAGCAGGTCCGCCGGAATTCCGATGACCACATCCGGCGGCGACACGGGGATCGGCTCAATCCCGAGCATATTCGTCAGATCAGCCGGAGGCATACCCAGCAGGATGCACAGGCTGTTCTCCGCTTCTCGACTGGTAATCTCCAACTGAGGAATGCCGGCTTCGGTCTGTCTGAGAGTGCTCAAGGCTTGGGCCAAGTCCAACCTGGTTTGCTTGAAGCCGGCTTGCAGGCGGTTGTCAATATAGTGGAGGACACCCCGCTGGAGTTCCACGTTGGCTTGCAGCAGCTTGATTCGTTCTTGAGCGGTGCGGACGGTCACGTAATTGGTGGCCACGTCGCCAAGCAACGTAACCAGTACACCGTCATAACCCGCCACAGAGGCATCCAAGCTGGCATCCGCCGACGCGATCGCTCGGCGGAAACGCCCCCAGAAATCCAGTTCCCAATTGAGGTTGAATCCAAAGTTCCACGAGTCGGAGAATCTGCCTACACCAAGACCGGATGGGGAGTTCATGGCCATCGCATTGCGAGTGTAACTCCCATTCGCGTCCTGCTGTTGTGGGAAAATGTTGCCCACGGCGATGTCGCGCGTGGCTCGGGCCTGAAGTATCCGAAAACCAGCCTCGCGTAGCGTGAGGTTCTGGCGATATGCACAGGCAATAAGCTCATTCAGTTTTCGGTCATTGAAAACCGTCCACCAACGTCTCAGGATTTCGGGATTCTCTTCGGTTCGGATGTCCGCAGCGTCGATCCAGTGCTCGGCCACGGCGGCGTTGGGTTGGCAATAGTTCGGCCCCACCTTGAAACCGTTGTGCAGATAGTCACGCCAACTCGTGCAACCAGTGCAGAGAACCAATAGGAAAAGGACAACAACGCTGCTTTTCGACGGGTCCGCTGCCGGACAGCAGCCACCTAGATGCCGAACGAGGTGAGTGGAAAGCGTCCTCCATAACGCAATACTGGCCGTTTCCATAGCCGCTTCCCCGGTAGATTCCGTAAATTGAGATTATTCGGAATCATCGGCTCAATACGAATCAGATGACGAAATATCCTCCTAGCCTCGGAATAGCATACCTAGTCATTTGCTTCACGCTTTTGGGATCGTATCGCATGGTTTCCAATGCCCAGATACCGCCAAGTGAGGGGAGTCCTTCCGCCCAGCGAGATAATGGGGAAAGGGCTGCTTCGCGGCTGAAACAGTCACTTGCGGCAAGGGGTCAGACCGTTGGCTTTCCACACACGCTGCACCATCGAGGGCGAGACCCCCAGTGCCTTGGCCAGCGACCGAGTTGTCCAGCGCGAGTCGTTCGCAGGGCATTCCTTCGTTGTCTTCCGAAGGATCAAGCGGACCATCGTCTTATTGACCCTCGATTTCCGCTTGCTACGAGGGGCTTCCTTTTCGATGCCTGCTAATCGACCCTTCAGAAAACGTTGCCACCACAACGAGACCGTTTTGGACGACGCCCCCAATTGCTTGGCAATTTCCTGATTTGTTCCACCATCGGCTGCCAATAGAATGATCTTCGCGTGCAAGCGCCAGACGAGCAGGTGTACGGAGGCGCAACCAAATGTTCAACGTCGTGCGTTCTTCCTCAGCGAGCGTGATCGTTCGGGCAGTCTTCATAGCCTCTGGTCTTGATTAGGATGGTCGGGGACATCCTTTGCCTCACTAATCGCCGTTCGGTAGTCGTGCATGTGCTAACCGCCGGCCGCGCTTGTCAGGGTCGCCACCGCCGCCACGGCCATCGACCCCCAGCGACGGCCGGGCCGTTTGGACGGCTTGACGGCCACGTCGGCGGCTGTCGATTCCCGCTCGACGTTGGGTTGTGCCTTGAGGGAGTGTGGAGTTACGACGTGTTCTTTTGTCAGTGTCCCGCTCACAATGGTTTTCTCCTGTTCAATTGTGCGGAGGATTTGTATCGGCTGGCGCGTCCTGCACTCGGAGTGGAAGGTCAACCGCGATACACGTCCCTCCGCCTGGGTGACTCTCAATGGTCATGGTGCCGTTTAGAAATCGTGCCCGTTGGCGGATTCCGTTCAGTCCGAGACACTCCGGGCGGGTTTTCTCCAGATCGAAGCCGATGCCCCAGTCCTGAACCTGAATGCAGACCGACCTATCGTCTTGGGTAATGCCCACGAGCACTTTGCTCGTCATGCTGTGGCGGCGAACGTTTGTGAGGCACTCTTGCAGGATACGCAGAATCGGCTACTCTCAGATCGTTTGGAAGCTCATCGAACTCAGCGTCCAGGCACCATTCGATCTCTGGGCCACCATCCATCTTGTTCTCATCGCTCAGACATTCAACGATAGCCAACATCCGTGTATCATGGAGTTGCAGGGGGTGAAGGCCACGGATGAGCCGTCGTAGTTCCACTCCGGCTCGTTCAAGAAATCTAAGGGCCGTATCGAGACGGCAGCTATCGTCATGTGTAGATGCCGTCCCCTGATGGCGTAACGCTTCGAGCAGCATTTGCGCCGAGGCGATGTACTGACACGGGCCATCGTGCAACTCGCAGCCGATTAGTTCGTATTCGAGCTTCAATGCGTCTTCTGGTTGGGTCGGCATTGTTTGTACCTGTGAGAGATCGTCGCGGGAACAGTTGCTAGGTTCGCCTCGTATGACGGACACCGCTAAAGTCCTTGTCGCCTGTCATCCATTGTTCATTCGCTCGTACTGTAGGGCCTGCCGGGAGACTCTCAACAACACCCAATCGTATCCCGATGCTTGCTATCCCAGTCCGCCGTCATCGGGCACCTCCCGGATCATCCGCAAACGCTCCATCGACGGACAACGGTGACTCACTTCCGGCTCGATACAGGCGTGGATCGCCTTGGCCAGGACGGGGTGAATGTTGGGGCGGTGTTGGCGGATGTCGGTAGGGGGTTGGTCATGGGTCATGGCGGCCCCGCGCGACCAAGGCAACTCGAACGTGCAGAACTCGTAGGCAGTCACGCCAAAAGCGAACACGTCGAGCCGCTGGTCCGTCGGCCGACGGTGAACCAATTCCGGGGCCATGTAGTCGGGCGTGCCAGTGCGATTGCCGGGTTGCATGAACCACTTTGTAGCCGGCAAAGTCAGACCGAAGTCAATCAGCTTCAGGTTCTTACGCTCGTTCGTCAGCAGGAAGTGTCGCGGGCAGATGTTGCGGTGAATGAACCCAGCCTCGTGGACCGCTGCAATTGCTTGGGCAGCTTCACGGATGAAACGGACGCGGTGTCCTGCCAAGCAGAAGGCACGGGACGCCAACGCCGCACTCAAGTTCGGCCCTGCAAGATGTCTCCATCACCAAATACGGTGCCCCCTCCGTCGTCAGCCCATACTCAAGCGTCCTCACGATATGGGGATGGTTCAATTGCGCAGCGATCTCGCCTTCACATGGCTTGTGGAGTCCCTTGAAGCGGCTCTCGAAGGCGGCGGACTTCACAAGGTCGAGAATCTTCACTCCCACGACTGCACTGGTCTGCATGTCACGGGCTACATAGAACTTCGACATCGTGCCTAAGACGGCCTTGTGCAGGAACGTGAATCGCTTCGATACGTCCATGCGGCCACTGCCGAGCATCACTTTGAGATGGTCAAACATGGGCATAGGGTTGCCTTTCACTCGTACCGCAGGGCTTCGATGGGGTCCAGCCGCGAGGCTTTCCAGGCGGGATAGAAGCCAAAGGCGATGCCGACGCCAACAGAGACCGCCACGGCGGCAACGATCGTCGACAACGACGCTTCCGTGGGCCAGTGTATCTTCCACCTCACCAGGATCGACGTGCCACGGCCCAGGAGAATCCCTATCGCTCCGCCGACGAGGCACAACACCACCGCCTCGACGAGGAATTGCCGGAGAATGTGATAACTTCGGGCACCGACGGCCATGCGGAGTCCGATTTCCCGAGTGCGTTCGGTGACGGAGACCAGCATGATGTTCATAATGCCCACCCCGCCGACCACCAGGGAAATCAACGCCACCACCAACAGCAAGATGCTCATCGACTGGGTGGTGGAAGACAGCATCTTCATTATTTCAGCCATGTCGCGGATGCTGAAGTCGTCGTCATTGCCCGGACGAATGCGGTGACGCTCGCGCAACAACTCGGTGATCTGGCTCATCGCCTGCTTGACCTTCGTTTCGGAAGCCGCCTTGGCGACAATCTGATCCACGTTGGTGAAACGAACCGGCTGCGGGTAATCGGCGGTCTGGATGGACGAACGAGAGGGATACAGCGACGTTGCGGTGGGATAGAGGCCGCTCAGCGTATTGACCGCATCGCTGGTGGAAGATGAACTGCTGCCGGAACTGGCGCTCTGGTTCGTGTTGGTCAGGGTGGTGCCGCTAACGCGATACTTGATGGTGGTCCACGGCGCTAACACGATGTTGTCCTGGTCCATGCCCATCATGTTCGCTCCCTTGCGGCTCAAGACGCCAATGACGCGGAACGAGACGTTGTTGATGCGGATTTCCTTGCCGATCGGAGACACGCCTGGAAACAGGTTTCGCTTCACGGTGTCGCCGATCACGCACACCTTGTTGCCGTTGCGGACATCGCGGTCGGTGAACATTTCGCCTTTCGCCATGTTCTGCCAATCGCGCACCACCAAGAACGACGGCGTGGTGCCGCTGATTTGTTCGGGAACCCAGTTGCGGTTCCCGTAGACGATTTGCGACCGGGCGCGGACAATCGGGGCGACTCCGCTAACGGCGGGGCACTGGCGGGCTATCTCGCTGGCGTCCTGGGGCGTGAGCGTCAGCGCACTGCCGGTCCCCTGGTTCACGCCGCCGGTGGCGGTGGTCCCGGCAAAGATCATCAGCGTGTTGGCCCCCATGCTGGCGATGCCTTTCTGCAAGGTGGCTTTCGAGCCTTGACCGATCTCCGTCATGGCGATGACCGCAGCCACGGCAATGATGACGCCCAGGGCCGACAGCCCCGATCGCATCTTGTTTCGCCGCAACGCCCCGAGCGCGGTGCGCCACGTGGCGGGCAGCAGCGCCGGCGCGATCTGCCGCCGGGACTTTGGCGGCGCGTCGCCATAAAACTCGAAAATGGGTTCTGTGGCGAGGGAATTGGTTCTGTTGCGGGTTGCAGTTTGGGGCGGGCTTCTGCCGCGACGGCCACGACTTTCGCCGGCTGGGTTGCCGTCACCGTTGCCGTGCCGTCGCCGCGACCATCACCATTGCCGCTCTTGTCCGGGATGCCTGCATGAGGAGCCGACTGCCAGAAACCGGCATGGGGTTCTGGCGCAACACCGATTTCACGGGGATTCGATGGATTCATCTCGTCGCCCTCGATCGTTCCGTCCACGATGCGGATGGTCCGATGGGCGTAGGCGGCCACGTTGGGATCGTGCGTCACCAGAACGACGGTGATCCCCTCGGCGTTGAGTTGCTGGAACATCCGCAGGATTTCGACGCTCGTGTGCGAATCGAGATTGCCTGTCGGCTCGTCGGCCAGAACGAGCGCGGGGCGATTGACCAATGCCCGGCCGATCGCCACTCGTTGTTGCTGTCCGCCAGACATCTGCGACGGCTCGTGATTGGCTCGGTCGGCCAGTCCAACGCGGCTCAGCAGAGTCCTCGCCAGACGGCGGGCCTCCCCGGAGGAACGCCGATGCGGGGAATAGTCCAGCGGCATAACGACGTTCTGTAGCGCCGTGGTCCGCGCGAGGAGATTGAAGTTCTGAAAGACAAAGCCGAGTTTCTCCGTTCGCACCAGCGCTCGCTGATTCGGCGAGAGGCCGCTCATCTCCTGGCCGTCGAGCCAATACTTGCCCGAGGTCGGATGGTCCAGGCACCCCAGGATGTTCATCAACGTGGTCTTGCCTGAACCCGAGGCACCCATCAGCGCCACCATCTCGCCTCGACGAATGGAGAGCGAGACGCCCCGCAGCACCGGGACTTCCACTTCGCCCAGGTAATAGGTCTTGTGGATGTCTTCAAGCCGGATCAATTCCATGTGTGGTGACTCCCAGAAGCTACATTGGTCCTGGAGGCGGTTTGCTGCCCTTGGGCGGCTTCGGCAAGAACGGATTACTCGTCTTGTCTCCGTCAGCGGCTGTCTCGTTGTCTTGGCCCTCCGTGTCTCCCTGGCCTTCCTCGCCGACAATGACCTGCATTCCTTCCTTCACGCCGCTGCCACTGATCTCGGTCATCGTCCCGTCGCTAGCGCCAACCACCACCTCCAGCGGCCGAACGAAACCACCATTGGCTTCAACCCAGAGGCAGCCACGGTCTTGAGTGTTCGTGGACTCAGCGGAGATCGCCGTCTTACTCACCGCCGGGTCGATCTGTGACGCCTGCGGCTTCCAACGCAACGCCGCATTAGGCACCAACAGTACGTCCGACCGCTGGTCCATCTCAAATTGGACATTCGCCGTCAGATAAGGCAGCAACTTGCCGTTGGAATTGTCGGTCGTCACGACGACTGTGTACGTGACGACGTTCTGCGTCATGGTGGCGTTCATGCGGATTTGGGTCACTTTGCCGCGAAACATTTGGCCCGGATAGGCATCGACCGTGAATCGCACGGGCATGTCCACGCGGATGTGGCCGATGTCGGCCTCGTTGACCGAGGCCCACACCTGCATCTTGCCGCAAGTCCTTGGCGATGAGGAACAGGCTGGGGGCGTTGAGGCTGGCGACCACGGTCTGGCCGATGTTGACGCGGCGGTCGATGATGGTGCCCCGAACCGGCGATTTGATCGTGCAATAGCCGAGGTTGATTCTTGCCGTATCCACAGAGGCTTTGTTCTGGCGGATCGTTGCCACTCCCACTGCCACGTTGGCCTTGGCCACTTCATAATTGGCCAAGGCGGTATCGTAGTCGGTATCGGCGATCGCCTTCTTGGGGAGGAGGCTCTCCGCTCGTTTCCACTCTCGCTCGGCCTGCCTGGACTTTGCCTCAAGCTGCAACTGATCGGCTTCCGACTTTTGCAGCGTTGCCTCCGCCTGCTCCAGCGCTGCTTTGTAGGGGGTGGGGTCGATTTTCGCCAACAAGGTGCCTTTCTCGACGACGGAGCCGTAGTCGATCAGCTTGGCCGGATCGTGGGGATCGGGGCCGAATTCCAGGATCAAACCCATGACCTGCGCACCCACGTCAACAACCTCTTCCGGCTCCACGGTTCCCGTGGCGCTGATCGTCGAGAGCAGATCGCCCCGCTTGATCGCCGCCGTGCGGAAGCTCGTCGCGGGATCGGCGGCCACATGCTTGGCGTAGTACGCCGCGCCGCCTCCCGCAACACCAATCAAAACAAGAATCGCAAATACGGTTTTCATGGAAGTCCTGCAAATGTCACGCAACTGAATTGGCGATACCTCAAGTCCGTCAAGAAAAACACACGCGAGCGACGATCACCCATCGAACGCCCGAGGGGTGCTCAAACAAATGTCCAATGCACGTGACCGGACCATCGACGCACTGGTGTTGCCAGGTGCGAACTGTCGCACCAACCGCCGAATCAAATCCGGGAGAAACCGCTTCTGGCTCGCCGAACGCCTGGACCCACTGGTCGTAGCGGCAGCGGAGATAGACGTGTTGTATGTCGCGGATTTCCCGCGTCTCTGCGTCGAATCGACAGTAGCTGAGCCGGGGTTGGCTCCCAGTTGGCGCAGCATCCGCAGGAAATCGCTTCGACTGCGGCACCGTAAGCCGATCGGGACATCCATTACCATTTGCTCCACGTGACTGCTCCAGCGTCAGTTGCTTCTTGGCTGCAATCTAGTAAGTGTGTGTTCACGCACTGTTTGGGCCAAAAAAAATTGATGGGTCAATGTTCTCCTCGAACGGAAGCCATTGCTTCGGGCATCGCGCGATGCAGGGCACCAACAAGAAACGCAAGGCTCAGCAAGATCGAGATGAACCCACGGAAATGGATTCTCAACATGCCTTGCTCCTCTCTAGCTTACAAGTACCTTTGGATTTGTAACAACGCCGGATCGCCTTTTCTTTCAGACCCATGCCACGCAAACAAAACCAGATTACCTGGTTCACGAGTTCCTCGCGCGGAACCCCATAGTCTATAACGGGATCGACAGGCAAAAAGTGCATCATAAACCCGGCAATCAGCTGATGGGTACACCAACCTCCCAGACTCGTTGGAATAGGTCCATCGACCATATCACCAGCAGCTTTTGCAGCCTCAATGCACTCCTCGACCTTTTGGACCCAATGGGACGGTCCTCCTTGAATGCCAAGCCGGGCGAACTCTCCCTCGTCCATCAGACTACGAAGCACAAGGCGGAGGAACGAACGTTCGCCTTCCTCCGGCTGTCCGCCAAGGATGTGCGAAACAAGATCATGGACCAAGAACACCAGCGCCGACGTGGATGGTTCCAGCGATTGCAGCCGCTCGAGTGATCTTCGATCCCTCCTCCTTGAAACAGGATACCTGTATCGCGGAATAGAGGGCTTCTTTACTGGGAAAGTGCTTGAACAAGAGGGCCTCGGAGACTCCCGCCGCCTCCGCCAATTCGCGGGTGGTAGTCCTGTAGAAGCCCTTCTCAACGAAGACCCTCCGGGCGGTCTTGATGATGGCCGTTCGGCGATCTTCACAAGACATTTTCGAGGCTGTCTTCATAGGGTTCCCCTTTCACAGCGGCAATAGTTAGTGTACACTCACTTACAGTCCCAGTCAACCCGCATTTTGAGAGAAAATGAATCTGGCGGAAACTGGACGACCTGACACGGCAAATCGGGCAGGGAGCGACGAGAGGTGGTGCCGGGGGAACCACCGAAGAACTCACGCGACAATTGCTGGCCTCGGAGCGTTCCCACCGCCTGGGCTGACATGGACCGGCTGCTGGATGACCCGCTGCCCGCTTCCGGCCAGCACGATTTACGCCATCGCGGCGTTGGGGGCGGGGCATTCCTACCTGAATTTCACTCCGTCGCTCGGCTCTGCTCCGGCGGCACTCGACGAACTGGCACGGCAGAACAACACGCGGCACTACGGATGCGACGGCAAGACCGGCGAGACATTGATGAAAAGCGTACTGGCCCCCATGTTCGCCCGGCGAAACCTTCGGGTGCTAAGCTGGGTCGGCCACAATATCTTCGGCAACATGGACGGCCGGGTACTTGATGATTCGGCAAACAAACAGGCAAAGATCGCCAGCAAGGACCATCTCGTGGGCGACATTCTCGGCTACCAGCCGAAAACGTTGGTCTCGATCGAATACCTGCCCGACCTTGGTGACTGGAAAACGGTTTGGGATCACATCCATTTTTCGGGTTTCCTTGGCGTGCCGATGACGCTGCAATTCATTTGGCAGGGCTGTGACTCGATTCTTGCAGCCCCTCTAGTGCTCGACATGGTGCGATTCACGGAACTCACCAGACACCGTGGCGAAACGGGCCTAATGACCTTCCTGGCTAGTTTCTTCAAGAGTCCCTACGGCGTCAGCGAGCACTGCTTCGACCAACAGTTTCGGATGCTTGAAGAATGGGCTGATCGAAGGCAGACCGGCATCGGGAGTCCGCCAATTACTGGGGCAACAACGGCGACACGCTTGTCACGGAAGCAGTCACCGTGAACCGTACCAGCCGCGCCGAGTGGACACGTCCGCACGGCGCAGCTCAGGGGCAGTTCTGGAACCTGTAAGGAGTGGACGCATCAGCGTACACGAGCAGCATTGACCTGAACCGATCCGCATGGCCTCTGATCGTCTAGTCGGAATCAGAGGCCATGAAGGTTGCCACAAGAATTTCGCTTACCGAGGAAGAACGCACGACGCTGAACGTCTGGTTACGGCTTCCTACGTCCGCTCGTTTGGCCTTGCGAGCGAAGATCATTCTCTTAGCGGCCGATGGTCGAACGAATCAGGAAATCGCCCATCAATTACGGACAACACGCAGAACGGTCTCGTTATGGCGACGACGTTTCCTGGAGGGCCGATTGGCAGGGATCGAAAAGGAAACTCGCAGCAAGCGGAAGTCAAAGGTGGATGAAGCAGCAGTCCGCTTGATCCTTCGGAAGAAGGAACGCCCCGCCAACGTCACACGCTGGACAATCAGGTCGCTGGCCAAGGAACTGGGGGTTCCATCGGCTACGTTGCATCGCGCGTGGAAAGCCTACGGTCTGGATTCTTGTCAAGAGTAATCGTTCAGTCGCTTTTCTATATGGGGATGGTCACGCCCCCAGGCAGCGCCACTCTCGGTGTCGAAAATTTCGTCATAAGAGCACTTGTGCGCGAGACAGTTGACTGGGCACGCTATTCTGGGCCAAGGAGATACTTTGTCGCCCGCTCCTCGATAGGCCCGATAGTTCCGAATGAGTCGCGTCTGGAGTACCTGCTTGGGGCAAAGCAGGGTGGCCAAAAAGGATTGGCAACTGACACTGCGCGTCATTCAGATTGCCACGAGAATCCCGCCCGGCCTCCATTCTTGTCGCAAGCTGGGCGATGTCGGCAGAGTTTCCCTGTCGGGCAGACTTGGTGACCTGCGGTTGATAAGAGGGCGGAAATCTTCGCCCCAATCATCCCATTGTCATAGAAAAAGGAGCGCCGCGCCGCAAATGCCGCCTCCGACCCTATGCAACTAGGCGCAGTGGGCGGCACTACACGGACGGCGCTCCATTTTTTGGGAACGCAATCGGGTACTGCTTCACTGCCTGACCGAGCGTCAGGGTTGCATTTGTCGGAAAGCAGTTCTCAGTATACTACCATACTTCTCTGCTTCTGCCAACATGCTGAAACCATGTCTCTGCGGTGCCTGGATCGTCCATCGACGGATAGGCAACCCCCAAAGATGGGGCGGTGACGAGGGGATGTCGATCAGCCATGACAGTCACACGGCATGCGACCTGCCTCCACACAACGAAGACGCCTGAATGGTTCCGTGGAAGTGCAGGAGACGACGAAAATTTCCACCTGGGCGTTCTGCTCTTCAGACCTAGCATTGCAACGGTCATTGGCAGTAGATAGAATGATCCCATGCAACTAGGCGCTTTCGTCCTTACCGAGGACGGCTACTACGGCATTGTCGTAGGCCATCGTGAACATTTTCCTGGGGAACGGTCTCCAGGAAGTCCTCGACGATCAGGCGTGGAACGCCCTACGCCCGCTGCCCATCAACGTCAACCATGAGGGCGGGTTTAGCAATTTCTTGGAACTTCTTGAAAAGGAGTGCGCAATGATTTCTCTCGGACAAATGGTACGTGACGCGATTACTGGCTTCGCGGGAGTCGCCACGATCAAGGTGGAACGCTTGCACGGGTCCACCTGTTTCGTGGTCGAATCGAAAGAACTTCACGAAGGCAAGCCGATTGAGGCTACCTTCGAGGAGAAGCGGCTTCATGTTGTTAAGGAAGCTGCCGAAGCCGCGCGGGAGGCCGCTTAGCGTCAAGCCATCGGGGCGATTCGCGCCCCGATGGCCTTTTCGGGAGTGAAGAATAGGAACGGTGCGACTCGCTTCACCTTGTTGGACGAGACGAATCTTGAGTTGAAGTGGGTGGGGCGGATGAGTTTGCGGATGCGATTCTTGCTGATGGGAGTCAGATGATGACTGACGCAGCAATTCTCCGAGAGCGACTCCAGGAACTCTTGGAGTTGGGAAAACTCACCAGCAAAGAGATTTACTTCATTCTGAATCTGATGCAGGAGAAATACGGTTTCGGCTACAGCGATGCCGTGGAGGGCGAGATTCAGGGTCGGCGCGCTCCAAGCGAAGCTGTCGGTGTTGCTGGAGTTGGCGTTGAAAGAAGGGCGATGAACATCCAAGAGTTGGTGGATGAAATGCGACGGAAAGCTGACCAGACTCCATACCATCCTGGCGTGGATGACGTGCTGCAATTCCGTCGTGACGTGACGATCGACGGATACGAGATTCATGTCATCTTCACGCGAACGACGCTCCTTACCCGGTCGTTCTATCAGCTTTCGCTGGGCAACGAGGATGGCATCCCGGCAGCGATTCCGATGGCTTTGATTCAGCGACTTCGAGCAGCGTTTCTGCCCAAGGGCATTATGATTCCAAGCATGAAGGGAAACTGCTACCAGTTCCTGGAGCCGGTATGACATTGGGAATCTTGAAGTTTGGCTTGCTTGACACAGAGACCAACACATGGCTTGGTACGGATCAAGGACCGCTGGTCTACGACGATATGGAAATGGCTAAGGTCGCCCGTCAGGTCATCGCGGCCCAGATTCCTTGCTCACCTTTGCGAATCAGCGTTGAGCCGTTCACGTCGGCGACGAAGAAACTGGACGAGATCAAGCCAGCAGAACACGTTCGAGCAGGCATTGGACTTGATCGACAAGAGGGGATTTTGACATGCTTCGGCTTGTGCATCTTGCATTTTGAGCCAGAAGAATCCTATGGAGTTGCTATGAGGGTGTGCTCCCGAGGATTCAGATCGCCATCAACGGTTGGAGGTACGCATGTTAGCGACTATGCTTGGATGCTGCGGTTCCGCTTTGGATCGAACAGTTCCGTAAGTTGCCCGAGGAGGAGTGGCAGCGGAATGCTCGACGAGATCAACAAGGATTTTTCTGCGAAAATGGAATACGTCATTCACCGGAAAGAGGGCGAAACGGCCGAGGCTTTCAATGATCTGGCCCGCGCCATCGCCCTGTTTCATTTTGTCCCGGCGGCGTGACTTGTTTCGGTCGGCACTGGGAGACTCGGAGGATCGAGTGAACGGCGACAGCGAGTGTGGGGGGCAGCGTTCGTTCGGGTCCAGAAAAAAGACCGGAAATGGTTCGCACTCCTTCATGTGCCTACTGTGGCGAGCCGATTCTGCCGCATGAACCGCGATCGCCAATTGAGGCAGTCTGCCGATGCGGCACTGTCGGCATCACTATGAGTGCGGCTTTCGCAGCACGATGGGAAGCGTCGGACACTTGCGTGGAGAATGCCCGCACTACGGCGTGGAGGATGTCAGCGAGGTCGGGATGACCCGCCGACAGGCCGCGAAAGCTGCTTGGGCCTATTTTCAAACTCACAAAAAGCAAACGGGCCACCAGTTTGGTGGCCCGTAGCCGGTCGCCGAGGCTTACTCGGTGGCCACTGGTCGTCGCAGGTAGCGGCGAATCCACTGTCGGCCCTCAGACCGACGAATGAACGGTCGCATCAGCTTGCGGTGACGCCGTTTCATGGCTCCTCCTTCTCAACAAGGGGTGAAAATGGACGCCTACCCGCGTTTTAACAGGGGGAATTCACTTGTAAACGGTGATTTTCACTGGGATTCCACGTTTCTTGATCGTCTGTGGCGTTACAATCGGCATAGGCGACAAAGATTTCGCTTGACAATAGGACAAAGCTGATGTAGGATAGAGGTGTAATTCAGGAGACAGCCATGAAAGTCACCAAGATCACCAAAATCGTCGCCTACTACAGGCTCAGTAAGCCGAAGAAGGGCAAGACTAAGAACGAGACTATTCGGGATGCCTATGGGTTGGAAGATCAGCGACGGGAAGTTGCAAGAATAGCAGCGGAATACGACGCACAGATCATCGGCGAATTCGTCGAGGTCGAGACCGGCACGAATAGGAAAGCTCGTCGCCCGGAGTTGCAGAAAGCCATTTTGATGGCCCAGATGCACAGAGCCACGCTCGTTATTGGAAAACAGGATCGACTGGCGCGAAATACTCACTTCATCACAGGATTGATGGAGAAAGGGATCAGGTTTATGTGCGCTGATGCGCCGAAAAGAGCGAAGCAATGATAGAGTTTCAAGCAGTCATGGATGCGAGTGAGGCTCGTGCCATTTCGGATCGCACGAAGCGCGGATTGGCAATCGCCAGAGAGAAGGGCAAGAAACTCGGCTCTGCCCGTCCAGGCCATTGGAAAGGCCGCGAGCATCTGCGGGGCTGGCGGCAGGCGGCGGCAGCCAGCGCCGAAGTTCGGCACCAGCGGTCTGTGGAGGCGGCCGAGTACCTGATTGACCTTATCTGCGAAATGCAGGCGGCGGGCGCGTCTTTGGAGACGATCGCCAACAGACTCAATGAACTCGGTCATGTGACGACTAGAGGCAAGCCGTTCAGCGATGTCACCGTGCTGAACATACTGAGGCTGTGCGGGAAGAGATCGAAACCAGCGCGGCCGGGCAAGGGCAAGTGTTCCCGATGCGGTCGGGAGTTCAGGATTTCCTGGCAGCAGAGGCAGCAGCAAGAGAAGGGGGAAGCGATTCTCTGCCTGGACGATCAATGCGTCAAGGACGTGAACGGTTCGATGGAGCAAGTGATCGAGGAAATGTCGAAACGTGGCAAGTTTCCCGTGGACATTGCTGACGCCCTGAATCACCTTGGCTACGTGACTCCGCGTGGCAAGCGGTTCAACAAGTACAACATGACCTACCTGATGAAGTCGCTGGAGCCGGTGTCGTGAGGCGCAACTACGCGAAAGTGCGGGAGATCATGGCCTTTGCGATCGGCCGCGAGTTGATGCGTACAGATGGGCATTGGCCAGATGTGAAGGCGAAGGTTCGGGGACTGTTGGGGTCGGAGTGCCGGCGACTGGACGAGTTGCACCAGCTTGCCGACGTGGCGGCTGCGGCGATCCTTGACTGCGAAAGGGTCCGTGTATCGGCGCGAAGATGAGATTGCTCTACTGGTTCCGGGTTCATGTGAAACTGATTCTCCGACGGTTCATGCTGCTGGACGGGTTCTGTAGGCGCTGCGGACGTAACTTTCGTGATTTTGTGGTCCCGGATGACGTTGGGGAACAGGTGAGCCAGCACATTCAGTACGGCAACTTCCTTTGCTACGATTGTTTCTGTGATACGTGCATGGAGATCGGGTTGCCCGGCATCTGGCAGTTGGAGAAGCTACCGTGGCACAAGTGAGTGTCCGCAACATGCTGCGGCGCATTCGACGACGGGCCAGCAAGGTTGGTTGCACGCTCCAAAACTTCCGACAAACCTACGGGGTCGATTCGGATTTGGGGCCGGAATGGATGGCGAGGTCGATGAGGTATCCGCATTTAGCGGTTTTGGTTTGGCGTCCGATCGGGGATGACGCGATCGAAGAAGCTAAGCGAACGTGTGATGAAGTGATCGTTACGCAACGGTTCTCGAACGGAAAGCCAAAGGAAGCGTTCGGGGTATCCTGGATTGGAAGGTGGCCTGATGGCTGAGAAGATGATGATCGGCTGTGTACCGTGTTCGGACGGAACGGAGCAGGGCTACACGCCCTACGAGAACTCCACGGTGGAAAGGTGTGTTCGATGCGACGTTGAAGTCTGGGTGGGGCCGGAACAGAAGAGGCAACAGGAATTGTACGGCTACCCGATTGTTTGCTTGCGTTGCGTTGTCAAGGAATATGGGCCAGAGACGATGAAAAGATTGCAGCTTTTGAGGAAGGATGGGTGATGGCAAACTGGTTCAACGTGGACAAGAAGGGCTTGGCGAAGCTGATGGCGGGCAAGTCCAAGGCGTTTGTCCTCTACGAACTGCTCCAAAACGCTTGGGACCAGAAGGTGACGAAGGTTGATGTCACGATCACGCCGGTCAACAGCGTGCCGATGACGGAGATCGCTGTCGAGGATAACGACCCGGAAGGCTTCGCTGATCTGGCTCACGCCTATACGCTGTTCGCCGAGAGCGACAAAAAGAGCGATGCCAAGAAGCGGGGCCGCTTCAACATCGGCGAGAAGCTGGTGCTGGCTCTGGCTCGTGAAGCGACCATTGAGACGCGAAGCGGCGCGGTGCGGTTCGACAGAAGCGGGCGTCACGAAGTTCGCAGCAAGCGGACTGCTGGTTCGCGCATCACCGTTTTAATGCCGATGACGCGGGCCGAGCATCAGGAATTGATGGATGCCGCCCATCGGGTCATCGTGCCAACCAAGATCAAGACGACGATCAACGGCCAGCCGATCGCGCGTCGGGAGCCAGTGGCCGAGTTCACGGCGAGTTTGCCGACTGTTGTTGCCGACGATGAGGGCGTGATGAAGGCGACCCACCGGAGGACGGCTGTTCGCGTCTACGAGCCAATCAAAGGCGAGGTCGCCACGTTGTATGAAATGGGCATCCCGGTCGTGGAAACGGGCGACCGCTACGACGTGGACGTGCAGCAGAAGGTGCCGCTGAACATGGACCGCGACAACGTGACGCCTGCCTACCTGCGGGCGATCCGAGTGGCGGTCCTCAACGCCACCTACGGTCGGATTACGGAGGAGGAAGCTACTCAGACATGGGTCAAGGAAGCCTGTGGCGACGAGCGGGTGGATGAGACCGCGCTTCGCGCGCACCTTGGGACTCCGATTCGGCAACAATGCGGTCGCCTACGATCCAAGCGACCCGGAGGCCAACAAGCGATCAGCGGCCGAGGGCCGACAAGTGGTCTACGGCGGCAGTCTTTCGGCTGGCGAGTGGGAAATGGCCCGGAGGGCGGGAGCGTTGCCGCCGGCTGGCACGGTGACGCCCAGCCCGAAGCCATACGGGGAGGGTGAGCCGCTTGACACGATTCCCGAGGGCGAATGGACGCCGGGGATGCGACGATTTGCCCAGTTTGCCAAGTCGATTGCCAAGGAACTGCTGGGCGTTGATGTCTCGGTGCGAATCGCACGGGAGTTTGACTGGAACTACGGCGCGACCTATGGTTCCAGCGGGCTAGTGGTGAACTTGATGCGGGTGGGTCATGCGTTTTTCGAGGATCAAGACGGCCCAGTTTGCCCTGCTTATCCACGAGTATGGGCATCATTACTGCGGGGACCATTTGAGCAAGGACTTTTACCAAGCGCTGGCGACACTCGGCGCAAGGATGACGATGTTGGCATTGGATAAGCCGGAGGTCTTCCATGATCGAGACACACGAGATTCCTGATGGCATCATGCTTGTGTTGGAACCGTTCAACTCGCCAAACAGGAATTCCGCTTGCAAGGTTATCGCAGAGATCAGGTCTACTCGCCCGGAGCGGCGTGACGTGCGATTTCGCGTCTGCGACCTGGGAAACCTGATGACCCTCTCGGATATGGCGATCTTGATGAATTCGCTGCGGCTCTTGACCGATGAGGTCAACAAGCAGATGGCTAAGGTTCAGGAGCGGACGGCGAAGCGGAAGAGGAAAGGGTAGATTATTCCTCTGGTGTTCTGGAGGGTACTTGCGTGATCTTCTTAGGGTCGCTAGAATTGCCGTCTTCGGCAATTCGTAAGGAGACCCTATGCAACAGTTAGAATCCAAGAGGACCGTCGTGCGCTGGACGGAGGAAGAATGGGACAGGCTCGCAGAGCTTGTCCATGCGATGCGCAGAAATTCGCCCGATTCGATCGCCACTCTGGCGAACCGGGCACAGAAGCAGTTTCCCCAGGATCGGCAGCGGCCGGGGATACTGACGACTGCGGCCTTGCAGCCGTTGATTGAGCGGGTTCAGGAAATGGACCGCGACCTTCAAGTCAAGGCCGACAAGTGCGAAGAGTATGCTGCGAAGCTGACGTTCTTTGAGGATGCGCCAGCCACAAAAGAAGAGTTGCTCAACTCTTTGACAGATGAGGAGATCGTTCAGCGATTTCTTCCTCGTGTTCTCCAGGTGATGGCACCTGCTGATCTTGTCGGCAGCTTTCGACCTGAGCAATTGTTCGCCTCGGTATCTATGGCTGATCTGGCGGCGGCAACTGCTAGGCGGTTTGTGATGGACCTGGAACGTCCGATTCAGGTAACGGTGCAGGTGCCAGAGGCAAGAGAAGCCCGTCACCCTGTTCCTGCGCCGAAGGCCAACGGGCGAAAGAGGAGGATACTGATCGTTGGAATAAGCAACGGCGATCAGCGTAGAATCGTGAACGATTCAGTTGGTCATCTGTGCGACTTGAGGTTCTTGGATGGGAACTCGCTTCGACGAGACATGATTCCCACCAGCGTTGATGGCGTAATCGTTTGGGTCAAGACGATGAGCCATAAAAGTTGGGAAATGGTCAGGTCAGCGTACCCGCCGAGAATGATTTCGGAGCATCACGGTGGCATAGAGCAGATGATCCATCAAGTCGAACAGCTTGCTGGCGCAGTGAAATAGGGCGGGGCGGGATTTGCACCCGCACGTTGCGTCCCTTGTCGGGCCGTCTCAGCAGTTGGACTACCCGCCCGTGGATTTCGTGCGCCCGCTGATAGTTCCTCGGACGTTGAAGGTTGGCTTTGCGTTCCAATAGAGTTCCAGGGCCTTCTGCGTGCAGCGGCCCTGGAACTGAGCGCCCGTTTCGTTTTGACCGGCCTGCATGACTTCGGCCCATGTCTCGGGCCATTCTGCCAGAATGCGCTCGCATAGTTTTCTTCGGCCTGCGTCGTCCAGGAGAGTCATTTTCAACACGCGATCCAATCGGCCAGGTCGGCTGGAGATGTGGCCCGCAGTTGGCGTTCCGAGCGCTGGGTCCAGGTGATCGAGACAATTGGTCGTGACAATGAGTAGGACGCCTCCAGCCCGTTCGATTCCATCGAGGCAATTCAGCAGGCAATCGAATGTCAGATGCCCGCCGGCGATGTTCTTCCTGCCATCGAATACGGTGTCGATGTCCTCGATCAGGGCTATACAGGGGACTGCTTGCTGCATCTTCTGCCAGGTTTCCTGTAATTCATTGTCATAGAGCGTGGCAAGGTGGAAGACGTAGACGGGTAGGTCAAAGTCCTCTGCGATCGCCCGAACGATCGACGTTTTGCCGGTTCCTGGAGGACCGTACAAGAGCCAGCCACGTCGCCACGGTATGCCTCGGCTCTTGTACCATTCCTCACTGGTACGCCATCGCTTGATTTCTTCAATTATTGCCTCCGCTTCGGCGTTGAGCGCGAGTTGTCCGATAGCGTTGCCGTGATTCAGCCGACAAGTTCCCAACTCATCGGGCTTCCATTGCAGGATGCGGTTCTGCATGGATGTGATTGCCGACCACTCGGTTTGTGCCTGGGCGCATCCACCCTCGCCGGCTCGTAGAGCGGCCGGTTTTCCGTCTGTTCCAAAGACGTGCTGCACGGAGTATCGTGGTCGAGTTTGATTGTCCGTTGTTGCCTGGGCTTCGTTGTATTCGTTGGTGGCGTCAATGAGAAATTGATCCAGCTTGAAGGTGCCTCGGATGAAAGTCAGGACAAGCCCTGCCTCGAAGTTTTTGTCCTGCATGGTGATGTCGCCCTTATCGTATCTGCTGGCTCGCTGGACCCAGACTGGCCGCCACCCTCGCCAGAACAGTTTGCCAGATGTTCCAACGATCTCCATTGCGATCAGTTGGATTCTTTTGGTTGGTCGGACGAACATCGTCCAACCAAGGTAGTTGCGCATACCGTATGGAGAAGTCTTGAAGTGCCGCCAGCAGTACATGCTGACTGCTTCCTGCAACCCGCCCTGCACTTTGCAGGTGACGACGGCGTAACTGGAGACCTGCGACCAAAGGCTACGGATGTAGCCCCAGAACATGGTGATGGCACCAGTGGCGGCGGCACTGCCTGCGATGATCCAGCCCCATTGGTTCATTGCTGCTCCTTGTTGTAGGGATGGTTGGGATCAGTCCAACACCAGCCGCGATCCAGCAGAATGTCATGTGTTTTCTTGCCGAGTTGGATGACTCCCCAGCCTGGCTCAAGGAATTCGACGATCATGTTGGCGTCGGTCACACGTTTGCCGTTCCACTTCATTGCGCCTTCCTTGACTTTGCGATAGACTTCACTTCTCGTCTTTAGCGTGCCAGCTTCGACTGCTGCATCAGCGAAAGTCCGCCCTTTTATGGCCCTTGGCCGACACCAATTGACGACGTATTCCATCGTGGCTTCGTCAATCGGCTTGGGGTCATTCAGAAGCTCCCATAGTTTTTCGTAGGGGAACTCCTTCATCACGTCGCGGAAGTGACCTTCTCCCTTGACGATTCGACCGCTGTACTCAATTCGGATGCCGTTCATGGGCGTGCAAAGCGGATGCGATCCAGATCAGCCACCAGCGCCACCAGTCCCAAGGCGTCCACGGTCGCCACGGTCTCCACGGAATCATAAGACCCTCCTATCGGATTTTGTCCATGAGTTGTTCGATGTAATCGCGTAATGCTTTCAGGCGATTGAGCAATTCGTCCTCGTCGCTGGCGTCGGCCAGCACTCGGTCGATTGCTTTCTTGGCTTGCTCGTCTATGGTTCTACGGCCGTCCTGAATGCGAGATTCCTTATTCGCTCAGCTAACTCATCGAGTCCGCCGAAGAACTCCAGCATCCTGTGAGGTCCCAGTACCGATAGGACCATTTCGCGGTGTCTGTGCGGGAGGAACTTCGACCAGAGTATCACATAGTCCGAGTTTCTCGGCACGGAATTGCGGTGCAACTTGTCGGCCTCCATGCAGACGAGATCAACGGCGTACCCCAGCCTGTCGCGTAGGTGTCTGGGCTGGTCGCCCTTTGTCCCGATGACTGTCACCCTGTTCATTTCCGCTTTCTTTTTCTTTTAGGCAACCGAATATAGTGGGCCGATTCGCAGCCGTTCTTAATTCTGGTGAAGATCGCTGTGTCTGCCTTGGTCTTTCTTAGACAGTCACGAATGGCCCGCCATTCGCTCGGCTTCGGCGCTCGCATGGCACCGATGATCTCCACGGTCTTTGGGTCAAGGTGGCGAACCGTGGCACAGAAGCCATACGGATCACCGTATTTTCCGTCATCTGGGAAAACACGGAGTACGCTGACCAGGGGCTGTAACTCTGCGTTCATGGATTGGTCACCGGGTCAAAGACAAAGGCGTTGGGTGCGTTTGCCTCCTGAGTGCGTGACATGATGTTGAACAACTCGTCGTTCAGCCGGACGCAGGTTCCTTCGAGGAATGGCCGCTGGCGCATCAGTTCGATGGCCTCTCGTACTTCGTCGTGGTCGATCAGCTTGGCGTGGTCGGTTGGATTGAGTCGGGCAAAGTCTTTGTTTGCCCCGCGCTTGTAGAGGATGACGTATTGCCGCATCGTGATCTCCTTGGATGTTCCTATCTGATACAACGCTTGACGCGGCAAGATTGTGTCAGTTTCGGTGATGTTCTTGCCAGTAATTCGCTGTGCCTGTTGGAAAAATGAGGATTTGCCGGTGATTGACGCGGCGTTTCAGCCAAATTCTTTGGAAACTCGTCTTTTCGCGGCCATTTTTCTTCGTTTGGCCCAACCTTATGTATAGGGAAGGGAATGGACATGAGGCGTGTCACGGACCCGGCAGACCCGCGACGGTGCAAGTTCAGCTATGCCCATGAGCAGTGCTGGCATGAGGCTGAATCGGGTTGTAGCTATTGTGCCGCTCATGGCGGCAAGAGTAAGGCCAACGTCGAGGAGACGCGATTGTATAACTTGGTTGAGGTCGATAATCGCCGGCGACTGGCTGAACTCTCGGGACACGAGCAAATCAAGTCCCTCCGCGAGGAGATCGGGTTGGTTCGGCTGTTGATCGAAAAACATCTCAACGCGGCGCAGGGAAACCTGGAACTTCTGGCCTCCTGTGGCTCCTTGAATCAGTTGATCGTGACGTTGACGAAACTTGTCAAGGAGTGTCACGCCTTGGAGCAGAGTTGCGGCGAACTCTTGTCGAAGCAAACGGTCTACCGTCTCGCTCAGACGATGTGCGAGATCGTGATGGAGGAACTTCAAGGGATTGAAGGTTACGAAGAGATCATCGACCGCATTGCCGACCGTCTCTTTCCCGCAGTCAGCAATACGCAGAACAATGAAGCGCTGAATGTTGCCTTCACCCCCTGCACGCTCGGTTGCAAACGAGGTGCAGTTGTCCGAGTGGAACGATCGCCATTCGGACGCCGCCGCACGCGAGGAATAAGTCCAGCGCACTTTGCGGCGGCTTCTTACATCCAAGTCGGAGGATCGGCCATGTTTGGACTCCGGCCGCAAGTCTGCCTCAACGATTCAACCAGGCGACATCATTGGTTTCAGCGGTGAATGTTTCATCAGTGACCTCATCAATGTCGCCACTTATGGGGTTCCTCGCTGGGGCATCAGTCATGTGGGAATCATGGGAGAGGCCTCGGACGGCCGGCTCCTCCTGTTTGAGTCTACGACCCTCGACGGTCTTCCTTGCGAAATCACAGGGAGCCCGTTCAATGGGACGCAGGCTCATTCGCTCGATGCCGTCGTCAAAGCGTATCAGGGAAAGGTTTGGCACTATCCACTGTGCCGAACTCTCTACGAGAACGAGAGGCAACGACTCACGCAGTTCTTGATGGAGACGATCCATACGCCCTACGACGAGATGGGGGCATTTCGTTCGGCGGGCGTCGGACTTTCCTGGATCGAGTCGCTGTTCCGCGAGGAGGACTTGACCACGATCTTCTGTTCGGAATGGTGCTGTGCGGCTCATACCGCGATCGGCATCTTTCGGACGGACAATGTGAGTCGTTGGAACCCCAATCGTTTTGTTCGGACAGAACGTAGGCAAGGCATCTTGCTCAAACCTCGGAGATTGAAATGAAGTTTCTAGCGGTTGCCTTACTTTCGCTTGTGCTGATGACAGGTTGCGATGTCGTGGTCCACTTGGGCGAGCCTGACATGGGTAGAACCCCGGCCGCCAAGATTGAGTACCCGACCGTCAACCTGCCAATTTCGCTACGCCAGTCGAATTGGCTTGGCAACAAGAACGAAGGGTCTTGCGTTCACGCCACGATGATTAGCCTGCTCCGGTGGCAAGGACCGCCCCGGCACGGCTGATTATTGGCGTCAACACTACGGCAATGGCGAATGGCCAGAAGACCTTGCCGAGAAGTTCGACCACGAAGGGGTGCGGTACGCCTACGTCACAAATGGCGACCCTGCGTTTCTTGGAATGGGCTTGCTCGACACGTCGCGGGTGCGGCGTGACTGTCATGGGCGGCAAGCACATGGTTGCCTTAGTCCACTTCGATTCGGAGTGGGCGGGCATTCTGGATGACAATGATACCGACACGATCACATGGGTGGCCCGTGACACCTTTGTGGCCGAATGGCAGAACTCCAACGGCTGGGCTGTTACGCCCGTGTACGCTCCGGCCCCACCCCTGCCTTAACTGAGGAGGAGAGAGATGATCCGCTACCTGTTGGCGGTCGCCTTGCTGGTGGCCGCGAGTTGTGTGCCGGCCTTGGCCGGTGAGCCTGTGATGAAGGCTGATCCCGCTTACGGAGTGCGTTACGCCCAAGAACAGGTCGTGACGTTGCCGCAGGATCAGGAGACGCCTTACCTGACGCTGTTCGGCGACAGGAACGATCCGAAGTTCCGCGAGATGGTGAAGTGGTTCGAGACGAACGAGACGCTGGTTGGCATCAAGAGCCAGACGCACTTCAACGTGATCTACAGCGATCAGCGCGATGTACCGGGAACGGTATGCGAGTACGGTGCCCGCGTTGCCGTGTGTGCGACTGCAAGCGGTCGATGAGGAACAGCCAGTGGCGGAATACGCCGGCGTCAATGTGCCGATGACCGCCGATGCTTTGGCCAAGAGGATTGAATACGACAGCGAGTTCGGCAGAGTGCTTTAGGCGGCTTCGGCATTGTCCGGCTCCCCAGCCTCAGCCTCAGCCGAAACCGCATCCCGATCCGGCCCCGCAGCCTTTGCCGCCGACTCCCCCGCCCGCACCGAAGCCGCATGATTTTACCTTGGCTCCTGCTCGGAGTTCTGGCGGCGGTCGGCGGTGCCCTGGGTGCTGCAAAGCACTTCTCGGACGTGTACCACGGCCGCAAAGCGTAAGTTCTTCCAACCACAAACCAACGAGAAAGAGAGACAAATCGATGTTCGTTTTGACCCCTGCTACCATTGCTCTGTGCGTGTGCGTTCCGCTGTTGGCCTACTTCCTCGTGAAGTGGTTTTGTACCAAGGACACCGAGATTGAGAATCGTCGGCGCGCCGCCGCCAAGCTGGCCGCGAAGCTCCAGGCGATCGGCCTGCGGAAGCTGCCCGAGTTCCTGATCGACTACAGCGTCGGCGACTACTCCGGCATGGCCAACAAGATTCACAGCCTTGTCCGAACTGTTCCTCGCCGGTGACGAGCCTGTACTGGCCGAAGTCGATACCGTCTTCCGCAATGTTCTGGACGCCAAACTCAAGACTGATGAAGGCCGCGCGTTCATCGCCGCGAAGTTGGCCGAAGCGACCAAGGCCGTCGCGCCGGTCGTGGCTGCCGCTGCCGCCGTGGCTGCCGCCGTGGCTGCCGCCTAATGCGATTCCTCGCTGCTGGTCGTTCTCTTGGTTCTGGCAGGTTGCGGGCAATCGCATCTCCCTGGCCCATCTCTCATCGCCTTCCATGCGACCTGGTGCCAACCCTGTCAACGCGATAAGCCGTTGCTGGCCGAAGTCGCCCGAGAATTTCCGGTGACGGACGTTGACTTCGATAGTCAGCACGCGATCGCGGCTCGATACCATGTGAGCGTTTTGCCCACTTACATCGTCTTGTCTGACGGGAGGGAGGTCATGCGGACGATGGACCTCCGCGTGGCGGTTCAGACCCTTCGCTCATTGGACCAGTAACAAGCGGCCCTCGCTCGAGCGAGGGCCGCTTCATTGATCCACTCGCGGGTGGATCAATGAAGCGGAAAGGAAATGATGGCTCGAGGTACTCGATGAACTACGAGGCGACGATCGCCGATGGACTCAAGAATCGCACGCTGACGACGTGTTCCCGGTGGGCCAATCGCCGCCGCATCATGGGCGGCGACTTTCCGGGACCGTACTCGGAGAAGTTCCATCCGTGGGTCCAGGAGATGCACAACTCGTGGGCACCGTTCAATTGGGCCATGAAGGGCGCACAGTTGGGCGTCACCGAGGTCGCCATCAATCGCGCCCTCTACACGATCGACAAACTCAAGCGGGACGTGATGTACGTCCTGCCGACGACGAAGAACGCCAGCAAGTTCAGCAAGGGGCGGTTTGGTCCGGCATTGGCCTTGAGTCCTTATCTCAAGGCGATCTTCACCGACACCAACTCGATCGACCTCAAGCAGGCCGGAACGAATTGCCTCTACATCAGCGGCTCGCGCGGGGACAGCAACCTCAAGTCGGTGCCGGTTTCCGAACTCATCCTCGACGAAGTGGATGAGATGGATCAGAAGGCGATCTGGCTTGCCCTGACCCGTCTCGACGGCCATATCGAGAAACACGTCTGGGGCATTTCGACGCCGACTGTTCACAACCACGGCATCCATAAACTATTCAAGACGAGCACCCAGGAAGAGTTCGTATTTCAGTGTCCCGGTTGTTCGCAACACATCCATCTGACCTGGCCGGACAACGTGGAGATCATCGGCGAGAGCGTCACCGATCCTCGTTGTCTGGAATCGTTTCTCAAGTGCCATCTCTGCGGAAAGAGACTTGAACACCAGGCAAAGCCTGAATGGTTGAAGTACGCCAAGTGGGTTGCCATGAATCCCAATGGCAATCCGAATCATCGCGGGTTCCACATCTCGCAGCTTTACAGCTTCACGAAGACGCCTGGCGAATTGGTCGTCTGCTACTTCCGTGGCTTCGGCGATGAACTGGCCAACAAGGAGTTCCACAACTCCCAACTTGGTCTGCCGTTCGTCAGCGACGGGGCGCAAGTCACGGACGACATGATCGACCGCTCGATCAGGAATCACACGAAGAACGATCCCCGGCCGATTGTCGGCGGCGAGCGGATCATCACGCTCGGAGTGGACGTTGGCGACTGGAGTTACTACGAGGTCTGCGAGTGGACCAGGTTGACGAGTACGGCCTGGACATCAATGCTGCCGCCCAGGCAAAGGTCTTGTGCGAGGGGAAGTTTTGGCGAGACCAGTTTGATTCGGAATTGAATCGGCTCATGCGTGAGTGGCAGGTTCTTACGTGCGTCATCGACGCTGATCCTTGGATTCTTGAGGCCCGCCGTTTCGCCCGCCGTTTTCCTGGTCACGTTTACCTTTGCCGGTATCGCAGAGGCGTGACGGCCAAGGAGATCGCCATCTCCGACGAAGATGATGACGCCCCGGTCATTACGGTCGATCGTTCGAACTGG
Source organism: uncultured archaeon (assembly GCA_963752955.1). Lineage (GTDB taxonomy): Archaea > Micrarchaeota > Micrarchaeia > Micrarchaeales > CABMGC01 > CABMGC01. The sequence goes on from CAVWAD010000004.1 coordinate 49,527, forward strand.
CTGAGTGCCGCACTGGGGCGGTTCAAGACTGATCCCCCACGCATCATTCTTCCCTGTGACGTGTCGCATGGAGTACCGCGAACACATGAAGAGCCTCGTGGGAACCTACGAGCGGGACGAGTTCGGCAATCCGATCTACGTCTACAAGGAAACCGGACCGGACCACTTCGCCCACGCAAGGGCATACGCGGAAATGGCCCTGCCGCTTGTGGCAATGCAGGTCACGGACAAGGACGTGAAAGCCTTTCTGTAAGGGTGCCAAATGAGCATCGAACAGATCGGATCATCGACAGCCGGCACCCGAATTGGCTTAGCAAGTGACCGATTGGGAGAAGTGGCGGCTGACGTACCGAGGCGGCGAGGAGTTCCGCAACAAGTATCTCGAACGCTTCACGAGCCGCGAAGACCCACAGGATTTCGAGGCCCGCAAGCGGCTGACCCCGGTGCCGAGTTTCGCCAAGGCCGCCATCAATCGCATTCGCAACTCGATTTTCCAGCGGATGCACGACATCACGCGACGTGGCGGCAGCTCCGCCTATCAGCGGGCGATCGCCGGTCTGGATCAGGGGGTGGATCGGCGTGGCAGCACGATGAACGCCTTCCTGGGCATCAAATGCCTGACGGAACTTCTCGTGATGGGCCGGGTGGGCGTGTTCGTGGACAACTCGGTGGTGGCTGGTGAGACGCTTGGCGGATGTCGGCGATGCCCGGCCCTACCTCTATCCCTACCAGGTCGAGGACATTCTGAGTTGGGCCTGCACCAAGCCGGATGAGCCGAGCGAGTTTCAGGCGGTGCTCCTCCGCGATACGGTCATGGACTACGACCAGGCCACGATGCTGCCGTTCCAGAAGTTCCAGCGGATGCGGCTGCTTTGGATCAACCCGGATACGGGGTTGGTGAATCTGCAATTCTACTCGACCGACGGCGATCCGATCGATCGTGATGGGAATCCCGGTGGTCCGATCGAACTTGAGTTGACTCGCATTCCGTTCGTGATGCTGGACATCACGGACTCGCTGCTCAAGGACATCTGCAACCATCAGATCGCCTTGCTCAACCTGTTGTCCAGCGACGTGAACTTCGCCCTCAAGGCGAACTTCCCGTTCTACATCGAACAGCGCGATATTCGCGCCGTTGGCAGCCACTTGAAGCAGGCCGCGAATCCGGACGGGACTGCGACGGCCGGCGGGCAGACCGCGCACGACAATGAGATCACGATCGGGGCGACGCGCGGCCGGGCCTACGACATCAAGGCCAATCCTCCGGCGTTCATCAATCCCTCGTCTGATCCGCTCAAGGCGTCGATGGACCTGCGCGAGGAGATTGTCCAGGAGATCAACCGGCTGGTGAATCTTGGCGTCGAGTCGCTCGTGGGCAAGATGCCTGCCGGCACTCAGGCTCTTGACAGCGGTGGCCTGGAAGCCGGGCTCAGTTACATCGGTCTGGTGCTGGAAAGCGCCGAACGGAAGATCGCCGAGTTCTGGGCCGCTTACGAGGACCGGGTTGTAGCCCGTCGCAAGATTGCAACGATCAAATATCCTGATCGCTACTCCTTGAAGACGGACAAGGATCGCATCGACGAGGCCACGTCGCTCTCGAAGTTGATGAGCAGCGTCCCTGGTCAGACGGTCAAGCGCGAGATCAGCAAGAGCATCACGCAGGCCCTGCTCGGTGGCAAGGTTAGCGTCGAGACGATCGCCAAGGTCAACGCGGAGATCGACGAATCGGTCTACACCACCAGCGATCCCGACTACGATCCTGGCGGCCGTGGAAGCTGGACTATGCGGCGAGCAGACCGGCTCGATGGCCCTTGGTTTCAGCAAGGAGGAACACATCCAGGCCAAGAAGGATCATGCGGAGCGGGCTGCCCGCGTGGCTCAGGCGCAGGCCAGCGTCAAGGGATCGAACAATTCAATGGGCGGCGATCCGGCCGCTCGCGGGGTGCCGGACCTGTCGGCGAATCCCCAGTGCGCCACGGCAAGAAAAGAAACAGGGTCGGGACCGCACCTTACACGACAGCAAACGTCGGCGCGTTCGAGGCCAAGGCGCTAACAATCAGGGGAACCAGACCCAATGAATATCACGCAAGAATCGGTAGACACGATTTCGTCGTCGGTCACGGCGGTGCCGATGCCGCGAGCAAACCAATCGTTGCCGCCGGTACGCCAGCAAGGCGTACAAGGGCGTTCGACGTCCGGGCGGCCACGGCCAATACGATCGTGATCTACGTTGGACCGCGAGAGCGTCACCGTAGACGACGGGATATCCGTTGCCGGCCGGCGAGGAACTTGACATTCCGATCGAAGACCCATCGAAGGTTTACGTGGTCGCCACGCCGGCTATCGAACTGTCAGCAGACAGTGACGCTTGCCGGCCAGATCGCTGGTGACACATTCACTCTGACGTTCGATGGTGCAGACGACTGCTCCGATCGCCGTGAACGCCAACGCGGCTACGGTGCAGGCGGCCCTACAAGCGCTTGAGCACGATCGGCGCTGGCAACTGCACGGTGGCGGACACTGGCGGCGGACCTCCGTACACGGTCACGTTCACTGGTGCCCTTGCCAAGATGGACGTGGACCTGATGACGCGGCGGGTGCGGCGTCAACGAGAAACAGAACGATCGACGTCATCCGACGCCGTGGCCGGCGACAAGGTGGTGCTGTCAGTTACGATGGCACGCCTGCTACCAGCTGGGTTCTGGTTGACAATGAGGCAACGGCGATCCAGGCCACTTGGAGACGACCCAGCATTGGCTGGCAATGTGTCCGTGACCGGACGATCCAGAGACTGGTTTTGATGTCGAGTTCATTGGTGGTATGGCCAAGACCGACATTCGGACGACAGATCACTGGCTTTGCGGGAAGAACGAAAGCCAGCTGTCACCGTCACGGATGCCGTGGCGGCGACAAACTGAAGCTGTATGGTGGCGAATGCGACACTGGTGAGTTAGGCGCCAATGACGCTATCTGCGAGGGTCCTGAACCTCGCAGCTTGACTGTGGAACGGGGGCCATCTCTGTAACTGGCGATGGTCCATACGTCCTCGAGTGGACGGTCAAGTCAAGAACGGACGTGCCAGATGATTACCGGATACTGCGGCCAGAATGAGAAGCAGACGATCACGGTCTCCGGGCAGCTGGGGACACGATGCTACTTTGACGTTCGGCGGCGAGACTATCGACACCCTTGGCCTACAACGTCACGGGCACGGACCTCAAGACAGCGCTGCGGGCATTGTCAACGCATCGGGGATGGCAATGTCACCGTCACGGCTCGACGGCCGACTAGCTGGTCGAGTTCGTGGGCGGCAAGGTTCGCCACGATTACGATTCGATCACTGGCACCTGCGGGAACGAACGAGAAACAAAGCATCGTCGAGATCGGACGCTGATACCGGCGACATTCTCGTCTGAGCTATGGCGGTCAAACGACTAATCCGAATTGCCTGGAACGAGACGATTGACAATCTGCGCCAAGTTGGAGGGGTTGAGCAGCATTGGCGATCGGCGAACGTCGATGGTCGACGGTGATCCTGCTGGTGCCTGGACCGTCAAGTTCAAGGGTGCTTTGGCAACCAACATATCGACGATCTTCGTTGCTGTTTCGTCATTGTGGCAAGAACGAAAAGCAGACTATCACGCTGGACCGATGTCACGGATGGCACCTTCACCCTGACATATGGTGGAGCCGCAACCGCCAACATCGCCTACAACGCTTTGGCTGCCACCGTGCAGACAAGACTCGAAGCATTGCGGCGCTGACAGGTAACGTCACTGTGACAGGCGTACGCCTGAATGGACGGTCGAGTTCACGGAGCACTGGGCCTCGGATATTGGCGCTCTTCTCGCTGGCGACGGATGTTGACCTTGACAGGCGATGGTCATGCCGTGAACGTTGCACAAGACGGTTGAAGGCGCAACTGCTACTGTGACTGTTATGGAGACCGTCAGAAGGCCATCACGGGACGGTGACGGTGGAGGAGACCATCAAGGGCCACGCTGCAACCCTTGACATTGTTGAGACGGCTGAGGGCCATGATGCTACGGTCAGTGTGACCGAGACTCAGAAGGGTGATGCAAGTTGCGCGGTGACGGTCGCCAAAGTCGCCGACATCACCACTGGCAGCCAGTATTCCTGGCTCGCCTGTCTAACTCGGAGATCCGATGGCCATCAGCACCAGCTACTACGGTGATCTGACTGAGGCGAATGCCTATTTCGCCATGCGGCTCCACGAGACTGCTTGGACTGACGCCGATCTGGCCGATCGGCCGAAGGCCCTTTGGGCGGCAACGCAGATCATCGACACATTGAACTACAAGGGCTTCAAGAATCCAGTCTACTTGCTGTTGCAGCAATACGGACTGCAAGATATTCCCTCGGCTATCGGCGATCTATAGCTCTCCCACGATGGAGGAGATTATGGTCGCCGAAGACTCGCAGGAACTGGAGTTTCCGCGAGGAGCGGACACCGAAGTTCCCTAGGCGATCCGTCGCGCGTGTTACGAGATCGCCCACACGCTCCTCGACGGCAAAGACCCGGAGTTGGAGCTTGAGAACCTTGGCATTGTGAGTCAGGGATATGCGTCGGTTCGCACGACATTCAGCCGCACTCATGTTCCGGTGGAGCACATCGTCAACGGTGTGCCTTCCGCACTGGCGTGGCGACTGCTTGTCCCATTCCTGCGAGACGATGACGCGATTCGCGTGAGCCGGGTGTCGTAACATCTGGCATTCTTTCAACCGGCTGGCGATTACCCGTGCCAGAGCCACCGGGTCCAAACTACGGGGTCTAAGGGAAAACTGGTTATGTTCGTGAGTGATTGGTACAAGTCTTGTGCGTTGGTTGCCTGTTACGAAGGAGAAGAGGATGCGGCTGCGGCTGCGGCTGCGGCTGCGGCGGCTGCGACGGTGGCGAGGAAGTGAAAGCCCCCGGAGGGTTTCACGCCCGAACAGCAGAAGAAGTTCAACGATGCGATCGCCGCCGAACGGCGAAAGCAGGAAACCAAGTACCGCAAGGAGCTTGAGAAGACCGAGGCGACCTACAAGGAGCTTCTGGCCAACAGCAAGAGCCTGACGGAGAAGGAGCGTCAAACGCTGCAAGAGAACCTGGAGACGATCCAGGGTCAGCTTCGCAGCAAGGAGCAGCAGGCGGCACAAGAGAAGAAGGAATTGGAGGCGTCCTATCAGGGCAAACTCACTGCGGCCGAGCGCCGTGCTGAGATTGCTGAGACGCGATGGCGGGGTTCGACGATCGAGCGGGCCTTGCAGGATGCCGCCATCGAGCATGAGGCTTACAACACTCGCCAGGTCGTGACGCTTCTCACAGGCATGACCAAGCTGGTCGAATCGGTGGACGAGAAGACCGGCAAGGGCAATGGACAATTCAAGGTCATGGTGGAGTTTCCTGACAAGGACGCCACGACTGGCCAAGCGATTATGACCACCAAGACGCCGAGCGAGGCAGTGAAGCGGATGACGGAGATTGCAGAGTTCCAGAATCTCTTCCGCAAGAACGTCGTTTCGGGTGTTGGTGGCAACTCGGCTATCGGTGGCCTTACAACCGGGTCCAACGGACGGATTGATCCGCGTAATCTTACGCCGGATCAGTACCAGAAGGTGCGAGCAGAGAACCCTGAACTGCTCGGTCTGCGTCGTAGACGCCGTTAAGGAATCAGGGGCTGGATGCTTTCACTAACAAGAATCTGTCCCATTTGGAGACAACAAGATGAACCTGTGGTATCTTTCTGTGGCGACCGTGGCCTCTCGGTCGCCATGCGTCATGGCTACGTGACCGACGCCGACAACGACGCCTTCATTCCCGGAACTGTGGGCGAACGAGGGCCTGGCCATTCTCGAAGAGAATATGGTCATGGCGAACCTCGTGTCCCGCGACTTCGAGGATGAAGTGCAGAACTACGGCGACGTGGTCAACACTCGCCGGCCTGGAACCTTCACCATCAGCCGCAAGGCGGACGGCGACACGCTGGTCCCCGAGACGGCTGCCGCCACCAACGTGCCGGTGCGTCTGGATCAGTGGTTCTACAAGAACTTCGTCATCAAGGACGGCGAGGCCAGTCTGTCCTTCCAGGACTTGGTGGACGTGTACTTGCTGCCTGCGATGCAGGTGATCGCCCGCTCGGTCGATCGCGCCATCATGGGTCGCATTCACGCCTTCCTGACCGGCACCAACAGTCGCGCCGGCAGGCTGTGCGGACTGACCGCTGCGACCAGCCAGGACGACGTGCTCGAAGCCCGTCAGCGGCTGAACGAGAACCTGGCCCCGATGGTCGGCCGGAACCTGGTGCTTTCGCCTGCCAGCGAAACCGCTCTCTTGAAGAACACCATGTTCATCAAGGCCAATGAGCGCGGCGACGGCGGGTCGGCCCTGGAGAACGCGACCCTCGGCCGCATCCTGGGCTTCAACACCTACCTCGACCAGAACGTCAACTCGGTGCTGACCGGCGCGTGAGACTGACTGCGGACCCGGTCACCGAGCCGTATGCGGCGGGCTACGCCGGGCGACTGGCGTCCGTCCTGGCTCCGCAATGTCGGCGAGTACCTGGTGGTTGCCGGCAACGATCAGCCGACCTGGATCGACCGGCTGTCCGATGCCGACAGCTTCGTCCTGAACGAGGCCCTCAAGTACCCACGTCTGGACAACGCGGTCGCCACCGCCTACAAGGCGTGCGATGTCGGTGCCTCGGGTCTGGCGAACGACGACTATCCGGCTGGCTACAGCAAGGGCATCCTCCTGACGAACCACGCGGCCGGTCAAGGTCCGCAGGTTGGCCAGTTGCTTGCTTTCGGCACTACGCCGTCAGCCCGCCACACCTACACGGTCATCGAGGCGGTTGTCGTGACCGCGCACGTCCACCAGGGTCACTCTGGATCGGCCGCTGGAGGCCCTCGTGGCTGACGGGGCCAACGCTGCGTTCCCCGGCCCGTATGGCTCGCTCAACTGGGCGTTCCATCGTGACGCCATCGCTCTGGTGAGCCGGCCGCTGGCCATGCCCAACAACCAGATGGGCGTGCTGACCAAGGTTGGCGTCCACAACGACATCTCGATGCGGGTTGCGATGCAGTACGACATCGACGCGGGCGGAACGAAGGTCAACCTCGACCTGCTCTGCGGCGTCGCGGTGCTTGACAGCCGCCTCTGCGTGCCGTTGCTCGGCTAAGCGTCTGCTTTCATGTCCGCTCGCCCTGGATCATCCAGGGCGAGCGGCCTTTCTTCCCGCCTAGCGAAAGGATTCTTGCGATGCCCACCTTGTTTGCCTCCGGCGAGTTTGCGGACGCGATTGCGCTTGATCAAGCAGTTCGGTCCCTTCTTTCTCGCCGTCGTGTTTTTTCTCTGGCGCGACTGGAAACGCGAAGACCGTCTCTCCAACCGGCTCGACCAGTTGGAGGACGAGCAGCGGGAGGTGATCCTGCCGCTGGTGAAGGATTGCTCGATCGTCATTGCCAAGAACACGGCGGTGATGGAACGAATCGAAAGGTCTCTCGACCGTTAGGAACTCACTCATGCGTCCACCCATCAATCGCAACCTCAACCAGCGGATTCGACAGGCGCTCTACCAGTTGAAGAAGGACTATGGCGCGCCGATCGACATCTACAAGCTGGTGTCAAGCGAGACGGACGCAAGGACGGGCGAGAAGATCATCACCAAGACGGTGACGCATGTGCGGAGGGCGGTTGTCGTGCCCTCGCAGGATGGATCGAGTCGCCAATCAGACGATCTCGCTCATCTCGGCGAACAAGCAGTTCGTCACGGGCGGTCACTACGACGTGAACCAGCGCGACTTCATCATCGACCGCCGCGATGTGCCGGCGCTGCCGGAACTGACTGCCGACGATTGGATCGTCTACAACCGTCGCAAATATCAGGTCAAGACGGTGGAGAGCTTCGAGGTGGACGCCGGCTGGGTCGTCACGGCCCGAGAACTGGTCGGCGAAATGCCCGAGCAAATCTTCGACCTGCGGGCGGAATCGCACTCTTGAACTTCAAGACAGCCGCCCAGACGGCATAGGAGGCTTCTATGGCCGCGAATCCCAATTGGGCACGTGGATTTTTCATTCGGTGGCGGACTACCTCAAAGAGGTTGCCACCGATGCAGACCTTCCGGTGCTCATCGAGCATTTCGATGAGCGGACCGCCGCTTTTGAGCGGGCGACCGATCAGGGCGGAAATCCGCATTACCGGCCCCTTCGATCAGGAACTCTCGAAGGGCTATCACCGCATCTACGTCGATGTCAACGTGCTTCTGACCAGCCGCTACGACGGCCAGAAGAACGCCGCGACCATCCTCAAGTATGCGGGGCTGTTCCACGAGGCGATGTCCGAACCGATTCCGGTTTGGAACTTCGGCGGCGAACCAGGCGATTACGTCGAAGACGACCCCGAGACGCAAGTGTTTCTGGGTTGCCTGAATCCCACGGCCTGGGCGAAATGAGAGCGTGCGGGTGATGAACTTCGGCCAGATGGACAAGATCGACAAGATCAAGCAGACCGAAGTGGATGCCCGCTACGTGATGGAGTTGACTGAACCCTAACCTTAGCCAGTGGAGTAACCTATGGCCAGGATTGATCTGCGAAATTGCACCGTCTACTTGCAAGGATGGTCTGAGCGGCACTGCCGCGGTGAACGAACCGACTACGCCTCCGGTGGCGACGGACACGAGTTTTGCCATCGACACGATTGTCCTGAACACGGTCGACACCGATCTGGTGCCGATTGGTGCACGCTTTACGATTGCCGGCGAGACTGCCGCCACGACCGTGCATACGGTCACGGCCCGGACGCCTACCAGCACCAGTCCGACGACTGAGATCACCTTTACGCCTGCTCTGGGCGCTGGCACCTATGCTGATGGCGGCGTGCTGACGTTCCAGTCGCAGCAGGTCGAAATCACGATCGGCGAAGGCGACCTCAAGTACACCGAAGCCGACCAGTACAAGTACGACCTGGACCGAGGCGAACTTGACACCGTGCGTCGGGGCGACGACGTGCCGATGGAAGTCACCACGAACTTCACCTTCGACCAGGTGAAGTCCGGCACGGGCGAGACGATCACGCCGATCGAGGCCCTCAAGGGCATCGGCGCAGCCTCCGAGTGGGTCACGTCGTCCGCCGATCTCTGCGAGCCGTATGCGGTGGACGTGGTGGTCGAGGACGTGCGGCCTTGCGGCGGCGCCAGTCGGCCACCTACACTGTTCCCCGATTTCCGCAGCGAGAAGCGCGATTACGACATCAAGAATGCCAACATCGCGGTCTCCGGGAAGTGCAACGCACTTGAGCCGATCATCACTCGCGGCATCGTAACGAGTGACGCTTCTTACGCGGTGCCGGCAATCGCGCCGGCACCGCATTCTTCTTATCCTTGCAAGGGAGATTCGTATGAAGATTGGTGGAATTGATCCGACAACCTTGCCGGTCGAGGAAGTGTTGGTGCTGCCGCGCGGCGACCAGAGCAGTCGTCTTTCGTGCCACGCGGCGTGAAGGACATGGAGGAGTTCAAGAAACTCTGCCCGGAACCGACGCCGCCCGGAAAGCTCGACCAAGGACGGCGTGACGGTGCCGACACGGAGGATGAGGGCTACCAGGAGCGTTTGGGCCGAGTACCAGAAGCGGCGGATCGGCCTACATCGTCGTCCACTCGCTCGAGCCCAGCCAGATCGAATGGGACACCGTGCAACTGGACAATCCCGTCGACGTGGGCCAATTGGGACACGGACCTCAAGAACGCCGGCCTTTCGCAGATGGAGTGCAACCGCGTGCTCGGCTCTGGTGCTGGAGGCCAATTGCCTCGATGAGGCCAAACTGCGGAAGGCCCGCGAGGTTTTTCTACAAGGTCCGCCGCAGGGACCGGCCAGCGTAATCTGGCCGGAGTACCGCACCGGGCGAGTACGCCATCTGGAAGGCGTGCGCTCCGGGTGGGCATTCGCCCGCCGGGCGTCCAAGCGTCGTTGGGACGATTGCGGCGTCTGACGCAAGCCCTGATCCTGGCTTTCGATCAGACTTGCGAGCATGACGAGGATGAGCGGGCGGCGTCAATTGGCTGGGGCACGGATGCCCTTGGGGTAAGGAGGGCGCGATGCACTTCACGGCGAACTTTCCAGCTCCCAAGAGTGGACATGACCGCCTTCCAGCAGGCGCTGCGATGAGCGGCTCGTCGGAGCGACTACACAGGGCGGCAGTGGTATGGCTTACGAAGGTCATTGAGGATTCCACGCCACGGGCAGGGATGCCGGTGTGGAGCGCGGCGTCCCGTGCCACCTTCGCGCCATTGGCAAGCAGGTCGACGTTCGCTCTCGCCTATGCCCCCGTCGCCCGATGCGCCCAATCGCATCGACGTTGGAATTGGCGCAAGTCCCGGCGACAACGGCACGTTCGAGAGGGGCGAGAAGGCCGGGCATCTACTCGTTCACTTACAGCACGACGCTGCCGCATCTGATTATCAACGAGTACCACAACGCCAACACTTTTCTCGACAAGCAACGGCAAACAGTATTTCCATCTCACGGACCCTGGGCCGTACCACTTCCAGGAAAAGGGCAAGGCGGCGTTCTTGAAGCACGCCAGCGAGGTCTCGCTTCCCGACGTGCCGGCGTTCATCGCTGCCACGATCACCATAGGTTAGCACAATGGCCGACGAACGAAGGCGTAATTCGACAACAGCTTGGCTTCGATGCTAGCCAGGCGATCGACGAGTTGACGAAGCTGAACTCGGCGCTCTCCTCGCTTCGGCACCCAATTGGGCGGCGATTGGCAGCCAACTGAGTGACTTCAACGCCAGCGCCGATCAGACGGTTGCTTCGCTGAAGCAGATGTCCTCGGCCGGCGGGACCGACGCTTGCGTCGATGACAAAGCTGGCCAGCACTCCTTCGGCCAACTTGGACGCGGCTGTTGGCGTGGGCAAAGTCACCGAAGGCATGAAGGAGATGCAGGACGCAGCTCGCCTTGGCGACGAGCACTTACAGCAGTGCCATGTCGGCGATGGCCGACCAGACGCGAACTGCGGCACAGACGCCATCGCCGACGCCGGCAAGAAGACCCAGGCATGGGTCGTCAGTTGGAACACCTTGGGCCGGGTCGTGATGACCCAGTTCATCGTTCGCGGACCTTGAGCGAGATTCGTGATGCCTTCAAGGAAGCCTACAGTCTGGGATGGCAGTTCACCAAGCAGATCGGCGAAATCCATGCCATTGACCCCAGCCGGAGCTTCCAGCAGATCGCCGACGACGTCCGCGCAAATGTCGGACGCCTTCAATCAGCCGCTCTCGGACGTGGCGGAAGCCCAATACCAGGTGCTCTCCAATCAGTTCACCACGGCGGCGGATCGGGCGAACATCCTTACGGCTGCCAATGCACTGTCAAGGTCACGGCGCAGAGCCTCTCTGATGCGGTCTCTGCTCTTGACGGGTGCCCTGAACGCCTACGGCGAATCGTCCGATATGGCGGGGCTTCGCGCTGCGCAGTTCGACAAGACGATCGAGTTGGGCCGGCTGCGAATGGGCGAGTTGGGCACGGCGATGGGCCGCGTGCAGTCCATCGCCCATGAGGTCGGGCATCAGCATGGAGGAACTGCAAGCCTCCCTGGTTGCCATTACGATCGGCGGCGTGAAGGCCACCGAAGCCGCCACGCAATTGCGCAGGCATCATCACAGGGCTGTTGAAGCCTTCCGTGGACATGACGAAAGGCCCTGCACCAGATCGGTGCTGAGTCTGGTCCTGCCGCCATCGCCACCTGGGGCCTGGAGGGCGCGGTCAAAAAGCTCTGGGAGACGACGGACGGCTCCGAGAATGCCTTCGCCAAACTGTTCCCCAACATTCGCGGGTTGGCCGGCGCGTCGCGTCTGGCACAAGAGGGCGCAGAGAAGGCCGCAAAGGCGCTGGCGGAAATCAACGCCGTTGACCTGACCACGATCCAGAAGAAGCTCAAGGATTTCACCGACACGGACGCCGAGAAGTTGACGAAAGAGTTGAACAAACTCGCCAACTTCTTCACGGCGGAATTCGGACTCAAGCTGATTACCACCCTCAACCAGTTGATTCAGGTTGTCGGCGGCGGCGACGGCCTAGTCGGTGTATTCCGCTTGTTGACCAGCACGCTTCCGACCGATGTTGCCCTGATCGGTGGATTGGCCGCTGCCTTTGCCTTGACCCAAAAATGGGCCGCAGCCGCAAAGACGACCTACGTGGATGCCTTCGGAGCAATCATCACGAAGGCCCCACAAGCCGCCAAGGCGTTGAGCGGCGTACAACTGGCATTTGCGGCCTTGGCGGGCGTCGAGTTGGCCCGGATGCTCGGCAACGCCATCGGCGATCTTATCAACCAGCAGATCGAGGCCCCGCAGAAGGCCCTTCGGGATGCGTTGGACGCTCAGATTAAGATGCGTGATGCGCAGACAGAGGCCACCATCCGGCTAGAACAGCGGAAGGCCGACGAGACGGTCAAGATTCTGCGACAGCATTTTGCCGACGCCAACAAGCTCTACTTGCAAGACGTTGAGAACTACAAGGCTGCCATGAAGGTCGAAGTGCAGTCCGTCAAGGAAGCCTTCGACAAGATCATGCAGATGCGTTACAAGCTAACGCAAGAGCTTGGTGCGCAGGCTGATGCTGCCGCGAAGAAAGCGACCGAGAACGATCTGCAAGTCGCCGAGAATCAAGCAGAAGATCGCCGATCGGACATTCAACACCGATCTCCAAACGCGGAACTTGGGTCCCGATTGGCAGATGCGGATGTACGAGGAGCGGATGCGGCAGATCGCCGATCAGGCCGCGAAGCTCCAGGCCACCGCCAAGGACTCGAACGAACAAAAGCTGGCCGACGACGCATGGCGACGGGCTGAGGCTTATGGTCAGATGGTCGATCAGGCCGCGAAGCAAAGCGGCAATATGTTCCTCCAGCGGCAGGCCGCCAAAGACCTGAATGACCTCGACCAGAAGCGGATTGACAGCATCAACAAGCAGTCCGCGATGGAGAAACAGCTTAGCGCAGAGCTTGAGAAGCAAAAGGACCAGGCTCAAAGAAATAACGCTGAGTTAGAGCCGCGAGCGCGACGCCATTGAGAACAAACTGACCCAGTGGACGAAAAGCGATAAGGGGGAGTTGACCCAGAAGTCCAGCGAGCAGTGGAAGAAGGACTTGGCTGATTCGTACACGATGATCCAGGACTTCATCCAGAAGGTCCAGACCACCACCAAGGGCGACTTCCTCAAGAACTTCATGGGCGATGCCAATGCCTTCAAGCAGATGAAGCGCGACGCCGAGAGCCTGCTGTCGAGCATCTACCTCAAGGAACTACAAGTCGCTCCCGAGACAATGGCCAGGTTGCGCGATCAGCTTCAGGCCAGTCTCGACAAGGCCGGGCTGTCAGCGCCGGTGATGGCAAAGATCGAGAAGTTCACAGGGAAGGAGATCATTACCGATGGACTGAACGCCGTGCTGGATGCGTTCCAGAAGAAATGGAACGACATCATCGCTCAGGGCGCGCAGCGGGCGAAGGAAGTTGCGAACCAGGCCGACATCAGGAACACCTACAATACGGCCAGGAATACCCTCGGCAATGAGCCGATGTCTCCGGCTGTGGCTGGCGGTGGATTTACGCAGGCCCGTGCGGACGCCATCAACGCCGCTCAAAAGCAACTTCGTGACCTGGTAGCCGAAATGGACCGGCTTAGCAAGAGTACCAGCATCACCGATGCTGACATGCTCAAGCTCAAGCACGATTTGGCGTCGATGGACCTTGGCACAGCGTTGCCGGGTCTTGGTAACCGTGTGGAGCGGGCACGGATTCAGGAAGACATCACGACGATGCTCACGGCACTCCAGAAGCTCAAGGAATCGGAGGCGAAGACGCCACAAGCGGTTCCCGACGCGGAGAAGCAGGAGGCGGAGGCAATTCGTCAGCAGATCGAAGCTACGAGGCAGAAGAAGGAGGCCACCAGCGAGTCGGCCGGTCAGATGGAACGCGAGAAGGCCGCAGCCGAGGGCGGCAAGACAGCGATCGACGGTCAGTTCAATTCCGTCAATGCTGGCATCGCTTCGATTGGCAGCCTGGAGCAGGCTTGGTGGGGCGTGGAAGCCGCTGCCGCAGCGGCGGCCCAAGCTGCCGCCGCGGCCTCAATGGCCGGCGGGGGTGGCTTCGATTACAGCGGAGAAGAGATGACTTTGGCCGCCCTTGGCGGCCTGATTCGACACTTCGACGTGGGCGGCTTTGCTCCCCGAGGTACGGACACCGTGCCGGCGATGCTGACGCCGGGCGAGTTCGTGATGAATCGCGTGGCTACCCAGCGGTGGTTCTCCCACTTGGTCGCCATGAACGCCGGGCTGACACCCAATTTCCGATCGCAAGGCGGCGGAATTGGCAATGTCACCATTGGCGACATCAACGTCAACGGGTCCGCTCAACCGCGCGAGACGGCCCGCGAGGTCTTGAAGACCATCAAACGCGAGCTTCGGCGCGGGACAAGCATTTTGTCGTAGCTCTTTCTGGCAGGGTTTCTTCCTGCCTTAGCAGACCAATCATAGGGAGAATCCCATGCGAGATTGTCTATCGTTTGTTGACTTCGGCGAGTGTGCCGTAGAGAGGGCGCGGAGCGAGTTGCGAAGTACTTTTGCTCCAAGGGGTCACTTCAAGGTCGAGCACGTCCGTGACGGCAAGGTCATCGGCGAGTTCAACTTTGACAACGGCATCGTGGACGTGGGCCTGAACCACATCCTTGAGACCCAGTTTCACTCTGGGACACAGATTACCACCTGGTACATCGGCCTGATCGACAGTGATAGCTACTCGGCGCTTGCCAATGCCGACGTGATGAACAGCCACGCCGGATGGATCGAGAACACGGACTACACGGCCGCCAACCGCCCGGCCTGGGGCGCTGGCGCTGCCACGGGTCGGCAGGTCACCAATGCTTCGACCGTGGATTTTGCCATGAACGCTACGAAGACCGTCAAGGGGCTGTTCATCGTGGGCGGCACGGGCGCGAGCACGAAGGGTGGGACCACCGGCACGCTTTGGTCCACGGGTCTGTTTGGCACCCCGGTAGCCGTGAACACGGTGACACGCTCAAGATCACGTACACCATCGCCGGCTAATCTTCTCCCTTGCCAAGCGTCCGGGCGGGTCCCCTCGCGGACCCGCCTGGGCGATCCTCTCTCCGGTGCATGCCAATGGCTTTGCTCTGGGTCGAAGGCTTCGATCGGTTCGGCACGTCGCTTGACTACAAGCCGCAGCCCAATTGGGTTGTCAGCCGCAAGTACGTGACGCAATTCGAGGACCAGCGCATGCTCATCAAGACGGGAAAGATGGGCGGATATGCGCTGAGTATGCCATACGATGCCGGCGGGTGGATCAAGCCGGCCTACGGCCTGACGACGAATGACACAGTTGTTCTTGGGTTTGCGCTGCGTTTCGGCAGCGGAAGCGGCTACAACGGCTATCTTGCCCAACTGTACGACGGCACGTAACGCAAGGGGTGAGCATCCGTCAGGCGGGAGCCAATGGGGTCCGAGCTGAGCGTCACCCCGGCGACCGGGACGGCGTATGCGACCACCGCCGGCCTTGGTCTGCAAAAGGATACCTGGTACTACATCGAACTCAAGGTCAAGTGCCATGCCACGCTTGGAACCTTCGATTTGCACGTGGACGGCACATCGGTCCTGTCCGGCAGTGGCCTGAACACGAAGATCGGTTCACATCTGTACCACGATCGCTTCCTCCTGCAAGGCTTCTACAACGCTCCGATCTTCGATGACCTCTACTTTCTCGACTCGTCGGGATCGGCGAATAATGATTTCTCGGTCAGATGCGGGTCGTCACGATCGGTCCCGACGGAAATGGGGACGCGAACCAATTCACCCCCGACGCGGAAGCAACTACGAAAGGGTGGACGACGGCGTTTGCGATGATGACACCAGCTACGTGGAGTCATCGGAAAGCAATTACAAAGACTTGTACACCTATGCCGCCTTGACGGGCATCACAACGGGGATTGCCGGCGTGGCAGTCAACACCGTCTGTAAGCAGACTGACGCTGCTTCATTCCGCTTGAAGACCCTCTGCAAGTCTGGATGCTAACCGAAAGTGCTGACGCTGGGCAGCCAGTCGGTTCTTTCACGTACCTGAACAAGCGCCGAATTCTGAGACGGATCCTGGAACGGGGCTGGCTTGGACGCCTCCGGGCGTTAATGGCCGCTCAGTTCGGCTTTCAATTGGTTTAGGGAGTGCCGAACGATGGCTCTACTCTGGCTTGATGGCTTTGACAACTACGGCACGACGGTGGGAAATGCCCCCGCTCCTGCCGGCGTGATTACGCGCAAGTACGGCCAGACCAGCTACGAAGATCAACGGATGTGGATCGCCGGCCGGCCGGTTCGGTCAGTATGGCTTACAGCTCTACTCCGACGAAGCAGGGTACTTAATCACGCCGCCGCTTACCAGCAATGACACCCTCATCATCGGATGCGGCTTCAAGGTCGAGCAAGGAGGGAGGGGGCTATCCGATTCGCCTCTACGATGGGGCGACCCAGGGTGTCAGCGTCAAGCTGGTCGGCAGCGAGCTTGCCATTACGCCGGGAACGGGCACGCCGTATGCGACCACGGTCAATCTTGGCCTGCTTCCGCTTACCTGGTACTACCTCGAACTCAAAGTCAAGTGCGCCGATGTCGGCGGGACGTATGAGCTTCGCGTAAGCGGCCAGACGGTGCTCAGTGGCAGTGGTGACACCAAGGTCGGTTCCAATGCCTATCACGACCGCGTGTGCTTCTACAATGCGAACGGGGCCATTCCGTACTTCGACGATTTCTATGTCTGTGACGGCAGTGGCTCGGCCAACAACAATTTTCTCGGGGATGTTCGAGTCGTGACTGTAAGGCCGAGTGGGGCAGGTGGATCGACGCAGTGGACGCCTGACAGCGGCAGCAACTATGCTCGCGTCAACGAGGCAATCAGTGGCGAGGACAGCAACTACGTCGAAGACGGGATCATCGGCCACGAGGACCGGTATGCCTTTGGCGACCTTTCTGGCGTGTCGAGCATCAACGGGTTGATGATTTGCACGGACTGCCGCGAAACGGATGCAAAGTCGTACAATCTGAAGACTGTGTGTCAGTCCGACGTGACGCATAACGTAGACGCTGGCCAGTCGATCGGCTCCACCAATTACTTACACGGTATCGGATCATGGAAACCGACCCACACACGTCGGCCCCTGGACTCAAACCAATTTCAATGCCGCCGAGTTTGGCATTCAGGTGGCATAGTCATTCCAACGCGGAGGGTCTCATGGCTCTGCTCTGGGTTGATGGATTTGACAACTACGGCACGTCAGTCGGCTCTGCGCCGTCGCCGGCAGGAATCATGGCACGCAAGTACGGCGTGATTGCCTATGAGGACATCCGTCATCTATTCGAGCGGGAAGGGTTAGCGGCTACTCGGTAGGCACATAGCTCCGATGACGCAGGTTATTTCGGTCAGGTTGGCTTGACCTACAACGATACCGTGGTAATCGGGGTGGCTTACTACTTCACTGGAACGGGTCAACTATCCGATTCGGCTGTACGATGGCACCACGCAAGGCGTCAGCCTCTACAAGTATTCCGATGGCGAGTTCGCCGTGACCCGCGGCACGGGTACAGGAACTCAAGAAGACATCGGGCCTGCGACTTGCTCCCAACCACTGGTACTACATCGAACTCAAGGTCAAGTGCGCCACGTCGGGCACCTATGAGTTCGCGTCGGCGGGATCACGGTCCCAGTGGCACTGGCAAACACGAAACTCGGAGCCCATGATTACCACGACGGTTTCCGTTCTCTGGCGGGGCGGCGGCCGGCGCGGTTCGACGATCTCTATTTCCTTGACGCAAGCGGGACGACCAATAACGACTTCCTCGGGAACGTTTGCGTTGTGACGACCAGGCCGGACGCTGCCGGTGACTCAACCCAATGGACGCCTGATAGCGGCAACAACTACGCCAGGGTCAACGAGCAAGTATGCGGCGACGACAGCGACTACGTCCAGGATGGCACGAGCATCGATCTCGACCTCTATAACTATGCTGCTCCGGCTCGATTGACCGCAGTCAAGGGCATCGTCATCTGCAACGACTGCAAGCGAGATGGATACTACCGCGTACAACATCAAGACGGTGTGCAAGTCGGGCAGCACCACCGACGCGGACGCCGGGCAGGCGATTGGTGTGACGACCTACAAGACTCGGAGGCGGGTAATGGAGCAGAACCCGGATGGCCCCGACAATTGGACTCCAACTGACCTTGGCAAGCTGCACAATTCGGCGTACAGGTAGGATAGTTCAATGGTAGCCGCGATTCGCCTTACTCGTCAGTACGTCGATGCGTCTGGTCCCGGCGACGGCAAGGCGCGGGTGACTCGTCAGTACATTGACGCCCTATACGGTGCGGCCGGTAAGACGCGAGTCAGTCAGCAATACGTCGAGATTCTCGGATCAGCAGTAGAGTCGGTAACGTACAACGAGTCAGTCACCAGCACGCTTGCCTTCAATCAGACACTTGTCGCTGGCTTTGATCGGGTCGGCAGCGTTACAAGTACACTCGCTTTCACCAGCAATCCAGAGGCAAGTCACGTCCATTTTGTCGGCAGCACTTTGAGCCTTCAAGGTGCGGCCTCGGCTGTACGTGACATGGCGCCCAGTATTGTTATTATCCTTCTTCTGGCGGCAGCGGAACTGGCGGTTCAGGAATAGTTATCATAAGCTATACTGCGCCTTAGCATGCGAGTAGAGAAGTAAGTCGCAAGGGCATCTATAAAGGCCATATGGACGTCAGCTGGACTTGGCGTCTGATGCTGGTAATTCGGTTGTGCCCTTCGTAACTCGCTTCCTTCTTAGAACGACCAAAAGGGCGATTACAAAAAGTAGGACGGCAATGCTTATGACGTTTGTCGCCGAAACAAAAACGAGCGACGTTTCCTTTCCGCCATAAGTCGACGCACGCTCGGTCATGCCGAGAAAGTGGGCGGTGACATTCGATCTTCCGTACGGTACGTTCATGACCCGCACTGCACCCGACGCCCCGGAGGAGGTCTGGGAATGGCTCAGATTATCAAAAACCAGCGACACGGACGAGTTGACCGGCAGGCCGAAGAGGTCGACGGTCCTTACCATTACGTCGTAGACCGGCAGTGAGAAGTTAAAGGTGGATGGCGCGCTTGCGGGAACGGTGAGGTTCACCGGGAGGAAGACCCCCTTGTAGTATACCCCGTCCAGCACGTACGTCCGGTTCGCGTCCAGGAAGATGCTGCTGCTTGCTTGCTTGCCGTTGAGCACGAAGTACGACACGTTGATCTGGTTGCCCTGGTTGTTCTCCCCGGACAGCCCTATCAGGTACTGCCTGTTGAACTGCGCCCTCAGGCTCAGCGGTGACGCGATCCTCTCGCGAATCGTGCTGTTCTCGTTTCCGTTGCTCCAGGAGACGAAGGCGATCCTCTCGCCCGGACTGACGTTCACCACTGGAGCGGGCACGCTGAGGTTCGCGTAGCTGCCTGATTCGTACCAGCCGCTTCCGGTGGCGTTGCCGTAGGACGAAGTCGCGTTTACAAGGTACTCGTGCAGCCACCCCGCCGAGATTCTCAGCGGGCCTCCGACGACGACAGTGCCGCTCAGGTTCTTGTTTCCGTTGCTCCATAAGTCGAACGCGTACCTGTCTGTGCCGTTCTCGTATACGAACGCGTTGGCGACGCCGTATCTCTCAAGCGAGCCGCTGTCGTACCAGCCGTTTCCGGTGGCGGAGGACTGCGGGGTGGAGACGTTGACGAAGTACTGCAGCTGCCAGTTCGCCCTCTCGGTCACGTTCCCGTCGAGCACGAGGGAGACGTTGTTCAGGTATCCAGTGTACGCGCCGACTCCCGAACCCGACCAGCTCAGGAACGAAACCCTGGTGGCGTTGTCCAGGTATATCGTCTCCGGGGCCGAGAGGACTACCGTGGTGTAGGCGACGTAGCCGTTCCTGCCGCTCAGGTTGCCGTACTGGGATATCACGTTGACCGAGTAGCCCAACGTCCAGAGCCTGGTGTTGTTCGCGTCCAGCGGCAGGCCAGAGCCCACGGTAAAGTAGTTTGTCCTGCTCCCTACCTCCTTTACGCCGTAGGGATTCGGGAGCGCGGTCTGGCTCCCCACTCCGTAGCTTATTGACCCGTAGCCGCTGGAAACCGGAGAGAACGCGCCGTTTTTGTACGCTGACAGGTTCGCGAAGATTACGTTTTTCATGAATGCTACGTTGCTGCTCGTGTTCGCCACCTCTCCCAGGGCGACGGGCAGGTCCGATCCCGAAGAGGACGCGCCGAGGTCGACGCTGCCCACCTGATTCCCGTTGAACAGGAAGGACCACGTGTCGCCCGAGGAGAGGAAAGAGTAGGTGTTGAAGGTCCCGTTGGCGCCCGCCGATGCGTCTGGGCCTATGCGGCCCATGAAGGAATCGTTCTGGTTTGGTAGGAAATACTCGTAGAACCACTCGGCGTTGCCCGCGGTCAGGTACTCTGTGCCGGAGCAGCCCGACGCGGTGCACTCCGCGGGGTAGTTGCCCGACTGGTTCTCAACCACGTACCCCACCTGCAGGAAGGCGCCGTTGGGAAGGTTTTCACCCACCCAGAACGCCATTGAGCTGGCGTCCGCGGCCTGAGGAACCACGGTCTGTATGGATACGCTCGCGCCGCCGTTCTGCGCGGCGTCGGACCCCGCCCTGGCGCCGCTCTGAAACCAGTACCCCGCGTGGGCAGGGACTGACAGAGCCAGGACGAACGCGATAAGCGAGACTGCAAACAGGCTGTACCTTCCCATAGTCAAGACAACTCTAACGATTTTTGGCTTCGTTCCGCGCGACGGAAGCGTGCCGGCAATAGCGGTCTTCATGCTCATGCTTATGAAGCGATACCATTGTGACATCCTCCCATGAATAAATTCGTGGGCTTCCAATGGTGCTCTTGATGGTCATCGTGAAACACCAAATATAGTTCCTCGTTCAGCGACGACAGCCCTCATTGCTGAAGGTCTTACGTTATCTCCTGAGGCGTGACTTCCCCCTTGTCCAGAGGTAGTGGCTCTTGCCAAAATATTTATTGATGCGTTCAAATCCCTGTCCTTTGACATTCCGCACTTTTCGCAATTGAATGTCCGTTCGCTCAGAGATATGTCCTGCACATTTCCGCAGTCACTACAAGTTCTTGACGTATTCTTGGGATTCACCGCGACCACTACGCAACCAGCACTCTCAGCCTTGTATTGCAGCAGTTGGGTAAACTTGCCCCAAGATTCCTCACTTACGCTCCTCGCAAGATGATGATTCCTCATCATGTTTACGATCTCAAGTTCCTCGTATGCGATGAATGAGTATGAATTAACGAGATCGTGCGAAAGCTTGTGAAGCCAGTCTTCCTTGATTCTTGATGTGTGCCCGTATTTTCTTGAGAATCTGAGGACCACCTTCCTTCTTTTATGCGAACCTTTCTTACGCCTTGAGATTATCTTCTGAAGCCTTTTCATCTTGTTCCTTGCCCCTTTAGGAATGTGTTTGTTCTGCAATATCGAACCGTCAGACAATGCGGCATATTTCTTTATGCCAAAATCTATTCCAACTGCGCCCCTGCTGTTAGTGAAAGGGAGTGGATCGTCTTTTTCCGCGGATATGATGACGAACCATTCATCCACCTTCGTCTTCTTTATCGTGCAGGTTTTTGGAGTTCCCTCAATTTCTCTGTGGTTCACGAAATTTACTTTTCCAATTTTCGATAGGCAAACCTTCTTTTTCTCTATTTTGAATCCTTCTGCCTGTGGGAAGGTCAATGATGAAACGAATTTCTTGTATCGCGGGAATCCTACTTTGACTTTCTTGCCGGTTTTCTTTGCCTTTGCTCTCTTAAAGAAGAACTTATATGCCTCTGAAATTCTCTTCGAGACATTCTGGAGAACTTGTGAGTGAATTTCTTTGAATTCTGGCCTTTCCTTTTTCAATTTCGTGAGCCACACATTCATTCGATATTCTGTCAGCGTCTTGCCAGTCTCCTTGTGGTATTTCTTAGATTGGTCAAGAAGGAGATTATAAAGTTCTTTAGATAGAAGCATCTGATGGTTAAGCGTAGATCTCTGCGACTGTGAAGGATATGCGCGGTATTTGTACGCTCTTTTCACGATGACCATATTTGCATCCGTTTCAAGAGTTATATTCTTTGCGGTCGCCTATATCCGTGACTACGGGTCGTAGGTTTTACGCCACATATTTATATTTAATTACTATCTATGATTAAGCACTTAGGAAAGCGGGATTGCGATGTTCGAACTGAAGCTTGACAATGCGAAGCACTGGCGCGATTGCATAGAGGCGATAGTCAGCCTCATAGACGAGGGCCTCTTCAGCATAGCGCCCGAGGGCATAACCCTGAAGGCGATGGACCCTTCGGGGATAAGCATGGTGTCCTTCACGATGCCGAGCAAGGCGTTCTCCAAGTACGAGATAGAGAAGGCGGTGTCGATAGGGCTGAACCTGGACAGCCTCAGCAAGATACTGGCGAGGACCAGGGACAACGAGGCGCTCGTTATGAAGGACACGGACGGCAAGATGTCGCTCGAGTTCGTCGGCGACAACAGCAGGAGGAGGTACAAGCTGAAGCTCATAGACGTCAAGAAGGGGGTGGAGAAGGAGCCTAACGTCGAGTTCGACGCGAAGGTGGAGATCGACGGGGAGCACCTGAAGAACGCGCTGAAGGACGCGACGCTCATCTCGTCATACATCTCGTTCAAGGCCTCCAAGGGCCAGTTCGCGATAAGCGCAAAGGGCGACTCGGGGGAGCTTGAGGAGTCGCACGAGATAGACGGCGGCAAGATAAGGAAGGTGGACGCGTCGAAGGACGCATCCGCAGTTTACAACCTCGAGTTCCTAGAGAGCATGGTAAGGTCGACCCCGATGGGGAACGTCATACACCTGTCCCTGAAGTCGGACCAGCCGCTCAAGCTCAGCTACAACATAGGGGACGCGAACGTCACCTACTTCCTGGCGCCCTACGTCGAGGAATGACGGGCGCGGATCCGCGTAGCCAACTTCTAGGCGACGGGATGGAAGCATGGGTAAGATCGTTTTCAACGGCAGATGGTTCGACGTTGAGGCCTACAATCCGCGACTGCCGAATGGCAGGTTCATATACTTCGAGCGCGTGGTGCGTCCAGACGGAATAATAGTCATCCCTCTCATAAGCGAGAAAGAGGTCATCTTGCTGAAGGAGTACCGCCCCGCGGTAAGGAGTTGGGTCTACAATTTCCCAGTGGGAGGAATAGATGGAAATGAATCCCCTGTCGGGGCCGCGAAAAGGGAACTCTTTGAAGAGACGGGATTCATTTCTGGAAAGATGAAGAAAATCGGGGCGTTCTGCGTCGACCCGGGATACGTTACCGCTACGGTACACGTATTTCTGGCGGAAGACTTGGTCAAGGGACGGAAGAAGTTTGACGGGAGGGAGATCACGAAAGTAGCAATTACGCGCGTTGAAAAGCTGGAGGCCAGGCTCGCGGGGGCCAGGAAAAACGACGGCAGGAGCCTTGCCGCGCTGGCGATATTTCGCGCAACTCTATGGAAATGCGTCTGAATTATAAATCTTAGATTCGCAAATCTCAACATGGCAAGGGCCGACAGTCCGAAGCTGGATTTTGCGTACAGGTATCCTTTTTCTACCGAGGCGAAGGAGATCATGTCCTCGCTGAACGCGGGGGCGATAGAGGAGAGGTACCTCACCGCCGGGCTGCTGCGCGTGAACGAGGCGATCAGCAAGGCCAGGATAGAATTCATCAAGACGGATCTCACGGAGCTGAAGTACACTTACCTGATGAGCTACGTCTACGCCAGGATGCTCATAAGCGCCGCCGGGGACAGGTACGTGATCGCAAGGTACGCCTCCGCCGAGGCAGCACGGGCCGGGGAGGCGCTGTCCGACGACCGCGCCGAGAGCATCACAAGGATAGCCAACGAGCTAAGACTCAACATAAGGGAGAAGGGCGGCGGCTTCCTAATGGATTTCGAGGACTTCGTGATGGTCCACCAGAAGGGGGAGGCCCTTCTGCTAGCGAACCAGCAGCTGGAGAAGGGCGTAGTGCGCATGGCCAGGGACCGCACGATAGGGCTGCTGGTGCGCGCGATGGAGAGGGAGGTTTCCAGCAGGCTGCCGATAGACAAGAGGTCCCTTCCGAAGGAGGTCGTGGAGATGTCCAGGGGCATAAGGCTCGAGGAGAAGCGCGCGATAACCGCTGAGAACGCGGGATCGTACGCCTGGATAGAGAGGCTGCTGGCCACCCCGATACCTGACGTCAGGCACAGGACGGTCAACCTGATACTCGCCCCCTACCTGATGAACGTGAGGAAGCTCACCGAGGACGCGGCGGTGAAGGCCATAGTGGAGTACATAGACAGGTGCAAGCTCGTCAACCCAAACACGAGCGTCAACGAGGCGTACGTAAGGTACCAGTGCCGCTACTCCAGGACGAAGGGGATGCGGCCCCTGGCCGCATCGAGGGCGAGGGAGCTGCTCGCGGAGATGATCGAGTTCGGTTGATTCCATGGCGGAGATATATGGTTTGTGCCATGTCTGCGGAAAGCCCGCGGGGCACACCTGCAGGATGTGCGGGAGGCCCGCCTGCGACGAGCACTACGACCCGGATCTGGGAATCTGCTCGACGTGCAAGAGAGGAAGGAAATAAGATCAGAGAGTCATTTCTCAAGGATGCCGAAATCCTGCCTGCCCTTTCCCCTCGGGAACGCCTCGCCGTTGGGCGCCTCCACCGGCAGGCCGATTTCGTCGGCTATCTTCTCGAGCTCGGTCAGCGCGATCACCCTGTCGGTGAACAGCTCGACGTAATGGATGCCGGCCACATCCTTATGCCTCACCCTGAAAGTTACCTGCTGGCCTATGCCCCCGCGCGTGACCCGTATCTTTATCGAGCCCTGCCTGAGCACCTCCTCGCCCTTCGGTGTCATCTTCAACAAAAGCGCCTCCTCGAAGCCGAACTAAAATGGCGCGTCAGGAATATATTACTTGAGGTGGATGTCCTATTCAGTTTGGGTGTATTCCGTGGACTACGTGGAGAAGGGAAACATAAGCAAGAGGGTTTACGACCTCAACAGGGCCAGGCAGTCCCTGATCGAGGAGGTCCAGGCGATAATGTGGTACGACGAGCGCGCCGACGCCACTTCGGACAGGGCTCTCAGGGAGGTCCTCGCGCACAACAGGGACGACGAGAAGGAGCACGCGACGCTGCTCATGGAGTGGCTCAGGAGGAACGACCCGCAGTTCGCCAAGAAGATCAAGGCGATACTCGGCAAGAGCAAGAAGCTGAGCGAACTCTGGGACTGAGCGGATTCCCCTCGGCGGACATGACAACAAATATTAACGTTAGAGTCCATTAGTAACCGATGGCGGACGCGTACCTCGGGGTGTTGGTATTCGCAGCGGTAGCGCTCCTCGTGCCGGCGCTTATGCTCGCCTTCTCGAAGCTCGTCAGAAAGGGGAGCGACGGCAACGAGGTGGAGACGCAGCCCTACGAGAGCGCGGAGGAGAGCGTCGGCGGAGGGGTCACGATGATGGGCGAGTACGCGCATTACTTCGTAATCTTCCTCGCTTTCGAGATCCTCGGCGCGGTGGCGATACTGTGGAGCACCTTCGCCAGGCAGCTCGGCCCCGCCGGCAACCTGCGCATAGAGCTGCTACTCGCGTTCGGCTTCGTGATGGCGATGTTCGTTCTGGCGCTGGCCAGGAGAGGGGACTGAATGGACGCACCTTACGGCGAGGGGGAGTTCCTGAACGCGGAGCAGGAGATGAGCAGGCTAGTCACCGGCTCGCTGAGCAAGCACCAGGCCAAGCCAGGCGCGGTCTTCGCCACCATGTCCGACATAACCAAGGCGCTGGCCAAGGGCGCCGTAAGGTGGTCGAGGAAGAGCTCGCTCTGGCCGATGCAGTTCGGGCTGTCGTGCTGCGCCATGGAGCTCTTCGACTTCGGCTCGCCCAGGATCGACGCGGAGCGGGGGGGCTACCTGTTCTTCAGGGGCACGCCCAGGCAGAGCGACGTCATGATAGTGGCCGGATGGACCACCAAGTCGATGGCCCCAGAGGTAAAGAGGCTGTACGAGCAGATGCTGAAGCCGAAGTACGTGATCGCGTACGGCGAGTGCGCGACGTGCGGAGGGCCATGGTGGGAGAGCTATAACATAATCAGGGGGATAGACCAGATACTGCCGGTCGACGTCTACGTGGTGGGATGCCCCCCGAAGCCGGAGAACCTCTTCGCCGCGTTCATTAAGCTGCAGAAAAAGATAGGTGGCGCGATTGAAGATTGATAGGAAAGACCTCGTCGAGAAGGCCGGGGAGATGAGTAGGGGCGGGTTCTCGTACCTGGTCAAGATCACTGCGGTGGACTACGTCAAGTACCTCGAGGTCATCTACTTCCTCAGGGACATCAAGGAGGGCAGGGAAGAGTCCATAGAGGTCGAGGTCGACCCGACCGACGCCTGGGTCCCGACAGTCATGGGCGTATACAGGGCGGCGGACTGGTACGAGAGGGAGATGTACGAGATGTTCGGGATAGAGGTAAAGGGCAGGCCCCTCGGGCGGCTGCTCCTGGAGAAATGGAACGGCAGGGCAGCGCCCCTGAGGAAGAACTTCGCCTGGGGAGAGCCCTACGAAACCAAGTGAGCCTGATGATAACGAGAGTCAACATAGGTCCCGTGCATCCGAGCACCCACGGCGTGCTGAGGCTCGTCGTGGACCTTGACGGCGACACGGTCGTGAGCGTGGAGCCGCACATCGGATTCCTGCACCGGGGCGTCGAGAAGCTGGCCGAGACCCGGAAGTACATGCAGAACCCCCCTTACATGGAGAAGCTGGACTACGTGTCCCCCATGGCGTACGACGAGATCTACGTCGCCGCGGTCGAGAGCGCGATGGGCGTCCGCGTCGGGGAGAGGGCCGCGTACGCGAGGACCATACTCCTGGAGCTGCAGCGGCTGGCGAGCCACCTCCTCTGGCTCGGCACCATGGCCAACGACCTTGGTCAGCTCTTCGGCGTATTCATGTGGACCTTCAGGGACAGGGACATGGTGCTGCGCCTGCTTGAGGAGAACGCGGGTGCGAGGATGTTCTACGTGAACATGAGGCTCGGCGGGCTGGTCAGGGACTTCCAGCCGGATTTCGCGGAGAGGACCAACGCGGTGCTGGACTATCTTGAGAAACGAATAGGGGAGTACGATTCCTTCGTGATGAAGAACCCGGTCTTCATCGAGCGGCTCAGGGGCGTGGGCAGGCTCACCCGGGAGACGGCCTTGGAGCTGGGCGTCACCGGGCCCGTGCTCAGGGGGTCGGGGATCGAGTACGACGTCAGGAAGGATGGCCCCTACTACGCCTACGGGAAGCTCAACTTCAGGCCGCAGGTCAGGAGCGAGGGCGACTGCCTCGCCAGATACAGGGTGAGGATGCTGGAGATGAGGGAGAGCATAAGACTCATAAGGGAGGCGTTCAGGAAGATGCCCGAGGGCAGCGCGGTCGGCGCGCCGATAAGGCTCATACTGCCGGGCGCCGAGAGGAAGACCGTGCGGATAAGCAGGGAGATGCCTAGGGGCGAGTGCATGATGTACCTGGTGTCGGACCCGCAGAGCCCCTACAGGCTCTCGATACGCGCGCCGTGCTTCATAAACCTGGCCGCCCTCGGTGAGCTTTCGAGGGGGTGCAGGATGGCGGACCTGTTCGCGATACTTGGCAGCCTGGACTTGGTGATGGGGGATGTCGATAGGTGATATTGTCCCTGCAATAACGTCCCTCTCGGGCGCGCTGGCCTCGCAGAGCCTCGGGGTGAGGGCCGCCGCGCTGGTCGCCTACGCCGTGCTCGTGGCGATCCTGATAATCGCGTTCGACTACCTCTTCGGATGGACGGAGAGGAAGGTGATCGCCAAGATGCAGGCCAGGCACGGCCCGACCTACGTGGGGAAGTACGGGCTGCTGCAGAACCTTGCCGACATCGTCAAGCTTCTCTCGAAAGAGCACGCGGTCCCGCAGAGGGCGGGGAAGTTCCTGTTCCTCGTCACCCTGCCGGTCATGCTCGCGATCGCGATATTCCTCATAATGCTCCTCCCGTTCTCCCCGACCCTGCTGGCCTCGGATCTCGGGCTCGGGGCGCTCGCGCTCTTCGTCGTCCTGTCTTTCGTGCCGCTGATAGTCTTCGTCAACGGCGTGTCCAGCGGCAACAAGTTCGCGGCGATAGGGGCGCAGAGGTCCGTCGTAATGCTGCTGAGCTACGAGATCCCGCTGATCATCGTCGTGGCGACTGCCGCGCTTCTCGCCAACAGCTACAGCTTCGTCGGGATAATCGGCGCGCAGGCGAAGACGTGGTTCGTCCTCCTGATGCCGATAGGGTTCGTTGTGTTCTTCGTGGCCATGCTGGCCGAGCTGGAGAGGCCGCCGTTCGACATGCGAGAAGCTGACTCCGAACTGATCGCAGGCTGGCTCACGGACGTGAGCGCGCCGTACTACTCGCTGGCGCTGTTCCTGGACTACACCAGGATGTTCCTGGGCAGCCTCGTGATGGCGATCCTCTTCTTCGGGGGATGGTCCGGGCCCGTGCTGCCTCCTGTGGCGTGGCTGCTCATAAAGGCCTTCGCAATATCCCTATTCATAATAGTGATTCGCGCCACGACCGCCAGGATGAGGATAGACCGCCTCCTTAGGCTGGGTTGGACGGTCCTGCTGCCGCTCGCGATACTCAATTTAATTATTACTTCGGTGTTATTCATCGGATGATCGCATGCTCATCGAACCGCTTGTAAAGAGCATAAAAAGCCTCGCGGAGAGGAGGGCGACCCTCGAGTTCCCGGAGAGGAGGGAGTCGCTTGACGACACGGAGAGGTACATGCTCCGGCTCGACATGGACACGTGCATAAGCTGCTCCTCGTGCGAGAGGATATGCCCGAACAAGACGATAAAGATGGTCGATACGCCCTCCGGGAAGGGGACCGTCAAGATGCCGCAGGTCGGGATAGACAGGTGCCTGTTCTGCGGGTTCTGCGAGGAGGTCTGCCCGACCAAGTGCCTGACGCTCACAAAGGGATACGACTTCGAGGTGTACGACAAGAGGACCCTGGTAAAGAGGCCGGAGGAGCTGAGGGGTTAGAGAGTGCTGGATACCGCGCTGTCCGCATTGGTGCTGTTCACGCTAGCTCCCGCGGCGCTGGTCTTCCTGGAGAGGAAGCTCCTGAATGCGGTCATCTGCCTCGCCGTCGCCGCGGTCGGCAGCTCCCTGCTTTTCCTGTACCTGGGTCAGACCCTCGTCGCGCTGCTCCAGCTCTTCGTGTTCGTGGGCGGGTTGTCCACGTACCTCGTAGTGGCCGTTGCTTCCGAGGAAAAGCAGTCGAAGACGCTTGGCAGGGCGAGGTTCCTCGTGGCGGCCGTGGCGCTAGCTGCGGTGCTGTCGCTTGTGCTGAGCGGGATCGGCCTTGGCCAGCAGCAGGCGGGCAACAGCTTTGCATCCAGCGCCCTGGCCGCGTTCGGGAGCCAGTACGCGATGCTGTACGCCGCGGCATTCCTCCTGTTCGCCACTGCGGCGGGCAGCGTCCTGGTGATGAGAAGATTCTCGAGGATGGTGGTCTGATGTTGGAGTATTTCGCCGTGGCATCCGTAGCGCTGGTCGCGATCGCCCTAGCTGGCATAATCTCCGACAGGCACTTCGTCGTGATAATGCTGGCGATAGAGCTCATGTTCATCGCGAGCGCGACACTCCTGGTTTCGTTCTTCTCGTTCGCGGGCTCGCCCGGTACCGACGCCGTGGCGATGCTGATCGGGATATGGGCGGTCGCCGCAGCGGAGGTCATCGCGATGGTGACGCTTTACTCTTTCATGAAATTGCGGGGCTTCGACTTCGACATAACCAAGCTCTCGCGGTTCAAGTGGTAGTATGCTCCCGTTGATCCTGTTAGCGCCCCTGATTGCGGCCATCGTTGCGGTGGCGGTCAGCAGGAGCCACAGGGCCGCGAAGTACATCGCACTGGGTGCCAGCCTCGTAAGCCTCGCGCTGTTCCCGCTCGTGAGCGGCGGCACAGAGAGCATCGGATGGCTCACCGTTGGCGGCGTCGGCCTCAACGTGACGACCTCCGTCGCGCCGATAAACAGCCTGCTGTTGCTGGCCGTGCTGCTCATCGGCCCCGTCGTGCTCCTCTATTCGTTCGGCTTCATGGAATTCCCGAGCGAACAGCGAAGGTTCTACCTGGAGATGCTCGCGTTCGAGACGGCCATGCTGGCGTTCGCAATGTCGGGGAGCTTCGTCCTTCTCTTCATCGGCTGGGAGTTCCTCAGCGTGACCAGCTACCTGCTTATCGGGTTCTGGAACGGAAGGGACGGCGCGAACCGCGCCGCGCGCAAGGCAATAACGATGGTGCTCGTCGGGGACCTGGCGCTAGTCGGCGCGATGGCGATTCTCATCGTCGCGTTCGGTACGCTCGAGTTCAGCGGCATATTGGGTGCCGTGCAGGGCGGGGCGGCGCTGCCGCTCTCCGCGGTCGCGCTTCTCATGGTCGCGATATTTACGAAGTCGGCGCAGTTTCCTTTCCACGAGTGGCTTCCCGACGCCATGGAGGGGCCGACGCCCGTCTCCGCGTTCCTGCACTCCAGCACGATGGTCAAGGCGGGGGTCTTCGTCGCAATCCTTCTGTTCCCCCTCTTCTCCGCGTCGGGAACCCTGCCAATCCTCCTCTATGTCGGGCTCGCGACCGTCGTGCTGAGCACGCTGAACGCGATGAGGGAGAGGCAGATAAAGCGGGTCCTTGCATACTCGACTGTTCAGGAGCTCGGCCTGATGCTGGCGGCGGTGGGGAGCGGCTCGCTCCTGGCGGCGGCATACTTCCTATTCGCACAGAGTTTCTACAAGGCTCTCCTGTTCCTTACCGCGGGCGCGAGCATGAAGGCGAACGGAAAGGAGAACCTGGATGAGGTCGGAGGCCTGAAGCAGAACAGGATCGTCTACGTCACCGCGCTCTTCGGCGTGCTGTCTCTCGCGGGATTCGTGCCGTTCGGGGGCTTTTTCGCCAATCTCGGCCTTGCGTCCTCGCTGGGGACGAACTTCGCAGTTTACGCCTTCGTCTCGGTCATCAGCCTGGCGACGAGCTTCTACATCCTCAGATGGTTCACGCTGCAGACGAAGAAAACAGGCAGGGCGAGCACGGCGCTGAACTACAGGACCGTGCCGAGGAGCATGGCCTGCGGTCTTGTGCTGCTGGCGGGCGCGACGCTCATCTCGGGCGCCGCGTTTTTCCTGATCCCCGGATTCGTCGGGAACGGCGCCGCGGGCCTCCTCTCAGGTACGACGCTGCAAGTCAATATATACGGCGCCGCAATCGAGACCGCAATCGTGGCGACCGGTTCTTTCATGGGATACTCGGTCTACAGGCAGAAAAAGAAAGCCGCGACCAAGTTGACCCTTGGAAACCTGGCCGATAGGGCATATACGGCCAGAATAATGAATGCGGTCTACGCGAACGTTGCGGCTTTCGTCCTCGTGCTGGGCGACGGCATCAACTACTTCGACACGGCGGTTATCGGTCTTTTTGACGTGCTTGGCCGCGGCGCGATGGGCTTAGGGAATTCCGCGAAGCGCGCCGCGACAGGTGAGATAAACACGTACGTGGTAATACTTGCGGTCGGCATGCTGCTGTTGATCCTTGCGCTGGCGATAGTTTGACGCTCTACACATACGGTTTCGTATCGCTTCTCGCGATGTTGCTAGCGGGCAATGCGCTTTACAGTCTGGCCAAAAGGGGCAGGTTCCAGATTTTGTATAATGTGATAATACTGTCGCTGCTCTGCGTGTGCGCCTACGCGCTGAACGGTACGACCGCCACTTACCTGGGCTTCGCGCAGGTCAATCCCTTCTCCACCTTCTTCATCATGGTGATCACGCTGGGCGTACTTCTGGTGAACGTGCTCGCGCACGGCCACTCCCAGAACTACCCCGACTTCGCGCTGCTCGGCTCCTTCGCCCTGGTCGGCGCTTACATCGTCGCCTCGGCGGCATCGCTGGTTGCGGTATTTCTCGGCCTTGAAATCATCGGCCTGTCCACCACCTTCATCATGCTCACCTCAAGGAAGCAGAGCCTTGAGGCGGCCACGAAGTTCTTCATAATGGCGTCGATAGCCGTCGCGGTTCTTTCTTTCGCCATCGTGATTGTCTACGGAGCTTCGGGCTCGCTCGCGCTGGCGCCGCAGCGGCAGGGCCCGCTGATGATGTTCGCCGCGGCGCTCTTCCTGGTGTCTCTCGGCGTCGAGGCTTCCGTGTTTCCTTTCAGCGCCTTCGTGCCCGACGTGTACCAGGGATCAGAGGCGCACGTCACATCGATGCTCGGCGGAATAAACGAGACGGTCGCCTTCGCGGCGGTAGTGCAGGTCTTCATACTACTCTTCGTCTCCTCCAACTTTGTGTTCGAGGCGATAGCCGCGCTGGCCGTAGTCACGATGTTCTTCGGAAGCCTCGCGGCGCTAGTGCAGAAGAATTTCAAGAGGATGATGGCCTACTCCACGATATCGCAGGCGGGGTTCATCTTCATCGGAATAGCCACCCAGAGCACTTCCGGAATCTCGGGCAGCCTCTTCCAGGTCTTCGCCCACGCCTTCCTGTTCATAGGCGTGCTCGGGATAATAGCCTGGCTCGAGAAGAGCGGGAGGAGCGGCACAGACGACCTGATCGGACTCTACAAGGAGAACAGGTTCGCCGCGATCGCGCTTACCGTGTTCCTGCTGTCGATGGTGGGGCTGCCCTTCACCACGGGCTTCGTGGGCAAGTTCCTGATTTTCCTGAGTGCAATAAGTTCTGGTATGCTGTGGCTCGCGGTCATAGGAGTGATAAACAGCGCAATCGCTGTGTTCTTCTTCGCAAGGGTTCTGACATCCATATACACCGACAAGCTGGGAGCGAGGCGTGTCAGGCTAGACGCCGCGACGGCAGCGGTTGTTATGGTGTGTCTCGTGCTTACGATCGTTTTCGGGATCTATCCTCAGCCCATAATCAACATGGTAGGAAACGGGGCGGCCTATCTATTCGGCCTTACGGGTCACTAAGTGGTTAAGAGTCAGGTGATTTGATTATAAAAATTATAATGAATTCTGATGATTTTGGATATAGCAGGGTGTTTAATGAGAGAATTCTTGACCTTTTGGAGACTGGTCGCATCCACTCGACTACGGTGCTTGTGAACCGCATAACTAAGGATCAAAAAAATCAAATTAATAGGATAATAAAAGTGGTGAAGAGAGGCAAGGTAGGTGTAGGAGTACATCTTGAGATCAGCCCCAAAAAATCATTAAAAAGACAGATCGAACAGCAGTATAAAAAGTTCATTTCTATTTTTGGTTTTGAACCGTCTCATTTTGACCTGCACATATCCAAACGGCAGCATGATGAAATCTATGCGCATTTGAGAGAAATAATCTCTGCCATAGACGCATTTGCGTTATCACATGACCTCGCAATCAGGCACGTGTGTAGCAATGAGGTTCTGAAAAACGCCTTTAAGCACAAAGCAAGAACTACAACAGCACCAGTCTTCACGTGCACCTGGCTTGGTTATGACCAGTTGGCAAGGTACGTTAGTAGGATGAAAGATGGAAAGAGCTATGAGCTGCTCTTTCACGTAGGAGAATACGATCCCTCTGTTAAAACTTCTCTAAATGCGGAGAGAAAGGAAGATTATGATAACGCAATCAAGTTACAGCGGCTAATCAAATCTCATAAGAATATGGAAAATGTGAGTTTTAGGGATTTGTAGTACTGATTCTGAGAGGTTAAGACAAATCATAGAAGCGCCGGAGGAGGTCAGCGCTTTCCGTACTTGCTGAAGAACGCGAGGTACCTGCCCAGTATCATGTTTGGTGCCGACGGCCTGGTCTTCTGTATGATCTTCACCACGTCGGCCATCTCCAGCTCCACTTCGCCTCCCTTGGTCAGGCTCATCTCGAGAGCGTTTATCTTCGCCTGCCTGCAGATGTTCGCTATGTCTGCTCCTGTGAAACCCTCTGTGATCGCGGCGAGCTTGCCGAAATCCATATCCGCGCCGACCGGCACCTTGTCGAGATTCATTCTGAATAGCTTCTCCCTGTCGTCCTTCTCCGGAGGGGGTATGTAGATCAGCCTGTCGAACCTGCCCGGCCGGAGGAGCGCCGGGTCTAGGACGTCCGGCCTGTTCGTCGCCGCCACTACGACTATTCCGGGGACGCTGTTTATGTTGTCGAACTCCTGCAGGAACTCGCCCGTGAGCTGGGTGTTGGCCTCAGATGAGGTGTCCCTCGACGTGACGAGCGCGTCTATCTCGTCGACAAAGATGATGGCGGGCGAGTGCTCCTTGGCCCTGTTGAAGATCTCCTTTATCGACACCACCGCCTTCTCGGTCCCGTGCTTGCTCAGGTCGTACCCGGACATCGTGAGCACCCTGACCCCGGAGAGCTCGTTCGCGACGGCGCTCATGAGGAGCGTCTTGCCGGTTCCGGGGGGCCCGAAGAGGAGGATGCCCCTCACCCCGCTGATGTCGTACTTCTTGACGAGGTCGGGATGGAGTATGGGTATCTCGACCGCCTCGTGCAGCGCCTTCTTGGCCTCCTCGAGGCCCACGACGTCGCTTATCATCGTCTTGTCTTCCGACTCGGCCTGCGCCTCGGGATGCGTCCTCCTCTCGTAATCCAGCTTGAACGTGTTGTACTCCTCGAGCTGTGACAGGGACGTCGACGGCTTCGTAGACTTCAGCACCGCGAGGATGTCCTGCATCCTTATTATCAGCATCTCGTGCTTCTCGATGGCCTTCTCGCCGACCTGCCTGCCGACCTCCTCGCTGATGTTCTTTATGTCCGCGCCGGAGAACCTCGCCGAGAGGCCGGCCAGCTTGTCGTAGTCTATGTTCTTGTCCACGGGCAGCCCCGACAGGTAGTACTTGAAGATCGCGGCCCTGCCCTTCTGGTCCGGAAGCGGCATGAAGAGGATCTTGTCGAACCTGCCAGGCCTCATTATGCTCGGGTCGAGCAGCTGGGGGACGTTGGTCGCCCCGACTATCACCACGTTCGACATCTTCTCGAACCCGTCCATCTCGCTCAGCAGCGCGGTCAGGAGCTCCTTCTTGGACTCGCTCTCCATCGCCTCCCTGCGGCTCGCTATGCTGTCTAGCTCGTCGAAGAAGAGCACGCACGGGGCGTTCTTCTTGGCCGTGGCGAATATCCTGCTGATGGCCTGCGAGCTCGAGCCGGGGACCCCGGAGAGGAGGGACGACCCGTGGACGTAGTAGAAGCTCGCCCTTATCTCGTTGGCGAGAGCCCTCATTATGAGCGTCTTGCCCGTTCCCGGCGGCCCGAAGAGGAGGATGCCCTTGGCCGGCCTGACCCCGTAGGCGCCCGCCATCTCCCTGTGCTCTATGGGGGCGAGGACGGAGTTGCGGAGCTCCTTCTTCGTCTCGGCGTAGCCCGCTACGTCGTCGAGGGTCTCGTTGGACCCCTTCGTGAGGTCCTCGAAGGCCACGCCGAACTTGCCGAGTATGTCCTGCTTCATCACGTCGAGCGCCATCACCACGTCTATGTTCTCGGTCTCGAGCAGGAAGATGAAGATGGGGGTTATCGCGAAGCTTATTATCACGGCGTAGTTGAAGCCGGTCCCCTCCAGCCTGGAGAAGGCTATGTATGAGATGAGCAGGAGGACCCCGAAGAGGCTGGCCAGCGAGCCCTTGAAGTAGGACCGGCTCCTCACGGCGTAGCTGCTTATGGTGAAGACCGCGAAGAGCCAAACGCACAGCTGCAGGAAGGAGAAGAGGAACTGGTTGGCGACGCTGAGTATCGCGTAGTAGAAGGTGTCGTACAGGTGGCTGATCGCGTTCGCGCTGAACAGCTGCCCCAGCGAGCCGACCACGGAGGAGCCGAGGTTGCCCAGCGTGGCCGCGGGCTTGGAGGGCGTCAGGAGGGCCGCGAAGGGCTGCAGCGCGAGCTTAGCGTGCACCGGGGCCTGGTTGTACGCGATCGGGCCTGAGAGGGTTATCCCGGTCAGGCCGGACGTCATGACGGACATCGCTATGACAACCGCCGCGAGCGCCGCGCCGCGCTTGAATCCCAGGACCAGCACGGCGATCACGAATCCCGGTATTATGAAAAGGTAGCCCAGGTATGACAGGGAGAGGAAGACCAGCGCGTACGCGTAGGTTATCGTCCGGTAGTACTTGTATCCGAGGATCAGCGATATGCTGACTATTATCGTGAATATCCACACGAGCAGCGGCACCTGGTACAGGAGCATGGGGAGCGCGGAGAGGAGGAGCGACATCAGGCCCAGGAGCGGGTGCACGATGGTGAGGATGAAGATGCAGATTATGAGGGGTATCAGCAGGTAAACCGGCAGGAACGGGAACGCAATCGCTATGCTGGCGAGGGCGAACGACGTTATGAGCGCGTCCTGGAAGTTCTTGTTGGCCGCGAGCTGCGCCAGGAGGTCCTTCAGCGAGTAGAGGGGGAGCGGGACGATCTTCTTTTTCAGCCTCTCAGCCCTAGTTTCGGTCTCCAAGCCACAGTCACCCGCAAACGGCGTCCACGGTCACCTATGCCCGCGCCGCGCCGGACATAGTCTTAATCCTGCATAGCTATATCAACAGCTATATTAAAATATTCTCCAATCCCTATAAGTGTATCCCCGCTGTAGCTCAATGGCAGAGCGACCGGCTGTAGTTTGTCACTTCTTTGAAGCGAAAGAAGATACCGGTAGGTTGGGTTTTCGAATAACCCCAGCGGGAAATCATGCTAAGGCGATGGTTTGTTGGATTACGTCCTGATAATAGGGTTCCTCGCGGGGGCGCTGACCACGTTCTCGTACCTGCCGCAGCTGATCGACGCCATGAAGATGAAGGAGACGAGGGACCTTTCCGAGACGTGGCTCGTCGCGTCGGCGGTGGGGTCGGTCCTCTGGATCTACTACGGCTACAGCATAGATTCGCTACCGCTCACGGTCTTCAACAGCATCGGGCTGGTTCTGGTCTCGGCGCTCCTGGCGCTGAAATTAAGGTATAAGTAGGTTGCTGGTCAAATATGATGTGTCCACTGGTGCCTTGGTGGTGTAGTGGACTAGCATACGACCCTGTCACGGTTGTGACCCGGGTTCGAATCCCGGCCAAGGCGCTTTAAGATAAATCTGGTTGGGACCAATGGCCAAGAAGAACAAGCGAAGGCGGGACGGAAGCCACCGGGGCTTCACGGACGCGGAGTGGCGCGAGTGGGGGGAGAATTTCGGAAGGAGGATGACCAAATTCGGAGAGGAGATGGAGAGGTTCGGCAAGGGCATGGAGTCGCGCGAAAGGGAATCCAGGCACGGGATGAGGGCCGGCCTGTTCGGATTCTTCGGGGTTGCCGCGCCGCTGATAGGAAGCGTGATAGGGCTTGTCTTCCTTCTGATCGGGATACTGGCGCTAAATTTCCTCAACATCTTCCTCGGAAGCGGTTTCGTCACTTCCGTCTCCGGCTTCCTGTACGCCAACATAGGCATCTTCTTCGTCATCTTCCTGTTCGCCGGTTACAACGAATATCTTTCGAGGAGGTACTGGCAGGACTTCTGGGCGGTCTCCCCGATAATGGCCGGGATAGGGGTGGTGATTTCGTTATGGATAATCGCGTGGGCCGTGCGTCTGATCAACACCGTCCCTAACGTAGCGGTGCTGACCTCTGCCTCGTCGTTCATCTTCGCCAACTTGGCACCGGCGTTTGTCCTCGTGATGGTGCTCGGTTATGCGTTCGTCATCACGAAAAGAATCCTGAGATCGCGGTGACCTTGAGTGCTGTACGAAAACATCCTCAGAAGGTTGAAGGAGCTCTCGGACCCCAAGGCGCTCGAGGGCATGGCCAGATTCGGGATAAACACCAAGGGGGCGTACGGCGTATCGGTCACGGAACTGCGCAAGATGGCTAAGAAGATCGGGCAGAACCGCGACCTCGCCCTTAGGCTGTGGACATCCGGGGTCCACGAGGCGCGCATCCTTGCGGGCATGATAGACGACCCCGAGAGGGTCACCGAAAGGCAGATGGACGCGTGGGTGAGGGATTTCGATTCGTGGGACGTCTGCGACCAGGTGTGCGGCAACCTCTTCGACAAGACGGGCTTCGCCTACAAGAAGGCCCTCGAGTGGAGCCACGAAAAAGGGGAGTTCGTCAAGAGGGCGGGCTTCGTCATGATGGCGTGCCTGGCCGTGCACGACAAAAAGGCAAAGGACAAGGATCTCGAAAGGTTCCTGCCTATAATAATCAGGGAGGCCTCCGACGAGCGGAACTACGTGAAGAAGGCGGTCAACTGGGCGCTGCGCCAGATCGGAAAGAGGAACGCGCGGCTGAAGGAGAGCGCGATCAGGACCGCGTGGGAGATACAAAAGATCGATTCGGCTTCGGCGCGATGGATCGCGGCCGACGCCATCAGGGAGCTTGAAAAGAAGAAATTCGTGGCTAAACAGTGAATCCGAACGAGTATTGTAGTCCAATTCAAAACTGCAGAAATTGATTGATTGCGGATTTCGGACCTACTGAATTGAAACAAAAAATTAAAGACCCTATCCGACCCAGTAATGAGCATGAAAACCCTTGGAATAATCGGCGGACTGGGACCGGAGACGACATCTGAGTTCTACCTGGACGTGGTATTCTCTTGCCAGAAAAAGGACAGGACGACTCGGCCGCCCATAATAATTTCCAGCGTTCCCTTGCCTTATGAAATCGAAGAGGAAGCAATCCTAAACGGCAGGGGCATCGAGAGATTTCCGCCTTTTCTGGTGAACGAGGCGAAAAGGTTGGAGGAGGCGGGCGCCGACTTCATCGTGATGCCCTGCAATTCGCTTCACGTGTTTATCAAGGACATAAGGAACGCAGTTCGGATACCCGTCTTGAGCATCGTGGAAGAAGCTACAAAATTCCTTAAGGCCAATAATTTGAAAAGGGTGGGGATTGTATCGACATCTGCGACCATCAAGAATAGGCTGTACGAGAGGGCCTTCCGTGAGAATCAGATAGAGTACGAGACGCCAAATGCACTTCAACAGGAAAAGATGGGGAAATTCATTCTGGACCTCGTCAATGGCCGGCAAGATAATAGGGACAGGGAGGAGCTTATCCGAATCATTGATGAACTCGCGGCTAAAGACGTGGATTGCGTGCTGCTTGCCTGCACCGACCTTCAATTGCTGATACCCAAACATCCGAAGTTGAAGGTATTTGACACAATGAAGATATTCGTGGATGCTACTGTCGAGGAATTGCTGAAATAGGCTACGAAAACCAACCGGAACGCAAGACCACGAGCTCGTTTTATGCGAAGTAAACCAAAACCCCAATCGGCTTAAAAAGCTTGAACGCGGACTTCTATAAAGGTGGGTACGTGCAAGGCGCTTACGAGCATCCGGATACGAGAAGCGACAGGCAGTCGCTGACTGTCAGCGAGATAATGAGCAGCCCCGTGGTAACCGCAAAGGAAAAGACTAGCGTCAGGGAGATCGCCAAGCTCATGGGAAGGCACAGGATAGACGCGGTGATCATAACCAACAAGCTGGGCGAACCCATCGGAATGGTCACCGGCGGGGACATAGTCAAGAAGCTCGTGTCCAAGACCAGGAACCTGCTCTTCTCCAAGGCGAAGCACATAATGAGCAGGCCCGTCGTCACGGTCAAGAAGCAGATGAAGCTCGAGGACGCCGCGCGCTACATGGCGGCAAACAAGGTCAAGAAGCTCTGCGTCGTGGACGGCGTGGGCAGGGTCTCGGGAATCCTGACCTCGTCTGACATAACAAGGAACGCCAGCCACCTGATAGACGTGCTCGAGGAGATAATCGGGACAGGATACGTGCCCGGCGAAGCGACAGAAGAGGAGGGACGTTGAGAGAAGAGATGATGAAGCAGCCCTTAAAGTTTAAGCTTCTTTAACAGTTCCTCAAGATTTTTGCCCTCCGTGTCGCGGGCGTCCCAGACACCCAGCAACGAGGAGACATACTTGTCGAAATGTTTTCCTATCTCTTCTTCGTAGGCGGGGTAAAGTGACGATTCTGCAACCAGAAGCGCAGTTGTTAGGGGCCTGCACCTGTCTGCTATCCTGCATGCGCCTTCGTAATTCGAACCGCAGTGAATCAGGAGGACGTC
Source organism: uncultured archaeon (assembly GCA_963752955.1). Taxonomy (GTDB): domain Archaea; phylum Micrarchaeota; class Micrarchaeia; order Micrarchaeales; family CABMGC01; genus CABMGC01. The sequence continues at coordinate 89,711 of CAVWAD010000004.1, forward strand.
ATACTCCTTCTTCTTCAGACTGTTCTCCAGCAAGCATCCGTAGAATATCTCAAGGTTTACCTGGTTTCCTGTTCGTTGGGATACCCTATCGGCCATTCTCCTGACAAGACCTATCCATTCGTCATGCTGTATGTCATAAAGAATGTTCAGTTGTTTGAGAGGGTGATTTCTATTTGGCACAGCTAAACCGACTGGCATATGCTGACTGTTTTTTGCCTTTTCGAGCAAGCAATCAACTACTTGCACATTGCACTTTTTCCCTTAATTAACATTTCTAGAGAAGTAGAACTATATCGCGAAGGGCGAGAGAAGCAGCGAAGGCAGCACTCCGAACAGCAGCGTCGCGGCGACAAGCAGCCCGACCGCGACGTAGGCGATCTTCCTGGGGTTCTGGTATGGCTCCACTGCTGCTGAGACGTTCAGGAACGATTTTTCCAGGATGTAGAACAGGTAGGCTCCCAACAGCACGAGCGCGGCTAGGGGGATTATGCCGGACACCCCGTACGCCTTGAACGTCCCCGAGAATATGAAGAGGTCGCCGATGAACCCGCTCGTCAGGGGTATGCCCGCGACCGCGAAGGTTCCGAACATGAAGGAATACGCCAGAGCCGGGAAGCTCTTCAAGACGCCCTTAATCCGCTCTATGACGAGAGTCCCGAACGACTCGTCTATCATGCCTGTCAGCAGGAACATGAGCGATATCACGATTCCGTGGCTCAGCAGAGCGTAGAGCGCGCCCGCGGTCCCGAACGCGCTCAGGGACGCGAGTCCCAGCGAGGCGATTCCCATCTCCACGACGCTCGTGTAAGCGATGAGCCTCTTCAGGTTCGTCTGCCTGATGGCGACGATGGCGCCGTACAGGGCGGAGAAGCCGAACAGGACCGCTAGATAGTTTGCGTAGGTGAGCGAGATCGGGAGCATCATGAGCATCAGCAGCAGGCCGTACGTGCCGAACTTCAGAAGTATCCCAGCTAGCACCATGCTGCCGGTCGTGGGCGCCTCGGTGTGCGCGTCGGGAAGCCACGTGTGGAAGGGGAACACAGGTATCTTTATCAGGAACGCGAACACCAGAAGAAGCATCGCCGCGAGCTGAGCGGACGCGGGAATGGTGGCTGACTGGCTTATGATGGATGCGATGTCGAAGGTGTGCGCCGGGACGTTCGCGTATATCACCATTATCCCTATGAGCAGGGAGAGGCTCGCGACTATCGAGTACACCATGAACTTTATGGCGGCGTATCTCCTGTCGAAGCCCCCGAAGAGGTATATGATGAAGAACATGGCGACCTCGCTGAGCTCCCAGAAGACGTAGAACAGGAACAGGCTGCCTGAGAGGAAAAGCCCGATCGCGGAGCTCTCCACGAGGAGGAAGAGGAAGTTGTAGATCCTTCCCGACTCTTTTATGAAGACGCCGGCCACGATCGACGCGGCGAGGAGGACGATGGCTGACATCACTAGGAATATGTTGCTGTACTGCGTGACCTGCAGGCTGACGTCTATGCCGAGCGAGCGGATGTAGCCCTGGCTGAAAGACAGGAACCCGAAGCCGGAGGACAGGCCTATATACGAGGCGTACGCCGAGAGAAGGAAGACTATGATCGAGGATGCGAGAGCTATCTTGAAAGAGTGGCGCTCGTTGAACGCAAACAGGGGTATGATGAACAGCAGGGGTACGAGCACAATGAGGGGCAGTATGGGAAACACTATATCACAGCCGCGGGGCGGGCTTTCGTATAGAGAAACAAATTCAAGTTTATATAGATTTTGAATCGTAGAATCTTCACTGGCGATGATTTCTTGAACTCTGCGACGTTCGCACCTGGGCGGCGGCGGTATCTAAAGACAACGGGTTCGAAGAAGAGTTTAATAAGAATAATTGCAAAACAACCTATAAGGGGCGGAAGATGAACGAACAGTTTGCTGATCTATTCAAGGAGTCGAAGATCTTCGCCAACAGGGAGGTGCTCTCCCCGCACTATATGCCAGACGTTCTGCCATTCAGGGACAAGCAGATAAACGACATCGTGAAGTCCCTTACGCCTTCCCTGAAGGGGGAGAAGGGCAGGAACATATTCGTCTACGGCAAGACGGGCACTGGAAAGACATCGTGCATCAAGCACGTCATAAACGAGGTGAAGAACCTGCCCGGTCGTCAAGGCGAGGATATCCTACGTCAACTGCAGGATCTACAACTCGCGGTATAGGGTGCTGAGCAAGATAGCCAGCGACCACCTCCCGTTCTACGCGAAGAGGGGGTACGGCGTCGTCGAGATCTACGAGAAGATAATCGACTGGATAGAGGAGGACAGCAAGATACTCATCATCGTGCTGGACGAGATAGACATAGTCAAGGACCTCGACGACCTGGTGTACACGCTGACCCGGGCGAACAGCGACCTGCGCTCGGGCGGGATAACCATAGTCGGGGTGTCGAACAAGCTTTCCTTCAAGGAATCTCTGGACCCGAGGAGCCTCTCCACACTCTACGAGAACGAGCTAGTCTTCCCGCCCTACAACTCTAGGGAGCTGGCCGCGATACTCGAGGCCAGGGTCGAGAAGGGCTTCAGGCGCGGGGTCATGAAGCAGGAGACGGTGAGGCTGGCGGCCGCGATCGCGGCCAAGGAGAGCGGGGATGCGAGGCTCGCCCTCAAGATACTCTCCAAGGCGGGGGAGCTCGCCGAGGAGCACGGGCTGACTGCTATAACCGACAAGGAGGTGGAGGAGGCGCAGGACGACGCCGAGCAGGAGATCGCCTACGAGGTGATATCCACGCTGCCGGAGCACCAGAAGCTGGTCCTCTACGCCATAGCGATGCTGTCCCTGCAGGGAAGCAGGTACAAGAAGCTCGTGGACGGGGACGACACGCTCATATTCAGCGGCGAGGTGTACAACAAGTACACAAAGCTTGCCGACGCGATGCACAAGGACTCGAAGAGCAGCAGGTGGTACAGGAAGTACGTCTCGGACCTGGAGATGCAGGGGCTGATAATCACGTACGAGTCCGGGAAGGGCGTGCGCGGCCACACCAAGCTCATAAAGCTCGCCTACCCTCCGGGAAAGATAAAGGACACCATAGAGAAGAGCCTGTTCATGGAGAGCGAGGCGAAGGGGGACGCGACCGCCGCGGTGGTTTGATCCGATGCAGTTTTTCGATATCGTCGCCCTGAAGGAGGAAATCGACCTTGAACAGCTGGCCCCCAGGTTCGGCTACAGGAAGATGTTCCGCACCGGCAAGGACGTGGAACTGGTCGGCGATATTGGGCGCCTGAATGGGGAGGGCAGATTCATAGTGAGGAGCGGCGACGGCGAGACCCTCTCGAAGGCCGTGAGGAGCAACAGCGTCATCGGGGTGATCGTGGATGACAGCAAGGTCAGCGGGAAGTTCATCGAAGAGCTGCGCACGCACGAGAAGCTCCTCTTCGTACCCGTAGCCCCCTTAGTCTGCCCGGGCCGGGAGAGCGGGCTGCGTAACCTTTTCAGGGCCAAGGGTATCCTGAGAACGGCTCTCATGGGAAAGGCTGGCGTGTCGCTGGTGACGCTCGCGGAAGAGAAGGAGTGCCTGCTGTCGAGCGGTCAGATGCTCGAGCTAGCGAAGCTTCTCGGCGCGACCGACAAGGTCGCGGGCGAGATGCTGGCCTCGGTGGGTGGTTCGCTATGATCTTCAAAAGAAAGCTGCGGTACGTCCTGGTTGAGGCAAGCAGAGAGGTGAACCTGGCCGACAGGAAGGAAGTTGACGACCTTAAGGCGAAGCTGCACGGGACGATGGGAGAGGTCGCGTACTTCAGGGCGAATCTGCACGTGGCTGCGCAGCTCAGGGAGGACGTATTCATAATCAGCGTGAACAGGGGGCAAGAGAGGGACTTGGTCCTCGCGCTTTCGTTCATAAAGACACTGTGTGGGGAGAAGGTGGGCTTCTACACGATAAAGATCTCGGGAACGATAAGGAGCCTGAAGGACTATTTCTTCAAGACGTACGCACAGTAAGTGCATTATAAGATTCTGACGCCAAAATTTGGCGGAACCTTCCCTACTTGACCTAAGCAACGTGAAATTGCTTCTCCTCTTATTTAGGACGCACTATTTCTCTGATTAAACTGGCGGCCTTCTTTTCGTCTATTGGAGTGACTAGCAAATTACCTCTGCGGGCGCATAGATAAATGGGGTTTTTACTTGGATTTGTAGTTTCTTGTTCTCTTATTAGACTTTCATATACGAAACCCAAACTGGCTACTTCGGCTACTACCTCGTCCCAATGCAGCACGATTTTACCCTTACTATTGCGTAGTGCGTTGACCTCGCTGGTTGTTAGGCTTTCAATATCCTTAAGAACTAGCCCCACATCAAGACGATTTCTGAGGTTGGGAGGAACAGCTATGCTAACTTGTGAACATAGTGACACTTCGGGGCCTAGAATCTGGTTTCGCACACCTCCATGAGGCAGTACGAGCAGGGAAGCCGCCGGAGTGGTTCGCGCTACTATCATATTATCACAGCAGTTCTTATGCCCGTTCCCCTTTATAAAGATTGTTAGGGAATTTTTTGTCGGCGCGGAAACAGACGGTGGCGTGCCGTCGAATTCCACGCAAAATTTATTATACCTTGCTGAACATATGACTACCGCGTAAAATACGGTGAACACATGAAAATAAGTGAACTGAAAGCCGGCGCCACGAACGTGGAGCTGGAAGGAACTGTTACAGAAAAGGGCGAACCGAGAGAAGTCATTACGAAGTATGGCAAGAGGCTTAATGTTGCTAATGCTGTGATAAGTGACGACACTGGAAGCATCTCCATATCCCTCTGGGGAGAGAACATCGACATGATAAACATGGGAGACAAGGTCAAGGTCACCAACGGATACGTTGGCGAGTTCAGGGGAACTCCGCAGCTCTCGACCGGCAAGTACGGAAAGATAGAGGTAGTGGAAAAGGCTAACTGAATCTGGACTAAAACTCCAGTTTCAGCTCTTCTCCTATCCTGGGTGCGTGGGCGTCAAAGCCCTCCATCCTCAGATTTTCGGCGAACTCGCTAGCCGCGGCCCTCTCCCCGTGCACGCAGACGACCGTCTCGGGTCCGCTCTCCCTCACGTAGCGGTAGAGGTCGCTCTTCCCCGAGTGCGCGGAAAAATCGTAGAACGCGAAAGGCGTCCTGATGTGGCGCTTCTCCCCGTCTATGGTTACTGGCTTGCCATCGAGGAGCCTCCTCCCGTTGGTTCCTTCCACCTGGTATCCGGTCAGGAATATCTTTGAGTTCTGGTTGAGCTTCGTCATGTAGTTCAGGACCGGGCCTCCGTTGAGCATCCCGGCGGTCGTCACTATTATGCCCGGCGAGTTGATTGCGGCTTCCCTCGCGCCCGCGGAACCGAGCCAGGCTATTCGCTTCGACGCGCTGCGGAGCAGTTCGATGTTCTTCATGAATTCGGGATGCCGCATCGTTATCTCGGTCGCGACCTTTGCCATCCCGTCTATGCTGACGTAGTCTATCAGGCCGTTCTTGTAGAGCAGCGCGACGATCTCCTGCGCCCTACCTACTGCGAACACAGGGACGAGGGCGGTCCCGCCGCTCGCAAGAACGTCCCGCACGTCCCTGATGAACCCTTTCGCGAGAACGTCCCTGTTGGGGTGCTCCCTGTCCGCGTATGTGGATTCGATTATCAGTATGTCGCTCTTGACGACCTCGGCGGGCCCCTGGAGGATCTGCGGCTCTAGCTTGAAGTCGCCAGTGTAAACGAGGCGCCTATCCTTCTTGTTTTCAATCAGCGTGATGGCGCTTCCGGGCACGTGGCCCGCGTCGTGCAGCGAGATGGAGTAGTCGCCCATCTCCGCCACCGAGCCGTACTCGTAGGGGGCGAAGTGGTTCAGGAAGGTCTTCAGCTGGCTCTTGGAGAACCTGTGGGCCTGGTGGTTCCTCCTGCTTATCTTCAGGGAATCGTCTATTAGGAGCTCGCTCAGCTCCTTGGTTGGCTCGGTCCCGTAGGTCGTGGGAAAGCCGGTGCGGTAGAGCGTCGGCAGGGCTCCGGAATGGTCGAGGTGCGAGTGGCTGAGCACGCAGGCGTCTACCCTGCCCGCGGGAAGGGGGTATTCCGTCTTGTCGTCAAGCTTTACGCCGTAATCAAGGAGCAGGCTCTTGCTCCCTTTCATCAGGATCGCGGACCGTCCCACCTCTCCCGCTCCGCCGAGAAAATGCAGTTCGGACATGGCACCAGCGTTGTATAATCCTTTTTAATTGTTGACATTTATATGCTAGTGGAAGGATGGTCCAATGGCTGATGAGGAAGTTATAACTTTCACCGACCTCGCTTGCCTCCTGAAGATAACCCCGGAGACGACGCTTGAGAAATTCGGGAGCACGATAAACGCGAGCATATACGACGCCGCCCAGATATCGGGAACCCTGAAGCAGAAGGGGCTCATAGACTTCACCGCCTACTACCCGGGCCCGAACAGCATGACGATAACGGAGGCGGGCAAGGCGCTCAAGGACGAGGCCGAGGCGAAGGGCGCCGAGACGCTCGACAACCTCGACGAGGAGATACTCTTGCAGCTCTCCGGCGGCAAGAGGATGCCCCTGGAGCTCCAGAGCTCGCTGAACCTCAGGCCCAAGGACCTCACTCTTAGATTATACAAGCTAAGCAAGCAGAGCTATGTCGGATACGAGCTCAGGAACGGGAATGTCGAGCTGATGCTGACTGAACAGGGGTTCCTCAAGGCGAAGGCCTCCCAGGCGCAGGCGATGGCCCCGATGACGTCGCAGGCCGCCAGGCCCGGCGCACCGCAGGGGACCGCCCAGGCGGCTGGCCAGGGCGCCGGACAGCCTCAGCCTCCCCCTGTGCCGAAGAAACCCGGCGGAATGAGGATCGGGATCGCAGTGGCGGCTGTCGTGATAGTGGTCGCCGCGATTCTGGCGCTGTACTTTACCGGCTACCTTGGCAAGATAATGTAGCGTGTTTCCATGCCAATGCTAGACTACCTGCAGGCAAAGAAACTTCTTGGCAGGTACGGCATCCGCAGCATAGACAGCAGGTACGTCGGCACGGCTGAAGAAGCGGTTGCTTTTGCCGACGGGAAGGGGATAGCCCTGAAGCTCATCTCAGACAAGGCCGTGCATAAAACCAAGGCGGGGCTCGTGAAACTCGGCCTCGGGGAAAGGGGCGAGATAGTCTCGGCTTTCAACTATCTCGTGAAAAAGGGGCGGGGGCTCAGGCCCTACAAGATACTCGCGCAGAGGATGGCCGGGAGCGGCGTTGAAGTGATAATGGGCGGCAGCACCGACAAGCAGTTCGGCAGGATGCTCCTTGTCGGCCTCGGGGGAATTTACGTGGAGACGTTCAGGGACGTGGAGCTCAGGCTCTGCCCGATAAACAAGGACGACGCGGAGGGGATGCTCCTCGGCCTGAAGTCGGGAAGCGTCATAACCTACAAGGGCGTGGCGACAGGCATGCTTGCTTCCCTCCTGGTGAAAGTTTCCAAGCTGCTTGTTGAGAACGAGAGAATAAGCGAGCTCGACCTCAATCCGGTCATAGTCAGGGAGGGTTCGTACGATGTCGTCGACATCAGGATTATCGAGTGATCATATGCCGGGAAGAACGGACTTGAAATATGCGCTGAAGCCGAAGAGCGTTGCGGTCATCGGCGCCTCAAGAAACCCCGACAAGGTCGGACACATAATACTCCAGAATTTCATAAAGGCGGGATACGACGGCGATATCTACCCGATAAACCCGAAAGCGGACGAGATACTTGGGATGCGCGCGTACAACAGCGTCGGCGCCCTGAAGAAGACCGTGGACCTCGCGGTCATAGCGATACCCGCGGAGGAGGTTCCTGAAGTACTCGAGGAGTGCGGGAGGGCGAAAGTAAAGGCTGCCATCGTCGTGAGCGGGGGCTTCGCCGAGGTCGGGAGGGCGGACCTGCAGGATAGCATAGCGAGAATAGCCAAAAAGTACGGCATCGCGCTGATCGGGCCGAACTGCCTCGGCGTGATGGACGTGCGATCGCGAGTCAACACGCTCTTCCTCCCTTCTTACAAGCTGAGCGCTCCCCCCGTGGGCTACGTGAGCTTCATATCGCAGAGCGGGGCCGTGGGGAGCACCATCATAGACGTCATCGCGAGCGAGTGCATAGGGCTTGCGAAATTCATATCGTACGGCAACGCCGCGGGCGTCGACGAGACCGACCTGCTCGAATACCTTATGCACGACGAGGAAACGAAAGTGATTGTCATGTACCTGGAGGGAATAACGAGGGGCAAGGAGTTCGTGGAGGTGGCGAGGAAAGTGGCCAAGATAAAGCCCGTGGTGGTTCTGAAGGCCGGAAGGACAAGCGCAGGGGTCACCGCCGCGCACTCGCACACCGCGGCGCTGGCCGGAAACTACCAGGTCCAGGAGGCGATATTCAAGCAGTTCGGATTCACCGTCGCCAATGACCTGGACGAGCTGCTCTACTATGCCAAGATCTTCGCCTCCGAGATCGCTCCGAAGGGCAACAGGGTCGCGATAATCACCAACGGGGGAGGGGCGGGGGTGCTCACCGCCGACGCAGTTGCGTCTTCGGAGAAGCTCGTGCTAGGCGATTTTGACGCGAAAACAAGTCGGGAGCTCAGGAAGAGGATGCCCCCGATAGTAAACATCGCGAACCCGATGGATCTCGCCGGCGACGCGGATGCGGAGAGGTATCGCGATGCCTTGTCGCTGATAGGCAACGATCCAAACATCGACATACTGATCGTGATAACGCTTTTCCAGACTCCGGGGGCCGACTCGAAGGTCGCGGCGGAGCTTGCTCACCAGAAGGACACGATGGGCAAGCCGATGCTCGTCATCAGCGTGGGTTCGGAGTACACCCAGCTTCACAAGATCATGCTCGAGAGCTGCGGAGTCCCTGTGTACGATTCCCCCGGTTCCGCGACAAGGTCGCTGGAGGCCCTTTTCAAGTATGCCAAATTCAAGGGAAGGTTCTGAAGTCATTTTAATTTTGCGTTTTCAGGAAACAGGACTTCGAGCGCCTTTTTGACCGACTTCTCCTTGTTGGCCTCGGAACTCAGCAGCTCGAACATCTCCGAGGGCCCCAGGTCCAGGCCGTAGCCGTTCTGCCTCAGCTTTTCCACGAAGATCCCGAGACCGTAGTCCTTCACCGACATGTTTTCCAAGGATCCCTTCCTCAGCGCGTCGATCTCGCCGTTCTCCGCCACGCCCTCCAGCTTGGACTTCGTTATCTCTACGGTCGCGGCGTCCCTGAAGCTCTTCGCGATGCCGCCGAGGTCGAGGTCTATGCTCCTGAATCCGCTCTTCATCGCGCCGCTTATCTCCACCTTGACTATCGGCTTCCCGCCAGTGGCCTTGACGGCGGCCTCTATCCTCTCGCGCACGGTCCTGGAGAGCTCGTCCGGGGACTTCCCGGCGGCGCTGATCTTTATTATTGACAGCTTCCGTGACTTAATCTTTTTGAAGGAGTATTTGTTCGTGGCCGTGTCGTACAGGTAGAAGCCCTTCTCCTCCTGCTCCGCGTCCTTGAGCTGCGTCAGCACGGTGCTTCCAGGGATCAGGAACGGCTTCCCGTGCACGGTCATCTCCATCCTGTTGTGGATGTGGCCGTCGACATAGAGGTCGAAGCCCCTCGGAAGGTCCTCGAAGCTCGCGCATCCGCTGTCGAACGGGAGAAGTTCGTGGGTCGACTGGTGGAACATGAACACGTTGAAGCAGCCCTCCAGGGGCTTCGGATCGAGCCTCCTTATCGCCTCGGCGAAATGCTCCTCCGAGACGCCGCCTATTCCGTAGACGGCTACTTTCTCCTTCCCCTTTTCGATCACTGCAAGCCCGTCGCTCACGTCGATGAGCATTCCCGCGAGCGCGAGCAGGTTGACGGGGTTTTCCATCCTCTGCGCGCGCCTCTCGTGGGTTCCTGGGATCGCGATTACTGGCGCGTCCGTGTAGGCCTTGCCTTCCGCCTCGACTCTCTTCACCCTTGCTTCCCATTTCCTCTTCGAGACGCTCCTGAACAGGTTGATCGCCTCCGCCAGCACCTCCGGCTTCGGCGCCCTTATGTCGAACAGGTCTCCGGGAAGCAGGAGCGCGTCGGCGGACGAGGCGGCGGATTCGAGGGCCTCCTGCGCCTGCCTGTAGGCGTCATCGCGGAACCTGTCATAGCCGAGATGGAAATCGGATAGTATGGCCAGCAGCATAGCAGCAACCCCCAGTTCGCACTTTTGTGCCCTTACGCTTTCATCTTCTCTTTTATCTTTCTTAATACTTCTTCTCCTGCCTCCTGCGCGCCCTCGCGCCTGGGGCCGTATGCTCCTGCGGCACACGCGTGGCCGCCTCCGGTGCCCTTCACGATTCCCGCCACGCCCTCCATGATGAGGCCCAGGTGGATGCCGAGCTTCTTGTCCAGGGGGGACAGGAGCCGCGCGGAGAGCGACGCCTCCCTATCGGTGGTGACCCAGAAGACCGCCGCGTCGGCGCCGAGGTTGAGCGCCGCGTCGGCCGCGACGTTCGCGCGCGCGTGGGCCCTGCCGTGCATTACCACGTAGTCGCCGACTATCTCCGCCTCTGACGCGTAGATGTCCTCCACGGTCTCGTACCTGTTGTTTACGGGCACGCTCGCGTGGAAGTACTCTGAGATGAACGAAAAATCGACCTTGGATATCTCGAGCAGGTCGGCGATCTGCCTGAACGTCTTTGGCGACGAGTTGTGGAGGTCGGCGGAATCTGCGATTATCCCGTTGAGCAGAAGGAACGCCGCGCCTTCCGACACTTCTGCGCCGAGCGTCCTGAGCACGGCGTACACTATGCTGGCCGTGGAATTGTAGGTCTCGTCGTTGAACCCCGCGGCGGCGGCGCGGAATCCGTCGTGCGGCGCGTGGTGGTCGATGACCAGGACCTCTCCGCGGAACTTGTCCAGCCTCTCCCTGAACTGGCCCAGCACCTCGGGCGTGTTCGCGTCCAGGATTATCGCGAGGTCGGCGTCCTCGTGGAAGCGCGTCTCCAGGTGCCTGCCGTAGCCGACGTACTCCAGCATCTTCTTGGCGTTGTTGGTGATGAAGTCGGGCGTTGCCACGACGGAGTTGGCGAAGAAAGACGACAGCGCCGCGGCGGAGCCGACGCCGTCCCGGTCCCCTATCGAGTGGAACGTGAGCAGGACCTTCCTGTCCCTGTACTCCCTGAAAAGATTGCAAAGCTCGTCGAAGGAGACGTTGCGCATCAATGCGATCCCTGGCTCTGCTTGTACATCTGCGTGAGCCTGTCGCCCAGCTGCTTCTCCCTGGCCTTCAGCTCGCCGTACTGCTTGGTCAGGGAGCCTATCCTCACTTCGGCCAGCTCCGACCTCTCCTTTATGTCCCCGAGGGCCTTCTCCTTGCTGGTCTCGACGATGACCCCGCCCATGGTTACGTAGACCTTCCCGCTCGCGGACGAGACCTCGTCCCTGGCCTTCTCGAGCTCGGCCTTCTGGCTCTGGAACTGGTTGAGCTGCATCGCGGCTGCGCGCAGCTGCTCCTGCACCGTCTGGTAATCCCTGACCGCCTGTTCCGCTTCCTCCTGCCCCGCTGGTTGAGATTGAGTGGCCATCAAAACACCTGTCCCGCTGCCCTTCCGGCTCTTCGACGCGAACGGTCGCTCCGAGATCGGTGGGCGGCCGTTACAAATTACATATAAAGTTTACATATAAAGATATAAGTATTGAGCTACATAACTGGCTTGACAACATGGCGGAGCTAGGCGAATCTGAGCTTATAGAGAAGGAGCTGACGCTCAGGAACCTCAGGCTCACCAAGGAGGTCCTCGAGACCAGGAGGTCGATAGTCAGGTGGCTGGCGCTCTCCCTCGGGGTGCTGAACCCCGGCGAGTCGAGGCTCAGCGCTGTCGCCGTGCTGGACGCGCTCGTGCACTACAAGTTCGTCGAGAGGACCACCCCGGACGTCGGGCAGCTGATGTCCTACATCGCGAAGAACTGGGAGGAGATCAACGAGAAGACGCTCAGGTACCACCTGCTGAGGATGAGGAGGATGGGCCTGGTGGAGAACTCCCAGGGAAGGTTCTACCTGAGGCCCCCGAGCACCGGGGACGGTTTCGACGCCTACACCTGGGCGATGGGGCTGTATGAGAAGGACTACAGGGAGATAGCCACCAAGATAGGTGACGCTATAAAGGAGTTGAAGAACAAGAGCACAATGGGAGGAGCGCAATGAAGAGGGAGATATATCTTTGGATCCTGCTGATAGTCGCGATCGCTTCGGCGGCGCTTTATTTCAGGTACTTCTACCAGCAGCCGATAAGCATCGAACTGAATATGAACAGCTCCGGGGCGGTTCCCGTTTCCTATCCCTACCAGAACGCGCGCCTGCCGATAACCGTGTACAACAGCGGCGGAAGCCCGATAACCAACATGAGCGTCGGCCTCTTCGTGAACGGCAACCTGACCACCCTCTACAAGGTGACGCTGCCCGCTGGGAAGCAGACGGTCATACCTTTCAACTACACGCCTAGCAGGCCGGGCACGTACAACATAACTGCCGCGGCGGACCCGAGCAGGCTGTACTACATACCTGACAGGAAGAACACCACGTCCGGCGCGGTGCTCAGCGTGATGGCGCCGGAGAACGCGACACCGTATGCGCTGCTACCGTCCAACGGCCTGGTCTCGCGCGAGGACATCAACCTGAGCAAATCGGGATACGCCGTGGGCGCGTACCTCTACGACACCTACAACGCGAGCGAGTTCGCGATGGTGGACAACCCCCAGATCAACAGTTTCCTCGAACCCGTGCTGAACCTCACGGCGAACTACATAAACAACGTCCAGGTCTCTGACGCGAGGTACGGCAACGGAGACAGGGCGTACTCGATCTGGATGAGCAGCTACATCAGCCCCTCCATCTTCGGCATGGCGGCGGAAGCCAGGGGCCTTAGGGCTAACACCATCCCGCTCAACTTCGGAAACATGACCCTCGTCCAGATATCCAACGGCACCACGCTCTGCAGCTGGTACGCCGGAGGCTGGATCAAGATCCTGGCCTACTCCGGCAGCATGACATGCTACCAGGCGATAAACGAGAGCAGCCGCGGGGCGCTGAACGGCACTCTCGCACGCCCGCTTGGCGACAGGCTCAGGGTGTCTGGAGGAAGCCTTCTCGCGAACTACACCAGGGTCAGCGGCGGCACCAATTACGCGGCGGCGCTGTCCCTGCTGGGCAACTCGTCCTTCGTGTACGCGAAGATATCAAACCACACGGTCGCTGACACCGTCTGCTACGGGGTCCTGAGCAGCGTTAACGGAACCGACTACTGCAGCACATACGTGATTCCCGCGTCCGGGAAGATAGGGGGACCCAGCTCGCTAGTGAAGACCATAGCATATGTGGGCACCCACAATCTCACGGCGATGTCCCTGTTCAACTCCTCCCTGCTGTCGTACCAGGTGCAGACGAACATAGGCGTTATCAGGAGCTTCAACATCAGCGGCACGCCGATAGCCTTCCGGTCCGGCCTGGTGAACACGTGCTCATTCAACGACTCGTTTCCGTGCGGGAACGCCAGCTTCAGGAACGGGACTGTGGCGTTCGCTCTCAAGAACGGACTGGACGAGAGCGTCAGGATAAACGGCCTGAGCTGCTACGCCAGCATCATAGTCAATCCGCCCTCCGTCGCGGTGGGCCGGGAGGTGGCGGCGGGCGGGACGTACAACGCCACCGTGCCATGCTACAACTACCTCGGCAGGATAAGCGGGGTCGCGCTCAACCTGAACCTGAACCTGCAACTGAACTACTCCGTCGCGAACGCGACGCGCACGGTCCTTGGCAAGGCGTACATACTGCTGGGTAGCGTATGACAACAGACCCCTACGGCGTATTCATCGGCAGGTTCGGCAGCTTCACCGAGATACAGAAGTCCGCCTTCGGCGCGATCGGGAGCGGGGAGAACTGCATAATCACCGCCCCGACAGGCAGCGGAAAGACGGAGGCCGCCGTCCTCCCCGTGTTCGACAAGATACTGAAGGGCGGCAGCGAGAGCGGGATACAGGCGATATACGTCACGCCGCTTAGGGCGCTGAACAGGGACCTCATGAAGAGGCTCGAGTCCCTCGCCAGAGAGCTCGGCATACGCATCTCCGCGAGGCACGGGGACACGCCGGTCAAGGAGCGGCAGGCTCAGGCCGCGCACCCCCCGCAGGTGCTGATAACCACGCCGGAGACCCTCCAGAACCTCTTCCTCTCGCAGAGGCTCAGGAACTCGCTCGCGAACGTAGGGACCGTGATAGTCGACGAGCTGCACGAGCTCTACGCCAACAAGAGAGGGGCGCAGCTCGCGGTGGCGCTGGAGCGGCTCGCCGAGGTCGCGGGGGAGTACCAGAGGATAGGGATAAGCGCCACGATAGGCGACGTGGACGAGGCCGGACGCTTCCTTTTCGCAGGAGGAAAGGGCCGCGCGATAGACGCGGGCGCAGCCAAGGAGATAAGGGTAGGCATCGAGATGCCCAGGGAGCCGGGCAGGGACTACAAGGAGTTCAGGGAGAAGTTCGGCCTCGACGCGCAGACGCTGGCGCGGATCGAAAGGATGGCGGACATCGTCGAGAAGTCCGACTCGATCCTCATCTTCGCGAACACGAGGCAGGTGGTGGAGTCGCTAGGCAGCAAGCTCATATACTTCAACAGGATCCGCCCCTTCGGGAGCATCGGGATACACCACGGTTCCCTCGACAAGAACGAGAGAATCGGGATGGAGAACACGTTCAAGGAGAAGAGGATAAAGGGCATAATGGCGACCAGCTCCCTTGAGCTCGGCATAGACATAGGGAGCATAAACATGGTCGTGCAGTACGGCTCGCCGAGGCAGGTCTCGAGGCTCCTCCAGAGGATAGGCAGGGGAGGACACAGGGAGAGGGCGGTGTCCCACGGGAAGATCATCGTGGCCAACTACCTTGACGCGCTCGAGTCCGTGGCGATACTCGGCCAGGCGCGTGAGGGCGGTGTGGAGCGGCAGGGAATGGAATCGATGGCCCTGGACGTGCTCGCCAACCAGATCTGCGCGATTGCCCTCGAATACAAGAAGACCTCGGCCGACGCGATATATGGGATCATAAAACGCGCGGCGCCCTACGCTCGGATGGAAAGGAATGAGTTCGACAGGGTCCTGCTTTTTCTTGACGGGGAGAGGCTGGTGAGGGCAAGGGACAAGGATGTCTCCATAGGGTCGCGGTGCAGGGAATACTTCTTCTCCAACATAAGCGTCATACCAGACGCCGTGCGCTTCTACGTGAAGGACGCGGCGAGCAACAGGACGATCTCGTCGCTCGACGAGAAGTTCGTCTCGAACTACCTTGACGAGGGATCCGTCTTCATAACGAAGGGGCTGCCATGGAAGGTCATCAGCATCGAGGAGGGCACGATCTTCGTCGAGCCCAGCGCCGAGTTCGAGGCCGCGATACCGGACTGGGAGGGCGAGGACATACCCGTATCGTACGAGACCGCGCGCAGGGTCTTCGGCCTTCTGGAAAAGGGGACGCGAGATCCCGACGCCGTGCTAGGAGGGAGCCTGCGCACGCGGCTGGAGAAGTTCAGGGACGCGCAGAAAAAGTATTTCCTGCCCAAGACCGGCGCGCTCTACGTCGAGGAGCTTGACGACTACGCTATCCTGTACACTGGTTGCGGCAAGCTCGCCAACGAATTCCTCGCCAGGCTCATCGGCCACGTCGCCTCGCAGATGGCTGGCGTAAGGCTGCTGGTGAAGTCCACCCCGTACGTGATAATGGTGGACTACGGAGGCGCGCGGAAACGGCCTTCCACCGCGAAGGTGCTCGAGACGATGAGGAACTACGCCCCGGAGGGCGTCTTCGGCGGCGACGGCATAATGGCGGGCACGGAACTCTTCAGGTACAAATTCGTCAGGGTGTGCAAGCTGTTCGGGGTGGTCGCCAAGAAGGCGACCGTGACCAGGCGCGACGCGGACAGGCTGATAAACTTCTACAGGGAGTCGCCCATATTCGAAGAGACGATCAGGGACCTCAGGAAGAATTACCTTGACGTAGGACACGCGGCGGAGCTTATGGACGGCCTCAGGAAAGGCAGGATCGCGGTTACGGTCCTGGAAGGCGCGCAGTCTCCGCTCGCGAACGAGATCCTGAAGTCGTCCTATTACTACAAGGAACTGCTGCTGCCTGCGCTGCCCGACGATGCAACGATAAAGGAGTTCGAGAACAAGATAAGCAGCAAGCGCGCGGAGCTGCTGTGCACATTCTGCGGCCTGGACTTCTTCAGAAACATAGACCTTAACGACAAAGGGAAGGTGACGTGCATACGCTGCGCGAGCCCGATGGTGTGCGTCTACGGCGAGGAGAAGGCGGGCGCGGTGCGGAAGAGCAGGTCCGGAAAGCCGTTGAGCGCGAAGGAGGGAGGGACCTACCGCGAGGCGATCAGGGAAGCGAGCCTAGTCGAATCGTACGGCAACAGGGCCCTGGCCGCGCTCGCGACCTACGGGGTCGGTCCGACTAACGCCGCGCGGGTGCTGAAGCTCCTGAGGAAGGACAAGAGGCAGTTCATAATAGACCTGCTGGAATCCCAGAAGACGTTCATAAAGACCAAGAAATACTGGAAATGATCCTTCAATCGATTACGGCGCCGGTCTTGGGAGTCCTGGCCCATTCCCCTTTCTTCAGTGCTATGCCTCTGAAGCTGCCGTACACTATGACTGGTATCAGTATCAGGTTTATCGCCAGCGCAGAGATGCACCAGGGCAGTTCGCGAAGACGGCTTTCTCGGTAAAGGGCGACGAGACAAGCAAAAACGAAAGCGAGTGGAAGGTACACTGGCACCACGAAGAGGGCAAACTGGCCTAGCGGGCCGAGTCCCAGTATGAGACCTCGGTCGACGCCGAGACTCTCGAGCAGGCCCATGCTTATCAGGACCGCGAGCGCGCTCAGCACTATCGACAGCAGGCCGAACATGCTGTTGAGGAAGCTGAATCCGTAGAACAGGTAATCGAACTTTTCCATGGCATTCGCCTTCTTGCTGCGGAGCAGCCTCACGACATGGTTTTTTGTGTCGCGGGTTATTCCCTCAGAATACCTCAGTTGCTGTTTCACGATGCTGCCGAACCGCTCTGGGCACTCGCCGGGCACGACTATGCTTTCGTCAAAAAAGACTTTGTTGCCTCCCTCTGTCAAGCTGCTCGCCAGGGCCCAGTCTTCGGTTATGGAAGACTCGTCAAATCCCCCGACCTTATCCAAGAGGTCCTTTTTGATCATGAACGCACTGCCGAAAATGGGAACGAACCCGTTGAGTTTCGCCCGCGCGGCCACATCGACGAGACAGTATGACGAGGAAGACACGCGCATGCTCCGGGTTAATATGTTCTGCGAAGAATTGAGAGACTGCTCGGCATACCCCTGCACCGCGGCCGCGTTCATTCGGGAGATTCCGGCCGTCATCCGCAACAGAAGGTCCGGTTGGGGCACGCAGTCTGCATCCAGCACGAGCACGTACGCGCTCTCCTGATTCGCGAAGTTTAGCGCGTTGTTGAGCGCGCCTGCCTTGAATCCGGCTCTCTCGCTCCTGTGCACTACACGAACCGTTCCTTTCGCTTCCCATTTCTCAAGGCTGCGCATCGTGACGCCGTCGTTGGAATCGTCCGCGACAATGACTTCGTACGAGGGATAGTTCATTCCCGTCACTGCCGTAAGGAGGCGATCCACGACCCTCGGTTCGTTGTACGTTGGAAGCAGTATCGTCACTCGGGGAGCACCCCGCTTCTTGGAGGCGGCCGCGTCAGGTTTCTTTCTCACCTTGCCAAGCCCCAGAGCAAGGAGGCCGTGCGCATAAATTCTGGTCGCCCAGATGGAAACTATTATTGTGGCGACTATCCAAAGGACCGTCTCCACAAGATACGCTCCGAAAAGCATGCATAGCGTCGGGATTTAACAAATATAAGGTTTCGCGGCCTACCTGCTGCCGAATCCCTTTCCAGACT
The DNA here is from genome assembly GCA_963752955.1 of uncultured archaeon. Classification (GTDB taxonomy): domain Archaea; phylum Micrarchaeota; class Micrarchaeia; order Micrarchaeales; family CABMGC01; genus CABMGC01. The sequence continues at coordinate 107,667 of CAVWAD010000004.1, forward strand.
TCAAGATGGCCTAACAGGGGGTTCGGAGTTGATTACCCTGGCGTCTATCACTTTCGTGCCCGGCGCGAGTTTCATCAGCCTGACCCCGCTAGCAGCCCTGCCTGTGACCCTTATCGAGGCGATGGGTATGGTTATGCTCACTCCCGCGGAGTTCATTAGCAACAAGGTTTTTGCGCTGTTTGCGAAGAATAGCGACTTGGCGACGGGACCCGTCTTGTCATTCACCTTCAGGTTGATTATGCCCCCTCCGCCCCTGCCCTGCGTTCTGTACTTTGCGAGTTCGGTTACCTTTCCGTATCCCTTCTCCGAAACGGTAAGCAGGCCTCCAGATTCGTTCGCGCAGATCACATTCTTGGCCACATCTCCGGGGCGGAGCCTTATGCCCCTCACCCCTGCGGCGGACCTGCCGAGCGTCCTGACGCTGGCCTCCGGGAACTTTATGGACTTGCCCTTCAGTGTCGTGACCAGGACCGACTCCTCCTTAGTATACACGGAGACATCTGATATGGTATCCCCCTCGTTGAGAGTTATCGCGCGGACTCCCGTGGACCTGGGCTTTGCGAAGAGCGAGGCGCTTATCTTCTTGACGAGACCTCTCGTGGTGAGGAAGAATATCTTGGAGTTTGCAAAGTCCTTTATGTTGAACATAGTGACGACCTTTTCCCCCTCTAGGTTCAGCAGGTTGACCACCGATCTGCCCTCTGAGTACCTCGATCCCTCTGGAACCCGGTACGCCTTCAGCCAGTATATCCTCCCTTGGTCGGTTACGAAAATGGCGAAGTCCTTGTTCTTCGCAGTGAGCATGCTCTTCACGAAGTCGCCCTCCTTGAGGTTCATCGCTATCACGCCCCTGCCGCCCCTCTCCTGCTCGTGATAGTTGGTCACGTTGAGCCTCTTCACGTAGCCGGAATTGGTGAGTATGAGCGTGACGGGCTCGTCGCTTATGAGGTCCTCGTCCTCTATTCCAGCGAACTCGTCCACGAACTGGATCTCCGTCCTTCTCGGCCTGGCGTACTTCCTCCTTATCTCGAGCGTCTCGGCCTTCACTATCCCGTCGACCTTCGCAGGGTCGGCAAGGACCCCAGAGTAGTGTCCTATCTTTTTATCGAGTTCGGCCTTCTCGTGGTTAAGGGAGTCGTTCTCCAGCCGGGTTATCCTGCTGAGCTTCATGTCGAGTATCGCGTTCGCCTGCTTCTCGGTCAGGCCGAACCCAGACATCAGGCCCGGCCCTGGCCTCAGCCACCTCGCCGCTCTCCTTTATCGTCTTTATTATCGCGTCAATGTGCGAGATCGCTATGAGCAGACCCTCGACCAGGTGCAGCCTGTCCTTCGCGACCTTGAGCTCGTAGGCGCTCCTTCTCGTGACCACGTCCCTCCTGTGCGATATGAATGCGGTGAGCAGCTGCAGGACGTTCATGCTCCTGAGGGTCTTTCCCAGCACCGCAAGGCTGTTTATCGGGAATGTGACCTCGAGCTGGGTGTGCTTGAAGAGCTGATTGAGTATCTGCTGCGGACTCACCCCCTCCTTGAGCTCGATCACGACGCTTATGCCGTGCCTGTCGCTCTCGTCCCTTATGTCCCTTATCCCGATTATCTTCTTGTCCCTGGCGAGGTGCGCGACGGTCTCCACGAAGGTCGCCTTGTTGACGTTGTAGGGCATCTCCGATACGATTATCCTGTTCTTCTTCTCGTCTATGGTGGTCTTGGCCTTTATGTGGAGCTGGCCCTTTCCGAATTTGTACCCGTTGAGGGCGTTCCCAGACATTATGGCGATGCCTCCAGTGGGGAAGTCGGGCCCCTTGATTATCTTGAGCAGGTCGTCAACCGTGGTGTCCCTGTTGTCCAGGATCTGGGCGACCGCGTCGCAGATCTCGCCCAGGTTGTGGGGGGGCATGCTCGTGGCGACTCCGACGGCGATCCCGGCCGCACCGTTGACAAGCAGGTTTGGGAATGCTGACGGGAGCAACTCCGGCTCCTTCTCAGTGTTGTCGAAGTTCGGTACGAAGTTGACGGTCTCCTTGTCCAGGTCGTTGAGAAGCTCCTCTGCGATCTTGGTAAGCCTGACCTCTGTGTATCTCATGGCGGCAGGAGGATCCCCGTCGACGGAGTTATGAACGAACACTCCTGCAGACAAGGCAAAGTTATCCCAAGGCCCGATGGTGATATCGTAAACGTCGGCGCGTTCTGATAGGAAAACCACGCTTTTTACCTTATGGTTGTAAGTTCTTGCCTCGTTTAGCATTTGATCAAAACCATCAAAGTATTTCAGTGCATTGACTAATCTTGGGGTGCCACTAGAAGCCTGTTTCATAAAAGACCTGTATTCTTCATTTTTCCACAGAGTCTTGACAAGCGCGGAGTGATAAGCCCTATATGAAGGCTTCTTCCAGTTTTCTTTATTTCGTTGTGAAATTCTTGCAGAGACTAGTTGGTGATTTTTTTCAAAATATATTTTCCTCCCTTCTGCCAGTTTTCTAACGTATTCGGGATCATTTTTATGCCTCCACGAAGTGAGTTCATAGTGCGTCTGCCAGTGCTCCTCCCAAGACATCCTTAGTATGTTGTCGGGATTGTTGTTCTTTTTGTTAAAATCTACGTGGTGGCGAACTCTTCCTCTTGATTTGGTATAGGCGCCCTCTTTCAAGTTCCACGCGTCTGCGGGATGATGAACGAATTGCCAATCCTGCTGAATGGGCTGCAAAATCGTCTCATAATTCTGAAGCTTCTTGTTATCTCCAACATAAGATTTCAGATACGCAGGCATTAGAGATTCTCCTGTTTTAAGGTCTCTTGCTTGTCTGTAAGCGCCCGAATGAAGAAGGAACCTGTGGTCTGGAGTGCACTTGATTTTCTGGTCGTTGTCTAAAGTCACCTCTACAAGCTCCGCGTTTTGTCTAGTAAGCCTTGGTTTTTTAACTTCTGATACTTCAACAGTTTTGGTATCGGTATTGAAAGTAAATGTCCAATGGCGTTTGCCTTTTGATTGCTCTTCGATTAGTTGTCCGAAATCAAGATCTCTGCCATCTGTGAGCTTTATCTTGGTATCCTTGGTAAAGCAGCCGAAGTTGCCCTGACCCTCGACGAGGAGGTGGTTCATCGCGAAGTCCTGCGCCATCCTGACCATCGTGTCGTAGATCGCCGCGTCGCCGTGCGGGTGGAACTTCCCCATCACCTCTCCGACAATCTTCGCGCTCTTCTTGGTGGGCTGGTTGTGCAGATTGTTGATATTGTACATCCCATAGAGGATTCTCCGCTGAACTGGCTTGAGGCCGTCTCTGACGTCGGGTATGGCCCTGCTGATGATCACGCTCATCGCGTAGTCGATGTAGCTCGACTGCAGCTCCTCCTCCAGGTTTACGATGTTGACCTTTGACACGAGACCACACTACACGTCCAGGAACTTCACGTCGCCGGCATGCTCCTCCAGGAATTTCCTCCTGGGCGCCACGTCCATTCCCATCAGTATCGTGAAAAGGCTGTTCGCCTTCTCAGCATCGAATATCTTGATCTGCTTGAGCACCCTCTTCTCCGGCGACATGGTCGTCTCCCACAACTGCTCGGGATTCATCTCCCCGAGACCCTTGTACCTCTGCACCTCGAGCTTCCCGCCGAACTTCGCCCTTACGCTCTCCAGCTCGTCGTCAGTGTAGCAGTAGCTTACCTCCTTGCCGGCGGTCGCCTTGTAGAGCGGCGGCTGGGCGGCGTAGACGTAGCCGAGCTCTATGAGACGCTTCATGTACCTGTAGAAGAAAGTGAGAAGAAGCGTCCTGATGTGACTGCCGTCGACGTCGGCGTCGCTCATTATGATTATCTTGTGGTACCTCGCCTTCTCGGAATTGAAGTTCTCCCTTATCCCGGTGCCCAGCGCGGTAACGAGCGTGTTCAGCTCGATGTTCTCGAAGATCTTCTCGTCGCTCGCCTTCTCGACGTTCAGTATCTTGCCCTTCAGCGGGCAGTATCGCCTGGATGTTCTTGTCCCTTCCCTGCTTGCTGGAACCGCCTGCGCTCTCCCCCTCCACTATGAATATCTCGGCCTTCTCGGGGTCGTCAAGAATGCAGTCGGATAGCTTGCCTGGCAGCACGGCGCTCTCGAAGATGCTCCTCTTCCTCGCGAGCTCCCTTGCCTTCCTTGCGCTCTCCCTGGCGTTCATGGCGTTCATTACCTTCTCCACAATGCGCCTAGCGTCTGCGGGATGCTCTTCAAGGTACCTTGACAGCGCGGAGTAGACCGCGGTCTCGACTATGCTCTTCATCTCCGTGTTGCCGAGCTTCTCCTTCGTCTGGCCCTCGAACTCGGGGTTCTGCATCATGACCTCGAGTACGGTAGTCAGGCCCTCCCGGGTGTCGTCCCCTGTTATCTTCGGCCCGTTGAGGTTGTTCTTGCTATTCTTGGAGATGTAGTTGAGGATCGCCCTAGTCAGCCCAGAACGGAAACCGACAACGTGGGTCCCGCCTCCATTCGTTTTTATGTTGTTCACGAAGGACTCCATCCTTTCGTCGTAAGACCCTGTGTACTGTAGCGCGAAGTCGATGACCACCGTGCCTTCCGCCTTCCTTGCGTGAAGGATGTTTCCGATGGTCTGCTGGTCTCTGTTTATGTACGCCACGAAGTCCTCTATCCCTTTCTCAGAGAGGAACTGCGTCCTCCTCGTGCGTACTGAACCTGTCATCCACGAGCTTTATGCTGAGGCTCGGATTGAGGAATGAGGTGTACCTTAGCCGCTCCTTGAGCGAGATCGAATCGAAGGCTGGTGAGGGGAAGATCTCGGGGTCTGGCTTGAACTTCAGGGTCGTCCCGGCTCCCGCATTGTCACCCACCACCTTAAGCTCCGAGGTCGGGAGTCCCTTGGAGAAGGACTGGATGTACTCCTTGCCCCCCTTCCTCACCGTGACTTCCGTGAACTCTGACAGGGCGTTTACCACGGTGAGACCGACTCCGTGGAGCCCTCCCGATACCTTGTAAACTTCATTGTCGAACTTCGCTCCCTTGTGGAGCGTCGTCATTATTACTTCGAGCGCGCTCTTCCCATACTTGGGCATGATATCTATAGGGATGCCTCTGCCGTTGTCGCTCACTTCCGCTATGTCCCCCGTCTCGGTCTGAGTGAGCCTGATCTCTATGTCCTTGGCATATCCCGCAAGGGCCTCGTCAACTGAGTTATCGAAGACCTCGAACAGCAGATGAACTACGCCTGCCGTGCCTGTGGAGCCGATGTACATCGCGGGCCTCTTCCTGACTCCCTGCGCTCCCTCTAGCACTATGATCTTGGATGCGTCATACTCATCCGGCAGTTCTACCATGGAAATCAGTCGCCTTTTTCGCTATTATATTGCGATTCAATCCTTATAAAGCTTTTGAGAGTGTTTTGTCGTCGTAAAATAGCCGATGCGGAGTCTGAAAATCCTGTAGGAAAAGGTGTGCCCGAAAAGGCGACCTCGCGCGACCCGGAAACAGATTATTAATCTTGGCTGCTTATCTTGTTCGGGATTGTGATGGCTGCAAAAAAGATAATTATATTGGGTGCCGCGGGAAGAGACTTCCACCTTTTCAATATGGTCTTCAGAGAGCGACGCGAATTACGATGTCGTCGCATTCACCGCGAACCAGATACCCTACATCTCGAACAGGACTTTATCCTCCGGAACTCAGCGGAAAGCGCTACCCAAAGGGCATTCGCATCCACGACGAATCGGAACTGCCGGAGCTGATCAAAAAGTACGCGCCTGACGCCTGCATACTCGCGTACAGCGACCTCAACGACCTTGACGTAATGCACAAGGCCAGCCTGGTCAATTCGAAAGGTTCGGACTTCCTGCTAATCGCTCCGCAGAAGACGATGCTGAAATCCAAAAAGCCGGTGGTCGCGGTCTGCGCGGTGAGGACTGGAGCGGGAAAGAGCCCGACGAGCAGATACGTGGCTAAGTTCCTCAGAAACATGGGCCGCAGGGTCGTCATAATAAGGCACCCGATGCCCTATGGGGTCCTCAAGAAGGAGATTGTGGAGAGATTCGAGACGCTGAAGGACCTCGACAGGTACAAGACCACGATAGAGGAGAGGGAGGACTATGAGCCCCACATCAGGAACAGATTCATCGTCTATGCGGGTGTGGACTACGAGCAGGATACTTGAGGCCGCGCAGAAGGAGGCAGACGTCATCCTGTGGGACGGCGGAAACAACGACACGCCATTCATAAAGCCGGACCTGATGATAACGCTGGCCGATCCCCTGAGGGCCGGGAACGAGCTGACCTACTATCCGGGCGAGACCTCGGCGAGGATCGCGGACATTCTGATAATAAACAAGGTCAACTCCGCCCAGAAGGCGGACGTGCGAGCGGGTGCGGGACGACCTGAGGAAGCTCAACCCGGGCGCTAAGATCGTCCTCGCCGACTCGGTCGTCGGCGTGGACAACATCTCTCTGATAAAAGGCAAGAGGGTCCTACTCGTCGAGGACGGCCCGACGATAACCCACGGCAACATGCTCTTCGGCGCCGCGACCATAGCCGCGAAGGAGTACGGCGCAGGGGAGGTGGTGAGCGCGAAGGCGTACGCGGTGGGCACGGTCAAGGAGACTTTCAAGAAGTATCCCTCACTCAGGAACGAGCTCCCCGCGATGGGCTACAGCGTCAAGCAGATACGGGACCTGGAGGCCACGATAAACCGCGCAGACTGCGACATCGTCCTCTCTGCCACCCCAACGAACCTAAGGCACCTCATCAACTCCAACAAGCCAATCGTGCAGGTCTCATACGAGATAGAGCCGATTGGTAGAGAGCTGGACGAAGAGCTTAAGAAGTTCGCCGAACAATAAATAGAGCGCCCTATGGGCCCGTAACTCAGCTTGGTCAGAGTGGCTGGCTCTTAACCAGCAAGCCGTGGGTTCAAATCCCACCGGGCCCGTAAATCACTATCTTGCCTTGAACAAAACAATAGAATTGTTTAAATATCATGAAACCCATAATATGTATGGCGACAGGAGGTTTGCGCACGGGTTTATGCGCATTTGTTTGGTTGGTTTCGTCCCAGGGCCGCGGTAGGTGTATGATTATGCAAAAAAAGAAGATATCTCATTCTAAGTCGAAGAAGACGGCAAAGCGTGCGGCCAAGGGAAAGAAGGTCGGGAAGACCGCCAAGGCAAAGGTTCATGCTAAGAAAAGGGAGGTGGCGGCGAAGGCGCCGGCACGCGTGAAGAAAATTGGCGTGCGCGCACAGGCCAAGAAACTGGCTGCCGAGAAGATGAAGGCGGCCGCGTCCGTGGCTCTCGAGAGGAAAAAAGCGGAGCAGAGCATGATCGGCGAGATCCTGGAGAGGGCTTCCTTTTCGGAGTTCATATCGCAGAACATAGGCAAGAGGGCGGTCGAGATAATAAAGCTGATCCGCACCCCCCAGACCGACGAGGAGGTGGCGGCGGGCCTCGGCATGAAGATAAACGAGGCGAGGAGGATCCTGAACGTGCTTAGCAGCTACGGCGTCGCGAGGTACGACGCGAACAAGGACAGCAAGGGCTGGCTCACGTTCGAGTGGTACCTGGACAGCGAGAAGCTGGCCGAGCTGGACAACACCATAGCGACGAAGAAGCCCGAGAGCGCCTACGCGCTTCCAGAGAACTGCAACGATTTCTTCTACTGCACGAAGTGCTATGACGAGCAGAAGATGATACTGCCGTTCGACGCCGCGTTCGAGAACCAGTTCAAGTGCGACGCCTGTGGAAACAAGCTCAAGCAGCTCAGCAGGGACGAGGCCGCGTCGCTCTTCGAGGGGGAGGGCGCGTCTGGAGGCCCCGAATAAAGCTTTAATAGGTTTGAGATGCTTCTTATATACCGAAGCGAGGTAGGGTAGCCTGGAGTACCCGTCGGGCTCATAAAAACGCAATCTGCCGTGGAAACGCGCGGCGGGTTCTTTTGTTGCGTGGGCAAAGAAGCCGCTCGCCGGTGTTCCTTCCTGTGAAGAGAAACCCGAAGACCGGAGGTCCAAATCCTCCCCTCGCTATGGCCCCACAATTCCACTATTCGCGCGTCCTTCTCTTATTATATATATAATCATTCATAAAAATAATTTAATAACGGAAATCGCGGAGGAAACACAGAATAATAGTGGAACAACACACCCCACGGTGTTAAGATGGTTTTGAAAATGACGACAGAGATGCTTTTCCTGAAACTGAACGAGGAGAAGAACAGGGGAGAGCTGCTCCCCCTACCAGAAGGAATTCTACTTTGCGAGCCGCCGAATTCATACGCGAACTTGGAATCGGAAACCGGCGGACAGCCAAACCAGAAACAGGCAGAAAACACGAGGAAGCTGGTCTGAAAACCTGAAGGACAAGCGCAGGCAGAAACTGCTGATATATCTCGCCTACGGGAAGCCCCTGCCCCAGCCGGTGCCCGAAGAGGAAGAAGGTTTATATAACGAAATACGCAAAATACTAAATAGGAACGAGGAGAAGACGAGGATCGCCACGGTCAGAATAATCTCCGACATCCCGGAAGTCTTTACCTCGGAAGGCAGGAAGATAGGCCCCTACAAGCAGGGGGATGTCGTCGAGATGCCGAACAGCGGTGACATTGAATTCATGGTAAAAAACAAGATAGGCGAACCCATAACCCAGTGATGTCATGAAGATAGAGAACGAGATCAACGACATATTGCCCGTACTGCGACAAGCACACTGCTGCACAAGGTAAGGTTGCCTTCAAAGAACGCGCAGAGGGGGCTGAGCGTAGGGACGCGAAGGCACTAGAGGGCAATAAAGGGATATGTGGGAAGCGTAGAAGTCAGGCTGCAAGCCCAAGAAGCTGGGGAAGAGGCAGAGTCGTGCTCTTGAATGCAAGGTCTGCAAGAAGATCGGTCGAGCGCGTTCTCGGAGGGCACAACAGCAGGACAAAGAAGAAGATAGAGATAAAGAGGTAAGGTGGGACTCCTGATACTGCAAAAGAACCTGCCAGAACTCGGCGAGATCGTCCTGGTCAAGATAAACAAGATAATGCCGCACGGCGCGTACTGCAAGCTTGTGGAGTACAAGGTCGACGCCTACCTCCCGATAGGCGAGGTCGCGTCGGGCTGGATAAAGAACATACACGAGCGCATAAAGGAGGGGCAGAGGGACGTCGCGAAGGTGGTGTTCGTCGACCCGACCAGGAGGGCGATAGACGTCTCCCTGAAGAAGGTCAGCACTAAGGAGAAGAAGACGAAGGTAAATGAGTACACGCTCGAGAAGAGGGCCGAGAAGTTCTTCGTCCAGGCCCTCGGCGCCGTGCACAAGGAAGGGAAGGCGGAGGAGATAAAGAGGAGGATCGCCCCGAAGGTGCAGACCTACACCGAACTGCTCGACATGGTGCACGAGAACCGGCTGGAGAAGGGCCTCCTGGACGAGGGCCTGAGGAGCGCGTTCTACGAGATCATATCCAAGAACGTGAAGCCCAAGGTCTACACAGTGTCCTACACTGTGGAGCTCTACCGCGGTCGGCGGCAAGGGCGGCATAAAGCAGATAAAGAAGGCGTACGGCGAGGTGGAGAAGCTCGGCGTCACCGTGATATACGAGGGCGCGCCGCACTACAAGATCTCTGCCGAGGGCCCGAGCTACGCCGTCGCGGAGGGCAAGATAAAGGATGCCCAGCAGGTGCTCCAGAAGTACTCCGACGCCTTCACGATAACCGTCAAGAAATAGAGTGCGCCCATGAAAGACACGAAGATCTACTACAAGAAGGTCAAGCTCAGCGACCCGATACTGCTCGTCGGGCTCCCGGGAATAGGCAACGTCGGCAACCTCGTCGCCGAGCACCTTAAGAACGAGCTAAAGGCGAAGAAGTTCGCGACCCTGTACTCGCCGAACTTCCCGTTCCAGGTGCTGATGCAGAAGAACGGGCGCTTCAGGCTGGTGAGCAACAGGTTCTACCACTGCAAAAGCCCTAAGGGCAAGAGGGACCTGGTGATACTGCTGGGCGACGTGCAGCCGCTCTCCCCAGAGGGCCAGTACGACGTGAACGAGAGGATAGTCGAGTTCTTCAAGAAGCTCGGCGGGAACACCGTCTACACGATCGGGGGCTACAACCTGGGCAGCAGCCAGTACGTCAAGGCCCCGCGGGTCTTCGGCGTGGCCACGGACGCGGCCACCGTGAGGTACCTCAAGAAGCAGGGGGTCGTCCTGCCCCTCTCGGACGGGACCCCGATCTGGGGATCCGCCGGCATGATAGTCGCGTTCTCCAAGAAGCACGGGCTCAGGGCCGCGTGCATAATGGGCGAGACGGGCATGCTCGACGTCGACGCGAACTCGGCGAAGGCGGTCCTGCAGACGCTGAATGGCATGCTGGGCCTCGGCGTCGACCTCAAGAACATAGAAAAGCTCAAGGCGGACACCGAGAGGCTGCTGCAGGAGATGGAGGACGCCTCGAAGACAGCGCAGCAGAAGGACATGAAGCCGCAGAGCTACATAAGGTAGGCGGGCCAGGAGTGCGCCGGTAATCTAGCCTGGTAGGATACGAGCTTCCCAAGCTCGCTGCCCGGGTTCAAATCCCGGTCGGCGCATGATTATTTCTTGAGAGCTGCAGCGCAGTACCCGATCGCGGCTTCCACTCCCTTCAGCATCGTGGCGAAGTCCATGCTCGCCGCGGTCATGGCCGGGTTTTTCGAAACGAAATCCTCAGTGAACGGAAGATGTATGAATCCGCACCCGAATCCCGCCTTTCTAGACTGCACGGCCGTCACGAACATGGAGTGGTTGCATAGATAGGCGTCAGCCGGCGCAAGCTGGAGCATAGTAGGAACGCCAATCTTGTTGAGGTGCGCCACAAGGCCCACCGAATCTATGCTCATGAACAAGCCGTCCGGCTCGTTCTCATCTATGAGCTCACCATTCGAGTTCTCGCCCGCGCCGTACTCCTTCGGGCGAACTTGAAGTTCGCCGCAAGCTTGGTGACCCCCAGTTTCGGAGAGCCCTGGTACAACCCGGTGCCCAGTACAAGGCCGGGCCTGAGTTCGCGTATCCTTGCGGAGAGCAGCGCCCCCGCCCTGCCGTACGCTACCGGCAGGACCAGGCCGTAGACCTCGTTGCCGCCCAGCGTCTTGCCATCGAGCGCCCTGACGACCCTTTCGGAAGGGTTCTCCCCTAGACCGAGGAAAGGCTCGAATCCGTACAATAATACCTTCAGGCCATCACCAGAAGCACCAATATGCAGAAGAGGAATCCCGCGACCGAGCAGAAGAAGTTGGACGTGAACTTGTTCCCGATGCCTTTCTCCTCGAAGTAGCCGAGCACCGAGTCGACGATGTTGCCCAGGAAGCCGCAGACCGTTACTGTTGAGACAAACGCCAGAGGCACGGCCAGTGCGAGCCAGCCGTACCCCGCCACCAAGCCCAGCGCGCACAGGCCGACCATGCCGGAGCCGACCAGGCTCGCCAGCAGGCCCATCCACGTCACGCCCCCCGAGACGCCTTTCTTCGTCCTCTTCAAGGTCAGGAGGACGACGGGCTCGCCGTTCAGGACGCCTATCTCGCTCGCGAACTTGTCGGCCGTTATCGCGCAGACGCTGGCCAGGTACGCCAGTGCCAGCGCGTTCGGCGGAAGCCACTGGTAGGTCATATTCAACCAGTACAGGAATGCCGCTGCCAGCGGCATGGCTCCATTGGCGACAACGTTCTTCCAGCCCCTGCCAGCCTCGTACAGCCCTATCCTCTGCTTCCGTACCTTCCCGATGCGCGTGACCACCGCGGACAGGACGAGGAACAACAGGAGGGAGAGAAGGAACAGCGCTCCCAGGCTTCCTCCCAGGGCGAAGATCGCGATTCCCATAGCTGTCGCCAGCAGGAGGCCCGATAAGTCTAAGGTGAACAGCCTAAGCATGCAATTCCATCTTTTTGGAAGTTCCTTCAAATCAGAAACGTTTTTAAATCTACGGAACCTATACTCAAGTAGGTTCTCGTACGTAACCCTTCGGGGCCGTATGAAACTGGTCGCCTTGCCAGCACACTTCGGTGTGCTGGCCTTTTTCTAAAATATCTCCAGCAAAGTAATTAAACCTATTACGCACTCCAAACCTTTAACTTTTTTGCCGTACATAAACGTATCTAATACTACCGTGAAAGGATGGCAAAGGAGAAGAGCGTAAAGGAGATAGAGGACCTGCCAGGGATAGGCCCGGCCACCGCCGAGAAGCTCCGCGCCGCCGGCTACGACAACATAGAGAAGGTGGCCGTATCGGCGCCCCACGAGCTCTCCGAGCTGCTCGGCATAAGCGCTGAGAACGCGAAGAAGGCCATAGAGGCGGCCAGGCAGGCCACCAACATAGAGGTGGAGACGGCGGCCCAGAACCTGGAGAAGAGGAACCAGATAGGCCGGATATCGACGGGGTCCAAGAGCCTGGACGAGCTTCTGGGAGGGGGCATAGAGACCAACGGCATAACCGAGGTCTACGGCAGGTTCGCCAGCGGGAAGACCCAGCTCGGCTTCCAGCTCGCCGTTAACGCCCAGCTCCCGGTGGGCAAGGGCGGGCTCGACGGCACCGTGCTGTTCATAGACACTGAGGGCACCTTCAGGCCCGAGAGGATAGAGGCGATAGCCAAGGCCGCGGACCTGGACGCGCAGAAGATACTGGAGAACATCTTCGTCTCGAGGGTCACGACAACGGACCAGCAGATCCTCACGATCGAGCGCGCTGACAAGCTGGTCAGGGAGAAGAACGTCAAGCTCATAATAGTGGACTCGCTCATGTCCCTGTTCAGGGCCGAGTTCATGGGCAGGGGCGCCCTGAACGAGAGGCAGCAGAAGCTCAACCAGCACATCCACAAGCTCCAGAGGCTCGCCGACTCCAACAGCCTCGCCGTTTACATAACCAACCAGGTCATGGACAACCCAGGCATACTCTTCGGCGACCCGACCCAGCCGGTCGGGGGCAACATCGTGGCGCACGCCGCGACGACGAGACTCTACGTAAGGAAGAGCAAGGAGGACAAGAGGATAGTGAGGCTCGTGGACTCGCCGAACATGCCGGAGGGCGAGGCGGTGATGAGGCTCACCACCAACGGGATAAAGGACTGAAATCTCAAAGAAGGTTCTATGCTATTCCTAATCGGCCTCGGCCTCTCCTTCAAGGACGTATCCCTGCGAGCCATGGAGGCGATCAGAAAGGCCGACGTGCTGCTGCTCGAGCCGTACACCTCATTCCTGCCGGAGGGATACGTGGATTTCATAGAGAAGGAGTCGGGAAAGAAGGCCATTCCCCTGGCCAGGCAGGATCTCGAAGACAACGTCAAGGCCACGGTCGGAATGGCAAAGGAAAAGGACGTCGCCCTTCTAATCCCTGGTGACCCCTTGGTGGCCACCACCCACCATCTCATAGTCAACACCGCGAGGAAGCTGGAGATAGGGGTCGAGGTATTCCACTCGGCCAGCGCGTTCACCGCGGCGATAGGGGAGAGCGGCCTGGACATATACAAGTTCGGGCCCACGGTCACGATTCCATTCTGGTTCGAGAACTACCGGCCAACATCGTTCCTTGACGTAATACGCAGGAACCTGGATAACAAGGAGCACACACTGGTACTTTTGGACATAGACCAGAAGGCCCACCACCCCATGAGCATCGGAGAGGCAGTCGGCATATTGGAATCTGCCGAGAGGGAGAGCCACTCGGGAACGGTAAGGAGCGATCTGAAGGTGGTAATCATCGCGAACGCCGGCCGGGAGGGCCAGGAGATAAGGTATGTCTCGATCGGAGAGATAGGGGACGACATCAAGAATTCGCTCTCAAGGAAGGCGATCGCGCTGGTGGTGCCCGCGCAGATGAGCTTCGCGGAGGAAGAGAACCTCACTTCCGCGCTCGCCTGAGCCTCTTTCTCGCCTTCCAGTAGCGCATGGTGCGCACCAGGAACACGGAGCTGACCACCTCGACGAACCAGATGCTCGCTATCCTGAACATTATGGTTATGGCAGAAGCGACCCCGAAGGTCACGCCAAGCCCTCCGAAGAACGCCACCAGGTAGCCTAGGAACGCCGCGTCAGCGACCCCGAGCGTGCCCGGCACGCCGCTGACCATGCCTATCATCATCGCGGAGGTGTAGACGAACAGCACGGTGGGCAGGTAGTAGACGCCTATCGGCACGCCGAAGCTGAGCATCACGAAGTACAGGGCGAGGCCGCTCATCAGCATCGCGGGTATGGTGAAGACCATCGCGTAAGCGTACGTGCCAGCGCTGAGCAGCTTGTGGCTCTCGAAGTAGGTGTCGGCCGTCTCGAAGAACCCGGCGAGCCTCTCGTACTTCCCGAGCTTCCCCTTCAGGTACTCGAACGGCGCCCTGTAGTATATGAAGACGAAGGGCACGAGCAGCAGAATGCCGATGACTATGGAGACGAGGGCGTACGTGTGCACCAGGAACGCGGAGACGAACGCGATGGTGACGAACCCGAGGAAATCGGTGAATATGTCGGCCACGACCGCCGGGAACGTGCGCGCCCACCTCACTCCTGTATGCCTGTTCAGCGTGTAGGAGACGACGGCCCTGCCCCACCTGCCCGGCGTTATGTCCATGGAGAACATGGAGAGGTATATCTCCAGGTTCGCGAGCCTGCCTATCTTCACCCCCAGCTTCCTGACGAACATGTCCCATTTCGGGAAGCCTATGAGGTTGCCCAGGAAGACGCAGAGGAGCGCCAGCCCGTAGTAGAACGGGTTTATGGAGGCGAGGGTGGCGGCGAACTTCCCGACTCCCTCGTTTAGGATCGCGAGCGCGGCTATCGCCACGAAGATGACCACGCTCAGGACAAGCACGGCGATGACCGTGTACTTCGCCCTGTCCAGCTTCTGCCCGTCGCGCCTGCTGCCGGTAGTCCTGCCCTTTCCTTTCGCCATCCTTCGGTCGCCCAGATTCAAACTTAATAACCTGTTTACAATAATACACTAATAAGAATTGCGTTCAGGGTAATCCAATGCTGGAACTCAGGCTGACGGGCAAGGGCACTTTCAATGCGGTTGACGACTCCACCGCGGACATACTGAGGAGGGGGTTCTACGGCAGCTACAGGAACAGGGAGCTCGACCTGGGCATAGACGAGGGGCTGTACCTGCTCGACGTCAGGAACGCCTCGTGCACGCGCGGCGGCAAGAGCGTCGCCTTCGCAGCGCTGGCGGCGAAGTTCTGGAGGTCGGAGAAGTTCCTCGCAAAGTACGTAACATACAAGGACTGGCGCGACAGGGGGCTGGTCGCGATCACCCCGGAGAAGCAGTACGCCGAGCCCAACCAGACCCCGGTCAAGGAGTATCCGCTGTCAAGGCTGAAGCTGCCGAGGTACGAAATCCACGGCGTCTTCTTCAAGACGGACCTGATGACCCTGGTGGACGAGGACGAGCCCGGGCAGGGACATCTACGAGAGGTTCTGGTTCGGCCAGTACGGGTCGTACAAGGCCGCCGAGAGGGGCAGGCTGAACAAGCTCGACATCTACGACGCGCTATTCCTCGCCGAGAAGGGGGCGCTCTCGCCCGACAACATAACCAAGGCGGAGATGCTGAGGCTGGCCAGCGAGAGGCGCGCGGACTTCCCCAGCCTCTACGGCGTGTACAAGGACTGGCGGGAGAAGGGCTACGTGATAAAGACCGGCTTCAAGTTCGGCACGCACTTCAGGGTGTACTTCCCCGGCGCGAAGCCCATGAAGAAGGACGACAGCAGCTGGACGCACTCGAAGCACGTGATACAAGTCTTCCCGAAGAGCTCGAAGCTGCTGATCTCGGAGTGGGCAAGGGCGATAAGGGTCGCGCACTCGGTGAGGAAGACGTTCATACTCGCGATCCCCGGGCAGGACCAGCGCCGGGAGGTCAGACATAGACTTCATACTCTACCACAGACACGGAGGCGAGGCGGACAGCCCGCAGAAGTCCAGGCCGAGGTACGCGATGCTCTCCCTTGGCGAGGAGGAGTACATAGGTGGCCAGGAGCTCGCGCGCGCGATAAACGAGGCGAAGAGGAGGAAGATGGAGCTGCTGCTAGCCATCGCCGACAGGGAGACGGCCGTCACCTACTACAAGGTCATCCAGATAAAGCTCCCCGGGCAGCAGGTACGACTACTTCGAGATAGACTGGTTCCAGCCGTAAGCCCCGCCAGCGCCAAGGGAGGCGCAATACCCCCAAAATAGGAGAATTCCTGCACTGACCGAATAGGCTTTTTAATATTTGCATCGATATACAATGCAGCTACTAAGGGCGACAGGTCGAAAAAATGAAGCTATCAGAATTATATAGAATGGACGTGTACAGCGACGCGGGTCAGTACCTCGGGGAGGTGCAGGACGTCATAGTGGACCTTGAGAAGGGCGAGATAAGCAGGCTCCTCATGATTCCATGGAAGACCGCGAAGGGGGACGTCAAGGTCACCCTGAGGCAGAAGAGCATACTTTACAAGAGCGTCAAGAACGTGGAGGACGTCGTGCTCGTCTCGGCCCCGAACGTCTCCGTGGACAACACGACGAAGGACGAAGTGAGCGACCTGTCAAGGTAATCCATTCATCGCCTTCGCTAATTCTTCTGTGCACGCAGCGCATTCGCTGCGGTTTAATTCAAACAGTTAGCCGAAACTGCACACTGGTAGGTATCTACCCGTTCTGAGAAGGCTTAGGATCTCATTATTTCAGCAATCATTGCCTCTTGAATACTGCTCTTTCGTATCTCGACTCCTAGCGTCTGTGCAAGGTTTTTGTCAATGACCACTATAGAAGGTCTTACGACCAACTGTTTAAGATCCAGTGGAGTGCCTTTGTATACGTTGACGTTTACCGACGTAACGTATTTGACAAGGTTCTCCACATCCTCAAATAACACTTCCGCTTTCCTCCCGCGTTCAGTCGTAACCGCGAGAGTTCTATCCATAAGTTCGCGGTCAGAGGTGAAAACGATTGGAACCATGCGCAGCCCATTCTCTGTCCAGCCTCCGCTAACCTTGAGGAGGTTGGGTGCATCTATGACCCCAATCGTCTTTGTTATTCGTGGCCTTGCCATCGTGTCGATTTCCATGTTCTCCACCAAATATCTATCTTATCGAAACTGCCGCGGTAGCGCGCACTTCGCCAATCTGCTGGCGTGCCTCGCTCTCGACGCGCGCAGTGATGCTCCTGAACTGCCTGAACAGCTCGACGCCCTTCGCGGTCAGGCTCAGGGGCCTGTACTGCTCTCCCTTCTCGGTGAACTCGACTATGCCCGCCTTCTTCAGCTTCTTCAGGCAGTACCACGCCCCGCTCTTCGAGACCCCGTACTTCGCGCAGACGTAGTCTATGAAGCTCGTCGCGGTCGCTATCTCGTCGAACCCTATCTCCATTATCAGCGTAGCCGCCTTGTCGCTGATCCGGAACGCGTCAAGCGCATCATAGTACCTAGTAACCCCTTGCACAAGAACCACCAAAAGATTTTCCGTTTTTGGAGCCCTTATGCAATGGGCTTCATTCCGTTAATGCAATAGACTGTCAAGGAAGTGTGCCTAGCTAGCCATGAGAAAAAGAACCTGCTAGCACTCTGCCCGTTTTGCATAACGATACATCTGCTGTTTTATTAGAGCTGCCTCTCATATTTAAATCTTTTGTACTAAAGATGCGTTTATGTCACCTCTCTCCCTTTCGATAAGCCTGCTCGCGCTTGCGATCGTAACCATATTCTACGCCGCCTTCGACGTCTTCAACGACAGGAACGTGCCAAATTCTTTCGCGTACGCGAGCGTCCTGCTGGGGCTGGCGGTCACGGTCGCGTTCAACTCCGACATCCTGGCGTTCAGCCTGGCACTGGCGGCGTTCGTGGGCGCGGCGGGCTACCTAGTCTACAAGGCGGGCTACTGGGGCGCAGGGGACTTCTTCGAACTCGTGGCGGTGAGCCTCATACTTCCAGTCCAGCAGGTTCCGCTCCTGGTTCCCACTCTCCAATTAGGGCTCCCATTCGTGCTCTCCGTCTTCATAGCCACGGGTCTGGCGGCGATATGGGCCGTCCCGATCTACTACATGCTTCTCGACAAGCGCAGAGGAGTGCGGGCTGGGGCGAGCGGGCGGAGAATATTCCTCGGCGCAGCGTTGCTCGCCACCTACGCCGCCCTTTTCTTCGCGGTATGCCTCCTTTACGGCTTCTCGCCGCTCAGGCTCGCAATACTTACCGCAATCGCGGTTCCGTCCGCGATAACCCTGATCTTCGAGGAGAGGATAACCGCGGGCATGGTGCGCACCATACCAATGCGAGAACTTGAGGAAGGCGACATGTTGGCGCTGAACGTGATGAGCACAAAGGACTCAGCGCGCCTCTCGAAAAAATACAAAGGGTTCGGCCGCCTAGTCACTAAGAGGTTCATCGCTGAGATCAAGGGAACAGGGGAGAAGCTACCCGTCTACAGGAATGCGGCTCCGCTAGCGCTCTTCATACTGATGGGGGTCATAATCTCGCTGCTATTCGGGAACCTGATACTGCTGATGATGTAACTGAACGATACGGTCATCCCCGATAATCCATATCGACGTGGAGAACCCCCCAATACTCATGCGGTTCGGAAACCGCAACGAATCCACACTTCTGATAGAATGGTTCGGATTGCACTTGGCTTCTTACCCAGACTCGTACCGGTTTCAGTCTTTCAATATCTTTAAGCATGAACCTGATTAGATCCTTCCCGATGTTTTGGCCCCGATATTCCTTTTCCGTTGCCATCCTTTCAATTTTGATCTCACCTTTCGTAATCTCTCTGTACCTGGCCGTCGAAACGACTTTTCCATCTGATAGCGCTATGAAGTGTTTGGAAATTTTATCAGCTTCGTCAGGATCCCATCCCAATTCACACCCTTGTTCTATGACAAAGACGTTCACCCGCAATCTAATGGCATCAATAAATTCGTTGATTGTTTCGACTCGCTTGATTTCTCTAAGCGCTGTTGACGCATTAGACATGGCAGCACCATCTTATCCTGCGTTTCTATCTATTTTAAGATTGAGTTGAAAGATAACTCTGGGCGATGCGCCCGCCAACAGCGTGCTCCACCGAGAAGCTTCCGTCTAGTTACAATCCAAATCAACATACAATGCTACATAACAATATACGCGAGTAAGTCATAACCTTTCGCCTGCGTTTGAACCTGGCGTAAGCTCAAACACTTCATTGATTCTTATTTCTACAACGCCTTTCGGCACTCTACCCGGTTTTTTCGACTGAATGAAAGTAGTTCCTTTATCATAAAAAGGTCCTTCTGCGTGATAGGTAGCCACGCCTTTTATCTTATAGGCTTCTTCAGTTTCCGAGTTCCAGAAAGAGATGCAGATATTCTCATTCACTTTGATATTTTCTTTCGTGGTTTTCATGAAATTGTCTATCAGTAGAATCGTATCACCATCGAGCAACTGCTTCCAGAAAACAACAGAGACGTTAGGAACTCCATTCTTGTCAGCAGTACCGACAGCAACAAGAGACTGCCTGTTGAACAGCTCCTTGACTTTTAGTGGAATGGTCAAGCATACACCTTCAAAACCATTTCGCGTTCAAAACTTAAATACCATGCAGCTCCTGTCTATCTTGATTGCCAGATGAAATTATGTCCGGGCTTTTAACCCGCCCCAGACAACAAGCATCTTTGCTCCCACCGGGATTCGAACCCGGGTTTTAGGGTTGAAAGCCCCACGTCCTTGGCCGGACTAGACGATAGGAGCAGTAAGCTATCCTATTCGGCGCTCGTTTTATTTATGCTTTGCCTTGACGGCCAAGAAACTGTCGACCGCATTCGCTATCGCCTCTCCTGTCTCGTCAACGCCGTCCTCCCCGTTTATTATCCTGAACTTGAATCTCCTCGCGAGATTCAGGTAGGCCTTCCTCACCTTGCCGAGCATCTCCCGCTTCTCGAAGAGCTTGCTTTTCTCCCGCCCCTTGACTATTCTGCTTACCGAGATGTCCGGGGAGACGTCGATGAACACCGTAAGGTCTGGCGCCTTGAAAGTCTTGTTTATCGAGTAGAGCCACTCGAAGTCGACCCCCGAGGCGAAGCCGTACGCCAGGGTAGAGAATACATAGCGGTCGCACACCACTATCTTGCCCTGCTTCAGAGCTGGCTCTATCTCCTCCGCGATGTGCTTGGCCCTGTCCGCGCTGAACAGCAGCTGCAGCGAAGTGTAAGGGATGCGCCAGTCCCCCTTAATCGCCGACTTTATGAGGCCGCCGATGAGGTTCGACGTCGGCTCCTTTGTCAGAAAGGTCGAGTATCCGAGCTTCCTCAGGTGGTTCTCCAGGCGGACCGCCTGCGTGGAGATCCCGGCGCCGTCAAGACCCTCCAGGACTATGAATCTGCCTTGCTTTTTCATAGATTACCCTCACCTTATTCCCATTTCCCTTTGGATTTTATAAACATTGATGTTGGTGTCACGTTTCCTTTTCCAGTTTGGTCCGCACTCCGATGTTAGTAAGCCACTTTAATTTTTCTTTTTCATATTATTGCATGCAAATCAAGCAGTACATCTGGTTCGACGGAGCGTTCGTGGATTTTGACAAGGCCAGCGTCCATGTCCTGACGCACTCCCTTCAGTACGGCAGCGGGGTATTCGAGGGGTTGCGCGCGTACGCGACGGATCTCGGGCCCTCGATATTCAGGCTCGACGACCACGTGACCAGGCTCATGAACAGCGCGAAGATATACGGCATTGACCTGGGCCTTTCCAAGGAGCAGATAAGGGACGCCGTGCTCTCCACAGTAAGGCGGAACAGGCTAGATGAGTGCTACATAAGGCCGTTCTCCTTCTACAACGACGCGCACATAGGAGTCAACCCGATCGGGCACAAGGTGAGCACGATAGTCGCGGCCGTCCCCTTCGGCAGCTATTTCCCAAACAAGGGGAAAGGCATATCCTGCAAGGTTTCCTCATGGCACAGGATAAACTCCCAGATACTGCCGCCGCAGGCGAAGGCCAGCGGCAACTACCTGAACTCAGTGCTGGCATCGCTCGAGGCAAGGAACGCCGGCGCCGACGAGGCGATCCTGCTCTCGGACGGCGGCTTCGTTGCCGAAGGACCTGGAGAGAATATATTCCTTGTCGAGGGGAACGTTCTAGTCACCCCTTCCATGGAATCGGACATACTGCTTGGCATAACCAGGGACTCGGTGATAAAGCTTGCAAAGAGCCTCGGCACCGAGGTCGAGGAAAGGAGGGTGCACAGGGAAGAGCTGTACACCGCCAGCGAGGCGTTCTTCACGGGCACCGCCGCGGAGCTGACCCCGATCACCAGGATCGATTCTAGAAGAATAGGGCGGGGGCATCCGGGCCCCATCACGCAGATGCTGAGCGAAAACTACAACAGGGCAGCCAAGGGGCAGAACAAGGATTTCGAGGAATGGCTGACCTACGTGAACAAAACCTGAGCCCGTCAAAGCAGTTTCAGCGCCGAAGTGAACGCGTCTATCTCGGCGCCATTCCAGGGCCCTACGCCCAAGGCAGTCTTGGTCCCCGGCGGAATCTGCGTCAGCCCGGCATCGCTGACGAGTGCGCACGGAATCTTCTTGAACTTGAATGTGGCGAAGAGCTTATCAAGGTCCTTCTCGTCTGCCGTCTTGAGCACTATCTTCTTCTCACCTTCCCTCAGCCACTCGGCTGCGACGTCGCTGTCCTTCTTCTCCGCTTCGAAGTAGCTCATCAACGACGCGTGCGCGACCTGGGCGGCGAGCTTGCCAGTGCCCATCTTTATGTCGGTCCTGACTATTATCGCCTGCTTTACCTCTGCCATGGGTATAGTTCCGATGCAAGTATTTTATTACTTCACATGCAAGGGCTTCACTATGTCTCTTGCCATAGGAACAGTGCCAACTTGCGAATCCCTTCGCAGATTCTTCGAGAACGACGTGCCTGAAAGCATACTCGCAGCGCTATCCATCCTGTTCTTCAAGGAATGGAATTCCAATTGTTCTCCCGCTAGGACAAAATGAGGAGTAGCCGAGCCAAAGCGTTTTTCGAAACTCTCTTTGTGCTCGTTGTCGCAGTGTACGATTGACCAACCCCTTTCCTTCCCCAGTTTCTCTACACGTGCAGACTTATCGCCATGCTCGAGAAAGATTGGCACCCCCTCTATGCCGTTTTTGCGCGCTAACTCTCCTATCAGATCCGTCTCCTCGTTCTTGGTTATTATGATTACCTTCTTCCTGTTGCGGTGGTAGTACTGCATCAGCTCGACAACATCGCCGTTAAGAGGGATCTCGTCTACGGTTACCATGCCCCTTATCACCTTCCTCATCAGCCGCGATTTCTCGCAGAGATGGAGTGCAGCGTCAATCTTCTCTTTCCCAAGCGCCGTCTGTCTCTCATCAATTTTCTTTAAGAAACCCACCACCTCATCCATCTCTGTCTGTGTCGTGGCGTACAGTGCCTTCCTCTGGAGGACTTGCATAAGCTTCTCCCGGTTTTCCGGCAGCAGACACTTCGATACAAGTTCGCCAGTTTTTATCATAACCAGATCGGCATCGAACGAATACACTACCTCCGTTTCGCAGTTTGCCATGGACTCTGTTATGCCCGTGCTCCTTTTTAATCTCTTTTGAGCCATACTGTAATCGTCGAAGTGTGTTGGCATATGGCGAACTCCCAGGGAAGGAAGATAGTCACGGAGCTGATAAGGAACTACTACAGGACATGCGCCTCCCCCGCCCCGCACCTGCTCGAGCAGCGCGAGTTCGGGTTCGGCACTTTCGATGACAAGATCGCTTTCAGGCACGTCGCTTTCAGGAGCGACGCCGATTTCAGGAAGTATCTGGTCGACACCGCGCCCGCTTTCGTCGACTGCTCTCCCGCATACTATAGGTTCCCCGACGCGAGGCCGATGGAAAGGAAGGAGTGGCTCGGCTCCGAGCTGGGCTTCGACATAGACGCCAACGACGTGCCCACCGAGTGCAAGCGGAGGCACGGCAGCGGATGGCTCTGCGATGAGTGCCTCGGCGCGGTCAAGGCGGAGACCGTCAAGCTCGCCGAAGACTTCCTACTGGGCGACTTCGGCTTCTCCGAGAAGGAGGTGGAGATAAATTTCAGCGGCAACAGGGGCTACCACGTCCACGTGAGGAGGAAGGGCATCATGCAGCTGGACGCCGCGGCCAGGGCCGAGACAAGCGGCTACATAAGGGGCAGCGGGCTGCTGGTGAAGAGCATGTTCCCCAGCATGGGCGAGCGGGGCAGGCAGCTGCTGGGCCCGAAGCTCCGGGACGGAGGCTGGTACGGCAGGGTCGCGAGGGGCTTCGCCGCCGCGCTGGAGTCTGAGGAGGAGCTGGGCGGGATGATCACCGACCCCAAGCTCGCGAGGAAGCTGCACGCGAAGAGGGCCCTCATCAGCCATGGGCCTGGCCAACGGCAATTGGGACATGGTGCAGATGCCGAAGAAGGATGAGGTCGTGGCCCAGATAGCCGAGAAGATCATCGCGAAGGGGAACGTGAGGATCGATGAGAACGTGACAAAGGACCCGTCCCACCTGATGAGGCTGCCCAACACGATACACGGCGGCTCCGGCCTGGTCGCGAGGAAGGTCCCCTCCCTCGCGGCTCTGGGAAAGTTCGATCCCATGCGGGACGCGATAGCCTTCAAGGGCGGAGAAGCCAAGGTGGTCGCCGACGTGAAGTACGCCATAACTATGAACGGCGAATCCTACGGGCCGTTCAAGAACGAGGCGGCCACGCTGCCCATGTACGTGGCAACATATTTATACTTAAAGGGAGTAGCAAATATAGTGAGCGTCAGTTAAGCAGCTTTTTCTGCTTCATTTTCACAAATTGGTGTCGGCATGAACGCGTACAAACACATCACGAAATCTTTCCAATCAGAGTACAAGACGAGGACCTCGGCCCTTAAGAACAGGCTGATCCAGTGGCGGAGCGAGGGCACCGTGGTGGGCATAGTCAAGCCCACCAACGTGGCGAGAGCCAGGGAGCTCGGCTACAAGGCCAAGCAGGGCATAACCGTGGCCAGGGTCAAGGTGGAGAGGGGCCTCAGCATGAGGCCGAAGCCCCACAGGGGAAGGAAGCCGTCCAAGTACGGAAGGTACTTCGCGTACAGGAAGTCCCTGCAGGCCAGGGCCGAGGACAGGGCGGCGAGGAAGTTCTCGAACTGCGAGGTGCTCAACTCCTATTTCGTGGGATCCGACGGGACGAGCAAGTTCTTCGAGGTGATACTGGTCGACAGGGCGCATCCCGCGATGCGCAACGACAGCGCCTACGCCCCGATAACCAGGCAGATGGGAAGGGCGTACAGGGGCCTCACCAGCGCGGGCAGGAAGCACAGGGGAATCGTGAAGAAGGGCTTCGGCACGACCCAGAACAGGCCGAGCGTGAGGCACAACCAGAGGGCGATCAAGGTCGTCTAGGTGTTAGCCTGCCGAGCGCGACCTTGAGGATAGAGCTCGGAAAGCGGGCGAAAGACTGCCTCAAGGTAGTCGACAAGAAAGTCAGCTACAAGCGGAGCATGGTCGAATACAGGGCAGGCAGGGGCACTCTGGAGATAAAAATCACCGCGTCAGATCCGATTGCCCTCGTCTCCTCGCTAAACGCGGCGATAAAGCAGCTCAGGATAATCACCAGCGTGGACAAGACCGTGTCGAGGCTCGTCGCAGAAGATAACGGGACCAACTAATTCTCACCGGCGCAGGATGGACGCATCACTTCGTTTCCTGACGACACCGCGCAGTTTCGGAGTCAATGTTTATATAGAGCGAAGCCGAAATAAATACGATAACTGTGGCGGTCCTTATCAACGCGGCAATAATCAAGGAGATGCCTGAGACGAATGGCGCAAGTCAGACCAGGGTGCTCTTGCCTTTGGGAGATGTGCCCTTCGGCAGATACCACCAAGGCAAAGGATTCAGCATAACGGAGCACCCCCAGGGCCCCGCCGGGCGCCCAAGCGACATCACCTGCTTGGAAATAAGAGACGGCTCCGATGAGCTAATTGCCCTTCGCGAAACGGTTTACGGAGACTCGCTCTTTTCCCTTGTCATAGGCGAAGACAACCTCAAGTCGGTGGCCAGATTCATAGTGGGCTTCGGCCTGCAGAGGGGAGACGGAAAGGGGAATTTATACGATACGGTACGCAAGACCGAGAAGGAAGAGACCGACCACGCCTTCCTCGCACTCCGCACACTTTTTACTGGCGAAACTCCAAACCTGGAGGATGCCCTGCGTTACACAGAGACCCTCATCACGTACCGCGATCTTTCCGTAAGGGCCGAAATTCTTGGACAGCTAGATGAGCTGCTAGTCCAAACTCGCAGAAGCGGCAGGCCCCAAGCACTCTGAGCGCGGGTCCTAAAACAGCAGTAATTCCACAACCGCGGCGACGTCGCAAAGTAATATAAATATAAACGCGTCTAAATCTAATTTACCGAGACAGTTGCACTTTTCGCTTTTTAGCAAGGTCCAAACATGCACAGAGGCTCGTTAGAGTATTGGCCCCACAGGAGGGCACGGAACATTTTGCCGAGGATGAGAACTTGCGCAAACCTAGCCGAGCCGTCCTTCTCGTCGCTCCTCGCATTCAAGGCGGGCATGACGCACGTCTGCCTGACCGACGCGTCCGAGTCCCCGTCCAAGGGGCAGGAGGTGGCTAGGGCTGCTACCCTGATAGTCTTCCCGAAGATCTTCGTCTACGGAATCCGGCTCTACAAGAAGGACTACCTGTACAAGCAGCCGTTCAGCGTCGTCTACGACAAGAACCTGGCCCAGAAGGTGGGGATAAAGAACACCGGCCTCACGGATCTCGCCGAGGCCAAGAAGAACGTCAAGGACTGCATCGACGTCGCCGCGCTAGCGTACGCCGACCCGTCGGCGCTGAGGATCGGGATAAAGCACCCAATAAGGTTCGAGCTTCCGGTCGGGGGTTCCGATCCTGAGAGCAAGCTGGTATTCCTGGAGAAGTGGCTGGGCAAGGAGATAAAGCCCAGCGACATGCTCGGCGCTGGGGAGTTCATAGACGTGCTCGGCATCTCCAAGGGCAAGGGCTGGTGCGGGGTCATAAAGAGGTTCGGCGTCGCAAGGCAGTACCACAAGTCGACCAACAAGATAAGGCACGTCGGCTGCCTCGGCGCGTGGCACCCCCCGAAGGTGCTCTTCTCCGTGCCGATGGCCGGACACATGGGATACAACTACAGGACCGAGCTCAACAAGAAGGTCCTACGGATAGGCACCGCGCAGGAGGCGGGGGCCGTGACCTCCAAGGGGGGCTCATACACTTCGGCAACGTCAACGGGGACTTCGTGCTCCTGGACGGCTCGGTGCCGGGACCGGCAAAGAGGCTCCTGAGGGTCAGGAAGGCGGTCAGGTCGACGAAGAAGCCGACTGAACTAAAGCTTGTTTACGTATCCACGGCTTCAAAGCAGGGCGCATGATCATGCAGGCAAACGTTTACCAAACCGACGGGAAGGTGGAGAAGAAGATCACCCTCCCCGGAATATTCGCGAAGAGATACAACGAAGGCGTGGTCAGGAGGGCGCTGCTCTCGGAGCAGAGCACGAGGTACCAGCCGCAGGGGCACTACCTACTCGCCGGACTGCAG
Source organism: uncultured archaeon (assembly GCA_963752955.1). Taxonomy (GTDB): domain Archaea; phylum Micrarchaeota; class Micrarchaeia; order Micrarchaeales; family CABMGC01; genus CABMGC01. The sequence continues at coordinate 134,178 of CAVWAD010000004.1, forward strand.
ACTACTGCGACGTACGTCGGAAGGTACTCCACCTACAGGACCCTTCGGCACGTCGGCCAGGCCATAAGGCCGAGGCAGAAGCTCGCGAAGGGGGCGATGGGTGACGTCAGAAGGATCCCTTCCTCGGTCAAGGGAAGGCGGGCGCACCCTCACAAGATAGAGAAGAACATACTTGAGAGGATAAACAGGAAGGAGTACGTGCTCGCGCTGGAGAGCGCCGTAGCAGGCACCGCCAACACCGACATGGTGAAGAAGAGCCACACCTACCCCAAGGGGGAGCTCCCGATAGTCGTCTCGTCCCAGATAGAGAAGATAGGTAAGACCAGCGACCTGCTCAAGGTCCTCGGGGCACTGTCGCTGATGGATGACATAGAGAAGTCGCACGAGCCCAAGACAAAGTCAGGCATGAGGAGGAAGGTGCAGCGGAGGTACTTCAGGAACAGCGTGCTCATAGTAGCGAAGGACGCGGCACTGCTCTCCAGGTCGGGAAGGAACATACCCGGCGTCGAGGTATCGAGCGTCTCCGCCCTCGACGTGGAGAAGCTCGCTCCCGGAGCGAACCCGAGGCTCACGCTATGGTCGGAAGCGGCGATACCCGAGCTGGAAGAGGGCATATCCAAGGCAAAGCCAAAATACACGGCGTGATCGCATGAACGTTCTACTCTACCCAATCGCAACGGAGAAAGCAATAAATATGATAGAGCGGAATAACGTAATCACGTACATAGTCGACACCAGGTCCTCGAAGGGCGACATAAAGAGGGAGTTCGAGGAAGTCTTCAAGGTCAAGGTGGAGAAGGTAAACACGGAGATGGAGCCCAAGAACAGGAAGAGGGCTTTCATAAAGATAGGCGCTCAGTCCAAGGCGAGCGACATAGCGCTCAAGCTGAAGCTCGTCTGAAATCGCAAGTGAATCAAAATGGGAAAGAAACTAAGGCAGCAGAGGAGGGGCAAGGGCAGCAACGCCTACAGGAAGCCACCCAACTACTTCAAGGCGGACGTGATGTTCTCGCGCAGGCCCGCCGTCGACAGGATACGGGGCGAGGTCATAGAGTTCATAGACGACCCCGGGCACAGCGCGCCGCTGATGCGGATCGTCTACGAGGACGGCACTGAGAACATACTGCTGGCCCCGGAGGGGATGAAGGTCGGGGACAGGATCCAGGAAGGCCCGGCCGCGAGCGTCGGCCTGGGAAACGTCCTGCCGCTCTCCAACGTCCCGGACGGGATGCCAGTCTACAACCTCGAGTGCCGCGCCGGCGACGGGGGGAAGCTGGTCAGGGCCGCCGGCAACTACGCGACGGTCGTCTCGCACACCGGAAACATCGTCAGCGTCCTGCTCCCCTCGAAGCAGACGGTAGACCTCAGCCCCCTCTGCAGGGCCGAGATAGGGACCCTCGCCGGGGGAGGCGCGGAGGCCTGCCCGATAATGAAGGCGGGCAAGAACCACTACATAAAGCACGCGGTGAACGCCCACTGGCCAACGCAGAGGGGAGTCAAGATGAACCCGGTGGACCACCCGTTCGGGGGGAAGCAGCACCACAAGGGAGCTTCGAGCATGGTGTCGAGGAACGCGCCTCCGGGAGCCAAGGTCGGGCACATCGCCGCGAGCAGGGTGGGAAGGAAGAAGAGGAGCTGATGGTCTATGCCTAGGATATTCACATTCAGGGGAAAGAGCGCGGAGGAGCTGCAGGCGCTCAGCCTCGAGGAGTTCGAGAAGCTGGTCACCGGCAAGGCAGAGGAGGTCGCTGAAGAGGCAGGGCATGGTCTACAAGGAGCTGCAGTCGAAGGTCGAGAAGATCAAGAAGGCCGGCGGCGCCAAGGTGATAAGGACCCACACCAGGGAGGCGGTCATACTGCCCGGCTGGCTCGGCCTGAGGTTCGGCGTGCACAACGGCAAGGAGTTCAAGGAGATCAAGATCCTGCCGGAGATGCTGGGCCACAGGCTCGGCGAGTACGTGCTCTCCACCAAGAGGGTGCAGCACTCGGCCCCGGGAATAAGGGCCACGAGGGGCAGCAAGTTCCTGTCGGTGAAATGATGGCGTACTCCTTCAACCTAGGAAAGGCCCCGTTCGCCTTCGCGCACGGCCGCGACATAAACGCGAGCTACAAGGACCTCGGCGCCGTCTGCGACGCGATAAGGTACCTAAGGGCGGGAACCGCCGTCGCGCTCCTCGACGAGGTCATAGGCAAGAGGGCGCCCATACCCTACAGGAGGCACAACAAGTACATGGGCTCCAGGCACGAGCTCGGGGGCGCGAAGGGCGCGTACCCGCTGAAGGCGGCGAAGGAAGTGAAGACCATCTTGGTGAACGCGATGGCCAACTCCGCCAGCAAGGGCATGGACGCCGAGGAGCTGTACGTGATCCACGCCATGTCGACGAAGACGCGAATAGAGAGGAGGAGCCCGCCGAAGGGATCGCTGTCCTGGGGCAGGGGCAAGTACGGCAGGTCTTCCCCGACGCACAGCGACATCGAGTACGCGAGGATCGAGATAGGCCTAGGCAAGGGCGACGAGGAGGAGCTCTCCAAGAACATGAAATACTTCATAAGGATCAAGAACCCGGCGAAGGCGAGGCTGGCCGCGGCGCCGAAGAAGGCGAAGGCGGCGAAGAAGGAGAAGCGGCAGCCCGTGGCTCAGCACGAACACGTGCACCAACATGAGCACCAGCACGAACACCAGCATACTGAGAAGGACCGCGCCGTCGAGAAGACGCCCCTGGTCAAGAGCGAGCCCAAGTGAGATGATGGTAGTAGAGAGGAAGTTCATAGAAGACGCGATGGTCAAGAACGAGATATCGAAGTATCTCGAGAAGAGCCTCAACAGGGCTGGCTTCTCGAGGGTCGAGATCCAGAAGACCCCGGTCATAACGAGGATAACGGCCTACGTGACGAACCCGGGCAGCGTCATAGGGAGGGGCGGCGCGACGATAGACGCGCTGACGCAGGACATAAAGACGAGGTTTCACATAGACAACCCGCAGATAAGCGTCGCCGAGGTCAAGAACGAGCTGCTGGAGCCGAGGCTCGTGGCGAGGCACATAGCCAACGCGCTCGAGAGGGGCGTGAACTCCAGGGGCCTGCTCCACTCGATGCTGAGGAACATAATCGAGGCCGGCGCCCTGGGTGCCGAGATAGTCGCGGCGGGGAAGCTGGCGGCGAAGGGCGCCAAGGCCAGGACGATGAAGGTAAGGTTCGGCTACCTGCCGAAGGCGGGGGACTCGGTCAAGCTGGTCGGAGAGGCGCACGTCGCCGCGTACCCGAAGTACGGCGCCATAGGGGTCACCGTAAGGATAGTGCAGCCCGGAACGGTCTTCCCGGACAGGGAGATAAAGAAGATGGAGCTGCCGAAGGCGATAGAGGCCGCCAAGTGACGGGGCAATTAATATATATCTGATTCTACCAAGACTGATAAAATGCACATAAAGGAACTAAGGGAAATGAGCACCGACGCGCTTAAGGTCAAGCTCCAGCAGCTCAACATGGACATGGCGATCGAGAAGAGGAAGATCGCGGCCACGGGGGTGGCGAGCAAGAAGGTCAAGACAAGGGAGCTGCGAAGGGCTAGGGCCAAGATACTGACCCTGATGAAGGAAAGAGGTGCGAAATCTTAATGCCTGACATGTGCCCGCGCTGCGGCCTTCCGAAAGAGCTCTGCGTCTGCGACATCCTCGACAGGGAGGCGACCAAGAGGATAAAGGTCTACAAGGTCAAGGCGAGGTTCAGGAAGTTCGTCACGATCGTCGAGGGCCTAACCGGCGACGAGCTGGAGAGGACCGCGAAGGACCTGAAGACCAAGCTCGCGTGCGGCGGGACCTTCAAGAAGGGAATGATAGAACTCCAGGGCGACCACCTGAACCAGGTCAAGAACGAGCTGATGACCCTGGGCTTCTCCGAGAGCAGCATAGACGTGATGTAGCTCCCTGCGGTCTTTCTAACCGCTTCCGCTCTCGTTTTAAGTTTTGGCGGGTATCCCCCACAAAACTATTAATCTGTTACTTGTAAAATCAACCATGGACTCTGCCACGGATGTGTACATATTAGGGAAGGACCCTACCCTCAGTTGGAATGCATACAACTATCGCTGCACTGACCTAGCTGGCAACGTAATCCACAAAGTAAGAAACCATCCACTTGGCACTAAATTGAGTCTTATAGACGCAGCAGGCCAACCATCAGGCATGGTGCGCAGGAAGTTCTGGACTTTCAACTGCGAATTCTACGACGGCTCCGGAAGGCTGATAGGGAAGGCAACAAGAAATTATCCGACATACAAAATCAGTGATTATCAGGGCATGGTACTGGCAACTGCCAATAAAATGCCTCCAGTCAGGCCCCTAAGCATGATGCCTGCTCCAGGAAAGCTGGAGTACGACATAGTCGACCCTTCAAACGCAAGCCAAATAGCAAAAGTCACCAAATATTATCCCGAAGGCAAATCAATAGGTGTTTCTCACAAGCTTGAGGTTTTCAGGTCCAACTTTCCGAAACTGCTGCTAATTGAATTCACCCTGGCGGCCGTTACCGTTATGGGTATAGACTTCATGTCACAAAGAGGGGAGTACGACGGTTACTAGGGAAAGCCCGCAATTGTTTAAGACGCTAGGCGAAGGTATTAAAAACATAAAGAAGCATATTAGAATGCTAATTAGGGGCAGACCGCGCCGCGATGCCTGCTTTTGCTCGCAATTCAAGTGATATTATGTATCCAAACATACAAGCGTATGACAGGGGAGTTATGTTCAACCCCGACGGGAGGCTCTTCCAGGTCGAGTACGCGAAGGAGGCCGTACGGAGGGGCGCCACGGCGATGGGACTGGTCACAAAGAACGGCGTGGTCTTCGTCGCCCACAAGAACATAGACGAGCCCCTGTCCGTGCTGTCGAGCATGCAGAAGGTCTTCAAGGTGGATTCGCACATAGGCGCCGCGTACAGCGGACTCGCCGCGGACGGCCTGCACGTCATCGACGCCGCTCGTTCGAGCGCACAGTCTCACAGGATGATCTACGACGAGACGAAGTCCGTCGAGGCCATCGCGAAGGACATATCGTCTTACATGCTTCAGGGAACCCTGTACGGCGGAGTCAGGCCGTACGGAGTCTCGCTCCTGCTCGGAGGCATAGACGAAGAACCGAGGCTCTACGAGGTCGAGCCCGGAGCGAACGTCCTGGGATACAAGGCAGACGCGATAGGGATGGGCAAGAAGATCGCGACCGAGATGCTGGTCAAGGAGTACAAGGACGGCATGGCCATCGACGACGCCATAGAGCTGGGGGTCAAGATACTGAAGAAGATCAACGAGAGCAAGCTCGACAGCGATCACGTGGACATCGGCTACATAGAGGACAGCGAGGAGTTCACCATACTCAAATCCGCGGAGGCCGCGAAGTACTTCTGATTGTGAAATCATGTCCAAGACGGTAATCGCAAAGTACTCCGCAGCGGGAGAGACCTTCGAGATCTTTGTTGACGCGGACAAGGCCTACGACTTCATAACGGGGAAGCTGAGCAACCCGCTCACCGCCCTCGAGGTCGAGGAGGTGTTCAAGGACGCGAACAAGGGGGACAGGCAGGGCCAGGACAAGCTGAAGAAGGCGTTCGGCACGGAGGACCTCGCGAAGATCGTGGCCACGATCCTCAAGCACGGCAACGTCCCGCTGACGACGGAACAGAGGAGCAAGCTTCTGGAGGAGAAGCGCAGGCAGATCGTAAACATAATAGCGACCAACGCGATAGACCCGAGGACGCACACCCCCCACCCCCCGCAGAGGATTGAGCTCGCGATGAAGGAGGCGAGGGTCACGATAGACCCATTCAAGCAGGCAAACGAGCAGGTCGACGAGATAGTGAAGAAGCTGGTCACCAAGCTGCCGCTGAAGTTCTCGGTGGTGAAGATCGAGGTGACGATATCGCCCGAGTACTCGAACAGGTGCTACGGCGTGCTCAAGCAGTACGGCCTCAAGTCGGAGAAGTGGCTCGACGACGGGTCGCTCTTCGTCTCGCTGGAGTTCCCCGCGGGGCTGCAGAGCGAGTTCTTCGACAAGATAAACAACGCCACCAAGGGAACGGCCGTGGCGAAGATAGTCGGCGTATGATGTTAGATGTGTTTTATATGTCCAGGATAGTATTACCGGGAGACAAGCTGGCGGACGTCCAGCTGAGGATAGAGAACGCCCTGCTGGAGGACGGCAAGACGTACGCGACAGTGGTGGGCCTTTTCGACGACGACAGCAAGTCGTTCATACCGCTCGAGGGCCTGTGGTACCCGAAGCCGGAGGACGAGATCGTCGGGCTGGTCGAGGACTCGAGGAACGGGGTCTACACTATCGGCATGGAATCGCCCTTCAAGGGCCTGATAATATCGAAGTACGGGTCGGGCCCGGACCTGGACACCGGCGACGTCGTGAGCGCGGTGGTCAGGAGCGTCAAGAGGGAGAGCGACAAGATCATACTCATACTCGTCAGGCCGAGGAAGCTCTACGGCGGCAAGGTGATAGAGGTGAAGCCGTCGAAGGTGCCCAGGATAATAGGCAAGGCCAACACGATGATCCAGCTGCTCGCCGGCAAGACGAAGTGCAACATAGTCGTCGGCATGAACGGGATGATCTGGCTGAAGGGGGGCGACGTCCCGCTCGCGCTCGAGGCGATAAGGAAGGTAGAGGACGAGGCGCACATATCCGGCCTCACGGAGCGGATAACCAAGATGTTGTCAAAGGAGGAGATTGGATGAAGGAAAAACCGCAGCTAATCATGGACGGCAAGAGGCACGACGGAAGGGCCGTCGACGAACTCAGGCCGATAAAGATCGAAGTGGGCATACTGAAAAACGCAGACGGGTCGGCATACGTGGAATGGGGAAACAACAAGGTCCTCGCCGCGGTGTACGGACCCAAGGAGGCCTTCCCGAAGCACGTCTCTGATCCGCAGAAGGCGATAATAAAGTGCAGGTACATGATGGCCCCCTTCTCCTCGCTGGAGGAACACGGAAGGACAGGGCCGAACAGGCGCGCCACCGAGATATCCAAGGTCACCAAGGAGGTCTTCGAGAACGTGATAATGCTCGACAGGTTCCCGGGCTGCGAGATAGACATCTACGTCGAGGTGCTACAGAGCGACGGCAGCACCAGGGTGACGGGCATAACCGCCGCGGCGGTCGCCGTCGCGTCAAGCGGAATACCCATGACGGACATCCCCTACGCGGTCTCGGTCGGCAGGGCGGGTGAGCACCTCATGCTAGACCTCAACTACCTCGAGGACAGCGGCGGGGACGTGGACATGCCGGTAGCGATCGGGCCCAGGAAGAACGACGTGAAGTTCCTGCAGATGGACGGCTCTCTGACAAAGGAGGAGTACAAGAGGGCAATGGAGATGGTCCAGAAGGCGGGGGCGAAGATAATCAAGCTGCAGAGGGCCGCGCTGGAGGGGAGGTACCTTAAGTAAGGTGGTGTTTATGCAATTCAGGATAACGAACGCGGAATACATGCACGAGCTTCTCAGCAAGGGCAGCAGGGAGTTCGGGAGGAAGTTCCTTGAATACAGGGACATAAAGCTCGCGGTAGGGAAGATGCCCCACGCGGAGGGATCCGCGCAGGTCGACATAGGCAACACGAGGGTGCTTACCGGGGTGAAGCTCGCGGTAGGTGAGCCGCAGCGTGACACGGTGGGCGAAGGAAGCCTTATCACCTCCGCCGAGCTGCTGCCCCTCGCGTCCGGGCGCTACGAGACCGGACCGCCCACTCCGGACGCGGTCGAGTTCGCCAGGGTCGTCGACAGGGGCATCAGGGCGGCCGGCGATAATAGACACGGAGGCCCTGGCCATAGAGGAGGGGAAGGTCTGGAACGTCTTCGTCGACATATACGTGCTCAACTACGACGGCAACCTCTTCGACGCTGGCACGCTCGCGTCCGTCGCGGCCCTGCTGACTGCGAAGCAGCCGAGGTACGAGGACGGCGCCGCGATACGCGAAGGGAACCTCCAGCCGCTCAAGACGAAGGGGGGCATGATCACCTCGTGCACGTACGGCAAGGTGGGGGACAAGCTGCTCCTCGACCCGGACGGCAACGAGGAGGACCTGATGTCTTCAAGGCTGACCATCGCGAACGACGAGGGCCGCCTGAGGGCGATGCAGAAGGGCCTCAGCGGCTCGTTCACGCTTGAAGAAGTGGAAAAGGCGATAGACACAACCTTTGAAAGGTCGAAGGGACTAAGAGACATAGTGAAAAAGGCTATAGGTGATTGAAGTGGCGAACTGGAGCATAAGATACGGAGTAAACCTAAGAAAGAGATACGCGGTCGTCGCCAAGGACAAGAGGACGCTTTACAAGTGCGACGTGTGCGGCAAGAGCACGGTCAAGAGGATCAGCACGGGCATCTGGAAGTGCAAGCACTGCGGAGCGACCTTCGCGGGAGGGGCGTACAACCTCAAGACCGAGGCTGGAAGGACGGCGGAGAGGCTCCTCGGCCAGACGAAGAAGGTGGGCGCTTGATTAGGATAACTTTCTCTCCCGCACAGGAGCTCGTGGTCCACGAGGTCGTGGCGATGGACAGGGACGACCTGCTGCGCGAGAGGATAACGCCCGCGGGGAACATGCCCCTGTACTGGTGCAACGGCATAGTCTTCGGCTTCTCGTCCGTCCCGATGACCGAGGAGATAGTCAGGGAGTACCTGAAGGGAAGGATACACTGGTTGGAGGTGCACTTCTCAAGGATGGAGAAGCACGTCCCGGTGATCACGTTCGAATCGGAGGAGTACAAGGCCACGATGAGCGTGCGGGTGATAGACACCAGCGCCTCGCTCCTGCACATGGAGTTCGTAAACTGGCTGAAGGCGAACGTAAAGGATAATGCAAAGGCCAATAAAAAAAGGTGAATCGATTGCCATACATTTGTCTGCACTGTAAGAGAGAGATCAAGAGCCTGGAGAAGAACTTCGTCAGATGCCCCTACTGCGGGTACAGGGTGCTGTCCAAGAAGAGATCCTCGCTCGCGAAGGAAGTAAGCTCGGACTGAGGCCCGAATTCAGCCGCAGAAGCCGGTCGCGTTGCATTCCGTGTCGCATTCTGCAGGCGCGGCGAAATTATTGTTGATGAAGCACCTGTCTGCGGTAGTTGACGGCAGCCAGAAAACCTGCTGGGTCGAGTTCCTAATGCAGACTATTTTGTAGCTGTAAACCCACTGCCCCGGGCTGAACTTCAGCATTCCGCCGCTGTCGCTAACGACTGTCGTCAGAGGAGTGGCCGAGACGGTGTTCAAGAGCGCGTTCTCATATACGCCGCACTCCGCATTTTGGTCGCTCGTTCCCACACCATAGACAAGCGGGTTCCTTTCTTGCCAGTATACGATGGCCGAAGGTCCTCCCGAGAGGAGTCTCGCATAATTGTAGTTGACTATCTGCATGTTCAGATAATCGAAACCGTTCCCTTGCGTATAAGTGTCGTACATCACGTCGGTCAGCATCCAAGCCGGCTTTGGCATATCCTGCGGAAGCATGTAATAGTCCCAGGTGCCGAGCGAGTGGCCCAACTCGTGCATCTCCGCTTGGATTCCGATCTGGCTGTATCCGTACGGCGGGTTGGTGTTGTCTCCCACCGTGCCTCCCCAGAACCACCCCTCCCCAGGTCCAACGCAGAGGTAGAAATCTGCGTCCGCCGGATGCTGGCTTCCGTAGTACGGCGCGAGCACGGGCGGGCAGTCGGGCCCAACGCTGTTCGCGTCGGTGTATCTGTCGACGCTGACTATGCTGAGATTTACCGGCACCCCCTTTTCGGCCATGTACGCCTGCAGCTGTCCGTAAAACTGCCTGAACTGCTGCTCGTTTACGCTAAGGTCCAGATAGGCGTGGAAGGTTTCCTGGGCGCTTATTGAAGTGGTTGATGCCGAAGTGCTCGTGCTGGTCGAAGCGGAGGTCGTTGCCTGTTGTGCGAAGTCGGCGATAAACTCGGCTTCGCCCCTCACTTGGAAGATGAAGGACGTTTGCGCCCCAGATGGACACGGAATCGTCAGGGCTCCGACGCAATTCCATCCTGTGAACGTATAGCCGGGATTGGGATTCTCATAGACGTTCGCCGTCTGATTGTAGTTGTAGGTTCCCCCTCCATACACTACTCCTCCGGAATTCGGGCTCGAATAAGCGTAGACGGTGTACGGGCCGGGCATGACCGTGGAAGTCGACGTCAAGGCGGACGTCGTTGCCATCGAAGTCGTGCGTGATGTCGAGATCGATGAAGAAGTCGACGCCGAGGTCGTTGCCATCGAGGTCTGCGGCTGCGAGGCTTCCGACTGCTGCGCGCTGCCGGTTACGGCTATCGAAGTGGCAGAGGCCGACGCATTCACAGAGGTCGAGGGCACGGAGCTCGTCTTTCCGGACGTGGCAGTGCCTTGAAGGAGAAGAAGCGCAAGCCCCAACATCAGAACTATGACAAGCAGGCCTAACAGAACAGACCTAGCTACCATAACAAATCCCTGGGCCGCGCATCGCGGCGCGGAACCGGCAACGGATCACTTCGATATCGCTCCGACGACTATGGTCTCGGATATCTTCTTGACCCTGTTGAACTCGACGCTGTTCTTTACCAGTTCGCGCATCACGTCCTTGGATTCCATGGAGCCGATCTTCCCGAGCAGGAAATGGGACACGACGCCCTGCTCCATGTCGAGAACCACCTCTCCTACCTCCCCTATCCAGTGGCCCGAGTTCGATATTATCTTCTTGCCATAAAGCTGGGATACGTTCAACGTCATTCAATTACCAATTCTCAATTTACTTATTCTCTTAGAAGCAAAAATTCTTATTACGTACTCCTGCAGGTTGCTCACGAACGCCTTCACGTCAGTCTCCCTTTCGCGGAACTCGTCCTTCTCGAAGAGCGCGGCGTTCTTCTGGACCAGCCTTTCAAGGTAGCCGTCGGTCAGCAGGTAGTACCTGCTCTTGCAGTTCTTGCACACGAACATGGGCACAACGGGAACCGAGGTTATGTCGCAGGGCATTTTCAGGTCCAGTTCCCTCACTATCTCGCCTTTGCACTTGGCGCACGCCGCGTCCACCTTCACGCGCTCGTATTGGCGCCCCCCCGGCTTCAAAACGTCGAGCTCCCCGACTCCCTTCAAATATTCCGAGAGCGCCGCGTCGGCGCCCCTCGCATCGGTGCACACTTGATTGAGGATTTCGCCGTTGACCCTGAACTCAGTTATCAGCGTCCCGGCCCCTGTCTCTTCCGCAAGGCTGAAGCGCGTCTCACAGCCCGAGGAATAAGAGCGGGTCCTCAGCCTTCCGTCGGCGCTCCTGAAAGCTTCAATCCTCATCCAAACCAATCTTTAGCACGTACTCCTCTATGTCCTTCTTGGTCACTCGGTCGCGCTTCTCCTTTTTCGCGTTCCTCACCGCGAACTTCGATATCCGCTTGGCCTTGTTCTCGAGTATCCTCGCTAGCGCCAAGGCGCCGTCATCGCTTATGTTCACCTTGAAGTAGTTCTTTATAAGCTTCTTGATCGCCTGCTTCGGTATGTTCGCCACAGTAATCCCATTTCAGAACTCAAGATCTTCATCACATTTTGGTCAGAAGTTGAACTCATCACGTTCCTATTATTCCTGCAAAATATTAAATACCTGTGTCGCGCATAAATGCCGTGGATGATTTTGTGGTGAATGATGTAACTGAGAGCAATTTCGAGAAGGAGGTGCTGAAGTCGAAGACGCCGGTTGTCGTGGATTTTTGGGCGTCGTGGTGCGGCCCGTGCCGGATGTTCTCGCCGACGCTGGACGAGATCTCGAAGGACTACGCCGGCAAAGTGAAATTCCTTAAGCTCAACACCGACGAGAACGAGAAGATCTCCGCGGAATACAACATAATGAGCATACCGACCGTCCTCTTTTTCGAGGGAGGAGAGGTTAAGTCGATGTCGGTGGGCGCGGTGCCGAAGGACAAGTTCAAGAAGTGGCTCGACAGCAACCTCTGACGCCGCAGCCGCCTCCCGCGCGGCTCCGCGGTCATTGCTACAGATAACTCTTTATTTGCTAACTTCCAAGCCTATTAAGTGATCTCTTGCAGCCCAGCACACCGCGCGGCGTCAGGGACTTCGGCCCCAGCGAGGCGATATCGCTGAGGTACATGGTCTCCACTGTGGAGGAGATGTTCAAGCGGTTCGGCTTCTCGCCGATCGAGACCCCCGCGATAGAGAACCTGAGCATCCTCGACGCAAAGTCCGCTTACAGCGAGGAACAGAACAAGGAGATCTTCATGATAGAGGGCGAAGCCGCGGGGCTCAGGTACGACCTGACCGTGCCGCTCGCCAGGTACGTGGCTTCGAACAGGGACCTCGTGCTGCCCTTCAAGAGGTACCAGATAGCCGCCTCGTGGAGGAAGGACGAGCCCCAGAGGCTGAGGTACCGCGAGTTCATGCAGGCCGACATCGACGTCGTCGGAAGCGCGGAGACGGACAGCGATGCCGAGGTCATCGCCGCCACGCTGCTCTCGCTCGAGGGACTGGGCATAACCGAGTACGTGCTGCTGCTCAACAGCAGGCAGATACTCCAGCGGATAATAGAGTTCTTCAAGATTCCGAAGGAGAAGGAGTCGCAGGCCATAAGGATCCTGGACAAGCTGCAGAAGATCGGCAGGGAGGGCGTCCTGAAGCAGCTGAAGGAACTGGGCGTCAGCGAGAAGTCCGGGACGGAGCTTCTTGAATTCCTGGAGAAGGACGACGGCAACGAGGAGAAACTGGAGCGCCTGTCCGCGGGGATACCGGAGACGAAGGAGGAGGCGGCAAGGATGAAAGAGCTCCTCGACCTGCTGAAGCCCTACGGCCTCAGGGGCAGGATCGCAGTCGACCTCTCCCTCGCGCGGGGATTCGACTACTACACCGGATTCGTGTGGGAGTTTGCCATTGAGGAGAACGGCAAGCTGCTGCCGAGCATAGGGAGCGGCGGCAGGTACGACAACCTCATCGGGATGTACTCCAGCAGGAGCATCCCCGCGGTGGGTTCATCGATAGGACTGTCAAGGGTCTTCGAACTCGTCGGCGGAAAGAGCGCGACAAGGACGCTCGCGAAGGTCTTCGTCGCCTCCATCGGCGACAACAGGGCCTACGCCGCGAGCGTAGCGAACGCGCTGCGCGCGAGCGGCATCTACACGGACCTGAACTACACAAGGAGGAACCTCTCCAAGCAGCTGGAGTACGCGGGGGCGCTCGGCATAAGGTACGCCGCGATACTGGGCGACAAGGAGAAGGCGGCCAACAAGATAAACCTGAGGGACATGCTCAACGGCGCGGAGGAGATGCTGACCGTCCAGGAAGCCGTGGAAAAGCTTAAGATGTGAAGTGATACTATGTCGAAATCGGAAGTGGAGGAGGTAACGCACAAGACGCTCGCGAAGGGCGGGGTGCTCACGAAGCTGTACTTTGACATGCAGAGCGAGAAGCAGGACGACCTGCAGCCGCTGATGGCGGACCTGATAAACAACAGGCTGCTGAAATCGCCCGGGGTGGTATACTGCTTCGGCGCCATAGACGAGCCCATCAAGACGGACAAGACCTACTCGACTAGCGCCATAGTCACCGTGCTGTTCAAGGACCTGTGGTCGCTGGTCAACGTGGCGTTCGCGTTCACCCCGGCGGGCGTCGAGATAATGAAGCCGGAGAGGGAGTACGTGCTAAGGCCAGGCGACCTCCAGTCCCTGGTCCTGAACGTCGCCTCGGTCTCGCTCGACTACTCGAACTACATACTCAGCAGGGCGCTCAGCAAGGAGGACTACGCGAAGCTGATTAACGACATGAAGCACAGGGAGGAGCTGGGCAAGAGGCTGATGGAAAGGAAGGGTCAGGAACCTGGTCCTCAGCAGTAGGAGTTTCCGGAAAGCGCCGCACTAGGCATGGGAATATGGATGGCACCGTCTGTCTAATATTCGAGGGAGACAAGCTTCTGATGAAGCTTGCCGTAAAGGGCATGAGCAAGGGCAGGTGGTCTTTCCCCGGCGGGCACCTGGAGGCGGGCGAGACCCCTAGAAAGGCCAGCGACAGGGAGGTCCTGGAAGAGACAGGTCTTACCGTATCCGAGGCGCGCTACCACGGCAAGATATTCTTCGCGTTCGATAACAGGCATGAGCTGGACTGGTATGTCCACGTCTTCTCCACCAAGACCTTCACTGGCAAGCTGACCGAGAGCGACGAAGGGCCGCTGCGGTGGTTCAGCGCCAAGGCCCTGCCATTCGATAAGATGTGGTCCGCCGACAGGCTGTGGACGCCTTCGGTACTCGCAGGGAAGAAGCTCGGCGGCAGCTTCACGTACGATGAGAATGGGCAAAAGCTCCTGAGCTATGACTTCAAAGAATGAAGGGCTCAACCCGAGCTTCTCAGAAAGAAGCGCCTGAGCATCACGCCAGGCCTGTCCATGTCGCCGTACTTCGACAGGAAGGATTCGGCGCCGAGAGCCTTCGCGACCTTCATGAGAAGAGCCAACCTGCCAGTCCCCATTCCCGAATAAATCCTGCTCAGGGCCCTGTGCATCGCTAGATCCCTTCCGAACTTTTCATTAAACACCTTCTCATACGCGCTCAGTCCGCTTCCTTCCTCTATGTGGTCAACTATCGCGCGAGCGGCGAGCATCGCGCCGTTCCCTCCGAAGACGATGCCGCCCCCAGTCGTCGGCTTTACTTGGCCCGCGGCGTCGCCGATTAGGAGGACCTCCACATTCTCATCCACAATTCTCTTCCTTGCACTTACGGGTATGATGCTCGCGTACCCCCCGAGCATCTTGCTGCCGTCGACGGCCTCGGATACCCCGCGCACTTTCAGAAACCTGTCGAATGCCGATTTGCTGTCGCCATGCCCTGATGCGATGCCGATTCCAACCTCGAGCGTGCCCTTCGTATTCGGGCACATCCAACCGAAGAATCCAGGCACCACCTCATCATCGAAGAACAGGTCCACGACTCTCCTGTCGCGCGGCATGGCGTCGAACTCCGCCTTGTAGGTGAGCACGTGGTCGTCTATGGCCCCCATTGAGAAGTGCCTTGCGACTGCCGAAACCGCTCCGTCGGCCCCCACGATTATGTGGTCCTTGTGCAGGCCCTCCAGTATTTTCGAATCGACGCTCCTCCCCAGGAACACCCCCGCGCCTCCCCTTACGCTCTCATCGTAGCACGCGAGGTTGAGCTTCTCCCTGTCCAGCACGTGCGCCATCGGCTTCCTCGAAAGGATGCGCATGACCTCCTTTCCCGCGTGGATGTTAGCTCCATACAAGGTGTTGGTCACCGCCTTGCGGTAGTTTATCCCGAGGCCCCTGAGGCCCTCTATCGAGACTATGCCGCTAGCCCGCGGGGGATAGCCGAGCCGCTTCTTCCGCTCGTAGACTCCGGTGTCTATGCCCGAAGCTGCGAGGTCCCTCGCCGCGATCAGGCCCGCCGTCCCGGCGCCCACCACCGCCACTTTCGTGCGCATGTCATCGGATAATTAAGGCCAGAATCTACTATATAACCTGAACGTGCGAAACTCCACTGCGTCATTTATATACTTTTATATCCCCATATCCTACGCATTTCTAAGTCCCAGAATCAAGGACTGACTGCCAACTTTCTGGTTCGTGTTTGGATGTCTCTCATACTAACAGCCCTCATCGCTTTCGCATCGATAATGGTGCCCGGATTCTTTCTGGCGCTGGCACTCCTGAAGAAGACGAAACTCAACATGTTCGAGATAACAATCCTCGGGTTCATCTTCGGCCTGATCTTCCCGCCCACCATGACCTGGCTGGAAGCATATCTGGCGAATTACGTCCACGCGTTCTCGTTCTCCGCCGGGCTCTACGGGGCCAACGTGGTCGCGCTCACAATAATCGGGGTGGCGCTGTCCTTCCAGCAGGGGGCGATAAACCTCGATTTCCTGAAGCGCAAGACCGGCACCGAGATCGCCTCGCAGGCGCACAAGGACTACAGGGAGCGGGTCGCCGAACTCAGGAGGACCATCTCCTCGCTTAACCGGGACATGCGCCTGATAAAGGAGCACGAGAGGGAGGAGGAGGACCTCGCGAGGAAGCACGAGGCAGAGACGCTCTCGCTCCGCGACGCGGGGCCCGAGGAGCGCGCCAAGATAGGGGAGATGCACAGGGCCGAGGAGAAGAGGCTCATGGAATCCCACGAGAGGGAGGAGAGGCTCCTGCTCGAGGACAAGCATACGGCCAAGAAGGAGAAAGGCGGCACCAGCCTGATATGGTACGCGCTGCTGGCGCTGATGCTGATCACGTTCGCGACGAGGATGCTGAGCATAGGCATCACCCCCAAGTTCTTCGAGTTCGACCCCTACTTCGACATGCAGAGCACTGAGTTCCTGCTCATACACGGCTATCAGTGGCTGTACGACCACTCCGCATGGCCGACCGCGATCAACGGCACGCCGCACAGGATAGAGCCCATAGTGCCCTACCTAGAGGCGTACTGGTACCAGATATCCAACCCGCCGAGCAGCGCGATAAACCAGACCCTCCTGAGCAACGTCAGCGGGTTCTACCCGCCGATAACCGCGGCGCTGCTGGTCTTCATCATATTCCTGTTCCTGTATCACACTTACGGCGAGAAGCCCGCGATAATAGGCGCGGCCATAGCCACGGCGATGCCGACGCTCATAACGACGTTCATATCGGGCGAGCAGCTCCTCGAGCCGTGGGGCATATTCTCGATGTTCTTCTTCTACGCGGCGTACCTGCTCGCGGCGCAGAACCCCAAGGACAGGAGGTTCGCCGTGCTCGCGGGAATCGCCTTCGCCTCGACCTTCCTCGGAGCCCACTACTACACGGTCGACGCGGGCGTCTTCGCCGTGTACATAGTGCTGCAGGGAGTCATAAACGTGCTGCGAAAGGAGGAGACGAAGGACTTCTACAAGATGAACCTGATAGTCATAGGGATAATCATAATCTTCTACTTGCTTTTCGATCCGTACAACTCGGTCCTCGCCAACGCGATACCCGGAATACTGGGGGTTCCCGTAATAATCGCCTTCCCGCTTCTCGCGCTCGCGCTGGTGGCGGTCTTCGAGTACGTGCCCATCCTTGCGAAGAGGATGAAGCTCTTGTCGAAGACGGACATCCGCGTCTATGTCGGGTGGCTCATTGTCATAGGCCTGGTGGGCTTCGTGCTGATAGCGTTCACGCCCATCGGCAACCCGATCGACAGGTACTTGGCGCTCAGTTCCCACTACACGACGCCATCGACCGCCCTCTTCATGACGGTGCAGGAGTACGAGCCGACAGGCTTCAACTTCGACTTCGGGTCAGGCGGGTTCGGCCTGATAGGGGCCAGCGTCCTCGGCGTCAACATAATCGTCTGGGGCGTCCTGGTGCTCTTCACCCTCGTGACCGCCTACGCGGTGTACAAGAGGAATTCCAAGGGGAGCATCCTTGCGCTGGCCGCGGTCCTGCCCTTGGCGGTCGCGGCGATGATCGAGGTGAAGTACCTGCCCCACTTCGGGGTGGGATACATAATCGCCATAGGGATCATACTCGGGGAGCTGTTCATATTCGTGAAGCAGCAGTACGGCAAGAATGCCGAAACGTACGCGTTTGTCTTCGCGCTGTGCACCCTGCTGCTGCTCGAAGTCGCAAGCACCGTCATACAGCAGGGCGCCGCGATAGGCTACACGCTGTACAACAACGTTGTCCCGAACTACTGGCTGGCAGCGACGTCGTGGATGTCGAGCCACGCGGGTCCATTCGCGCCGAGGATACTCTCGTGGTGGGACTACGGGGACTGGATAAACTGGTTCGGAAACAGCAACGCAGTTCTCAGGGGGGACAACTCGATAGCGAAGCTCGACTATGAGACCGCCGCTAGGTTCGTGCTCGGATTCTCAGACGGATACGGGCCCGCGAACCTGGCAAACTTCTCCAACGGAATCCAGGCGAAGTACGTGCTCTTCGACGACCAGCTGACCCAGAAGTGGCAGGCCCTAGACTTCCTCGCGTGCGTGAACGTCAACCAGACCAGCAGGGCGTTCGCCATACAGGCGGCAAACGGGACGGGCTCGCCTTACGAGCTCGGCACGTCGCAGTGCGAGCTGACGCACGACCCCGCCTACCTGTTCCTCCCGGCAAGCATCTTCTCTAAGTCGGGTTCGAGCAACATAGGCGACTACTGCCAGATACCTAACAGCAACGTCTCCGCCTTCAAGGGCCTCATGGTGATAGGCAGTTCGATTTCCAACCAGACCTACTGCGTCCCGTTCAACTATTCAACGGGGATATCGAGGCTACTGTACCCCAACGGTACGAAGACGAACATAGTGTTCTCGCTCTCGACGCAGTTCTACTCCGGCAGCGTCACCGTCAGCGGCGAGCAGTTCATAAGCTTCATAGCGATCTACCTGCCGAACGGCCCCAACGGCACGGTAACGAACGCCCCGACCGAGTTCTACAACTCGAACTACTACCGCGGGTTCTACCTCGGCGAGCTGCCCGGGTTCACGATGGCGTACCCGAGCAACTTCACAGGGATAAACTACGTGAACGGGACGCACCCCGTCGTGATATACCAGGTGGACAACTACACAGGCTCGCTCCCTTACGTCACGCCGAAGCCCTCGTGGATCCAGAACAACTTCACGATGCCCGGCTAGAATCTGCCACGGAGCCCGGAACCCGATTCCCTGACGGCAAGCTCGGAAAGGTATAAAAAGGTTGAGAGCCTAATGGTATCAAATGCCCATGTAAACGCAAAACACGGTTTTGTGATGGGTCTTAATTTTCGATTTTGACGTTCGATTCTACGCTTATTAGGTGAAATCTATGGCCGGAAACAAAGGTGAACAACAGTATCTCATATTGCCAGAGGGAGCGTCGAGGATGCTCGGCAGGGAGGCGCAGAGGGGGAACATAGCGGTCGGCTACGCCGTCGCGAGCATGATAAGGACCACGCTCGGGCCCAAGGGCATGGACAAGATGCTCGTGAGCGAGCTCGGCGACATAGTGATAACGAACGACGGCGCGACGATACTCGAGGAGATGAACGTCGAGCACCCGATCGCGAAGCTAATGGTGGAGATAGCGAAGACCCAGGACAAGGAGGTCGGGGACGGCACCACCACCGCCGTGATAATCGCGGGCGAGCTGCTGAAGAACGCCGGGGACCTGATAGAGAAGGGCATCAACCCGAACACGCATGATAAAGGGCTACGAGATGGCCGCGAAGAAGGCGAACGAGCTCCTGCATGGACTGCGCCGAGCCGGTGACGCTCGAGGACGAGGACAAGCTGGAGAAGATCGCGCTCGTCTCCGTGGGCTCGAAGAACATAGGCACCGACGCGACAAAGAAGTACCTCGTCGAAGCTCGTCGCTGCAGGCGATAAAGCAGGTCGCCGAGAAGAAGGACGGCAAGATAGTGATAGACAAGGACTTCATAAAGCTGGAGAAGAAGGAGGGAGGCGAGCATGGACGACACCGCAGTACATAAACGGCGTGCTGATAGACAAGGAGGTCGCGCACCCGGGCATGCCGAAGATCGATAAAGAACGCGAAGATAGCCCTGCTCGACGTGGCTCTGGAGATAGAGAAGACCGAGACCGACGCCAGGATAGAGATAACCTCGCCGGACCAGATGCAGGCGTTCCTGCAGCAGGAGGAGAAGATGCTGAAGGAGATGGTGGACAAGGTCGGCGAAGAGCGGCGCCAACGTCGTCTTCATGCAGAAGGGCATAGACGACGTCGCGCAGCACTTCCTCGCAAAGGCGGGCATAATGGCCGTGAGGCGCGTCAAGAAGAGCGACATGGAGAAGCTCGCCAAGGCCACAGGCGCGAAGCTCGTCACGAGCCTGGAGGACCTGTCTGCGGACGACCTCGGCTTCGCCGGACTGGTCGAGGAGAGGAAGGTCTCCGGGGAGCAGATGGTCTTCGTGGAGAAGTGCAAGGACCCGAAGAGCGTCACCATATTCCTGAGGGGAGGCACGAAGCAGGTGGTCGACGAGGCCGAGAGGGCGATAAACGACGAGATAGGCGCGCTGGTCAGCGCGCTGGAGGTCGGCAAGTACGTCTACGGCGGAGGCAGCACAGAGGAGTACATCGCGAAGGGCCTGCGCGAGTACGCGAACAACGTCGGCGGGAGGGAGCAGCTCGCCATACAGGCGTTCGCGGACGCGCTGGAGGCGATACCGAAGACCCTGGCGGACAACGCAGGAATGGACGCCATCGACACCCTGGTGCAGCTGAGGAGCAAGCAGAGGACCAAGGAGGGCAAGGTCTACGGGGTCGACGTCTTCAAGGGGGCGATAGGAGACATGAGCAGGCTCGGCGTCATAGAGCCGGTTAAGATAAAGCAGCAGGCCATGTCGAGCGCCACGGAGGCCAGCGGTCCAGATACTGAGGATAGACGACATGATAAGCTCCAAGGGCAGGGGTCCCGCCCCCGGAGCGGGCGGCCCCGGAGGAATGATGCCGGGAGGGATGGGAGAGGAATGATCCCTTTCCGCCAGCGCCTTCCTTCCTTTTTTGTATCTATTTAGCTCCCCTCTGAACCTCCACTAAATCGCCGCGGGCGAAAAGAATACTATTCCTTCAGTATTTGTATCCTCGGCGATCTTCTGACTGAGTATGTTACCATAGAGAAGGACATCTACGTTGCACTTTTGAAGAAAGTAGAAAAGGTTCAGGAACTTCAAAGGAACGTGGAAGAACTCAAGAACTCTGTAGTCGAACTCCAGAGACGTCTCTGGATATACGAGAATCCGAACATCCCTTCATCGAAGAGGATACTGAAAGAGAAGAAAGACGATGAGAACCGGCCAGAAGGAAAGAAAGGCGCACCCGAAGGCCATGTTGGTGCAACCAGAGATAAGCCAAAACCGAACCGTTTCATCGACCTCAAACCGAGAGTTTGTGCGGGGTGCAACAGCCGCAACATCGAGATGACTGGAAAGGAGAAGAAGATCATAGAGGACATCAGGATAGAGAAGGTCGTCACGGAATTCACCCAGTACAGATACCACTGCAACGACTGCGGCTGTGACCATGTAACGACGCATCCGGAACTTCCAAAGACGGGAATATTCGGGCCCACGATAACGGGTATCTGGGAAATGCTGCATTACAAAGGACACGTCCCCTTCGAGTGCCTTTCGCAGATAAGCGGGAACCTCTTCGGGGTGCCAATAACCCAGGGCGGCATGCACAACGCGATATACCGAACGGCGCAGATATTCGAACCGACCTTCGAGGAGATAAGACAGCAGATAAGGGAGTCAAATTACGTAAGGTCGGACGAGACGTCGTATCCCTTCAACGGCCGCAACTGGTGGCTGTGGAACCTGTCGAATCACGACACGTCCCTGGTCCTCTTGAGGGACAGCAGGGGAACAGGAGTATTGAGGGAAGTGTTCGATGGGGACTTCTCAGGTATATCCAATACCGACTGCTTTTCGGCATATGACTGTTTCGGTTCGGAATCATCGAAGTGCTGGTCGCACCTTCTCGGGTTCGCGGACAAAGCGGCCGAAGAGGATGCATACGGCAAGAGAATTCGTGAGATGCTGAAAGAGATGTTCGCATACATCAAACAGGTAAAGGAGGACCACCTCGAAGGCACTCCCGAAGTTATGGATCGCATCGATGAGATGAAGGACAGGATACGTAGGTTGCGCAAGAACAAACGCAGATCTAGGATAACAGAAAGATTGGTGAAGCGGTTGCAAAAATACATTGACTCGTGGTTCACCTGCCTGGTTTACGACTTCGTGGAACCGACCAACAACGCCTCTGAACGGGACATTCGCAAGAACGTAGTTGCACGGAACATATCTGGGCAGCACAGGAGCGTAGTTGGAACGCACTGCAGGGAGATAATGATGTCAACGATACTTACGAAGCAGAAGAACGATGTAAACGTTTTCGACTTCATACAGAGAGGCATAAGACAGTACAACTCAGCTCCCGTCGGGAGCTAAATAGATACCCTTTTTTAAGCTTAGATGAAACTATACAACGTGTAACCATGGCAAAACTATTTCTGGTACTCGGAACCCCGGGAGCGGGCAAGACCGCAATCCTCAGGGGCGTAAAGGAGGCGGAACTCTTCAGCGTCGGGACCGAGATGCTCGGGGAATACTCGAAGGAGTTCGGGGTAAAGGACAGGGACCAGATGCGTCGAATGATGATTCCCAGGCCCGAAGACGCGGAGAGGATAAGGCACGCCGTTCTCAAGAGGGCGGTGGAAAAGACCGGCACGATAGCGATCGACACCCACGCAAGCATAAAGTCGGAAAACGGCTACATTCCCGGCTTCTCCCACGAGGACCTCAAGCTCCTCAACGGCCAGATCAAAGCCATAATTTATATAGATGCGGACACAAAGGACCTAATGGAGAGGAGGGAGAAGGACAAGACCAGGATCAGGGAGCACGACACGGAAGACGCCCTGATGCAGCACAGGGAGATAAACGTCGCACTGACGTCGACCTACTCCCTTTACCTCGGCGTGCCGCTCTACGTGATAAAGAACGGAAGCGACCTGGCAGAGACGCAGAGGAAGGTCTCCGAAGTAATAAGGACATTTTAACGGTGAAGCAATTGGACCTGTTGGGAATAGAAGTCACGCTGGTGGCCGTCGCATACGTACTCATATCCATATCGCTGCAGCGCAAGCTGGCCAACCCGCGGCGCACGTACGAGGTGCAGGACATCATAAAGAAGAAGACGAAGGAACTGACCGAACTGAGCAAGAACAGCGCCACCCAGGCACAAATGGCCGCAAAGCAGAAGGAGATAACGGGCCTCCTCTCCGAGAGCATGAAATCGCAGCTGAAGCCCATGTTCGTGGTTCTGCCGCTGTTTCTGGTCCTCTACTATCTCGTCTTCCCCAGCATCTTCCCGGCGACGCTTACGGTCTCTCTGCTCTCAATGAACCTGGGCTACAAGACCTACTTCATAGCGATCGCGTTCGTCCTGGGCTTCGTCATTTCCATGTCGCTCATGGCCTATGACAAGGCCAAGATGAAGAAGGAGGCCGCGCGTCTCGCGCAGCAAGCGGCTGCCCAGCAGTGACCCGTCGGGCAACAGAGCGTGCAGGCATGCTAAAAATCAAAGACCACAAGCATCTAAGAAGGGCAGCAATAGGGCTGCACATCCTTAACGAAAGAGTGAACGTCGGCTGGACGATCTACCTCAGCCCGTACATATCGATGCTGTACTACCTCTCCCTCATGGAGATTGTCGTCGCAAAGCTGTTTCCGGACCTGTTCACGAGCGCCACCGCTCTGGCCGCGGCGTCGTACCTGGCGTTCATATGGCTCAGCTACGCCCTGGGAAAGAGGCACGAGCGGGTGGAGGAGCTGCATAAGAGGCTGCGCAAGCGAAGGACCCGCGGCACCTAGCCTTACCGGAAGATTATTTCTGGAATCTAATGATCCTGTTATTTTCAGATTTTTTGTCCGCGCAGAGCAGCGCCACGTTGCTGCTCTCATGGTAATCGGTAAACAAATATCCAGTCTCTGCGGCTATGCTCCTTGCAAACTCGATGATCTCCTCCTTTCTTGGCATCTGGTCGAACTCAAGGCCCCGCTTCGGGTTTCTCGATCCGCCGACGAAGACGAAGCCCTTCACTTCAACGTAGTGCGGCTTTCCCGCCCTTATTAGTTTTGCGTAGCCCGCGGCGTCGGCCATGTTCAGCCCCCTGACGAGCGTCAGCCTGAACGCCCTCCTTGTCTTGAGCGTAGCGAACAGCTTGAGGAAATCGGTGAAATTGCCCCACGTCGCCCCCCGGCTCTTCGGACGCACGGTCTTCACATACAGTTCCTCGTTCGGCGCCTGCACCGAAACGTACAGTTGGGTCGGCATGACCTTGAGCCTCTTGAGCGCATCAACCATAGTTCCGTTCGTGACGAGGAAAGTGCTCATCCCCCTCTTATGGAACTCCTCGAGCAGCGCGCCCACCTTCGGGTAAAACAGGGGCTCACCGGTCAGGCTGAGCGCGACGTGCTCCGGGTCGTTCGACTCGTGCCACCGGTCCATGTCTGTATTCTCGTTTCCCTTGTAGCCAGTCACTATGTTCCTGTGCTCCGCGATGAGGCCGTCGGCGATCGCCTCGGGCCGGTCCCACTCTCCTACAGCGTTGAGCTCGTTCCACCTGTGCCCCACCTCATCAGGTATGGTGCGCCAGCAGAATACGCAGGCTAGGTTGCACCCCAGCGCGGGCGTGGACTGCACGCACCTCCAGCTCCTCAGTCCGTAGAACTGGTGCTTGTAGCAGGTCCCGCCGCCCTTGAGGCTCCTGGACGCGTACGCGCATATCTTTGTGGCAGAGTGCCTTCCCACGAAATGGTAGCCCTGCTTCCTCATGCTCGCGGCCAAGCTCCCCGGCAGCTTCGGGCCGAGCGCGTCCGCTTCTCCAGCAACCACTGCGCCTGTTTTCTCCCGTCTCATAATATCAAATCATTTCCTGATCCTGCCGACGCTGCCCGCCGTAATCCAGGCAGACATCATCCCGAAGCCCCTCTTGTCTAACCTCCGCAGGTCGCGTTTCTCTATGCCGTCCGCGCTCCCGTATTTCTTCAGTATCTCCGCCACCCTGCGCGGTCCAAGATCCGAGAACTGAACCACTCTTGCGACGCGGGCCACGGCGCTCACCGGTTCGCCCGAGTCCTTGAAGTAAACGACGTCTCCAGTGTCAATGCCGTTCCAAGGAGGGCGCCTGAACCGGTACCACCGGGATTCGATGGTCTTCTCTCCCGACAGTATCTTTCGGGTCAGCCCCCAGGATTTCTTCATTATGGCGACGTGCTCCATGATTGTTTTGGTCGGGAAATCTATATAATTCCGAGACGGTGACCCCAATAGTTAATTATAAATACCTTTAAACGGTATTACTAATATCTTTACAGGACAAAGGTGCTCTTTTTGCCAAAACCAATGCACAGATCTAGAAGCTTCAGGAAGCTCGACCGCGTGACGCCCGGCGGCAGGCACGTCATACACTACGAGAGGAGGAAACCGGGCGTGGCGCACTGCGCCATATGCGGCTCCGGACTCAACGGAATCAGCACCGCGAAGAATCCCAAGGGCAAGTCGAGGAAGACCACGGCGAGGATATTCGGGGGCGTGCTGTGCACCAAGTGCACCAGCGAAGTGATAAAGCTCGCGAGCAGGATAGAGAACGGGGAGATGAAGATCAACGACATAGGAATGAGGCAGAAGAACTACGTTCTGCAGATGATCGCGCACTAGTGTTTTCCATGATAATCTGCATCTCGGGCCTTACGGGCTCCGGAAAGACCACGATAGGTGACATGCTCTCCAAGGAGCTCAACATAAGGCACGTAAACAGGTCAATGAAGGAGTTCGCAAAGGAGGGCAAGGACCTTATAGAGTTCCAGAGAGTCGTCGAGGGGAAGCCGAAAATCGACAGGGACCTTGACAAGGAAATCGCAGCTGAAGCCCATCGCGAGGACAGCGTCGTATCCACATGGTTAAGCCCCTGGTTTATCAAGGACTCAACAGTAAACGTGTGGCTCAGCACCAGCGTGGAGACGAGGGTGGCGAGGAAGGCGAAGGACCTGCACTGCTCGCTGAAGGAAGCGAGGGCCTACCTCGAGCCCAAGGACCGGGAGAACCGCAGGCGCTGGATCAAGCTCTACGGGATCGACATAGAGAAGGACCACGGCGTCTTCGACATAGAGATTAACACAGACAGGGTGAAAAAGGAGGATATCGTGGCTCTGATTGCCATGCTCTCCCTCGAAAAAAGCAAGAAAAGATTTAGGTGAAATGCATGGCACTAATAGAAGTAGGCAGGGTATGTATCAAGAAGTTCGGGAGGGACGCGGGGGAGAGGGCGGTCATAACGAAGGTCGTCGACGAAGGCTTCGTGGAGATAATGACCGCGAGCAGGCCCAGGGAGAGGAAGTGCAACGTAAGGCACCTCGAGCTACTGGCGGAGAAGATCGACGTGAGCAACAAAGAGCAGCTGGCGAGGGCGATAGAGGTCGAGCCCTCCAAGCTGGCGCACCCTCACGCGAAGAAGGCGTGATTTTCTAGATTAACTTTCTACTTAACCTCGCCACTTCTCTCGTGAACTGACGAAAACTATTTTTATGCCAAGGGCGGTATTTTCATCGATTAACATGAAAAATACAACGACGCCCTTGGGCGGTATAGCTATCATCGACAAAGTAGAAAATGATTTCGGTCTGATCTCCTCGGTTTTCGGAGGGATCATGAGTCCCGCATACGTCGGGCGGTTGAAATTGCTCCTAAACAACCGCCTGACTTTCGCGACGTCTATACACCAGGTAATTCCCACCTCCTCTGAAGACACCTGTGCGCTTCTCGGCGCGGAGTACGTCTCGGAGAGATCGCTGTACAGAACCGTCGAGAAGGTCGGGTTGCTTGCGCCAGCAATAATCGAAAAGTACCAGGATTTCCTCAATGCGAGGAACCTTGCCGACAAGGACCAGAACATCGACTGGTCGTCGATATACTTCGAGGGGAAGAAGGCAGAGATGGGCGCATTGGGCTATTCCAGGGACCACCGCCCTGACAAGAGACAGGTGACCTTCGGGATAGCGACGGGGATAAACGGTATTCCCACCGCGCTGACGATACAGAAGGGCAACGTGTTGGACAAGAAGCACTTTACCGAGACGTACAACGTCGTCAAGAGGATACTGCAGAAGGGTTCCCTGCTGATATTCGACTGCGGCGCGAACACGAAGGAGAACAAGGCGCGGATTGTCTTCGACGGGTTCAACTACCTGACGCTGAAGCAGAAGAACGTCAAAAACTATCGCAGATACATCGCCCTGTTCAAGTCCGCGGAGAAATCGACGATAAACATCGGAGGCAATACCTACCTTGCTGTGAAGGTGAAGGAGGGTGGCGAATTCCAATACATCTACTTCTCAAGGACGCTTCTCGAGACGCAGATACGCAACAAGAACAGGAAGTTCGAAAGGCGAAAGGAGAAGGGTAACAAACTCGCGAAGAAAGCGGGAAAGCGCAAGGCGGTGGAGACTTACCCCTGTGAGAAGGGATGGGTCGAACTTTATCCCGAACTCCAGATTGCACTGGGATGCGTCGAGAACCCCTACATAAACGGGATAGAGGGGTTCTTCATCCTAGAGAGCACCGTCGACGCGACTCCCGAAGAGATACTGAGGATATACAAGCAGAGGGATGCCGCGGAGAAACTCGTGCGCAATATGAAGGAGGGGATCGAACTCAGGCCGGTCAGGCACTGGACTAAATACGCGATAATCGGCGCGATCCTCATCGCCTTCCTCGCGGAAGCCATGGTCAGTTTGACACTGCTTCCGTGCAAGAATCCCCTCGTCAAGAACGTGAAGCTCCTCAAAAAATACCTGACGAATTTGACAGTGACCTTCGTTTACCCTCCAGGACGGTTCAAATTCGCAGTGGTGAGCAACATTTCGCCCCCGATTTCGGAGATTTTCGGAGGTTTCCTGCGCAAATACGGTACGAAAAACCTAAACCTGCGCTGGTAGAAATTGTTTTGGCAAATTGGGTTGGAGACAACTGTCAGATACTTCGCGGCCTATTTGGCGAAGTCAAGTTTCTATCAAGCTTTCTACAATCATCCCAGAAATTGGCACTCTGTATCGGCGCGTGCAGCGGATTGCACTTATCCTACGAAAGCATCTTGTTCAGCGCGGGATACGCCTCCAGCGCGTGCTCCTGCTCGAGCTGCTGGTATACTGAGTACATTATCCCCACCGTGAGGAGTATCCCCATCCCGGTGCCCACCGCCCCGCTCAGCGTCGCCATCGCCGCGAGAAGCGCGACGAATATGCTTCCCAGCACGGTTATGGTCGGTATGTACTTGTTGAGCACGCTCTCGACGACCCTCGGGTCCCTCCTGAACCCAGGTATCTGCCATCCAACGTCGCCAAGCTGCTCGGCGACGTTCTTGGGGTTCTGCCCCGTCATCTCCACCCAGAACTTGCCGAAGACCACCGCAAGGACCACGAGGACCAGGGTGTAGATGATTATGTGCGCCAGTTCGGGCACCATTATCATGCCCCCCCACGGGAGGAAGAGCTGGCTGGTGTGCCCGGCGAGGTAGGTGAAGTACGCCCCGTACCCCCCGACCCCGCCATAAGTCTGCGAATAGGGCATCGGAAAGCTCGGCGACACGAGGTACACGAGGCCGCCGACAAGGTTCAGGGACGTCGTCGCGCCGTTTGCCACCGGCGTGTAATATGCGAAGAACCTCGCGAGGTTCGCGAGGGGGCCGGTCACCCCCGCTATGAACCGCAGCCACACGGTGAGGCTCGTCTCGAAGGACGTGGCGAGTATGACGGGCAGCACGCTGACGTACAGGAAGGGTATGGGCAGCCTGCCCCCATCCCCCTGAGCTGGCTGAATACGAGCGGCAGCTCCACCTTCACGTCGTAGACGTATATGCTGACCAGGAACACTATGACGGCGAAGAACAGCGGGCCGAAGGCGAGTATGGCGTTCGGTATCGCGGTCGCGCCCCCCGCGGATATCGCCTGCACCGCCTCGCCGAAGAGTATCGTCACCGTGCCCGCGACTATGGAGTAGGCGACGCCCCCCGCAATGAACAGGTTGATCCCGGACGTTATCCCGTACTTCGTCATCGTCTCGTCGAGGAAGATGATGAACACCGCGCTCACCGCGAGCTGCGCGAACACTATCAGGAAGAACCTCGGGTCGGACAGCGTCACGTAGCCGGTGGCCACGAAGATGTAGGCCTCGACCACCGCAATGATTATCGCCATGAGCTTCTGTATGCTCTGGAACCTGCCCTTCTGCTCCGGGTCGTTTAGGTCGACCTTGAAAACTCCGGCGCCTATCACCAGCTGCAGGAGTATGCTTGAGAGCACTATCGGTGTGATCCCGACGGTGATGAGGCTCCCTATCCTCGCCGCGAAGATTATGCTTATCAGCTGCATGATCGGCTGGTTTATGGTGGCCAGGCTGACCCCGATCGCGGGCGTGCTGAACATCATGAAGTAGACCAGCAGGATGATCCCGGTCCATTTCAGCTTCTCCCTGAATGAGAGCGGGGCGCTGGGCTTCTTTATGCTGGGGATGAACTTCAGTACGGGGTCTAGAACGCTAAGATTCATGGTCGCGCCTTCTTGGGGTGTGCCTTGGGTCCGGGCAGGAACTTCATCTTGACGGAATACTTCCTCCTGCTGTTTAACCTTCTTTGAACGTAAACGTTTTTATTAAGGACGCCCTTGGCGAATCCCGCGAGCATCGAGGTCGTGAGGTCGACGAAGTTCGCGACGGAGCCGCTGTTGCCATAGGTCAGGTCTATCTCGACCCCCCTGCCCCTCCCTCTCTTCACCCTCGCGCTCTCCACGCCCAGGTACCTCGCCATCTTCACTATTCTGTCGTCGAAATCCTCGGCCCTGCTCATCTCGGCCAGCCTCTTCCCCGTCAGGTACATGAGCTTGGACGCCTCGGTGAACACGGGCTCCTCCAGGAGCGGCCGCGAGAACAGCAGGTAGTAAGAGCTTCCGGTGCCGTGGCTTCCTGAAAACCCGACGTTCTCCCTGACCATCTCCGTCATCTTCTCAAGGTCGGCGACCCTCTCGCGCAGATCGCCCTGCTCCTCCATCGGGGAGGCGACGAACTGGCAGAAGTTCGACCCGTTGTAGGTGCACTTGAGCTCCCTGACATACACCGGCCGCCTCGCGTGCGCGGAGAGGTAGCCCGCGATCAGGCCTGATTCGAAGGCGTGGATGTCCGTGTTCAGCGTTCTCCCCTTAGGCCTGACCTTGTAAGATGTTATCGTGCCGTAGGACTCGAAAGGCCTGTAGAGCACCCTTCCGAACCCCGCGTTCTCCAGCGTCCTCTCGAGCGCGCCGATGGTCTTGTCGGAGCTCTCGTAGATCTCAGCCCCCAGGTCGAACCCCGACCTGTAGGCGAGCTTCTTCAGGTCGCCGGAGACGTTGTATATGAGGTCCTGCATCAGCAGCTGCCTCTCCTCCCCGCTCTCGGATTCGAGCATCTTCCTTATGAGAAGCTCCCTGCCGCTTCGGGCCGCGCCGCCCCGCTTTCTCCCGGAGTCGGCCCTGTGCTTCGCGGCCTTGCGTTTCGCCGCACCTCCCCTCGTAGCTTTTGTGCCTTTGGCCATCCAAACACCGAGAACGCTCACTCGCGCCCCGAGACCCTTCTCTTGCGCGAGATCCTGCCCGTCTGATAGTAAATGAATGCCAAATTTATTATTATCAGCAGGGATATGAGCCAAGCCTGGTAGTTCCCGAGCAGCGCAATTACCCCGCTGACCTGGATCGCGCCGAGCCCCATCATGTACAGAAGCGAGGAGACCAGCGGCGCGTAGCAGCCGCAGCCCGCGATCGCGAACCCGAAGGACGCGGTGCACACGCTGAGCGCCTCGGCCTCCCCGGCGGGGACCAGGAGAAGGCCGCCCAGCTCGTACGCTCCCAGCGCGGCGAGCACGGCGGAACTTGCGATGAGCGCGTAGACAAGATAGACTGGAGAGGTGACGAAGGCGATTCCCATGCCGTAGCTCACTACGTAGAAGAACAGGAAGTAGTAGGCCGCGGCCGCGAGCGCAGCAACGATGACGTATCGCGGAGAGACAAATAACCTTTTTAGGACGGCAACCCTGCCTCGCATCCTCAGCGCCCGCGTCTTCATCTCAAGAACCCAGCGAGGACTCTATGGACTTTATGGCAGACAGCCCGCAGACCGGAGCCGTGTTGTTTATCGACTTGCAGATCATCGCCGTGTAGTAGTCCGCCCCCGCGTACTCCGTCCATCCGAGCTGGCTGCTCGGCTGCGATATCTGCTGCAGCATCTGCTGGTGCGTCATGTTCAGGAGGCTTGTGGACTGCGAGCTGTTCCCGAAGGCCCTAGCGTCGGACCCAGCCGCGACGTAGTTGCCCCAGATGGTGTAGGGGGTGCCCGCGAAGCTGTTTATGGAGACTATGTACTTGACGCCATCGATGTACGCGAGGTTGCCGGTCTGGTTCGCATACTGCTGTATCGCGGACAGAGGCTGTAGGGAAAACCCGCCGATTATGGGCGCGGACTCCTCCATGGGCAGGAAGTTTATGTACCTGCTGCTGTAGAACGATCCTAGCGTCACGGAAGTCGACGCGTAGTGGACTGGGGTCCAATACAGTGTGGGCGCGTCGCCGTCCTTCAGCGAGCTGTATCCCTTGAAAAGATAGGTGAAGTTCCCGAATCTCGACAGGGCGAGGGCCATCGACCACTTGTTTGCGGCGCACCAGATGCAGGTTATGGATCCCACATACATCACCGAGGGCTTGCCGTTCACCACGAACAGGGGAACGTGCGTTGTCGCGATCCCGACGGAATTGTTGAGGGTGCCGTTCAGCAGCATGTTTCCCGCAATCTCGAAGTAGGAGTCTGGCGCGTTGTTGATGGCACCGAGTTCGCTTGAGTTCAGCGGCTCGTTGATGCCGGTTAGCCTGTTTCCAGGAGGCTGCTGGAGGGTTATCACCGGCGCGTCGCTGAGGTTGAGGAGCGGAGTTATCAGGCCGCTGCTTATGTTGTAGCCGCTGAGGTGCGTGACGTTTGTGTTGTTTGCGGAGCCGGTGCGGTTGATTATTATCGTATTGGTCACATAGACGGTGTGCGGCGCAGCCAGCGCGACGGATGCCACCGCCAAGGCGACTATGCTAAGCACGATCGAAGCGTATACCAGAACATGATCCTTTCTTTTTGCCCTCTCTGCGCGATTCATATGACCAACTTTGATTATCAGTAATACTTTGTAAGACAAGGTATATAAAAACAGTTAGAGCAAGTAAAGCGGGTAGGGAGATGCAAGTCCGCGCACTAGTTTCTAGCTCTGAAACTCTGAGGGACAAGTTTGACAGGCATCTACTAACAAAAGGCACGTTTGTGCCCCCGGATGAAATAACCCTTCAGCCTCAACTAAGGGAATCTGTATTTAAAGAAAAGCTCCTCACGCTTCAGTGCGAATGGCAGGTCCCTGTTTTAAATAGATTTCCTCTGCAATTGAACGACGCGCGCACCTACGCGCCCGAATATCTGGTAGCAGTGAGTGTGAACGGTAATGGTTCAGGTCAGAACCAAAGAAACCCAAGATTCGTGATGATAGAACCGTGCTGTTTTTCTATGAAGATGAGCAGAGAAGCCATAATAAGAAAAGTCAGGCAGTACGAATCGGTATATCGGCACTGTCACGAAGATTTCCACATAGTCCTCGCAGGCACTGTTACAAAGAAAGAGGTGATCGAATACGTAGAGTTGCGAACCAATCTGTCTTTCGGGGCATGGGATCAGTATTGGCAGATTCCCAACGGTAATTCCCCCCGCCAAAAAGTGGAGAAAGTGATAGCGTACAATCTTGAGACGTTAATTGGAAAAAGCGACATTCGTGATATTAGTCCTGCTCTGCGCAAAACAAAATTTATGAAATGTCTCAAAAAATACCATGACCTTCCCGAAACCACGCATCAAAAAGATGATTCCTACATAGCAACCCCGGAGGATTTGAAGCGCGCAGAATCCGCGCTATATACTTACGAAGAGCTGAGCGTATTCCGAGACATACCTACGCTGAGACTGAGAATAGCCAAGACAGAAGAGAATGATCCGGGAACGAAAAGGAATTCGAAAGACCACATCTGGGAAAAATATGATGGGGGTTCATCCAATCTTTCCAATATACAGCATCTGCCCCGCAGTCAGCACGACCTAAAGACCATCTTCTTCGAAATCTATCGTAGGATCCTAGGCCGTAAAATCACAAAATCAGAGTCGATGGTGCTCAATAGGGTGTTTTTGAATGTCATGAGCAAGGTAAACGGCAGATCTCCAATAACGGACTCTCCGTACGCACTCAGAAGCCTTATTAGAGATGGAGAGTTAACTAGTTATAGTCCAGAAGAAGTCATCGGGGATTATGATGTCGCAGCAAGTCCAGTTCTTAACACATAGTACGCAAAAGCTTTTGCCAGAATTCTCCGACGTCCATTGCCACCTTAATTTATTCAGCGATCCTGCAAGTACAATTGCCAAGGCGCGAGAGCAGGGTGTCAGTCTAATGATAACTGCCGGAGGCAGTGGGAAGGACAACCTCGAGAATATCAAAATCGCAAACGATTCTGAGGGCGTGTTCGTGGTCGTAGGGATAAGCCCGGACTTCTCCAGTTCCGAATTTGGCGCGGTCAAGGACTTGGAGGTCCTGATACGAAGCAGCAAGAAGATCGTAGGAATAGGCGAGATAGGCATCGACGCGAAGGCCGTGGAAAAGGCAAACCTCGACATCCAGAGGAAGGTCTTCGGCGCGCAGCTCGACATCGCGAAGGATCTCGGCCTCCCCGTGGTCATACACTCAAGGGGGTCCATGGACGAAGTCATGAGGATCCTGGAGGAGAAGAACGTAAGGAACGCCGTATTTCATTTCTTCGAGGGAGACGAGGAGCAGGCCCGCAGCCTCTCGGAAAGGGGCCACCTTATATCCATTCCGCCAGTGGAGACTGGCAGGAGGAAAAGGGTTATAAAGAACACCAGCCTAAGTAACATAGTTGCGGAAACAGACTCTCCTGTCGTTGGCAAAACGCCCGCGGACGTCCTCGGTGTCTGCGCGGGAATAGCCGAAACAAAGGGCTTGTCTCTGGAAGAGGTTGCCGCGGCAACAACGGAAAACATAAGAAGGCATTTTTACATATGATTATGAGGGTCCGTAGCTCAGCTTGGATAGAGCGGTAGCCTTCTAACGCCTGAAGCAAGCTAAAGGTCGCGGGTTCAAAGTTGATAGAACCTCGAAGAGTTTTTATTCGATGAGAATCCCGCCGGACCCACAAGTGGTGGTTTAGTGAAAGACGATAAGAAGAACGACGAGACAATAACGCAGATAAAGCAGCAGATAGACCTGCTGCTGAACGACAACAGCGTGCCGAGGAACGTCAAGGCGGCCCTGGAGGAGGCCAAGAAGGCGCTGTCCCAGGAGGGCACCGAATACTCCCAGAAGTCTTCGACGGCCACCTACAAGATAGACGAGGTAAGCAACGACATCAACCTGCCTCCCTACGCAAGGACGGTCATCTGGAACATACTGAGCCTGCTGGAGTCCGTCGGGGGCGAGTAGAAGTCAATCAAAGCAGGTCTTCAGGAGTCACTATCCCTACCATCTTCCCCCTCTCAGATATTATGATTGCCCTGTTCGTATGCAACAGCGCCTTCACCACATCCAACGGCGTATTCGGGCCGACCATAGGAAAAGGCTCCTCTACAAATCCGCTTATTCTTTCGTTCTTTTCCAGGCCCATGAGGTCCGAAACGTTTATCGATCCCACAAGCCTTCCGTGCTCCGCCACGGGAAATTGCGAAATCGAGTGTTTTTTCACGAGCCTGCCGACTTTTTCAACGCTATCATTTCTAGAAAGCGCAATGGGCCTTCTGCTCATCACGTCCTTCACCGTCTTCTGCCCCCTATGCGAGGTCTCGTCCAGGAAATCGAATATCTTGCATGCGATATCATAATTAGGCACTACAACGCCGCGCTCTATCTTCGTTATCAGGGACTGGCTGACCCCGACCTCCTTTGCCATCTTCTGCTGCGTGCAGCCGAGATTCCTGCGCCTGTCCGCTATCGATTTTAGTTCAGGAAACATAAAACATTATAGTAGCTGAACAAATATAAGCGTTTTCCTCTTTATTTGTTTATGAATAATCTCCTAGCTGAATTTTCGCTTTCTAACCAAATTAGTACCTACATAATCCATATTCACATATGAATAATATAAGCAGAAGCATATAAGTAGTTAGACAACGTAAATAATTATCGTGATTAAATGTATCTTCCGAGGTTCAATCCAAACGGAGAAAAAAGGAAGCCAGTAATTTTCGATGAAACTGCCGACCGACAATGTGCGCCGGCGCATCCAACTGTCATACCTGCAACTGCAGTTATGCCTATTCTGCGAGGCCGACGCGGAGGCAAGACGGCATTACGATCATAGGGTTCTAGTGCGGGCTGACCCCGACGCCGTCGGTTATGCGAGCTACGGGGCGTCTGTCGCAACTTATTGATTGGTTGCCTTTTTCTTGTAATCGCTACCAAATGCGCACTGCTAAACCTTTATATAAGATTTAAGTGAAATCCTACTACTGCGTCGGGGGACGCGGAAGTGCTTCTTATGGCAGACGATACCTTGATCGAGCTCGCGAACAGGCTCAGCGGCAAGGTGATAATAAGCTCAGAGATAAAGGCCCCCGATCTCGCAGACGCAGACGCCGAGTCCCTGATTGCGCACATAACCGACCACTTCGAGAACAAGGACGGAATGAAGGTCCTCGGCATGGCGGAGCTCCGGGAGATACTCGCCAAGATCAACAAGAAGAAGGAGCCCGTCCAGATAGAGGTTGTGAGGTCGGGCGACTTCAAGCCGCTGGCCAAGGACGTCGACTCAAAGTACCTCATAAGGGACACTCAGATAGGCAGGACGAACAACACCGTGGGCGACTTCACCGACCACTTCCGCGACAGGTTCAACAAGATAAAGGCGATAATGAAGGCCAGCGGCAACGGCTACGGCGGGACCGTCAACATAGGTGCCATGAACCAGTACATAAGCGGGAGGGAGATGGGGCTCATAGGCATGGTCTACGAGAAGACCGTGACCAAGAACGGCCACGTCATGCTGACTCTGGAGGACGAGACCGGGGCCGCGAAGGTCCTGGCCTACAAACCGCAGACGAAGGGCAAGGACGCCGCCAACGAGCTGTTCGATTCCGCATCCAGGGTGGCGAAGGACGACGTGCTGTACGTCAGAGGCAAGGTATCGGGTCCCTTCTTCATCGCTAACAAGATACTGTGGCCCGATGTCCCCATACGCGTAAGGAGGAGGGTCGAGGACGACATCGCCATAGCCCTTATCTCCGACGTCCATGTGGGCAGCAAGCTCTTCCTGGAGAAGCAGTTCGGGAAGTTCCTTGAGTGGCTGAACGGGAGCGTCGACAACCGCAAGGATCTCGCCGGGAAGGTGAAGTACCTGGTCGTGGGCGGGGACCTAGTGGACGGCGTAGGCGTGTACCCCCGTCAGGAGAAGGAGCTGGAGATAGACGACATATACAAGCAGTACTCAGTGTTCTTCGACTTCATGGAGAGCGTGCCCGACTACATAGAGATCTTCCTCCTGCCGGGCAACCACGACGCGGTCCAGAGGGCCGAGCCCCAGCCTGCGATTAGCAAGAAACTGATTGGCGATTTCGCGAAGGCCAACGTCCACTCGGTCGCGAACCCGTGCTACCTGAACCTGCACGGAGTGAAGGTCCTGTCGTACCACGGAGCGTCTCTCGACTCGGTGGTGCAGAGCATCCCGGGATGCAGCTACTCGAACATCACATCGGCCATGAAGGAGATACTGAAGAGAAGGCACCTGTGCTCGATATACGGTCCCACCGTGACCACCCCGAGCAAGAACGATTCTCTGGTGATAGACGAGGCCCCCGATATATTGCACATGGGCCATGTGCACAGGAACGCGTATGACGAGTACCACGGCACGGCTCTGGTGAACAGCGGCACATGGCAGGGCCGCACGTCCTTCCAGATAAAGCAGGGCCACATTCCGACGCCCGCGCTG
The DNA here is from genome assembly GCA_963752955.1 of uncultured archaeon. Lineage (GTDB taxonomy): Archaea > Micrarchaeota > Micrarchaeia > Micrarchaeales > CABMGC01 > CABMGC01. The sequence goes on from CAVWAD010000004.1 coordinate 170,743, forward strand.
CTCTCGGTGTATGACGCGAAGTCCACGACGGTCTCCCACGTGGACTTCAACGGTTAGGTGTTCCCATGGATGTCGAATCATACTTCAAGCTGCTCGAGGCGGGCTATCAGGAGGCCTACGAGGTCGCTAGCAGCGCGAAGGCGCTGGGCTTTGACCCGAAGAACCACGTGGAGGTGAAAGCCGCGCCGGACCTCGCCGGCAAGGTCGAGGGGCTCATGAACGTGGAGGGCCTGGCGAAGCTGATAACGGACAACCAGAAAGGCAAGTCGAGGGCGGAGCTGGCATTCTGCATGGTCAAGGAGATATGCACGAATAACCTCTTCGAGGACTATGAAGTCATCAGGCGGATAGAGCTCGCCGTGAGGACGGGCCTCGCGATATGCACCGAGGGCATCCTCGTCGCGCCCACGGAAGGGGTCCAGGGGATAGGTCACTTCAAGAACCAGGACAACTCCGACTACATCTCGATATTCTATGCCGGCCCGATACGGAGCGCGGGGGGGACCGCGGTGGCCCTGTCGGTCGCGTTCGCGGATTACGCGAGGAAGTTCTTCAACATAAGCCCCTACAAGGCGACGCAGGACGAGGTCGAGCGCTACCTGGAGGAGGTGGAGCTCTACCACGAGAGGGTGGTCAACCTCCAGTACAAGCCGTCGGCGGAGGAGCTCAGGACGGTCGTGAGCAACCTCGCGGTGTGCGTCGACGGGCTTCCCACCGAGCAGATCGAGGTGAACGTGCACGCGAACCTCTCCAGGCGGCAGTTCGACGGCAAGGAGGTCGGGATCACGAACAGGGTCAGGGGCGGGGTGCCTCTCGTGCTGAGCAGCATAGTCCAGAAGGCAAAGAGCGTATCCAAGGAGGTCAAGAAATCGGATCTCGACTGGAGCTGGATGAACGGCATAATAACCGTGGACAAGTCCAAGAAGGCGAGCAGCGAGGCCGAGAAGGACAAGACCGCGACCTTCCTCGAGGAGCTCGTCGCCGGCAGGCCCATCTTCGCGTACCCGAAGCACATGGGGGGCTTCAGGCTGAGGTACGGCAGGGCAAGGACCACCGGCATAGCCGCGAAGGGCTTCAGCCCCGCGACGGCGATACTGACCATGGAGTACATCGGCGTGGGCACGCAGCTGAAGGTGGAGTTCCCCGGCAAGGGGTGCGTCGCGGCCCCGGTCGACACCATAGAGGGCCCCTTCATAAGGCTCAGGTCGGGAGAGGCGCTGAGGGTGAACGACGCCGAGACGGCCAGGCTGCTGAAGGACGAGGTCGCGGAGATAATCTCGCTCGGGGACATACTGATAACCTACGGCGACTTCAAGAAGACCAACACGCCGCTGCAGCCGAGCAGCTACGTCGAGGAATTCTGGCAGGCGCAGCTTGACGCGGCCGCGGGAGAGAGCGTGAAGGTGGACCATGCCGCGCTTAGCTTCAAGGACGCATACGCCCTGTCGCGGAAGTACGCCATCCCAATCCATCCGAGGTTCCTCTTCGAGTTCCAGGCCGTGGGAAAAAACGACCTCGAATCGCTGGCCGGGGCCGTGCTAGCGTCAGGAGCGCCAGAGGGGAAAAGCCTCTTCGAAGTGAACAGTATGAAACTTCCCGCGAGCACCGAAGGGACGAAGCGGACGCTTGAGCTGCTGAACGTCCCGCACAAGCTCGTCGAGGGCAACATCGTGATCCGGGACGGGACTGCGCAGAGCCTGCTCGCCTCGCTGGGCTTCGCGCGCGGCGACGGGGAGCTCTGCCTTTCGGAAGAAGCGCTCGGAAAGTACAAGGGCGAGTACGAGAACGCGCTCGCGCTCGCGAACGCCGTCGCGCCGTTCAAGATAATGAAGAGATCGACATTCGTCGGCGCGAGGATAGGAAGGCCGGAGAAGGCGCGCGAGAGGCTGATGGTGCCGGCGCCGCACGTGCTCTTCCCCATAGGCGACTTCGGCGGGAAGGAGAGGAACCTGTCGGCCGCCCACTCCTACGACTCGAACAAGTTCGGGAAGCAGAGCATAAAGGTGGAGATGGCGAGGTACAGGTGCGATTCGTGCGGAGAGCTTCTGGACGGCCCGTACTGCTACGCCTGCCGCAGGCACGCGGCGATAGAGAGGACGTGCCCGAAGTGCAACACATCGCAGAAGGGCGAGAAGTGCGAACGTTGCGGCACCGAGACCGTCGCCTTCGGGTACAAGAACATAGACTTCGTGAAGCTGGTCGCCAGCGCGAACTCAAAGCTCGGAGTCTCCAAGATGCCAAAGCTGATAAAGGGGGTCAAGAGCCTGATGAACAGGGACAGGATCGCGGAGCCGCTGGAGAAGGGCATACTCCGCGCAATGCACAACATCTACATATTCAAGGACGGCACGTCGAGGTTCGACGCCACGGACCAGCCGCTGACGCACTTCTACCCCAAGGAGATGGGCGTCAGCTTCGAGAGGCTCAGGCAGCTCGGATACGAAAAGGACGCCGAGGGGAACGACTTGGACAGCGACGAGCAGCTCGTCGAGCTGAAGCACCAGGACGTGATACTGAACAGGAGGGGCGCGGAGTACCTGCTAAACGTCGCGAAGTGCATGGACGACATGCTGGTGAGGCTATACGACCTCAAGCCTTACTACAACGCCTTCGCGATCCAGGACCTCCTGGGCAGGCTCGTGCTCACGCTCGCGCCGCACACCTCGTGCGCCGTGCTCAACAGGGTGGTCGGCTTCACCGACGCCAACGTCGGCTTCGCGCATCCGTACACCATATGCGCGAGAAGGAGAAACTGCGACGGGGACGAGGACACCACGATGCTGCTCCTCGACGCGCTGATAAACTATTCAAAAGCCTACCTGCCCACGAACATCGGCGGCACGATGGACGAGCCCCTGCTCCTGGCCACGAGGGTCATCCCGGAGGAGGTAGACGACGAGGTTCACGCGATGGAAGTCGTGAGCTCCTACCCCCTGGAATTCTACGAGAAGACCCTTGCGGGCGTTTCGCCTTCCGAGGTGAAGATGGAGCTGGTGGAGAACAGACTGGGGAGCAAGGGCATATACGGGAACCTGCGCTTCACGCACGGCGCGCTCATCAACGCGATAAGGCTCGCGCCGAAGAAGAGTTACTACACTCAGCTGAAGACGATGGAGGAGAAGATCGACGCCGAGTTCAAGTTCATGGACACGCTAAACTCCATAGACAAGAGGGACGCGGCCAAGAGGCTGATAATGAGCCACTTCATACCAGACCTGATCGGAAACCTCCACTCGTTCTCGAGGCAGAGGTTCAGATGCGTCTCGTGCAACGCGAAGTACAGGCGCCCGCCGCTGGCCGGGAAGTGCACGCGCGACGGCGGGAAGCTGCTCCTCACCATATCCAAGGGGAGCATAGAGAAGTACCTCGCCACCGCGACCAGGCTCGCCGAGAGGTACGATCTCGATACCTACATGAAGCAGAGGCTCATGCTGATAAAGGACGAGATTGACAGCGTCTTCGGCAGCCTTGAGCTCAACGTGGAGGAGAACAGGGGCCAGTTCAACCTCGTCAACTTCCTATAATTCCGAGTCCTGCTTTCACCGACCTATGCCATCTTCGCGTTAACTTTTCTGACAGTCCCCTCCAATACGTCAAGCCCCCTCTCTATGTTCCCCTTAGACATCGTTATCGGGGGTATCAACCTTATCGTCGACCTGCCCGCCGGCAGGAGCAGAAGGCCCCTGTTGAAGCACTCAAACATTACCGTGTTCCTGGCCTTATCAGCGTACTCTTTGGTATCTTTGCTCTTCACGAGTTCCATCCCTATCATGAGTCCTATCCCTCTTACGTCTCCCACAATCTCGTACTTCTCCTTCATTTCGTGGAGCCTTTTCAGGATCATCGCGCTCTTCTCCCTGACCTGCCCCTGCAGGTTTCGCATGTTCCTCTTGACGTAGTCCAGGGATGCGTTTGCGGCCGCTACAGCAAGGAGATTTCCGCCGAAAGTGTTCGCGTGGGCCCCTCTGGGGATGTCGCCAAGCGACTTCCGCGTCACTGTGGCGCCGAAGGGCAGTCCTCCCCCCAGGGCCTTTGCCATGCTGTAGATGTCCGCCTCCACCCCGAAGTTGTCTAGCGCGAGGAACTTGCCCGTCCGCATGTAGCCGGACTGGACCTCGTCAGCTACGAGGAGGATTCCGTTGTCGTTCGCGAGTTTCCTCAGTTCCTTTACGAATGACTTCGGGGGCACTATGTAGCCGCCCTCCCCCTGCACCGGCTCGATGAAGATCGCAGCCACCTCTTCCGAGGCGACATCCTTCTCAAGTATCACATCCCTCAGCTGGGAAATGCAGAACCTGCTGCACTCCTCCTCGTCCCCGTAGGGGAACCTGTAAGGATAAGGGTAAGGTGCATGGATTACTGAGTTGAAGGGCCCGAAGTGCGCCCTTTGCACCTTGTTAGACGACGTCATTCCCAGAGAGCCATAAGTCCTGCCGTGGAATGCGTTGTAAAAGGCGATAACATACTGCCTCTTCGTAAATATCTTGGCAAACTTGATTGCCGCCTCGTTCGCCTCGGTACCCGAATTTGAGAAGAATACCCGCCCGAAGCCGTTAGGGAACATCGTAATGAGCTTCTCCGCGAACTTCACAGGATGCTCGGAGTAGTAGTCCGTGAATGCGGGGTGCATGAGCCTGTCGACCTGGTCCTTTACCGCATTTCTAATCTCCGCGTTGGCGTTCACGCCGAAGTTGTAGACGGATATGAAGCTCGAGAAGTCTATGAATCGATTGCCCGAAACGTCGTAGGCGTAGTCCCCATCGCCGTGGTCCGAGACAAAGGTGTGCTTAGGGAAAGGTCCGCGTGTCGTCGTCAGCATGATCTTGCTGTCTCTTCTGATCACGTCGCTTATCCTAGCATCGATCCTTACTCCCATCAGACCAAGTGTAGATAACAGATAAAGGTTATTATTGGTTGCTAGTCTGATAACCTGAAGCTCAGAGCAGGCCCAATTCCGACACGCGCATTATCGCCTTCGACCACTTTATCAGGCTCTCCAGGAACGCCCCTACGTGCTTCACCGTGTCTGGGTCGGTGAGCTTTCCGCCGGCGTCGAACTTCTTGTCAGCGAACGTCACGAACACCTCGGGCCTCACCATGGCGAACGCGTCCAGGAAGAGCATCGTCTGGCGAAGGTGGTACTGCGCCCTCGAGCCTCCAAGCATCCCGGGCGACGCGCTCATTATGCCCACGGGCTTCTTCCTGAACGAATTGTCCCCGTAGGGCCGGGAAGCCCAGTCTATGGCGTTCTTGAGCATGCCCGGCACGGAGTAGTTGTATTCCGGGGTGACTATCAGAACGGCGTCGGCGCCGCTTATTCTGGACTTGAGCTTCCTCACAGCCTCCGGCACGTCGTTCTCAAGGTCCTGATTGAACACAGGGATCCCGTCAAGGTCGAACTTCTCCAGAACGGCTTCCTCCGGCATAAGTTCCGACGCCGCGTTAAGCAGCATCCTGTTGTAGGAGCCCTTTCTGAGGCTCCCCGCAATGCCGAGGACGTTTAATTTCTTGTCGGCCATGAGATTGCCTTTTCAATTGGAAGGAGAGCCGCGCGCAACAAACCGAAGGTCATATGAGGTCGGAGTCCACGCCGTACTTTATCAGCTTCGACCATTTGACCAGGTTTTCCAGCAGGGTCTGAACGCGTATCTTCGCCTCCTCGTCCATTAGCTTTCCAGTTGAACTGAACTTGTCCTGGGCCTGCGGCACCAAAACCACTGGCTTGTTCAGAACGAAGGCGTTGAGATAGACCAGAACCTGCCTCAGGTGGTACTGCGCCACCGTGCCTCCGCCGAGCTCCGTGGACGCGCTCATCAGCGCCACCGGCTTCCTGTCGAACGCGTTGGTCCCATAGGGCCTTGAAGCCCACTCCAGAGTGTTCTTGAGCACCGCGGGGATGGTGTAATTGTACTCGGGAGTGCAGATGAGTATGGCGTCGGCGGACTTTATCTTTTCCTTGAAATCTCTGATCTTATCGGGCAGCGGTCTCTTCTCGGAATCCTGGTCGAAGATCGGCATGCCTTCTATGTCATAAGTCTCCATGGTCGTTCCGCTGGGCAGGAGCGACTTTGCAAACTCGAGAAGCATGCTATTGTAGGATCCCTTCCTCACGCTGCCGGATATGCCCAATATCCTCATTTCATTTTCAGCCATCCCTGACACCATCGTTTCCAGATTCTCAATTTCAGATATAACTACTTACGTGCACATTTAAATATTATCATAGTGGCTCCTTTTCCTAATCTAGTGCACCGGGGCCCGCGGCAGGCTTGTAATGCGGGAGCAGAACAGGATTCGATGGCGCCGTGCGCCTATTTTGTCAGTAGGGCGGCTTTCGCCGCCTCTACTTCTGGGTGACGCCAGCCTTAACTGGCGATATACTATAGTTACGCAGATTTATATATCTTACTCAAAGTAAAAGAAAATACGCAAGATATAAATATTTTACTTTGGTAAATAAAGCACAGAAAACGCGCAGGCCAACGCTATACAAATCGGCATGGCTTCATCGCCATCGGCATAGCCGCTTCTATTTCTGGGTGATCGAATGAGAGGTAGTGGAAAGAACGCGAGAGTGGAAAGAAGGCTGGAGGAGGCAATAGAGGCTCTGGTGGTATCGTATACGGGAGCGAAAGACAAGGAAAAGGCGGCGATGGACAGCCGTGCCGTGGTGGAGGGAGTCGTGAAATCGACTTGCGACATCGCGTACGCGGCAGTCTTAGCCGCGGAGTGCAGCAAAGCGGGCCATCACAAGCGCTACGAGGCGCGGTATTACGTCAGTAGCGAAGGCGTGAACGGGAACCTCGTACGGAGCTGGGAGGTGGCGGAGCCATCTGAGGAAGCGGAGGAGGAGAAATCCTCCCCTCCCTCCAGAATACCTGCTTATATTCCTTTTTTGGGCAATGCAATCATGCTCAGGATAGGCTATCACGTCTCCATAGCTGGGGGCATGGACCTCGCTTTCGACAGGGCCATGGCGATAGGATGCACCGCGATGCAGGTCTTCCTCAGCAACCCGAGGGGATGGGGCGCAAAGGAGCTTACAGTAGAGGAGGCAGGCGAGTTTAGGAGGAAGGGCAGGAAGTTCGGCGCATCACAGGTCTTTGCGCACATGGCGTATCTGCCAAACATCGCCTCTCCCAACGAGTTCGCGTACAGGAAGTCAGTAGAAGCCCTGGAGTTCTCGCTGAGGCGCTGCAACCTGCTGGGGATAAAGTACCTCGTCACGCACCTCGGCAGCCATCTCGGCATGGGTAAGGAGCTGGGCTTCCGAAGGGCGACGGAGGCGATATGCCGAATGGAGGGCGCCGTCGGCAACGTCTCGCTCCTCTTGGAAAACGAGGCGGGGCAGCGCAACAGCATAGGTTCCACTGTGGAAGATCTGGCGGAGCTCCGCGCAAGGATTCGCGACAGAGCAAGAAGGATCCGCATCGGCTTCTGCATGGACACGTGCCACCTGTTCGAGGCCGGGTACGACATCGGCAGGGAGGAGGTCCTCTCTAAGATATTCGAAGTCATCGATCCCGACGACGTCCACGTCATACACCTAAACGACGCGAGATACCCTCTCGGCCGCGCCCTGGACCGGCACGAAAACATAGGCAGGGGCTACATAGGTAAGGCCGGCTTTGAGACTTTCCTCAACTGCCCCGCGGTGCTGGGGAAGCCGATGATAATGGAGACCCCCTCTCGGAACCTGGGCGAGGACAGGCGGCAGATAAGGCTCGTCGAGAGCCTCGTGCGCGGCAGAGGCTGAGCCTCCACCGGCCCTTTCGGATTTTGGCTTCAGCGGAAGCCCCACTTTTCCTAGGGACAGTCCGTTCTGGGTGGTTTTATGTTGTTTTTCGAGAATAAAAACGCGATAAGCATAGGAAAGGTAACCAAGGAGCTCAGGCTCCGCGGCATACTCCACGGCCCGCGGTGGAAGTGGAGCAGGGTATTCTTCAGGACCATGAGGATAGACCTGGGCAGGATGCTGAACCCGCACATAGTCGTGATGGGCGAGAGCGGCAGCGGGAAGTCCAACGCGTGCAAGACGATCCTGAGGGAGCTGTCCGCCCGCGGGATAAACTTCCTCGTCTTCGACGCGCACGACGAGTACCTCGGCCTCGCGGAGTCGCTGGGCGCCGACGTATACGACGCAAGCTGCACCGGAGTGAACATGTTCGAGATCGGCGGCAAGGGAGACAGGGAGAAGGCCAGCGAGATCTCCAGCATGCTGAAGCGTCTGCTCGGCCTCGGCCACATGCAAGCGTACGCGCTCTACAAGGCCGTGCTCTACACCTACCAGATATCGCTGGCGAAGGGCCGCGAGCCCAACATCCACGACCTCATGTACACGATAAAGGTCTTCGAGAAGCACGCGAGCAGGGGCGAGCTGAGCGTGCTCAGGTCCGTGGAGCACAGGCTCACCCCGCTCTCCGCCGTAGCGCACGCAAGGAGCGTGAAGGTCGAGGAGCTCATGAAGGGGAGGAGCGTCCTCGCCCTGGGCAGGCTGGGCACCTCGGAGGCGCAGGCGGTCTACATAGAGAGCTTCCTCAGGAAGATCTACGAGTCGATGCTCGCCGGGGACAAGAGGCCCAGGGTCCGCCTCTTCATAGTCATAGAGGAGGCGGGCAAGCTCGGAGAGGGTTCGATGCTCGCGAGGCTGGTCGCGGAGGGCAGGAAATACGGCATAGGGATGATGGTCGTGGCGCAGAGGGCGAAGTCGCTCGACAGGGAGATAAGGAGCAACGCCGAGCTTCTCATAGCATTCTACCAGAGGGAGCCTGAGGAGCTAAACTACGTCGCCAACCTGATCGCGAGCGGAAACGAGCTCAACAGGTTCATCGCGGTAAAGCGGGCGATGAGGAACCTTGGCATGGGCAGCGCCGTGGTATCAAGGAGCAGGGGCGAGCCCCAGGTTGTGAGGTTCGGCGCGTGCGAGTGCGCACAGCACAGCCTGAGCCTCGAGATAATCAGCGCCGCAAGGAAGGCGGTTAGCAAGGACGAGCTGTGCGCGAAGCTAGCGGCAAAGGGCTTCCAGACGGAGCAGACGATGGCGAGGGTGAGAAAGCTGCTGGGGACCGGTGAGCTGCGCTATCACGTGATTCCAAAAGGGAGGTACCAGGGCGTCTGGTACATCTCCATGCCAAGGAACAGCGCCGAGCACGACGTGATGGTGAACCTGATAAGCAGGCACCTCGATGAAAACCGCGTGAGGAACGCGGTCTACAACAGCTCATACGGTCCCGACGTCATAGCCTACATGGGCGGGAAGCGCACCGCAGTGGAGTACGAGACGGGAACGAAGAGCCCGGACGACACGGCGAAGATGCTCGAGAGCAGGAAGAAACTTTACGGTAGGGTGCTGCTGGTGGTGAACGACTCCCTCCGCGGGTCTTACGAGGGGCTCCAGGGGATCGAGGTGAGCACCGCATCAGACTTCTTCGGGACCGGTACGGCCGAAGACAAAGCCCCCGTCCGTCGCGGCCAGTCGCCCGCGGCAGATCAGCCGCGCAGCGAGTCCGTCCCTCCCTGATGCCCGATGAACTTCAGCAGCATCCCCGCGACCTCCTTCGCGTTCGTGTAGTGGGGCACGTGCCCCGCTCCCTCGAGTACCTCCAGCACGCTGCCCTTTATGTATTCGGAGAACAGCCTGGCGTACTTTACGGACACCACGTTGTCGTTGCTTCCCCAGATGAGCAGCGCCGGACTGGCCAGCCTGCCGAGGCTTTCGCGCGTGAGCGAGTCGACAGCCTTGTCCGCGCTCACCGAGCTCTCTATCACGTGGTCCGCGAGGCCGAGTATCCTCGCCTCCTCGATCCACCTGCTGTTGAACGCGCCCGTCAGGTTCGCCTTCCCCAGGTCGTCGAAGTAGTCCTTCAGCCCCATCGCGTCCTCGAGCACAACCCCGCCGTCGCCGAAGCAGCTCTGCGCCAGGAGCGCCGCGATCCATCCGCCATAGGAGTGGCCGAAGATGTAGCCGTTCTGCATGCCCTTGGCCTGGATGAGCTCCCAGACAACGCGCGCGTGGATCGCCACGTTGTAGTCTATCTTCGGGGCGTCGGAGACGCCGTGGCCCAGCAGGTCGACGAAGCAGAGGTTAAGGTCGTCGGGCATCCACTCTATCAGCTTCACCCACGACTTGGTGCTCGACGCGAAACCGTGGAGGAACACGATCTTGGTCCCGCCGCCGGGATGCTGCTTGTAGTGGAGCATGCCCAGGCTGGTCTTGACGTAGCCGTCTTCCAGGTCATCGTATATCATATCGGCAACTCCCAATACAGCCAATCGATACTACTGTCTCGGGCACATTTAAATAAACAGCGCGCCTCCATGATCTACCGCCAGATGCGGCCTTGGGCCGAGGCGCAGCTCATTTTTTGGACAGCGCTCGGAGCGCCAGTGCGCCCGGAACCGCCTCGGCGAGCCTCCTGCAAGCGTAGGCCGTCCATCTCCTGCCGAAGGGCACGTAGACCGACACCCTGTTTCCGAGCCCGGCAAGCTCCTCGGCGTACCTGCTCTCTATGCCGTCGAGCATGCCGTAGGTGACTTTCCTTCGGTATGACCTGTTCAGCAGCATGGCCTGGCTTATGATGTCCCGGTCGTGGGTCGCGATGGTGAACCCCTCTGAGTTCCTGAACAGGTAGTTCATCAGCCTGACGTAGCTGTCGGAGACCTCCTTCCTTTTCGTGAACGCTATCCTGCCGTTCTCCCTGTAGGCGCCCTTCACGAGCCTTATGACGGCCCCCTTCTCCGCCAGCCTCCTGGCGTCCTGCTCCGTCCTCTTCATGCATGCCTGAAGGCAGATTCCGACGGCCCCCTTCTTTTTCAGCTGCCGCTCGTAAACGGACAGCGTCGCGTCGATGGTCCCGTGAGACTCCATGTCAAGCCAAGTGAATATGCCGTGCCTCCTGGCGAGGTTGCTCAGGCTCTCGTAGTTTCTCCGCGCCATGCCCCTGCCGATGCCGAGCCCCAACTGCGTCATCTTCAGCGATACGCCGGCGTCGATCCCTGCGCGCGAGATCTCTCCTATCAGTTTCTGGTACTGCGTCACGGTCTCAGTCACGTCCCACTTGTCCCTGAAATCTTCGCCCAGGTAGTTTATCACCGCGCTCTCCTTGCGCGCGCTGAGCGCTTCCGCCCTCGCGATAGCGTCCTTCGTGCGCGTGCCCGCTACCCATCTTCCCGCCACCGCCTTCTCCAAGGCGTTTTCAAGGCCCGCCCCCACTCTCCTGAATTTCATTGATTTCATTGCAACCTCATTTGCATTAAACTTAAATATTTATTTATTACATCACTTTCATCCAAAAGGACAAGATAAAGATGGTTTCAAAATCGAAACCGCTTCCAAAAAACGCGGCACCGGTCGGAACGGCGTACTCCGTTTCCATAGGATCAAATTCTGACTCTAATCAATTACTATTGAAAAAGGCTACGCTATGTTTGGACCCCACCTAACAATGGACCTCTACGGTTGCGATCCGGAAGCTTTGAGCTCTGCGGAACTGATATGCGGAATCCTCGACGAGCTGCCCGACCTGCTGGATATGCGCAAGATAACGAGGCCCCAGATAATCTCGTACGGAGGCACGGAAGGCACATTCGACAAAGGGGGCATATCGGCATTCGTTATAATCGCGACCTCCCACATAAGCATACACACGTTTGTCAGCCAGCGTTACGCTTCGGTCGACATCTTCTCATGCAAAGAATTCGATGCCGGAAAGGCAGAGACGTACATAGTCGCGAAGTTAAAAGCAAAGAAAGCAGAATCCAATCTGCTTGCCCGCGGGAGGGAGTTTCCAAAGGACGTGAACAAATCTGGCGCAATTGTTGCGCGTGACAGGAAGAAGGAGGAGGCCAAGGCCGTCCAGAACAGAATAATGAAGCGATGCGGGCCTGCATTGCCTGTGCCGCGCAATCGTCTTTGAGAAAAATGTGTTAAGGCGTGGTGGGTGGGGATAAGATAGAATATGCGCCTTAACACAGGCTAACTAATTAGCCATTAATATTTATATGTCTTTCGATGGTTTCGCTCCCTTCTTTTTGCCATTTTCCCTCGTGAAACCGGGATGCAAGGCCTCAGGCAATCAGAGACTCTTCTACCACGGAACCTCCTTCATCTTGGCCCTGTGCGCCATGACGTTCGTAGCCTTGTGCAGCACGCCCGTAAGCACAATTATCACAAGTATGGCCGGCGGACTCGGCAGCTGCCCGAAAGGCAGCGCGAACAGGAATGCGAAGGCGAGGAACAGATACTGGTCGAAGATCGACCAGCTGGCGCCTTCTTTTTTGTCAAGCCTCCTCTTCACGAAGCTGCCGAAAAGGTCCCCGGCATGCGTGCCCAGGGTGAGCATTATCCCGGTCAAGAACAGATACGGAAGGAACAGGGATATCGCGGAAGCGGCGATGAATCCCGCGGCGATGCCCGCCACGAGGCCCCGTATCGTCTTGTGGTCGCCGAAGATCCGCCTGCCCCCGAGCTTCCTGCCGAGGTCGACCGGCTCGCCCCCGCCGAAGATGACCGGTGCGCCGTTGGCGACCCATGCCGGCAGTATGAATATCAGCGGGTATGCCAGATAGGCGTAGATCAGGTCGTATAGCATGGGAGCCCTACTTTTTGGTTATCCTGCCCTGGGCGAATCGCTTCGAGCCTCCGCCCCTGAAGTCCCGGTCCCCGAACTTCCCGTTCACGACGTCGATGGCGCTCGCCTTGGCGGCGATGCCCGCCATGCACACCACGTCTCCGGACTTGTTCATCAGCAGCACGGTGCAGTTGTTGTTCCTCTTGGTTAGCAGGTCGGCTATCCTAACCAGCATCTTCCTGTCGACGTCGACTTCCTTTTCCACGAACTTGTCGTCCTCTATGGACTCCGCGATGCTGTAAGCGAGCAGGTCTTTGCCTTTCTCGATCTCCTTGTGCATCGCGCCGTTCTCTTCCTGAAGCTCCCGGAGCCTCTTGCTCACGAGGAGCGGCTCCGAGTTGAGCGCCTCGGACATCCTCCCGATCTCCCGGTGCTCCTCCCTGAAGCGCCTGAGCGCTGCGGGTCCGGCCACGAACTCTATCCGGTCCACGCCGTCGTGTATTCTCGAGGTGCCGATGATCTTCACCATGCCGACGTAGTTCTCCCTTCCAACGGCGTGCAGCCCGCCGCAGGCCTCGGCGTCGATGAGCCTGTTGTCGAGCGTCTTTATCGTGACGATGCGCATGACCTTCGCTGGCGCGCCGTGGCCCTGATAGATGGAGAAGCCGTACTTCGACTCGGCATCGCCCCTGCTCATGTCGCTTGCGCTGACCTTTATCCCGTTGAGCAGCCAGGAGTTGACCAGGTTCTCTATCGCGTCGACCTCGTTGTCGTAGAGCCTGTCGTAGTGGGCTATGTCTATGTGCGCCTTCTCCTGCTCCTTTTTGGCGCCCTCCTGCCAGGCGTGCCGCCCAGGACTTCCCTGGACGCCGCGCTTATCAGGTGCGTCGCGGTGTGGTGCGCGATTATCGCCTTTCTCCTCTCCTCGTCGACAGCGCACTCAACTTTCTCCCTTACCTTGAAGCCGGTGTCCTTCTCGGCAACGTGCACTACCACGTCCCCCACCCTCTGCACGTCGACGACCCGTACTCCGTTGACCGTGCCGGCATCGGATGCCTGACCACCACCCTCCGGATAGAAAGGCGTCTTGTCGAGCGCGAAGTACCTGCCCCTTGAAAAGACAACCTTGGCATCCGCAGCCGAGACGAAGTCATAGTAGAGCTTCTGCGTCGCCCCAAGGTCCTCCGGAAGGGCTACGTCGAGCTTCTTGGCCTTCTCCTTGCCCGCGCTGTTGTCCGAGATTATGTCCATGTATGCGTTCTCCGGGAGCTTCACGTCGATCTTCCTCTCCGCGGCGACGCTGGCTATCAGCTCGGGGGTTATCCCGTTGCTCTCGTAGAGAGTGCGCACCTGCTCCTTTCCTATTGTGCTGCTCTTGCCGAGGGCCAGCTCGACCACCCTTCTCGCGTTCTCCTTCGCCTTGTCGTACCTGCCCCTCTCCACGGCGACCACCTTGTCGAAGATGTCGAGCCCGCCGTGCAGCTCCGGGTAGGTGTCCTCCAGCTCCTTGGCGATGAGCCTGGCTATCGCCTGCAGGTCGATGTCGAAACGGTAGGTGTCAAGGAAGTCGAGCGACCTTCTCAGTATGATGCGCAGGTTGTGGCCCCCGCCCACGTTGGAGGGGAGCGACCCGTCCGTTATGGCGAAGAGCAGGGTCCTTGCGTGGTCTATGGTGGCGTAGAGCGCCTGCATCGGCCTGATCTTCGTGTCGTAGTCCTTCTGGCTTATGCCCGTGTTCTTGAGTATCCTCTTCTCTACGTCGCTGACGTTGCTGACCTCATCGCGGTTGAGCTCGCCTCCGTGCACGGCGAACCTGCCGTAGAGCTCAGGGTCGAACTCCACGTCCACGCGCTTGCGCACTTTCGAGAGGGTCTCGCCGAAAGCCGCCTCGTACGCGTTGCTGTGGCCGGTGTAGAACCACAGAACGCGCTCGAACCCCCAGCCGACGTCGACGACCTTGCTCTCGAGCTCGCGGATCTTGCCGCCGGCGTACTCGAACTGGGTGAACACGTTGTTGACTATCTCAAGGCCTCCGGAGAAGCCCTCCAGGCACGGCCCGAACCCGGAGAAGTCGCCCATCGCCCAGACGTCCTCGTGGTAGATCACCTTGTCCTCGGGTATGTCGAGCACCTTCGTGAGGAAGTTGAAGTTTAGCTCGACCGTTCGGTCGCGCCAGTACCCCTCCTTGGGGTAGTTGAACGCGGTCTGGTTGGCCATCATGAAGGAGGTGAAGTGCGAGCCGGTCACGCCCACGTTCTCGATGTCGTTGAACCTGAGGCACATCTGGGGCACCATCAGCGGGTTCGCGCCGTACTCGAACCCCATGAAGCCGTTCTCTATGCGCTGGAAGTCCTGTATGCCTGCTATGGTGAAGTAAAGGTCGGGCCTCCACCTGCTGACCACAGGATACCTCTTCACGATCCCGTGGCCGTTCTCCTTGAAGAACTTCGCGAACTTCTTCCAGAACTCGGAGTAGCCCATGCGCCGGGGGCTATCCTTGAAGAAACTGTAGCTGTTGTGCGAGGAGTCGCCGCAGTTGTCCGTCTCGACGATGCTCCAGAACTTCATGCCGCAGTGCCTGCACGTATGCCTGTTGAAGCCGCGCTCCTCGAAGATCTTGGTGGAGTAGTACTTCTTGTAATCCTTTCCGAATTCCCCCTTGAGGTAATCCTTAGTCAGTTTACCTGCCGGCGTTTTCAACATGGCATCTATCCCTTCCACCAGACCGTGCACTCCTTTCCGAAGAACTTGCAGAAGTTGCACTTCCTCGTCTCCGACTCGGGCACCGGCGCGCTCTCGCGCCTGCCCGACCAGTAGCCCATCGAATAGACGAGGTCCCTATCGATGGCCTCGCCGCTGTAGTCGACCTCCAGGCCCGCTATCTGCTTCCCGCTGAATCTGTCAACATACGCGACTTCCAGCTTGTCGCTCAGTTCCGGCATGCTATAGATCTCACCGAACATTTTCTTATACATTTCATACGTGCTCAGGTTCTCGTCCTTCAGCCCCATAGCGACGAGTTCGCGCATGAACGTATCGGATATCCCGTCCTTCCCAGGCCCAACGCCGTAGGTGGCGCAGAAGTTCTCGAGGGCGTACCTTCTCGACTTTATGTCCTCCATCATCTTCCTGTAGAGCATGATCTGGACCACGTGCGGCCTGGTGTACATCCCGGTCAGCTGCCTCCCTGCCTCGGTTGTCTTCCTCTCTATGACCTGGACTTTCCCCTCCTTGACCCTCATCTCGTCTATCTGCCCCGACAGCCTGTAGCCGTTCGCCGAGCCGTACACCCTCACCTCGCGGCACATGCCATTGGCCTTCAGGGACCTGAGGGACATCACGTTCTCGTACGCGGTCTTGTACAGGTAGTCCTTGTACGTCACGGGCTCTATCGTGAGGGGAACGTAGACCTCCTCCTGCAGCGCCTCGTGGATCTTCCTGCCCTTCGCCATCTCCTTGGTGAACTTCTTGCCGTATATGTAGTTCAGTTCCATCTGGCGCTCGCACCAGAACTGGTTCGCGATGTCGGTGACCAGTATCGAGGTCTTGTGCAACCTACTCAGTACGCTCTCCTCCGCCATCGGACGCACCCAAGAATGAATAATCAGACCGCCTATCTCTCGTCATCGCATAGCTCAGCGATCAGTGTCATCATACGGCTTTTAATTTGTTAAAGAAACTTAATAACCCTATGTCGCTCCTGGAAAAGTACGACCTGTTCATATTCGATTGGGACAACACCCTGAGCAGTTCCACCGCGCCCGTCAACGCGATGCAGCGCCTCAAGAAGGACTTCTCGGTGATGTACGCGAAGGCGCACCCCGAGAAGTACACGAAGGAGGCCAGGATAGGGGACATACGGATCACGGAGAGCGAGCACAGCTTCTACTCGACGCTCTACGACGGCTACACCTATTTCTTCAGGCCGGGCCTCAAGAAGGACGCTCTGACGGTGCTGAAGTACCTTAAGGACAGGAGGAAGAAGGTGGCGGTGTTCAGCGACGCGAAGAAGTACCGGCTCTACACCGAGACGAGGAAGTCCGGGGCCACCGAATACATAGACCTGGAGCTGAGCGCCGAGGCGATAAGGTACTACAAGCCGCACCCGGCGGGCCTGCTCCTGATAATGGACAGGTTCAGGGTCAGCAGGAAGAGGACCCTTTACATCGGCGACGCGGCGTCGGACATCCTGACCGCGCAGTTCGCGGGCGTGGACAGCTGCGGCATCGCGGACGGCATAGAAACGTACGAAGGGCTGAAGGCCGCAAGGGCGAAGTATGTGTTCAGGGATCTCGGCGCCTTCATGGAAGACGTGCGGCGGAAACGATAAGCCCTAGAAGCTAGTTGCAAGTTTTCCATGCAGGTATGATATCGGTATCATATACATTGCATATAAGGCTTCTGCGGCAGGGACATCCGCCGCATATTTGCCAACGCGCGCACCACCAAAACCTTCCCAAGAAATGCCTTCCGCATTAACTTGTATGCGCCCGCCCAACAACGAAATATCACATGTTTCTAAGTTCTTTACCGTCATATTTTCTAAATCCTTCCAGGTTAACCTCATGCCGTCCTTCTCAATCGTCAATCGCGGCACTTTCTCACCCTCCTGCAAGTTAAGAGCACTTTTTAGAATAGACATTTGTTTAGTTTCTAGGGCGCATGTCCTTACCATCATGATCACTGGAACAATATCGCGTTCAACCTTATATAAGCATTTCTAGCGAAATGAATTGCCACAAAGTAAGGCCAATTAACAAAGCGAAGTCATACAAACCTTTAAAAATATTCGAACCATAATAATTTCGCAGACGGTACAGTTCTGCAGAAGATGGATTGAATGAGAAGCGAACATGAAGGAGGAGAGGAAAGAGAGGAAAGGAGGGGCATGAACCCGAACTACTTCCTGCCTAAGCCTGTGAAGGTGGGGGACGTGATGGAAGTGACCATCGAAGGCACAGCGAGCAGAGGGGACGGAATAGCGAAGAAGGACGGTTTTGTTATCTTTGTGAAGGGTGCAAAGCCGGGAGACAAGCTTACCATTAAGATAACGGACGTTAGGACGAGGTTCGCCATCGGCGAGCCGGCCTAAGGTTGCTGACTCTCAGCTTACCGAGGAGACATCCGGCGTGCATTTTGCGCGCCGCTGTTTTTCTTATTTTGAGACTAGTCAGAGACCCAGCTCCAAAACGAGAGCCGGATGCCGCATCTGCGCTTGGAGCGTGAGCGCCAGGAGTGGGAATCGAACCCACGTAGGCCGTTTCCGGCCAAACAGCTTAGCAGGCTGCCGCCCTTCCGCTAGGCGATCCTGGCATTCTCGTCCGTTCTTCATATCTTCTCCATTCATGCAGCAGGAGCCCGCGTTGCCGCATAGACACCTGCAGGGTTTGCCATGCCTCGGCTTGGCCCTGTATCTTCGGAGCATAGCTTTTTTGTACGCCGAGTGCGGTTACGCACGAAAGCCATATACTTAGGGTTGCTCCTTCCGGCCTGGCCCGTTTCATACACAAAGCCACCACCGAAGGCAGGACTTCAACGCTTGAGCATGGGCCTCACATTAGCCTATGCAACGCCTCAGGCATTCGGCCCGCCTATAGGGGATTTGCGGAAAGGGAAACCCCTGGCTTCCCGCCTTCCTGCTGCAATAGTTTGTTGTATTAAGAATTAATAACCTTTATAGCCAATTAGTATTGGTGTTTCCAGTTGGACAATGATGACAATTATTCAAGCCTGCTCAACCGGGCGTTCTCGAAGCTGCCGACCCTATCCGAGGAGAAGTCGGACTTCAAGATACCCGAGGCCGACTCCATAATACAGGGGAACAAGACCCTGGTGAGGAACTTCCACCAGATAGCTGACGTCGCGCGCAGAGAGGACGCCGACATAGCCAAGTACCTGTCCAAGGAGCTGGCCGCCCCGGTCAGCGTCGACGAACAGAAGGTCACGATAAGCACGAAAGTGCAGGGCAGCGTGCTGAACGCGAAGATAAGGAAGTACTTCGAGGTCTTCGTGATATGCAAGGAGTGCCACAAGCCCGACACCAAGATAGAAGGCACAGAGCACGGCTACGAGACCCTGGTCTGCGAGGCCTGCGGGGCAAGGTACACGATAAAGAGGTAATGATCTATGCCATTCAGAGGTAGAGGCGGCGGGCGAGGCGGCGGAAGGGGCCGCGGCCGGGGACGAGGCCGGGGAAAGCAGGAAGAGACCGTGCACGAACTCAAGCTGCCCACGGATAACGAGTCCATAGGCTTCGTGATGCAGGCGGTCGGCGCGTCCAACTTCAGGGTCATGTGCTCGGACAAGCTGCAGCGCATGTGCAGCATCCCGGGCAGGCTGAGGAGGAGGTTCTGGATAAAGGAGGGCGACCTCGTAATAGTAAAGCCCTGGGTCGTGCAGGGGAACGAGCGCGCGGACATAATCTGGAGATTCAGCCTCGGCGACAGGGAGCGCCTGAAGGCCAGGGGATACGACGTTCCCGGCTGAGCGGCCGGCTATTCTTCACAGGTAACCGCGCTTGCTCTTTGCGGACGTAGTGTTTTTCTTTGAATACGCGAGCGACAAAGCCTCCAAAGTGTTTCTCAGCGCTCCGATATATCGCACGTTCTTATCCGCTATGGCGATGCGCATGGCCAAGGCTTTCTTGAGGTTTATTATCGCCTGCTCCGCGTCTCCGCTGTCTAGGAGAGTCGTACCCAAGATATGATAGGTCCATGAGAGATTCGGATAGTTCTTTTCCGCATCTGGCCTGCCGAAGCCGTTCTGCGCCTTTAATGACTCATTCAGCAGGGATACGGCACCCCTGAACTCCTTCTTATCGGCGAGCCTGCCCGCGGTCACATTGAGCCCGTAGACCAGATAACGCAGATTCCCTTCATCCTTGGAATAAAGCCTCCTCGCAAGCTTGAGCTCCGCCCTGGAGAAGCCAAGGGCCCTGTCCATCTGGTTCAGATCGGCCAAAACGTCCCCCATGTAATGCAAGGACAGAGCCATGCGTTTGTCGATATTTCTGCCGTGCTTCGCAAGCTCCCTGTAGAGGGCCAATGCCTTATTCTGGAAAGAGTACGCCTTTTTGAACCAACCCTTTGACCTTACCGTGTGTCCCATTCCGTTGTACGCGTCGGCGAGAAGCAGTCTGCTCGCGTAGCTTTGTGCGCCCCTCCCTAATTGTCTTATGGCATTCGAATAGTGGGAGACGGCTTTGTCATATTTGCCTTTGTGGAATGAAGAGTCGCCGGATCTTACCAATTCGCTTATTTTTGCTGACCTTCCGACCATCCAATCACATCATATCAATTCAAAGCTTTTTATCTCTAACTTTTTCCA
Source organism: uncultured archaeon (assembly GCA_963752955.1). Lineage (GTDB taxonomy): Archaea > Micrarchaeota > Micrarchaeia > Micrarchaeales > CABMGC01 > CABMGC01. Next base: position 190,638 of record CAVWAD010000004.1, read on the forward strand.
TCCTTTCCTGATCGGTAACCTTGGCGAACGCCTCAGCCTCGTCCCTCCCGATATTGTAGGTCTTCCTAAAGTAGGCAAGTATGTTGTGCACGTCCCTCTTGAGGTAGTTCATGGCCTCCGGATGCTCGAGGAGCACCGCCTGGCCCACGTCTATCATGTACGGAATGCCGCCCTTGATCAGCACGTTGTACTCGCTCAGGTCGCCGTGCACCAGCTCGTAGGAGTAGAGCCTCTTCACGTCATCGAGTATCTGGTCGAGCACCGCTTCGGGGCGCTCCAGCCTCACGTCCTTCATCATGTCCGCGGGGGTCCCGCTCGCGTCGTCGCCTATGAACTCCATCGCGAGGACGTTGCCGCTGAAGGCGTAAGCCCTGGGGGCGTGCGCGCCAGCCGCCTCAGCCAGCATCAGGTTCCCGTACTCCTTCTTGCACCACTCGCTGACTATCGCGAACGGGTTCTTCTTTATCTTGCCGTACCGCGGGTCCCCCGAGATGTAGTTCACCCTCTTCTGGAAGGCGGCGGTCTCAAGCCTGAATATCTTCACTATCACGAAGTTCGCCTCGACGTTCTCGCCCGACTTGGCGATGTAGACGTCCGCCTCCTTCCCCCTCGCGGTTATGAACTCCAGCCTCGATACTATCTTCTTGCTGAAGAGCTTGCCGAGCCTGAGCATCGTCCTGTTCTCGAAGACGCCCTCCTCTATCTTCAGCTGCTCGTGCATCGGGTAGTCCGCCTTGCTGGACTGCTTCTTCCTGCTCCTCCTTACCATGATCCTATTTCACAGCCATCTTATTTATACCTGAACGGATACAATATCTCCATAAGCGGTTCGGCGGCGGGTTTTTGGAGGGCATCAGGATAATAGTGGACAACAGGGAGAGGAACATCGAGCTTCTCGAAAGCCTCTCCCGGCAGGGCGTGGAGATGAGCTTCGCCCAGCTGCCCGTCGGCGACTACGTGCTCTCGGACCGGATGTGCGTCGAGAGGAAGACGGTGCGCGACTTCGAGGGCTCCGTGATGAACTCCAGGCTCTTCGACCAGGTGGACCGTCTCAGCTCCGGCTTCCAGAAGCCCCTGCTGATACTGGAAGGCGACGAGGCGGAGTTCCTCCTCCAGCCCAACGTCATACTAGGCACGATAGTCAGCCTCTACGCGGACCACAACGTGCAGGTCATAAGGTCGAGCTGCATCGCCGAGACGTCCATGATACTGGCGAAGCTGGCGGAGAGGGAGCAGAAGAAGGAGAAGAGGGAGCCCAGGATAGCGGGCGCCAAGAGGGCGTTCACCAACTCGCAGTGGCAGGTCCTGATTCTCGGCTCGATGCCCGGGATAGGGCCGAAGCTGGCGAGGTCGCTCATGACGCAGTTCAGGACGATAAGCGCGGTCGCTTCGGCGAGCGAGAAGGAGCTGACGGAAGTCGACAAGATCGGCAAGAAGAAGGCCGCGACGATCTACGCGCTTCTCAACAAGGAGTTCAACGAGTGAGCTTTCCATGACGGAGCGGATCCCCGGACCGCCCGCAGATCAGTTGCCCGACAATTCGGTCAGCGCAACGTCTCCGGCCGCGTCCTCGTCCAGAGTAAGCCTGATCCTTCTTATGATCCAGACCCCATTTCCAGAAGCGAACTTCCTGAGGACGGCGGCGCCCGTCGCGAACGCCAGAAACCTCTCCGGATCCTTCGCCCCGTGCTCCTCCAGGGCCTTTGCTATGTTCATCGTCCCCGAGACGAGGAGCAGCATCTCCATCTGCGCGCTCCTGGACCTGGAGATTCCGTCCGCCGTCCTGAGCCGGGCGTTGATGAATGCGGGCAGAATCCTTTTCGCAAGGGAGGGGTCGTAATCCAGGAGGAGCACGAATTCCCCTTTTCCGGAAACGGCCTTCGCGCTCTCAACCAGGCTCTTCAGGTCCTTCCCGCTCCTGCAGGCGCAGAGCTCGGGCCTTTCTCGAACTCAAGTACCGCTTCCATGTCCGCACCGGCGTTGCCAACGTTTATTAAATTCCTCTATGTAATATATAATCACGTATCGATTTAGTGGTTTTATGAGTCAGTTTGGGTCGCAATTCCATGGCAGGTCCGACAGGAAAGGGTCTGGCAGCGGAAAGGTCAGGAGCAAGAACAGGGACAAGAGGAGGAGCGAGATCGGAGGCTACTTCACGGAGACCAAGATAGGGGAGGAGAACAAGATCAAGAAGGCGCGGGGGAGGGGAAGCAACGTCAAGAACAAGCTGAAGTACGTCGCCTTCGCCAACGTGCTCACGAAGGGGGGCTACAAGAAGGCCAAGATAACCGGCGTCGTGGAGTCCAAGGACAACAGGAACTTCGCGAGGCTGGTCATAATAACGAAGGGCACCGTGATAAACACCGAGCTCGGGAAGGCGAGGGTCCTGAACAGGCCCGGCCAGGAAGGCGCCATAAACGCGATTCTGGTCGAAGGGTGAGGTCATATCGGAGAGAGTCTACGTTCTTGACGCGCGCGACGCCGAGCCGCTGAAGAAGCTCCTTGGCGTACGACCCGTATCTTGACGCGAACCTCATACCCGAAGCTCCCGAGGAGTGGGACGACGAGAAGTACCTGCGCGAGCATCCCGAGGTCGCGAAGGAGGCCGAGGAGAAGCGCAGGGAGGTCGACGAGGCGGTCAGGAAGCTGAGGGAGGACAAGGAGGCGAACCTCATATTCGCAAGGCAGGACTACCAGCTCAAGGACGGGGCCACAATGGGCATGGACAGGGACAAGTGCTACCTCTTCCTGAACGCACCTGAGGACTTCCAAGTGCCTGCCGAGGAGAAGCTGAAGAAGAACATCGCGTCCATAAGGAGGCTGGATCCCGAGACCGAGAGGAAGATCATCGGATACATAGAGAAGGAAAGGGAGAGCGCCGAGCAGGGGCTCGGGATGATATTTGGCCAGTGAGATTATGCACCTTCTAGGAGTCGACGATATCTCAAGGGAGCAGATAACCGACATATTCAAGATCGCGGACGACATAACCGCCGGAAGGTCCACGACCTCCATAAAGGAGGAGGCGGTGCTGGCGCTCCTCTTCGAGAAGCCCTCTACAAGGACTAGGGTGTCGTTCGAGGTCGCGATGCGGAAGCTCGGGGGCCACGCCGTCTACATAGACACCAAGACGTCGCAGATGTCAAGGGGCGAGTCGCTGGAGGACACCGCGCGGGTGCTCAGCCTGTACGTGGATTTCATAGTGGCGCAGGTTCAACCGCAACGAGGACGTGCTCACGCTCGCGAACTATTCCACCGTTCCCGTGATAAACGGGCTGAGCGACGTCGCCCACCCAACGCAGGCCCTGACCGACATATACACCATTCAGGAAAGCAAGAAGAAGATCAAGGGGGTCAGGATAGCGTTCGTCGGAGACATGGCGCAGAACACGGCCAACTCGCTGATGCTCGCGGCGGTCAAGATGGGCGCGGAGATGGTGCTCATCGGCCCCAAGAACTACCAGCCGAACTCCAAGTATCTCGTAAGGGCGAGGGAGTACGGGGTCGTCGACATCTACGACAGCCTGAGCGACGGCCTGGCGAACGTCGACATAATCTACACGGACACCTTCGTGAGCATGGGCTTCGAGGCGGAGGCCGAGAAGAGGAAGGCGATCTTCGCGGACTACCAGATAAACAGCAAGGCGCTGGACCTCGCGCCCAAGACCGCGCAGGTCATGCACCCGCTGCCCGCCTTCAGGGGCGAGGAGATCACCGCGGACGTGCTCGAGGGCCCGAGGAGCCTGGTCTGGAGGCAGGCTGAGAACAAGCTGCTTCTGGCGCAGGCAATAATACTGTACCTGTCAGAGAAGCGCGACTGATAGTCCTATCTCTTTATACCCTACGCAGACGTGCAGTAGCTGAGTCGGCGCCTCTTACTCCCCCCACATCTCCGCCTTCACCGCGTCGTCCTTCACGCCCAGGCCCGCAAGCGCGGCCTTCACCGCGTTCACGAAGGCCATCGGGCCGCAGATGTAGCAGATCCTCTCGACCAGGTCGGGCACGTACTTCCTGATCATCTCAGCGTCTATGCGGCCCGTCTGCCCGGTCCAGCCGTCGCCCTCCTTGGGCCGCGTGACCGTGACCGTCAGCTTCAGCATCGCGCAGTCCACAAGGCCCTGGAGCTCGTCCTTGCAGATTATCTCGTACGGGAACCTGACGCTGTACACCATTCTCGCGTCTATGCAGATGCCCTTGCTCTTCACGTACTCTATCGCGGAAAGGAAAGGGACCAGCCCCGACCCCCCGGCAAGGAAGAGGAACTTCTTGCTTGGATCCGCGTCGATCTTGAACTGGCCGTAGGGCGCAGATATGTAGTATACGTCGCCGGGCTTGGCGGCCTCGAGCTTGCTCGTCATCTGGCCGTGTATCATCGTTATTATGAAGTCGAAGTAGTTGGCGTTCGGGACGCTCGATATGGAGTACGCCCTGGCTATCTCCTCGCCAGTCTTGTCGTCCCTGTACGCGAGCATCGCGAACATGCCCGGAATGAAATCAACGGCGGCGCCGTCCCGCGCCCTGAACCTGAAGCGGAATATGTCCGGGCTCAGCTTCTCCACCCTCTCAAGCACGTACGGCTTCTTTATTATCATCGAGCCCTCCCCGTCCTTGCGCACTCAGACCGGTCATACCCGGCGGCCGCTATGTTCATTCGCAAAGCTGTATTTTAAGCCTTTCCGGAGCCTTGTCGTCCTGCGTGCGGACTCTACTCCGCCTCGTGCCTGACCCTCTTCAGGATTCCCGGCTTGGGGCTGTAGATGTCCCCGGTCCTCTCCAGCTCGTTGATGTAGCGCATCGCCGTCGCCCTGTCGACGCCGGACTTCTCCGCCTCCTCGAGCACCCTCGAGACCTTCGCGAACTGCTCGTCCTGCTCGAGCTTCTTTATTATGGCCATCATGGAGTTTATCCTGTCGACCTTCTCCTTGGGCATGCCGGTCATGAATATGTCTATGTCCTTCCTGCCGCTCCTGTCGACGGCCAGCGTGTTGAGCATGTAGTTGAACATTCCGATCGCGATCTCCGCGTCCTTGAGCTCCACGAGGTCGGAGAGCCGCGTCTTCGAGCTCGCCTCCGCGAGCCTTACGAGCCCCTCTATCTGCCTCGGGGTTATCGGGGTCGCGCCCTGCTTCATGCCTATCTTCCTGAGCTCTATGTAGTAGTCCTGTATCCTGCTGCTCGCGTCGTCGGTCAGCCTGGGCTTAACGTTCTTCCTGGCGAACGCCACGTACTTCCTCAGCATGTCCGGCGCGACCGAGGGCGCCTCCACCTGCTCGTACTCCTTGATCTCGGCTATCTGCGCGCCTGCGGCGGAGTGCTGCGTGAGTATGTGCTTCGCTATGTTCTTGTCCTGCTCCTCGTCGAGCACGTCCCTTATCGGGAATATGAGGTCGAACCTCGACAGCAGCGTCGGAGGGATGTCGAACTGCTCCGACGGGTATATGTTCGGGTCGAACCTCCCGTACTTGGGGTTCGCCGCGGCGAGTATCGAGCACCTTGCGTTGAACTTCGCGACGATGCCCGCCTTCGCTATGCTTATCGTCTGCGACTCCATCGCCTCGAGGAGCGCGCTCTTGTCCTCGTCGGTTATCTTGTCGAACTCGTCGATGCTGACCTCCCCTCCAGAGCCCAGGACCAGCGCACCTGCCTTGAGCGTCCAGCCGCCCTCGGAGAACTCGTCCCTCTCTGCCGCGGCGGTGAGGCCGGCCGAGGTCGTTGACTTGCCGCTGACGTATATCCCCTTGGGCACCATCGTGGTCACGGACTGCAGCAGCCTCGTCTTCGCGCTTCCCGGGTCCCCTATCAGGAGTATGTGCATGTCGCTTCGTATCCTGCTCCCGTCTACTAGCATCTTTTCGGGGGTGCCGCCGAAGAGCTGGAGCACCAGCGCCCTCTTGATCTCCGTCGTAGCCGTATATCGATGGCGCAAGCGACTTCGCTATCTTGTCGAATATCATCGGGTCCTTGGAGAGCTCCCTTATCTCCCTCTCCTCCTCCGGGTTTATCTCGAGCTCCGAGAACTCCTTCTGCTTCGCGACGAGCGACGTCGCGTCGAGGAACATCGTGAAGAGCGCGTTGTCCGTCTTCCCCTTCGAGTTCCTCCTCGGCCTTATCCTCAGTATGCCGGTTATGTCGACCCTCTCGCCCGGCATGGCGCAGTTGACCATGTCGTCCTCCATCCAGACCTCGAGCTGCCACGTCGGGGTGCTCCCCCTGAGCCGCTCCAGCGGGTCCTGCACGGCTATCCTCTGCAGGTTTATGAACTTGGACTCGCTGTTCACCTGCCTGAGGGCCCTCCTGTGGCACTGCGGGCATATCTCCGGCACGTTGTCCCTGTCGACCTCGACCTTCACCACGGTGTTGCACATCGAGCACTTGAACACGCCCATGTGCACCCTGGGTATTATCTCGGACCTCTTGATCAGTAGGGAGTCGAGCGTGAGCAGCCTGCCTATCTGCTCGGACCCGACGTCCTGTATGAGGGGCATCGAAGCGGCATCCACCCCGAAGAACCTCGCGTAGACTGGCTGTACCAGCAGGCTCTCCGGGTGCGGGTTCAGCCTGGTCAGGGCCGAGTGGGCGTTCGGGAGTATCATGTCGGGGTTGCTCAAGTAGCTCGTTCGCGAGCTCGCTGTCGAACTTCTCCAGGTCCCTTATGTTGACGAGTATGGATCTCTTCTGGGGGTACGCCACGTACATGTCGTTTATCTGGTCCGTGCAGTAGGAGTTGTAGAACTCGATGAGCCTGTCCTCTATCTCCTTCTTAGCGATCTCTTCCACAGTAGCCCCCGGAATTCCATAATGGGTAAAACAAAATTATATATACGGCTGTAGGAAAGCCGTCACTTCCATTATTATGCAATCGGCGTCCAAGCGCAGAATCGCACTAGGTCGTCGTAAAGCTGACGACGACAACGCCGGAGCTGCCGTTACCTCCGTTGTTCCCATTCACTCTGCCGCCTCCTCCTCCGCTACCTGTATTTGCAGCTCCAGCTCCGGGGGTTTCGGCTCCTGTTGCGCCATTCCCACCCATGCCGCTTCCCCCCGTCCCATGCGCGCTTATTCCGCCTCCGCCTCCGCCGCCAGCGTAATAGTGGGACGAACCTGTAATTGAAAAGCTAGCTCCGCCTCCGCCTCCGCCGCCGTTGCCTCCGCTGCCAATTAAGCCTGACGCCCCGGCACCTCCGCCGCCGCCTGCGGCAGCGCCGCCTGAGTCGGTATTCCCTCCGGCGTAGCCGTAGCCCGCCCCGCCGCCGCTATTTCCCTGCGTGGCAGAGCCTCCACTAAAAGCTGTGCCATCCATCGCGCCTCCTCCTCCGCCGGAGCCTCCAGAAATTCCAGGGCAGGAGTTTTGCGTATTACCTCCGCCACCGCCTCCGCCGCCTACGGCGGTTATGCTTGAGAAAACGGAATTGCCTCCGCTCCCTCCGATAGTTGAGGTGCCTGATCCGCCGCCTCCAACGGTAACCGTGATGCTACCCGAGACCGATGCTGCAGGATTATAAACGACGCCTCCTCCTCCTCCTCCTCCGCCGACCCAGCCGCCTCCTCCGCCGCCTCCAGCAACGACTAGGACGGAAACTTGGCTGACTACCGAAGGCACGGTCCACGTCGTAGATCCGGTGCTGGAGGCATAGGTGAACGTGTCGACTGTGTTCGCGCCGTTGATTGAAGGCGTGCACGTCACGGTTGCGCTCGAGGTGCAGGTGTTGGTGAAGGTCGCGGTCACGGTCGTAGCGGCTGCGAGGGTGCCCGAAGCTACAAGGCTAGTCGTCCCGGAGCAGCTACTCCCGGAGCAGGACCATGACACCGCATAGCCCGCGTTGGGCGTCGCGGTAGCGGAGAATGAAGTCCCGGACGCGTAGGTCCCGGAGCACGACGGCGTGCACGAGATGCTGCCCCCCGCGCCCGCCGTCATACTAAGAGAATAAACCGGAACAGTTGTTGTAGAAGTTGATGTGGTCGAAGTGGAGGATGTGGAAGTCGAGGTTGTCGTGGTAGTGGACGCCCCATAAGAGCCCGTGTTGATAACTGATACTGTGCCGGAGTTGGAGTTCGTAACATACGCATACGCGCCACTGGGTGCGACGGCCACGCTAGCAGGCCAACTGCCGATAGTGATGGTGTTCACAACAGCGTTCGTGGCGGCGTTGATGACCGAGACTGTGTTGTCGTTGGAGTTCGTAACGTACACATATGCACTACTTGGAGAGACAGCCACGCCAACAGGATTGTTGCCAACTGTGATGGTGTTCACAACAGCGTTCGTCGCCGTGCTGATGACTGATACTGTGCCGGAATTATAATTAGCAACATACGCATACGCGCCGCTCGGTGCGATGGCTATTTGGTAAGGACTAGTGCCGACTGTGATTGTGCTTACGACAGTGTCCGTGGCAGTGTTGATGACCGAGACCGATCCGGAGTAGCCGTTCGTAACATACGCATAATTGCCGTTGGGGGTGATAGCCACGCTGTAAGGACGGGTGCCGACTGTGATGGTGTTCACTACGGCATTCGTCGCCGTGCTGATGACCGAGACTGTGGTGCCGGAGTAGTAGTTCGTGGCATATACGAAGGCTCCGCTGGGTGCGACGGCTATGCCCCAAGGATAACTTAAACCGGTAATGGTGCTTGAGACAGTGTCCGTGGCAGTGTTGATGACAGAGACCGTGCCATCATAGTGGTTTGTAACATACGCATACGCGCCGCTCGGTGCGACTGCTATTTCGTTAGGATAGCTGCCGACTGTGATGGTGTTCACTACGGCATTCGTCGCCGTGCTGATGACCGAAACCGCGTTAGAGCCCTGGTTTGTAACATACGCATACGCGCCGTTGGGTGCGACGGCTACACCATAAGGACTACTGCCGACCGTGATGGTATTGACCAATAGCGGCAACTGGATCGTCGACGTGGTTGTGGAGGTTGATGTAGAGGAGGTGGATGAAGTTAATAGTATCTATTTAGCTCCCGACGGGAGCTGAGTTGTACTGTCTTATGCCTCTCTGTATGAAGTCGAAAACGTTTACATCGTTCTTCTGCTTCGTAAGTATCGTTGACATCATTATCTCCCTGCAGTGCGTTCCAACTACGCTCCTGTGCTGCCCAGATATGTTCCGTGCAACTACGTTCTTGCGAATGTCCCGTTCAGAGGCGTTGTTGGTCGGTTCCACGAAGTCGTAAACCAGGCAGGTGAACCACGAGTCAATGTATTTTTGCAACCGCTTCACCAATCTTTCTGTTATCCTAGATCTGCGTTTGTTCTTGCGCAACCTACGTATCCTGTCCTTCATCTCATCGATGCGATCCATAACTTCGGGAGTGCCTTCGAGGTGGTCCTCCTTTACCTGTTTGATGTATGCGAACATCTCTTTCAGCATCTCACGAATTCTCTTGCCGTATGCATCCTCTTCGGCCGCTTTGTCCGCGAACCCGAGAAGGTGCGACCAGCACTTCGATGATTCCGAACCGAAACAGTCATATGCCGAAAAGCAGTCGGTATTGGATATACCTGAGAAGTCCCCATCGAACACTTCCCTCAATACTCCTGTTCCCCTGCTGTCCCTCAAGAGGACCAGGGACGTGTCGTGATTCGACAGGTTCCACAGCCACCAGTTGCGGCCGTTGAAGGGATACGACGTCTCGTCCGACCTTACGTAATTTGACTCCCTTATCTGCTGTCTTATCTCCTCGAAGGTCGGTTCGAATATCTGCGCCGTTCGGTATATCGCGTTGTGCATGCCGCCCTGGGTTATTGGCACCCCGAAGAGGTTCCCGCTTATCTGCGAAAGGCACTCGAAGGGGACGTGTCCTTTGTAATGCAGCATTTCCCAGATACCCGTTATCGTGGGCCCGAATATTCCCGTCTTTGGAAGTTCCGGATGCGTCGTTACATGGTCACAGCCGCAGTCGTTGCAGTGGTATCTGTACTGGGTGAATTCCGTGACGACCTTCTCTATCCTGATGTCCTCTATGATCTTCTTCTCCTTTCCAGTCATCTCGATGTTGCGGCTGTTGCACCCCGCACAAACTCTCGGTTTGAGGTCGATGAAACGGTTCGGTTTTGGCTTATCTCTGGTTGCACCAACATGGCCTTCGGGTGCGCCTTTCTTTCCTTCTGGCCGGTTCTCATCGTCTTTCTTCTCTTTCAGTATCCTCTTCGATGAAGGGATGTTCGGATTCTCGTATATCCAGAGACGTCTCTGGAGTTCGACTACAGAGTTCTTGAGTTCTTCCACGTTCCTTTGAAGTTCCTGAACCTTTTCTACTTTCTTCAAAAGTGCAACGTAGATGTCCTTCTCTATGGTAACATACTCAGTCAGAAGATCGCCGAGGATACAAATACTGAAGGAATAGTATTCTTTTCGCCCGCGGCGATTTAGTGGAGGTTCAGAGGGGAGCTAAATAGATACAGTTAATATTGAAGTGGTGGATGTTGATGAAGCCGAGGTCGTCGATGAGGGAGTCGAAGACGTACTCGAGCCCGCTATGCGCACGAGGCTGAGGGATGCGACCTGTTGCACCGTGCTGCCGTAGTTAGGCACGGTGTAGTTGAGCCACAGGTACCCGATGAAGGGCGTCCCGAGCCCGCCGGCCGCGGCGCCAGTGGGGGAATAGCAGTACAGGTTCAGCGTAGTGCCGCTCCCGCTGTAGATGTAGATCCCGTTGGCAGGTGCGCTGCTCACGCCGTTAACGGGAGGATAGTATGCGAGGGAATTGGTCACGAAAGGGTTTCCGTACTTCGGCCCGCCGCCCGTGCCGTTGAGCTGCGAGGAGCACGCCGCCCCCCTTACCACTATGGGCCCGCCGGTGGCCTGCGAGAGCGAGACCGAAAGGACGCCGCTCGCGTTCAGCGCGTATGTGTCGCAGGAGAAGCCGGGCGCCGCGGCGCAGGCCGAGGCGGCCAGCAAGGGGGAGAGTATGCTCGTCTCGTACAGGACCGCGATCGTTATCGTTATGATCACGAGCGCGACGCCGTAGGACGATATGAAATCTATTGCTGCCTGAGCCTTACTAGCCTTTTTTAGCAGCATGGCATTATCATCCCTTCGATCTCATCTCCACCTTTGCCTCGAAATCTGAAACCTTGTAGTTGAACTCCTCGTTGCCCTTTATCAGGCCCTTCTCCTTCATGAACTCCCTGGCGAGCAGAAGTATATGAGGGCCAGCGACCGCCTTCCCTTGTTGTTGCAGGGTATTATGAGGTCCACGAACTTTATCCAGTTGTCCGTGTCGCAGAGCGCGACCACCGGCGCGTTTATCTTGCTCGCCTCCCTTATCGCCTGCCTCTCGTTCCTCGTGTCGCTTATGAGCACGATGTCGGGCTCGACGAAGTCCGTCCCTGTTCGGGTTCGTGAAGACGCCCGGCATGACCCTGCCGCTCAGGAGCTTCGTGCCGGTTATCTCGGCGAACTTCTTGGCCGGGGCGATGGCGTATATCCTTGAGGCTGTGGCGACTATGCTGGCCTGGTCGTACCTGGCGAGCATCTTCGCCGCGGCGCTTATCCTCCTGTCTATAGCGGAGAGGTCAGCAGGTACAGGCCGTCCTCCCTCCTCTTGTATATGAACCTGCTCATCCCCGGGGTCCTTATCCTGGTGCCGATCTGTATGCCTACCTCCAAGTATTCTGACTGGTTCGTGAGCATCTCCTCTTCCATATCCATTACCTGATCATTGTTCCTTTCTTCCGCAGCCGTCCAGCATAATTGGGGTCGCCGAGATTTTCAACGTTCGTTTTTGAACTCGGGTCATGTGCTCCCTAAGCACAGAGCCTATCCAGGCTAGCAGACGACCCCGTGACATAGATATTGGCGGGAGATGTTTTTATCTCTATCGCTGGCGCTACTTCCTTCCGTAGTCCATTATCTCGTCTATGAGGTCCACGTGGCTGACGAGCATCCTCCTGCAGCAGTACCTCTTGACGCCGAGCTCGTCGAGAACCTTCCCCGGGCTCTCCTTGTCCACGTTGACCCTCCTGTTGAACTCGTCCCATTTGTCTGCGACGACCTGGCCGCAGGAAAAACACCTAACAGGTATCATCATTTGCTCACCAACCTCATCTGTATGACTTCTGGAACCTCGCCCTCGCCTTCGGTCCCTTGTACTTCTTCGGCTCCACCTGGCTGACGTCGTCGACCATCAGCGTCCTGTCGTAGTCTATGTACGCCTTCCTGACGGTGTCGCCCTGGTCGGCCCTCGCGATCACCTTGGCCAGGGCGCTCCTCGCGGCCTGCGCCTGACCGCTCGTGCCCCCGCCGCGCACGGTTATGCTGATGTCCGCCCCGCTCGCGATCTCCTTTGTAATGACCGAGACGTTGACGGGCTCGAGTATCAGCTCCCTGAGCTCCTTCGGCTTCAGGACCCTTATGTCGACCTTGTTGACCGTGATCCTCTCGCTGCCGGGAACGAGCCTGGCCCTCGCGATCGCCGTCTTCCTCCTCGACTTCTCCATCAGCACCTTCGGCCTGGCCCTGGACGAGGTCCTCTTCCTCGCGACCCTCTTGGCCGGCGCCTTCGCCTGCTGCTGCTGGCCGCCGAGGCTCGCCAGCTCCTTGTTCAGGTTGTCCAGGCTCTTCTCATCGTTAACCATCATCTCACCCTGTACCCCAGGCTCGCCGAGAGCTCCTTCACGGTCATGGCGCCCTCGTACGTCTCGCGCATGTTCTTTATCTCGATCTTCTCGAAGCTCTCCCTGCTTATCCCCTCGGGCACGCCGACGTAGACCGTCAGCCTCTTGTAGGCCTCCTTCCCGCGCGGCTGCTTGTACGGGAGCATACCCCTTACGACCCTCTTGACGAAGAAGTCCGGCCTCCTCGACCAGTAGGGCGAGTGCTCGGGGTTTGCCTTGTCGACCCACTCGACCTTCTGCTTGTAGCTCGCGACTATCTCGCTGCCGTGGCCGCTTATGGCCGCCTTCTCCGCGTTGACCAGCGTGACAGTGTTGCCGGTGAGCAGCAGCTTCGCCACCTTGCTGCCGAGTCGACCCAGTAGCTTGGAGCTGCAGTCTATGACGTACTTCCTGCCTTCCTTCCGGTTGTCCTTGGTGGCCCTCATACTATTAACCTTACTTTGTCCCTTTTCAGGAGTTCCTCCACGCCGACTATGCTGCATCCCGCGCCCTTGAGCTTCCCGAGCGCGTCCTCGGAGAACTCGACAGCGCAGATGCTGATCTTCTTGCCGATCCTTCCCGCGCCGAGCACCTTGCCCGGCACTATGACGCTGTCGCCCTCCTTCGCGCACTTCTCCAGCTTGCTGAGGTTCACGACGACCCTGCGCCTCCTGGACCTCGACGCTATGCCGTAGACCTTCGTGCGCAGCGGGGACTCCTTCGTTCCCTTGCCGGAGACTAGCACCTTCTCGAGGAAGGTCTGCAGGTTCTCCTTCTCTATATTGCCTACCATATAAACACCACTGCGGGGGACGAGATTTGAACTCGCGCAGGTACTAGACCACAGGAATTCTGAACGGGTTCCTCAATCCTGCGCATTTGACCAAGCTCTGCCACCCCCGCGTTCATTATTTCTTCAGTTCCTTATGTATTTCTTTCAGGTCGCTGCTTATTATATCTAGTGCTCTCTTGATCATCTCGTTGGCCGGCATCTGCCCAAAGGACTCCACGTAGAACTCGAAATCCGATCCGTTCTTCGCCTTGTACGTGACTATGCCGGGCTGGAACTTCGCGCTCGCGTTGCCGTTCCCTATCACCGCCTTGCAGTCCGCCCTGATCCTCTGGCCCTCCGCGAGCTTGATCAGCGGTATGTTCTCGTTCGCGACCCTGACCTCCTTGTCGCTCGCCTTGAGCTCCTTTGAGTACGCGGTGACCGGCCCCTCTATCTCCAGCGAGAAGACTATCGCGTCGGTCTCGCCGTACCCCTTCGGGGTGAGTATCGGCACGAGCCCGATCCTGTGGGCGATGTACTCGTCGAAGATCGAGCTGGTGTTCTCGTAGAACGTCACGCTGTCCACCGCGAAGCATCCCACTCCGCCGACCGCGACCCTCCTTATCGCGTTGGCCAGCCCGTAGCTTATGCTACCCATGTCTATTCTCATCACGCCAGGTAAGTTCTCAATGACGCTAACTTTCATCAAATAACACCGTCCCACGAAGGGATCCGAGGGCGTCCTTCGGATTTGCAGTCAATGCGTAATCCATACTCTATTGTGTGGTTCATGTTTATATGCTTTTTTGCAAACCCTCATAGGTTTAGAAGCCTAAAACACGATTTAAATAGTGAAATGAAGAGCGGAAATGGATATAAATCTTGGGAGGGATGCAAATAAGGTCACGATGAAAAGCGCATACAAGTTCAGGGCATATCCTTCACAGTCGCAAAGGTCAAATCTCAACGGGCAAATGTATCTATCTAAAGAGATGTACAATCTTCTTCTCGACGAATCAAAGAGATACTACAAGGAAACAAAGAAAACACTAACTGAATACCGAATGAATGTATGGCTCACAAAAATGAAGAAAGAAAGGCCAGAATTCAAGGAGCTGCATTCGCAAGTTCTTCAGAATATCCCAAAAAGGGTCTCAGAGGCATACGGGGCATTTTTCAGAAGGGCAAAGGCGAAGAAATCAGGAAAGAAAGTAAAGGTTGGATTTCCCCGATACAAAAAGTTCGTATCATCGCTTACCTTCCCGCAAGAAGGCGGGTTTATCATAGGCAAAAAGAAGGTTCGACTATCGAAAATAGGAAACATCAATTTCGTGAACCACAGGGAAATCGGAGGAACTCCAAAGACATGCACGATAAAGAAGACAAAAACCGACGAATGGTTCGTAATTATTTCAACTGAGAGAGCAGACAAAATTCCCTTCTCGAATGGCAAGAGCGCGGTTGGAATCGACTTGGGAATAAAGCAATATGCCACGCTGTCTGACGGTTCAGTGTTGCAGAATTGGCGCATACCAAATAGAGTGCGAAATGGGATGAAAAGGCTTCAGAAGATAATATCGCGAAGGAAGAAGGGCTCACATAAGAGAAGGAAGGCAGTTCTTAGATTCTCACGGAAATGTGAGCACATATCGAGAATCAGGGAAGATGATCTTCACAAACTTACGCAAAATCTTGTAAATTCATACTCATTCATTGCATACGAAGAACTCGAGATCGCAAATATGATGAAAAATCATCGTCTTGCGAGGAATATTGGTGAGGAATCATGGGGTAAATTCGCCCAACTGCTGCAATACAAGGCTGAGAGTGCTGGTTGCGTAGTGGTCGCGGTGAATCCCAGGAACACATCGAAGACATGCAGCGAATGCGGGAACGTGCAGGATATATCCCTAGATGAAAGGACTTTCACATGTAACAACTGCGGAATGTCAAGAAACAGGGATTTAAATGCATCGATAAACATACTCGAAAGAGCTACCTCTGGACAGGAGGAAAGTCACGCCTCTGGAGACGGTGTAAGACCTTCAACAATGAGGGCAGTTGTCGTGGAACGAGGAACTATATTTGGTGGTGCATCGTGACCAACGTGAACGCCACCATTGGAACCCCAAGAATTTATTCACGGGAGGATGTCACTTAAGCTAACGTTTTGCGAGCAATCCGTATGGATTTCTGGAAGATTTACCAAAATGCGCGCGCGTCCGGCGATTTCGGCCAGCAAAGGCTCTACCTGCGCTCGAGGGACAGGATACACGCGTCCCTCTCGGCCGTCGAGGCCTACGGCGCGGACATAGAAATCAACCGCGGCCTCGCCGCGGAATACGGCGAGGGCACGCGCTACATAATGGCGAAGGGCCTGACATACGACCTGCTCGTCTCGTTCTACGACGTGAACTCATCCAGGGCGCTCCTGCTGAGGGCGTCCACCCCCCTTGACAAGAAGGCCGTCGCGTGGATCCGCGCGCGGCTCGGCAGTCTGAGGAAGCCAAACCTGGAGGTGCGCGCCATAGGGCTGCAGAGCGGGGACGCGGCCATGCTGGATTCGCTGGACAGGATCCGCGGGCTCGCGAAGAGCAACCTCCAGGAGGTCGACCTTTTCGGAAGCAACACGAGGCACGTGGCCTTCGACCTCAAGGTCGGGATGGCGCTCGAGCTGCTGCCCCTGAACAGGGTGTACCGGCCCGACGAGCTGGCCAACAGGCTGAGCCCCGAAGGCTTCGAGGCGCTGAGGTCAGAACTCAAGTTCGTATAGGTCCGAGTAGACCGGGCCATCGGCAGTGAGCACGCTCTTCTTCAGGACCACGGACTTCGCCTCGAAGGAACCGAAATCAGTTCCCGCGAGCCTGCCCACCGCTTCGATTATGCTCCTCCTGTCCGCCGCGCCCTTCACCCTGGCGACGGTGAGGTGCGGCGTGTATTTTTCCTGTCCGAAATCCAGGCCCTTCTTGGAAAGGGCATCGCCCAGCTTCGTGTAAAGGTCGGAGAGCTCTTCGGTGCCTTCAACAATCTTCGCGAAGATCACCCTCACGAAATCGGGCTCGAAGCAGGAGAGCCCGCGCAGCCTTACCTTGAACGGCGAAAACGTGACCCCGCGCATCGCGTCGGCGACGACTCCGGCGTCGCGCTCCCCTATGTCACCGAGGAACTGCAGCGTGACGTGCATAGCGTACCTCTTGACGAAGACTACGCCGCCGAAGTCCAGGCCACCCCCGGCGGCCTCCACCCTGTCCTTAACCTCGTCGGGAACTTCCAAAGCGATGAACGCCCTCATATTCAAACAGACCTAACAAATTTAAGCGACCAATGCTTTTGATGTTATGCTTCGGGACGTACACGGTTCCCGCGGGCTCTGCGACCCTGTCCCGCAACGTATTTCAATATATTCAGGCAAAGGAGAAAGGGGGCAACCATGGAAAGCGAGAAAAGAGAGGGGGAAAGGTACTCCCGCACCGTTTCGATATCGTTGGGAGGCAGCATAATCTCGAAGAAGGAGGGATATAATCTAGGGTACGCGAGCGAGTTCTGCAAGCTGATAAAGCGGCACAAGAACGAGAAATTCGTGATCTGCGTCGGCGGCGGAAAGATAACCAGGGAGATCGTATCGTCAATTTCCAAGAAGGTCGACAACAACGTCCTGCTCGACGAGCTCGGGATAGCGATCACGAGACTGAACGCGCTTGTCCTGAAGGATCTGATGTACGTCGAGGGAGTGGATGTAAACGACGCGATACCCACGACGCTTGAGCAATTCAAGGGAATGCACCGACTGCACAGGGTCACGGTGTTCGGGGGCCTCATGGAGGCCATCACGACCGATACCGACGCAATGCTGGCCGCGGAACTCACCTCGTCCAAGCTGGCGATAAACATAGGCGATACACCATACGTCTACGATAGGAATCCGAAGGAGAAAGGCGCGCGGAGGCTGGAGAGGCTGAGCCACGACGACCTGCTCTCCCTGGCGCGCACGGGGGACAACAGGACCCCGAGCACGAACTTCATATTCGACTACGTCGCAACCCTGCTGGCGAAGCGCTCCGGCATCAGGCTGCTCTTCGTCGGGGAGAACATAAGGGACCTCGAGGCCGCCCTTGCGGGCCGCGCGCACAACGGAAGCACCGTCGAATGAGTGGTGTCCGCATGGTGGGAAAAGGGATGCTCGTCGTCTTCGAGGGCATAGAGGGCTCCGGAAAGACCACGCAGGCCAAGCTCCTCTACGAAAGCATAGGCAGGGTCACGGGCGGGTGCACGCTTACGGAGGAACCCCAGCCCGACTCGCCCATAACGCGGCTCATAAGGGAAGAGCTGAAGAAGGACCCGTCGGAGAGCGAGGAAGCCCTCGACATGAGGACCCTCCAGCTGCTCTTCGCCGCCGACCGTTCCCTGCACGTCGAAAAGCTCATCAGACCCAGGCTGGAAGCCGGCGGGATAGTGGTCGTGGACAGGTACTTCCTGACCTCGGTCGCGTACGCCGGCGCCTTCGGGGACGAGGGCCTCGCGGACTACTTCATGAGCGTCAACAGCGTGTTCCCGAAGCCGGACCTGGTGATCTTCCTCCGCGTGCCCGCGGAAGTCGCACTGAAAAGGGTAGTCCTGCGCGAGAAGAAGGACCGATACGACAATCTTGAAAGTCTCATGAAGCAGTATGACGCGTACCGGTCGCTGGCGCAGAGCCCATACGCCAGCGGGCCGCACTGGCGCGAGATAAACGGGGACCGCGGCCCGCAGGCCGTCGCCGCGGACGCGCTTGCCGCGTGGAAGGAACGCTCGGCGGCAGGTGCGGGCTCGCCAGCGCGCTGAAGATGCAAAAGCATTTTAAGTTTAATATACAGAGTCTATTGATTTCATGACGGATATGCGCGTCCTGCTGCCCATTTTTGCGTCACTCTTACTAATATCGCTGCTCCTGCCGAAGGTCGGCGCCACTTACCTGGTAGTCCAGGGCCCCGTCTCAAGCCGGCTGTCGAACAACAGCAGCCTGTATCTCGGGAAGGTCGGCCCGGGGGAGAGTTTCTACGTCCTCGCATCGGCCACCACGGCAAACCAGACGGGCACGGTGATAAACATTGGGTGGGACACGCTCGGGGCGGTGAACCTGCCGAGCGGCTGGTCGTCTGAGTCGTCGCCCCTCTACGAGAACCCGATGAAGATGAAGATCACGGTCGCCCCCGACGCTCAGAACGGGACTTACATGGTGGCGCTCAGGGCGGTCAACGTCGGCAACTATTCAAAGCTGGGCAACCTAACCATAAACGCCTACATAAACGTGACCCCCGACGTCTTCACGTCGAACGTGACCCCCACCAAGCTGTTCGCGGGAGTCGGCCAGCCGGTCAACCTCAACATCTGGATAAACAACACCGGCGCGTCCGACGATCCCTTCATGATAAACGCCTACGGCCTTCCCGCGTGGAACTCCCCGGTCGAGGTGATCGCGGCCCACTCCACGAGGAACGCCTACCTGTATCCGGTCTTCGCGAACGAGCCCGGCGTCTACCGCTTCAACCTTACGATAAACTCGACGACAAGCCAGCTGATCAGGAAATCCTATCCCGTGGAGCTGGTGGTCCAGGCTAGCGTAATCAACGACTACGGGGCGACGGGGCAGGGAGTGGCGCTGTCACCGATAATATACGAGCCGGCCTACGCCCTGATGCTCCTGGCGAAGGGAATCTACACGCTCATTTTCAGATGACCGACTGATCGCATGCCTAAAAGCAAAAAGGAAGCCAAGGGAAGCATATTCTACCTGAGGGCCGAGTCCATCGAGGACATCGCGCGCCGCGCGTGCAGGTTCGACTACACCTCGGACCTCCTGCTGCTCGCAAAGTCGCCCAAGGGCAACGAGCTGGTGTCGTTCGGGGGAAGGATAAAGGACACCATACTCGCGTACTACGTGAGCGTAAGGGAATCCGGCAGGACCATAAGGTACGCGCCCGCATCCGGGGATGCCGGGGAGAAGGCCGAATTCGTAAGGGCCGTGGAGCCCGACGCGTCCAACAGGTACTACATAAACGTGATGAGGGCCGACCTGAGCGGCTTCTCGAGGGCGAAGGGGATCGACAGCAAGGCGGTCGAGCAGATAAGGGTCGAGAGCGCCCTGGACCTCGTGAGTTCCGTGATAAAGAAGACGGCGAAGGAGGAGGTCCTCGCGCACATCTACTCGTTCCCGTTCAGGGGCAGGAAGTTCCTGGCGGCATTCGACATAGTGAACTCGCTGTCCGACGACAGGCCCGCCTTCTTCTTCACGGCGCTCGAGGGCGGGACGAAGGGCTTCGCAAGGTACGACTACAGGGAGGACAGGCTCGACTTCACGGACGCGGTGGGCGAGCACGCCTACATGTACGCGAAGGTGATAAACCTCGCCGAGCCTTTCCCTTTCTTCAGCCAGAAGAAATGAGATGCTTATTATTTGTTTCTGGGTCAAATTATAATTCGTGCCTCAATAGCTCAGCGGTAGAGCGACCGGCTGTTAACCGGTAGGTCGCAGGTTCAATCCCTGCTTGGGGCGTTCTAGTGGATGCGTTGTCCAAGGAAGCGAAGTTCCAGATAGGCATAAAGGCGCTGATAACGAACGCCAAGGGAGAAATCCTGCTGCTTAAGGCAGGAGAAGAGGAATTAAGATACGTCAAAAAGCCGTTCTGGGATTTACCCGGAGGCAGAATTCAGCCAGGGGCCACGATAGAAGAAACGCTGAAAAGGGAAGTGAATGAGGAATTGGGAATAGAGAAGAAAGATATAAGGGTGTTGAACATATTCGACGCCACAGTCTCCAATTTCAAGATAATTCGATATACCCCTCCGTTGTCGTTGATGCTGATTGTCTACAGGTGCAAATTGAACTCCAACAAGAAATTCAGATTAAGCAAAGAGCATTCCGCTTATGAGTGGATTTCCATAAGCAGAGCAAAAATGCTGCTCAAGGAGAAGTTTCCGAAAGAGTTCATCACAAAACTGAGCAAGCTGGATAATCTCGCTCAATACCGAAAAACTTCGTGCGGTCTGTTATCTCAGGCGTGATATGAATGGGAAAATTTAGACGGATATTAATAAGCGCCACTTCAAAGAAGGAGGCCGACAAGATACTGGATGCTCTGCTAAAACAAAAGCTGATCGCAGGGGGTCTTATCACAAAAGGCGTGTCCAGATATTTTTGGAAAGGGCAGATCGAAGAAAAAGAATACTATAACATCTCCGCTTTTTCTCTGAGCAGGAATAAGCGCACGATAATCGCATTGGTTGAGAAGGGGCACTCGGACGCAACTCCAATAGTCGCATTCACGGAGATAGACGGGAACAGGAAATTTCTGGAATGGATATCCAAAGAACTTGAATGACTTCGCCTGCTTCGCAGTTCCGGTCTGCCAGCTAACACCTCGGATCAGTACCCTAGTTGAACCTCCGCGCTTCGGGCGCCTTCATGGAGGTCCGGCGCCTTCCGCAATAGAAAAAGCACTTACTTCCCGCCTATCTTGAACATCCTCGTCCCGCAAACCGGGCAGGTTCCCGTATTCGCCTTCTTCCCATTCTTCATGGTGACTTCCTTCGCATCCTTCATCTCACGCTTCTGCTTACATTTCATGCAATACGCTTCCATGTTATCGCCAAACATATACTACCCTTCATTATTAAACATCTTTCGCAAGGTCGGGCCTGCCGCTCACGTCCGAATATTTAAGCATAGAGGGCGATAAAACCAACATGGCAGACAAGGCGGCCCGAAGCGCGATGCGCAGCATATGCTATCTTGTCGCGGGCCTGGCCATCGGCATTGCGGTCGGCTTCATTGTTTTCGGATCCGCCTCCACGCCCACTGCCGCACCCAACCTGACGCAGAGCTACGAAAATGCGGTAAGGGACTCGGCATTCGCCCAGCAGAGCGACATCTGCAACAACTTGACCGCCATAGCACCCTCCGACCAAAATCTGGTATGGAACGGGACCGGCAGCGAGAGGCGGGTCCTGGTAGCCACGCTGACGAGCTATGCCTCAAGCTATCCCGTCGGGTCCTCAGTTAACACTTCCTGGGGCGATACGTGGGTCACCGCCGTTCCCCAGGTTAGGTCTTTCTTCTCTATGCACGTCCCTCCGGGCCAGAACCTCACCCTGCGTTCGGAACAGCTACTCGGTCTTCCGCCGAGCCCGGGCAGCTTCTACTTCGTGGAGCTCTGGGTGAAGCCCAGCGACCTTTTCCGGCCAGCTTACGACAGCAGGATCAATACAACATCGGAGCAACTGGCCTTTCCAAACTCTACGAACGCGTCATACGTCGCCTGGTTCAACAATAACATACTCTATTCGTACTTCACCAAGCAGTATCCCTGGACCCGCCTAGGGTACACGTACGACTGGGGAAACCCCGACTCAAAGTTCGGGCTGAGCGAATTCGTGATAAGCCAGGGATCAACGGTCATCGTTAAATCGGTTGCCCCGGTCTCCGACTACCTGAGGATGAACTCGACCGCCCCGGGCAGCCTGCCGGCGTATCCCCAATGCACGATTCACGTAAAGCGACAGTGACTTTACGGCGGCGAAGCCAGGTGCGCGGGCAGGGCTGCCGCCCCTATGAAGATCGCGAGTAGGCTTCCCAGGACCAGCGCTATTACGAAAATCATCCCGACAGCCTTCCATATCCCTGACTTGCGGCCCGCTTCATCGAACATCCGCGTGGCAGGATAGCCCAGCACGCCGCTTATGCCGAAGAGCGAATACAGGCCCAGCAGTGCGATGGGGCTCTGGGTCAGGCCTAGGCCGTATCCCGTGATTCCATAATACAGCGACATGAAACCCATTAGAGTCGCGAGGACCCCGAGGGGCTGGAGCTTCAGCCTGTCGCGCAGGGACCAGGCCAGGCCGACAATAAGCAGCCCCCACAGCGTGTAGATGTCGTAGAAAAGGATGTTGTAGCTGCCCGGGAGCGGCCACGCGAACTGGCCGTAGAGTCCCGTTGCCACCGTGTAAAAACCCAGCACGCCCAGGACCGCGGCAAAGGGCCTGGCCTTGGACTCGTTATCCTTGCCCCGCCAGGACAATGCGCGTAGCGCCAGGCATGCTATGATGATGCCCGAAAAACCGAGCACGAACAGCTGCGAAGTGAGCAGGTCTATGAAAACGGAGATGGCGACACCTGGAATGCTAAAGAAGAAGACCTTTAAAATAGTATCTCCGAGGCCCCGCTAAACATCGTGGACTATGTCGTTGATGTTCCTCCTCGTCACCGGCGCAGGCGTCTCCGCGGCGTAGCCCAGGGGGATTATCGTGGCCGGTTTCAGGCCCTTGCGCGCCTTCAGGAACGCAAGCACCTTCTCCTCATCGAACGAGCCGACCCATACGGACGACAGGCCGACGGCCGTCGCAGCGAGCTGGCAGTAAGCCGCCGCGATGGTGGCGTCCTGCACGGCGTACATGGCGCCCCCCTTCTCCCCGTAGTTATTCACGGACTTGTCGACGTCTGCGCAAAAAACGAGGACGGCCGAAGCCAGGGCTATGGACTTCTGGGCGAAGGCGGCTTCCGAGAGGGCCGCCTTCTCAGCGTCGTTCCTCACCAGAAACATCTCGTACGACTGCAGGTTTCCCGCAGACGGGGCCGCGTTCGCGGCCTCGAGCACCTGCCTGAGCTTGCCCTCCTCGATCTGCCTGTTGGAAAAGACCCTGATGGCGCGCCTTTTCTTCACAACATCGAAAAAGTCCATGTCTCTTCTTTGGCACGCTATGCTTTTAAATTCTGCACAGCCGCGGCCGTGCGATTCCGAGGGCAAACCTCTTCCGGGGCGCGGTCTTTAAATTGTTTCCCGCCCATCTATTACCGGAGTGATCTGATGTTGCAGAAAATCAAGGCAGTCAGGCCCGTGTACGCTCTGGCGGCCGCCGCATTGATAATCGGAGTGGTCGGCCTGCTTTACTTCGCGGTTGGCGCGGTGTTCGCACCGACGGTCGCTGCCGGGGAAACCATCCAGGTGTACTATACGGGAACCCTGACCAACGGCACGGTCTTCGATTCCAACGTCGGGAAGCAGCCGCTTCAATTCACGGTCGGGGCAAACCAGGTCATACCGGGATTCGATCAGGCCGTCATTGGGATGAGGCTTAACGAAAACAGGACCGTAACGATCCCCGTGGACGAGGCCTACGGACAGGTGAATCCCGCGCTGATCGTCCAGGTGCCTATTTCGCAATTCGGGAACAAGACCGTCAGGACGGACATGGTCGTAAGCGAGCTGGACAAGCAGAACAACCAGCAGTACCAGGGCATCGTCACCGCGGTCAACGCGACGACCGCCACCGTGGACTTCAACTCGCCACTTGCGGGCCGGACGCTGGTCTTCAGCATAAAGGTAGTCGGGATAAGCAGCAAATGAACCCGTCTGGGAAACGAGCAACGGCGTCTTTAAATTGCTTCGCGGGCATCTATTACGCAGAGGGCCCGTAACTCAGTTTGGCTAGAGTGGCAGGCTTTTAACCTGAAAGTCGGGGGTTCAAATCCCCCCGGGCCCGCGGATGTGGTGTTGATGACAATGTTGGACCAAAGCAAGCTGGAGAAGCTGCGGAAGCTCAGGGAACTGGGCGTAGACCCCTATCCCTATTCGTTCGACCAGACCCACCACGCGGACGAGGTGCTCGCTCACTTCGGCAGCCTGAAGGGGAAGACCGTAAGCGTGGCGGGCAGGATACTCAGAATGAGAAAGATGGGCAAGCTCCATTTCATAGACCTGCTTGACGGATCGGGAAAGCTCCAGGTGATGGCGAAGGAGGACACGATGCATAAGGGCCAGTCGGAGGTCCTCAGGCTTCTGGACCTCGGAGACATAATCGGGGTCAAGGGCAGCGTCGTGAAGACGAAGGCGGGGGAGATCAGCGTCGAACTCACCGATCTTACCCTCCTGTCGAAATCGCTGAGGACGATGCCAGAGAAGTTCCACGGCCTGTCGGACGTGGAATCTAGGTACAGGCAGAGGTACCTGGACCTGATAGTGAACCCCGACGTGAGGAGGATCTTCAGGACGAGGACAGCGATAATAAGCTACATCCGGGATTTCCTGAACGCGAGAAACTATCTCGAGGTGGAGACCCCCGTCCTCCAGGCGCAGTACGGCGGCGCGAACGCGCAGCCCTTCAAGACGCACCACAATTTCCTGGACGCGGACATGTACCTGAGGATCGCCCCGGAGCTTTACCTGAAGAGGCTCATAATAGGCGGGTTCGAGAGGGTCTACGAGTTCTCCAAGAACTTCAGGAACGAGTCCGTCGACGCGAAGCACAACCCAGAGTTCACGATGTTGGAGTTCTACGAGGCGTACGGCGACTACAACACGCTGATGAAACTCACAGAGGAGCTCCTCGGCGGCCTTGCGAAGAAGCTTTACGGAAGCAGCGAGGTGACATACCAGGGCATGAAGCTGAGCTTCAAGCCCCCGTTCAGGAGGATATCGCTGGTGGACGAGATAAAGAAGAAGTCCGGTATAGACATCTCCGAGATGACAGACAAATCCGCGGCCAAGGTCGCAAAGGACGAGAAGCTGGAGACGTCCATCCTCAACGCGTATCACGTCGCCGATGCCCTCTTCGACAAGTACGTGCAGGAGGAGATAACCGACCCCACGTTCGTGGTCGACTATCCAGGGTACATGTGCGCCCTTACGAAGGACAAGCGAGGAAACCCCAAGCTGAGCGAGAGGTTTGAGCTGTTCATGGCACGCAAGGAGTTCGGCAACTGCTACTCCGAGCTCACCGACCCAATCGAGCAGAGGAAGAAGTTCGAGGACCAGGCGCTTGAGAAGAAGAAGGGCGACACGGAGGCCCCGCCTTCCGACGAGGACTTCCTCGAGGCGATAGAGTACGGCATGCCCCCCACGGCGGGCATGGGAATAGGGATCGACAGGCTCGTCATGATCTTCGCGGACGTCCCGTCGCTCAAGGAAGTGATCTTCTTCCCCACGGTGAAGCCCGAACAGAGGAAGGCCGATTCCTAAAGCCCGCACATAAAGGAATGCGCGTAGGTTAGCGGGCGCTGCCGGAACGAATCACGAGGAATGCATTTATACCCTGAAAAA
Source organism: uncultured archaeon (assembly GCA_963752955.1). GTDB lineage: Archaea > Micrarchaeota > Micrarchaeia > Micrarchaeales > CABMGC01 > CABMGC01. The sequence continues at coordinate 216,088 of CAVWAD010000004.1, forward strand.
CAAACAGAAAATAAGGGTTGCTTTGTGCTCGTAAAATCCAAATTTAACTACGCTTCCGCAATGCAGCGCGTCGAGATGGATCTCGTTGGATTGGCGGACAAACTTTGGGAATCAAAAGGGGCTACTCCTAGCTATCCGTGCGAGTCGACCAGAGAAAAAGTACTCGATCTGAAAACTTTATCCGATCCAAGGGGCAACACAGAACTCACGAAACTGTCTATGCTCGACGAGCTCCTCCACGAATCCTTCTGGCACGCAGCGGACTCGCTTCTTGATCCATGTCTATGGCCCAATCTCACCGAGAAGGATCGCGACTTATATCTCAGAGCGGTACTGCATCAAGCACGGAATAGCCCATCAAAAATGGGCTACGGCACCATTCTCAGGAAGTATGATGAAGAAAAGCAGAACGGCCAAGAAAGACTCAGAGGGTACGTCGACGAAACGGATCTGACAGATTTAGTGACCAGGGCATTTTGCGAGTTCGCCGTATATTTCTACACCACTTCATACGGCCTACAAGCCCATTCCGAGCGGTATGATCTGATTGAAAAATATTTCAAGTATGTCGACTTCTCAAGGACGAAGGGGCTCTGGACGGACAAGCCGCTCGTCTCAAGCGATTCCGGCTGGCCCACACTCGTTTACAAAGATGCATTTGAAGATGCCAGGAAAAACAAGAATCTCGACGAAAAACTAGGTGCTTGGCTGGCGCATCCTATACTCGACCAAATAATCCGCCATGCGATATATGCAGAGGACCGCGGCCTAATCGAGGCGCACCAAAGTCTTGAGAATTACTGCGAGTACCTAGACGATCCTCTAGTGCAATCGCTATTCAAGAAGTGGCTGGTCGCCCCGATTGATTCTCTGAAATTCGGAAACAGTAGGCGTGCAGCACTGTGCGTGGACTTCTTGTTCGAGTATATCCTATACTCCTCGGAGGACGAGAAGAAGAAAATGATATGCGAGTTACTTCCGAAGGACGCAGATCTGTATAAGTATCTTATTGATGAGAAATTTCCTGTACGTCTGCTTACGGGCGAAACCTTATGTACGGTCCGTGACCAGTTGCTTGCAAAGCTAGATGCGGAGTGTTTAGACAAGGAAAACCTCCTTAAATTCATTGACTTGGCCAAAGATGCAACATTGACGAATTTCTTGGATCAGGAGATCGGCCAGAGACTATTGAAATCCGCGCTTGTCAGCTACTCAAACCTCAAGCCCAGGCCGAGCTCGGACCTGTCACTCGGAATGCAATACAAGCTTGACAAGCTTTTCGAGTCAGGCCTAATAGTGCGCCGGGAATATCTTGAAACAGGAAGGGTGTGCGTCTCGGACCTGCGGTTCAGGAAGAAGACCGACTTAGCCGACCAGATTGAAAGGAAGCTGAAGGCGGTGGAAGAGGGTGCCACCCTACTGGAGGTAAAGAAGCAATTGGAAGCAGAGCGCGCGGCCGAGGAAGCGCTGAGACGGAGAAGCGAAAGGGAGCGCCACGGTCATACTCGCGCGCGTCAAACCAGACGTCGCAGCCATAATGATGCCGCCGCCGCCCCCGGACAGTCGCGGCTTGACCAAGATTTCACAAATCTTGACGATTTCAGGAAGCTGCTTAGAAAGCGATCACCATGAAGACCAATCCAATCTCAGTAGGACAGCGCATAGCTTCAGATTATGCGGGTTTCGTAAACAGCAAATACGATCTGCTTTCGGGTTCAAATTCTGCGGTACTGCCTCACGACGCGGAGCAGAGACTGCTCTCGCTTAAGGAAAAAACCTCATGCCTGCGTCTCGCGCTGCGGGATTCTGCCGACATGGAGGAACTGCTGCTGTACGAATTTGCGAAGTTGGGAAAATTCCGGCATGCATGCGTGTCCCTCGGCATTATAAAGCCGCACATTACCAAGGATAAGTTCGATTTCTATGCCAATCTGATAAAAGAACAGGCAAAGAGAAACAGCGACGGGGCAACTACCGGCCACGCATGGCTGGTCCGGGCGCACGAGAGGGGCCCGCTCAAGGGCTGCCTGTCTGATGAAGAGCTAAGGGAATTCGTAAATACGGGCTTCTGGGAGGTGATGAGCACCTATTTCTATCCGCGCTACTTCAGGCCATTGATGGAAGATACTGGAGATTATGACGCGGTCATGTCCTGCTCGCGTTACCTAGATTTCTCCAAGACGGAAGAGTTCAGGAAGAAGTTCGCGCTGCAGGAACCGCTTAAACCAGACCGCAACCTCCCCTGGCCCGATTTCAAGTACGTGAAGGCAGTGGACATGGTCCTCGGAAAGCTCACGGACAGAAAGACAGAGGCATGGCTATTGTGCCCGATAATCGAGCAGATAGTGAACAGCCATCAGCCCCTCCGCATGTCAGATCTCAGCGAGATCGACGAGCTGAAACCCTATCTGAAGTATCTCAGAGAGTCCGTCGTAAAGGCTGTCGTTGGCGATCGAATATCCTATTTCAACGAGAAATATCCCGAATGAAACTACTTGCCGCAACCCACTATGCCGAGCATACCTACTGCTTTTTAATAGTGCTAAACAATAATCATATCACGCCGGGGTGGCAGAATCCGGTAACGCGTACGCCTGGAAAACGGTCTTGCAAGCGTATGGCTCTCACGAGCCTTTTGGGTTCAAAAGCATCACGCTGAAAATCCCAACCCCGGCGTAATGTTGAATCTGGTTCGAAGAGCAAAACGTAGTAAAATTTGAATGAAGAGTTAGATCATGAAACCAAACGAAAAGATACGGGTCATTGTGTTCGACTTAGAAGAGGTAATTGTTGAGACTTGGCACCATTTCCCGCAGTTTATCCCTGACATGAGGACCTTGGATCAGAGCAAGTTTAGAGAAATTGACGAAAGCGAGGAAAGGCGCGCATTTTATCTTGGTAAAATAAAAGAAAGTCAGTTCATTAGCGAAATCATAAGAATATCGGGAACTTCTGCGTCCCCCACAGAGATAGAAAATACGATAAGAGGGGTCATTGTTGAAAAACCAGGAATGAGGCACATACTTATGCAACTAAGAGGGAAATACAAGCTAGCACTGTTAACCAATTTTCCCAAAGAATGGTTTGACTATCTGAATGTCAAATATGGACTGCGCGAACTTTTCGATAAAGTCTTTGTTTCTGGCGTAACGGCCATAAGAAAACCAGATATTGAAGCATACCGGCAGATTACTGATGTCTTCGAAGTGCTTCCTCGCGAGTGCCTCTTTATTGATGACAAAGAAAGAAACATAAAATCCGCACAGGAATTTGGAATGAACGTCATACATTTCAAGAATGCTGCGATGTTAACGGACGAATTTAAAAGGAAATGGGGAATAAGTCTTAATGTGGTCTAATGAAGATCAATCCAAACGTTTTCAGAAATTACGATATCCGAGGAATCGTCGATAAAGATCTGGATGCGGAAAAAGTAGAGGCGATAGGCAAAGCCTACGGGACATTCTTGCAAAGGAGAAAGATTCGCCATGCGGTAGTCGGCTGCGATTGCCGTTTAAGCGGCGACGAGTACAAAACGGCGATGATCGGGGGAATGCGATCCGCCGGCATAAACGTTATTGATTTGGGTGTGATCATGACCCAGATGATGTATTATGCGCAATACCGTTTTCAGACGAACGGCGGGGCGATGATAACTGCGTCGCACAACCCAGCCAATTACAATGGAATGAAACTAGCCCTTGGCTATTCTCAGACGACCGGGCCGGAGGAAGTATCCGAAATAAGAGAGATAATTGAAGATGACAGATACTTCCGTTCCGATGTCAATGGCAGCTACGAGAAAAAGGACGTAACCGAAGATTATTACGGGGATGTGCTGAAAAGGGTTTCCCTAAAGAAAAAATTCAAAGTGGTCGTAGATTCGGGTTGTGGAACGACAGGAATGTACGCCCCAGAAATATTTGAGCGAGCCGGGTGCGAAGTCGTTGGGGAAAATATAAAAGTCGACGGCAGTTTTCCGGTCGAGTACCCCGGATCCAACGGCCAAGAAAATTGCCGACAGAGTAGCCAAAGTCGTATTAGAAGAAAAAGCAGACATCGGAATTGCCTTCGATGGTGATGGCGACAGAATAGGCCTAGTCGACGAAAAAGGAAATATTTTGTGGAATGACGTTCTGGTAGCGATTTTCGCCAAAGAAATACTGGAGCGGTTTCCAGGTTCAAAAATCATTTACAATACCCTTTGCTCCCAGGTTGTCAGAGAAGTAGTAAGGATTAATGGAGGCATCCCGATAATGTGGCGAACGGGACACTCATTCATAAAGGCAAAGATTTCAGAAGAGAAAGCTGCCTTCGGGGGCGAACTGTCAGGGCATTTCTTCTTCAGAGACAATGCCTACGGCCACGACGACGGGACTTACGCTGCACTCAGGATATTGGAATATTTGTCAGAAAAGAATCAGACTTTAAGCCAGCTTTATGAAAGTTTCCCGAAATTCATCTCCTCTCCAGAAATCAAAATCGGTTGCCCCGACGAGAAAAAAGCGGGCGTCATAAATGATCTGTCGGTAAAGTTCAAGAACGACTTCCCCGATGTTGAAATTACTGACAGCACCACGATACCCGATGATGACGGCATCAGGGCCGATTTTAAGGACGGGATGATGATCTTCAGGTACTCGCAAAACGGGCCTTATATCACGATAAAGTTCGAGGCGAAAGACCAGTCAAAATACGACGAGCGCAAGAAGTACATTCGAGATCTTCTTAAGAAGTATCCTGATATGATTTGGGAGGACGAGCTATGCGTCAATCTTGAGTCACTGGAGTGACTTACGAAGACAGCCGTAAAAGCCCCAGAATGCCAAAAACCGGCAGAGTAGCGGCATCGCATACGGCCATGCGCAAGCTTTTTATAGGTGCTTCGCCAATTTTATGTTAGTCACCTTTCATCAGTTACTGTCTGGTTACTACTTACGTGCATTTTGATGGTTTTGTAATGGCTGAGAATGAACAAGCAGCACAGCGCGCGAAGAAGGAAGAGACGAGCATAGTCAGGATCGCCGGCAGGGACATCAACGGCAGCTACACAATCGCGCACGCTCTCCTCAGGATAAAGGGAATAAACCAGAACCTGGCCCAGGTGATGGCCCTGGTCGCCGAGAGGAAGTTCGGGATATCGGGCAAGACGGCCATAGGTTCCCTTCCCGACGACAAGCTCGCGGAGGTGGAGCAGGTCATAAAGGACCCCCTCAAGTTCGGGATTCCCGCCTACATGCTCAACAGGAGGAAGGACATCGCGACCGGCAAGGACATCCACGTTGTGGGCACCGACCTCATAGTCCAGACGAGGCAGGACATAGAGGACATGATAAAGCAGCAGACTTACGTCGGCTTCAGGCACCAGTACGGCCAGAAGGTCCGCGGGCAGAGGACGAGGTCGACGGGCAGGACCGGCGCGACCGTAGGAGTCACCAAGAAGAAGATACAGGAGGAGCAGAAGAAGCAGGCGGCGGCGCCGGCGCCGAAGAAAGCGTGATCCAATGGGAGACCCGAAGAAGATAAGGAAGAAATACGAAACGCCCTCGCTGATGTGGGACTCCATAAGGATCCAGAACGAGCACGGGCTCAAGGAGAGGTACGGGCTCAAGAACCTCAAGGAGCTCTGGATACTCGACAGCGAGCTGAGGAGGATAAGGAAGAACGTCAGGGACGTCCTCTCCGGGAGGACCGAGGAGAGCGTCGGCAGGGACATAATAGCCAGGCTCAGCAGGTACAACATCGTCAAGGGCGACGCCAAGCTCGACGACCTTCTCGTGGTCAACGTGGATTCATTTTTGGAAAGGAGGCTCCAGACGGTCGTGCTTAGGAAGGGCCTCGCGAAGAGCATGAAGCAGGCGAGGCAGCTCGTGGCGCACGGGCTCATCGCGGTCAACGGCAGGAGGGTGACCTCTCCGGGCCACCTGGTCCTCGCATCTGAGGACGACGCGCTCAGCTATTTCAAGCCCATAAAAATCGAGAAGCCGGTGAAGGCGGCGGCACCAGCGCCCGCAGCGGCCCCGGAGGTCTCGGAGGCGCCTGAGAACGCCCAGGTGGAGCCCGCGGAGCACTCCGAGCAGGAGGCCGAGGCGAAGGCGGAAGGTCAGTAGGGTTGATATTTTGGCTAAGACCGAGAAAAAGCAGAAACCTGAAGAGAAGAAGCAGGAGTCGAAGAAGAACGAGGTCTCTTTCGAGCAGCTGGCCCAGGAGGCGACGCTGAAGTTCAAGCCCAAGGGGGTTAGGTGGGGCGTCGCGCACATCTACTCGTCCAAGAACGACACCATAATCACGCTCACAGACCTCTCGGGCGCCGAGACCATCGCCGTAGGAAGCGGCGGGATGATAGTCGACAACAGCAGGGAGGAGGGATCGCCGTACGCCGCGATGCAGGCCGCGTACAAGGTCGCGGCCACTGCCATAGAGAAGGGCATCACCAACGTGAACATAAAGATAAGGGCGCCCGGGGGCCACGGCTCGAAGACGCCTGGCCACGGGGCGCAGGCGGTGGTGAGGGCGCTGGCGAGGAGCGGCCTCAAGATAAAGAGCATAGAGGACGTCACCCCGATACCAACCGACTCCACCAGGAGGCCGGGCGGAAGGAGGGGAAGGAGGGTCTGAGGAAGAGGCCAGACCCATTCATCCTGTATTTTTTTCTCCCAGCAGGACCAGTTCTGATTTCGCCCCCGGGCTCAGATGGCTCTGACCATTGCTATTAAAGCCTCTTTTATTTCTCCCACCGAAGCCTGCTTGCAAAACATTCTTAGAGTAAAATCAGAAGGCACTTCTTTGGCAAAGACAGGCTTACCCTGTGCTAACGCAAAACCCATTTCTAATGTTGCAGAAGGACCCAGATCGCCACTGGGATTGTAAACGTAAAGAGCGTCGGCTCTGATTATGGCGGCAAGATGATTCTGTTCTAATGTTTTAGGGTCCGCTACCGCATCAGTTTTCAATACTACAAACTCCGCTTTTGGGTCTATAGGAGCTGAAAATTTAGGAGACAATACCACTACGCCTGCCTTTTCGAATTCCCCCACTTTAGTCATTATGCCATCAAGGTTTTTTCTGAACGAACCTGAAATTACTACGTTTGGCATAGTCTCGCGATATGGATTTAATCTGATTTGATACTTAATCTTTCCTAATAGGATTTTAGGAGTAGAATGGGCCAAAGAAGTAAATCCGCCTTGACCATACCCTTTTTATTCCTACGTATCGATAGGAATCCGATTGAATGGGATTCACCAAGGACGTGAGGAAGAGTTTCAGGCTGCTGTTCAGCCCCGGAAAGGAAGCCGCCGCGAAGATGAGCGTGATGGACGCGCTGAAGTTCTACTACAGCGCGAGCCTCATCCCGCTGCTTCTGTTCCTAGTGATAGGCTTCGTCAGCATGAAGCTTGGCCTGCTCACGAACGCCCTCGGGCTGGTCCCGATGACTTCGTCTTTCCTGCTGAACATGGGCGTGGGCGTGCTCCTGGTCGGGTTCGCGGTCGTCTACTTCTGGCTGCTGGTCCCCATCGGCTTCTTCATAAACGCCGCGCTGTACCAGCTCGTGGGCAAGTACTTCCTCAGGCTGTTCAAGGAGGACTACGAGAGGACGTTCACTGCGATGGTCTTCGGATGCATGCCCCTGCTGCTTCTGTACTGGCTTTTCGTGGTCCCCGGAGTCGGCATACTCGCGTTCGTCGTGCTTCCGGTGTGGGCGTTAGTGGTCGAGGTCATAGCGCTGTCAGCGCAACAGAGGATCACGAGGCTTCAGTCGATCGCGACGATGGCGGTGCTCGCGGCACTGGCGGTATTGGTCGTACTGCTCATGGTCTACGCCGGCCTCATAGCATCCGGTGCTCTGCCTCTCCTAGGGCAGGGGATTGATCCGAGGCTAAGGGGGCAGCGCTAGATCAGCCCCGCGCGGCCCAGCAGCAACATCAGCATCGCCAGTGCCACCGCGGTGTCGAAGTTGTCGTCAAGATAGCTCGGCAGGCCCTCCATCAGGGCTCCGGCGAGAGACGTCAGCGCCGCCGCGTAGCCGAGGAAGGGGAATGAGACCAGCAGCGCCGCAGCGAAGTACGCGGCCGATCCCGCGACGCTCTTCTTCCTGTTGTAAGGCAGCGCAATCCCGCCGTACTTGACTCCCACTATGGTCGCGACCGCGTCGCCTATGAATATCGACGCCAGCAGCGCTATGGATTCGTTGCGGTTCAGGAAGGAGATCGCGAGAAGGGCCCCCAGCGCAAGCCACATCGCGCCCTGCCCGAAGGCGGCGCCCCTCCTCTCGAGGGAACGGAGCAGCCTTGACGCGCCCCCTTTCGGTCTAGATATTGCATAATCGCTCAGCAGAAGGCCGAGGAGCACGCCCGCTATCAGGAAAAGCTTCGCGCCGGCGTAATCGGAGAGGGCGAAGACGCCCACGAGCACCAAGCCTATGAGGATCTGCACGACATCGCGCCTCGTCTCCCTCCGCGCATCGCTTGTCGAGCCCTTTTCCATGAACGATCGCGACCTGCTGAGGAAGCCTAGGAGCGCCGCCTGCGCAATCAGGGAAGGCGCGCCGCTTAACAGGAATACGTAAGCGGCCGCGACCCCGAGCAGCGCGTAGCTCGCCTTCGAACCCAACGTGGCCGCGGCGCCGCCGAACACCAGTATGCCGACGAGCAGGGCCCCCGCGTCAGAGCCCTCGAGCGAGGCCAGCGCGAAGCCCGCGGCAAGGAAGGCGACCAGGTAGAGCAGGTCGGACTTCCTCCTGAACGCATACGCGCAGTAGGCGAAGAGGGCGATTATCACCAGCGGCGCGAGATAGTACATTGTCACACTATGTAGATTACCCAGGCGGCAATTATAAACGTGGCAATCACGAGCAGGGGCACTACGTACTTGAGGACCCTCTTCACCTCCCTGCTGGTCCTCTCTATGAGGGCGTCGGCGCCCCTGCCCCAGACCGCGAAGTCGCCTATCCTGAGGTTCCTGTACGCGTAGCTGGCGGGCTCCATCCCGGAGATGGCGTCCCGGAGCAGCGCATCAACCAGGGGTATCGCCTTCTCGACGCTGGTGTACCTGCCCAGCGAGTTGCTCGCGGAGAGGCTGAGCGAGTTTATCGAGTGCGTGTCGGTAGTGCAGACCTCGATCTCGATGCCGAGCCTTTCCTTCGCGTGCCTGATGAGCCGGTTCCTGAACCTGGGCAGCATGTTGTTCGCGTCGAAATACACTATCCCGAACCGCCTGCCCCCGAAATCGAAGACGCAGGCGCTCGTGTACCCCTCGCCCATGTCCTTGGGGTTCCCGAGGGGCCTCTTCAGCTTGTTGTACGACGAACCGAAGCCGACCGCCTCCGTTTCCCCGGCAGAGATCGACGCCCTAATGGCGGCCTCGTATTCCTTCGCGTACGGGTTTCCGGGGTGTATCTCCCCGAGCTCCCTGGGCTTTGCCGATTCGAATCTGGAGTTGTGCGAGTCCACCAGCAAGACGCTTCGCCGCCCCGCGTCCGCGGCGACCGCCTTCAGCCGCAGGCCCACGTCCCTGTCCATGTCCTCTGTCACGTTCGGAGCCCTAGTGAGGAGGATGAGGTTCGCGTCTCCGACCGAGAGGTTTATGGCCCTGCAGCTGTTCCTCTGGCCGACGCTGAGATTCCCCCGCGCCCTCCTGAAACGCATCTTCCCGTCGGAAAGGACGGATCCGACCTGCCTGCACAGGATCTGCAGCTGCGCCGCGCTTATCGGGTTGTCCTCCAGCGTCTCCGGCCCGTGGAGCACGAACGGGGCGCATCCCAGGCTCTTCACCACGAGGTCCCCGAGGACGGCCGGCGCGACGCTCCCGCCGACTCCCGCGAACGGCCCGAAGTGGATGTCGGGGTTGACGAAGACCGCCTTGTAGCCGCTCCCGCCCTTGATGGCGAGAACGTCCACGCTCAGGTCCCTCTTGACCCCCGCCTCCTGGCCTATCACCTTCACGTCGTTGGTTAGGTCGTACAGCCACTGGCCCACCATCGACACGGCTAGCTTTATCCCGCTGGTGTCCATTATCCTCCTCACGGGCCTGTCGACGAGATACAGGAGCGCGTTCCCCGCGACGAGGAACACGACCATCCCCGCGAAGAGCTTCACGAGAGTGATGTTCAGGGGCGCCCCCAAGCTGAGTATGTAGCCGCCCAGCGGCAGGTACAGGAGGATGTTGAGCACTGGCTGGGTCGCCGCGATGGCGGCGGAGCTCCTTCCCTTCCCCAAGGCGAGCCTGCCCACGAGGAACCAGTAGCCGTAGGTGCACGCGTTCGCGAGAAGGAGAACGATGTACGCGATGGTCGCGCTGCCCTTCAGGTGAAACAGGACCGCGTTGGCTATCAGAAATAAGGCATACAGCGCGGTTATGGGCAGCGTGGCGAGCATCACGTGCTTCAGCCGCATCCTTCTCTTGGTCGCCTTCACGAAAACGACCGTGAGCAGCGCGGGCAGGCTTACCACGAGTATTCCCGTGCTCAGGCCCGAGACGAGCAGCCCGAAATAGCCCTGCGCCGGGATCGGGTAGTGAACCGCCAGGCTCATGACCACTCCCGACACCGCGCCTATCACGAGCAGCACCGCGGCCTGGAACGCGCTGCTCGGGGCCCTTAGGTTGAAGTACTTGGTGTAGTGTGTGATGTAATCGCGTGAATCCGTCATAAAAACACAGGCGTCAAGAGCTAAAGAGCTAAATGCCAAACCTCCTCTTCCTTTCCCCGTAATCCTCAAGCGCGATCTCAAGGTCGCGCCTGGTGAAGTCCGGCCACAGTTTTTTGCTGAAGTACAGCTCCGAGTACCCCGCCTGCCAGGGCATGAATCCGGAGAGCCTCTCCTCCCCCGAGGTCCTTATGACGAGGTCTATGTCGGGCACGTTCCCGGAGAGCATGTGGCTCCTGAACGCGGCCTCGTCTACGCTCCTCACCTTCCTCTTCAGCGCGTCCCTGACCATCTCCCTGGCCGCGTGCAGCACGTCGTCCCTGCCCCCGTACGCGACGAGCATGTTTATGACCCTGTCCTTGTAGGCCCCGGTCTCGATCTCTATCTTGTGCAGGGCGTCGGCGAGGTCCCTCGGCAGCAGGAGCCTGTTCCCCACGATGTTCACCCTTGTCTTGTTGTCGTGCAGCCTGGAGATCAGGTCCCTGTCGGTCGCGACCTTCCGGTAGATGTTGAACAGCGCGTCCATCTCCACCCTGGACCTCCTGAAGTTCTCCGTGGAGAAGGCCCACACAGTTATGTTGCCTATCCCGTAATCCTTGCACCAGTCCGCGAAGTCTATGAACTTATTGACCCCGAGGTTGTAGCCGTTGAAGAACGAAAGGCTGTGCTTCATCGCCCACCTCCTGTTGCCGTCAGGTATAAGCGCGAGCACCTTCGGTACCTTTTCAATACGCATACGATCCGCTCATTCCCTTACGTTATCTATCGTGACATTTCGATTTAAAGCTTTCCATTGCGGGCCCGCTTCCTCCCCCGGACCGGCTTCCTCGCGGGCCTCTTCCCGTTAGACAGGACCTTGGACAGGAGGAACACTATGAAAGCGAGTATGATGAAGTTTATCAGAACTGAGGTGAAGGCGCCCCACCCCACTGTGGCCGACCCTATGTTCACGGTTGCGGTCTGCCACGCGCCCTGCGGCAGGAAGATGCCCACCACCGGCATTATCAGGTTGTTGACGAAGGACTGGGTCAGCGTCGTCAGCGCCGATCCGATCATGAAAGCGATGGCCAGCCCCATCACCTTGTACTCGCTCAGGAACTCCTCGAACTCCGAGATGACCCCCATTCAGTTCACCGCCTACTGAATGGATGCTCTAAAATTAAAGCCTTCTCCCAGAAAGGGGCCGCGTCGGGCCAGCTCGGCGCGCGAGATGCACTTCCTGCGCGCCAGCTTACCGCAATCTATATAAACCTGTTTTGTCATAAGTTAGGTTGGTGCTTTGATGCACGTGCTGAGCTTTTAAAGGCCGCATTTTTGAGAGCAATCTCTAACTGTTTTTGCTTGATGAGATTTGTGTGTTTAGGTTTAACCACCTATGTCAGCCCAGTGTGGCACCGTATGAGATTGCATTTTTGCAATTGATTTGAGGAGAAGCAAGCTTGTAATTTTTAAGCCACCTAGGGAATGACTAGGCTCTGGTAGCGAAGAAGGCCGTGGCAAGCTGCGATAAGCCCAGGGTAGGTGCAAGTCAACCTTTGAACCTGGGATAGCCGAATTGTGCGCCATGAATAGTGGCGCATGCGCACGCGGGGAACTGAAGCATCTTAGTACCCGCAGGAAAAGAAATCAAAAGAGATGTCGTTAGTAACGGCGAGTGAAAGCGACTGAGGGCAAGCTGAATCCCATTGCGCAAGTGATGGGAGATGTGGTGCGGACGCACTTGCGTACGCGCGAGCCGAACGCTCTGGAAAGAGCGGCCAAAGAGAGTGACAGCCTCGTAGGCGGAGCGCGTGCGGAACTGTCCGTAAGAGAGTAGCACAGCCTTAGTACGTTGTGCGAATATGGGGGCATTGAACTCCAACCCTAAACATTGACCAGAGACCGATAGCGAATAAGTAGCGCGAGCGAACGTTGAAAAGAACCCACACGTGTGGGTGTGAAATAGATCTGAAACTAGGTGGTTACAAGAAGATATGGCATGAGCGTCATTGCACACGAAGTGAAAACGCGAAAGCGTCGAACGAAATGTGCTAGCAGTGTTATATCCTTCTTCTTGAAGCAAGAGCCAGGGAGTGTATGATAGTGGCAAGCGTTAAGCGTAGCGAAAGCGAGTGTGCCTATGCACAGGGTGCGAAAGCGCCTAAGTCACTATTTTACGACCCGAAGCCATTGTGAACTACTCGTGGGCAGGGTGAAGCTGAGCGTAAGCTCGGTGGAGGCCCGCAACCTGTCATGGTTTATCCTGTTGGGTGACCTACGAGTAGGGGCGATAGACCATTCGAACATGGCAATAACGGGTCCCCTTCGAAGTATCTTTAGGATAGCCCGGGGCCAGCTCGCATACACGGTAGAGCGACCGATTTTCTGGTGGGAGCCGAAAGGCTTCGCCTCGAAGTCAAACTCCGAATGTGTATGCTGCGTATCCCCGGAGTCGGCGTGTATTGGGTAAGCTAGTACCGCGAGACTTGAACGAGAGTGACTGAGGTTAAGGTCCCTAAATCCTAGTTAAGTGTGTTGAAGGAGGGTTCCGTCTTAGACAGTCGGGAGGTAGGCTTAGAAGCAGCCACCCTTTAAAAAACGCGTAACAGCGTACCGATTGAGACAGGATTCTCTGAAGATGGACGGGGCTAAACTAGGTACCGAGACCCCAGCGTGCGAAAGCATGGGTAGAAGGGCGTGCTGCGTGGCAAGAAGTTCGGGCTTGAGCCCGGATGGACTGCGCAGCAGTGAAAATCCTGGTGTCAGTAACAGCAAATACGGGTAAAGAATCCCGTACGCCGGAAGCACACGGTTTTCCCCGAGATGATTGTCAGCGGGGAGTTAGCCGATCCTAAGAGGGGAGCTAATCACTACCCCTCAAAAGGGAAGCATGTTAAAATTCATGCGCCTAATGCGTAGGTGTGGCGACACAAGGTGTATTTCTGACAGCTTGGGGATAGGTCATTTAGAACGTGCAAACGGCTGTGGAGTCTCATTATGAGGAGAAGCAGCTAAATGAACTTTGACCAAATTCCTGAGTCCGTGAAAAGGGAATACACAACGATCGCGTTAGTTCGTACCTAGAACCAGTACAGGTGCTGCTGGTTGAAAAGACCAAGGCGTGCCAAGGTTAAATCAGGTTAGGGAAATCGGCAAGTTAGTGGCGTAAGTTATCGACAAGCCATGTCTGTGCTTAGTAAGCGCAGATTGCAATAACTAGGGGAGAGCGACTGTTTCTTTAAAACACAACTCACCGCAAAGCCGTAAGGCTTAGTACAGTGGGTGACGCCTGCTCACCGCTAGTACGCGAAACCCCGTTTCAACGGGACTAAGCGCTAGCAAAGAGCGGGGGTAACTCTGACCCTCTTTAGGTAGCGTAATACCTCGTCGCTTAATAGGCGACTTGCATGAAGGGCGTAACGACTCTCCCACTGTCCCAATCTGGTGCTTGGTGAACTCACTACGCGGTGAACATGCCGCGTACTCTCAGTGGGAAATGAAGTCTCCATGAAGCTTGACTATAGCCTGTTGTTGTTGTGTAGCGAGTGTTGCAGAGCGTAAGTGGGAGCGTCGAAGCGCTGGTTTCGGCCAGCGTGGAGCGAAATGTAACACCACTCTTCGCCCGCTACGCGACTAACCTAGTAAAGGGGACAGCAGCAGGTGGATAGTTAGACTGGGCGGTTGCTTTCGATAAGGAAACGAAAGTGACCAATGCTCTGCTTAGGTGAGTTGGAAACTCACCGTTAAGCTTAAAGGCAAATGCAGGGCTGACTGTACATTGAAAAGCGGAATGTGCAGACTGGAAACAGGGGCTTACCGAGCTTTGGAAGCTCTTTTAATGGGGCTCCAACCTGTCAGAAAAGTTACTCTGGAGGTAACCGGTTCGTGGCTGGTGAGAGTTCACATCGACCCAGCCGTTTGATACACCGATATGGGCTTAAGTCATCCTGGTGGTGCAGGAGCCACCAAGGGCCGGGCTGCTCGCCCGTTAAAGACTTACACGAGCTGAGTTAAGTCCGCCGCGAGGCAGGACGGTAAAATCTACTGGGAGTGTAAGTGTCAGAGGATAAGATGCCTCTAGTACGAGAGGAATGAGGCATCGGCGCCTCTAGTTTACCGGTTGTGAATAGCATGGCCGGGTAGCCACGCGCTAAGGGATAAGTCCTGAAAGCATCTAAGGACGAAGCCCAATCCGAAACGAGACACTATGGCGGTCGTATTACACGACTTTGATAGGGCGGGCGTGTAAGCAGAAAGCGCAAGCGATCTGCGAGCGCACCGCTACTAAAGCCTAATTCGTACAAGCTTGCTTCTCCGTTCTTTCTTTTTTGTTTCAATACCCTAGCCGAGCGCATGCATGGAAATGCCCAAAACTATTCACTTTGATTTATACCCCCCTGCGCCTTATGCGAATATCTCCTGTCGTCTGAGGATAAGCAAGGGGAAGCGGAAGCGACATGACTTTAAGTGAATAGTTTTCGGGGCTTTGGAGTGTTCTGTGTTTTCTTTCTGTTGAAGGTATGAGAACTAATCCTTAATCGGCATCGGTTGTATGTTTAACCGGTGTTTGGATGAAGAAATTTTACGTGGGACTGGATCTGGGAACGAAGTGGACGTACGCGACCATGATAGACGAGGAGAATCGCGTGATAAGGGAGGCAAAGATCCCTTGTAGCGAGGAGGCGGTCGAAAGGTTCCTTGGCGGCAGGCCAAAGGAATGTCTCAGCGTCGTGATGGAGGCCTGTGGCATCTGGCACGGACTGTACGACTACCTTGTGGAGAGATGCGGAGTGGTCAAGGTCGCCAATCCCATGCAGACGAAATTGGATTCATCAGGGAAGAAGACGGACAAACTTGACTCGAAGAGGTTGGCGGAGCTTCTGAAGGCGGGCATAATACGTGTATCGTACGTGCCTCCGAAGGACGCACGGGACTACAGAAGCAAAGTCAGGCACAGGCAGTCGATGGTAAAAATATCGACGCAACTCAAGAACCAGATCAATGCGGTACTCAGGAGGGAGAACATCAATAAGCCGTTCAAGGATGTATTCACGAAGAAAGGCGTCAAGTGGTTGAAGACTCTTGGAATTAGCGAAATCGACAGTTGCCTCGAACTAATGGCAGCCGCGGAGACGCAGGTGGACAAAGCGGAACGCGCAGTGCCGGCAGACATCTACCGGAAAGAGATAGAATTGTTGAAGACCATGCCTGGAGTGGGCAACGTCACTGCGCCGGTCATAATGTCTGAAATCGTCGACATAAAAAGGTTCGAGAGTCCTAAGGCACTGTGCAAACATGCCGGATTAGTACCCAGAGTTATTCAGTCAGGAGATTCGGACAGACGAGGAGGATTGGTCAAACAGAGTTCCAAAGTCCTAAGGACGGCAGTCATCCAAAGCGCACAGGGCGCATTGAAGACGAAGGACGGCGGCAAACTGAAGTCGTTCTTCCTAAGGATGTCACGGAGGAAAAAGAAAAACACCGCAGTGGCAGCGCTTGCGCACAAGATGCTCTACATAATGTGGTTTATGCTCACCAACAATGAAGAATTCCGCGACGGCGGAACATGAGTTGGTGAGCCAGTGGCAGCGGCACCCCGTCAAAAAACATGGGTCTCGAACCCGACTTGTTGAATGGGGGCCTAAACGACTACCTCAATGTGCTCAGAGCACGGATAGATGTCTGTCGATAGCCGCAAACTGCATGAAAGGTATGGAAAGAAAGGAATATAAAAATAGGTGACGCATATCTGATTACAACCCGATGGAAGGATGCGACTGTATTTCAGCCGTATCTTTCTTAGTTCTCATAGATGTTTTTGGTTTGGTTGGCCGTTTTTGTTGTCTTTTTTCCAGTTTTTCCGTTTATGCCCCTCCATAATTGCTGGGCATTATGTAATGGTTTCAGGGCAACGTCATGCGTCGAATTCCCGATTTAACGCCAACCTTAATTAAAGGGGCCAAGCACAAGGATATCGTGAGAAAATGAGCGGAACAGCCGAAAGGAGGATGCCTAGACCAAGCTCAGAGATGAAAGGGCTTAGTAAGGTAGACAGTTATCAAGATTTTCCAAAGGAAACAAAATGGAGTCAAAAGATCTTTTTTTACGAGGCCGCAGCTGAAGTTTTAAACAAAACAAGAAAACATGGTGAAGTTCGGCCTCTTGCCGCGTTCTTCATCTACTACAGTGACGGGGTCGGGGTCGTCGTCGATTCGGGCATCGGGAATGGCGGTCGCGCTCGGGTGGTGCTGGGCGAACCAGGCAACTACAGCTTGGCTAAAGAAGAAGTGGAATCGGTAGAAGAGGCTGAAAAACTGGCCCAAAAGTTGGGACAGCCACTTGCCGACGCATCCGTGCTTTCAGACACTGCGTTTATAGAAAAACATCGCGGAGAAACACTGGTATTTAGCTCCAGAAACCCTTCGGCATTGAGCGAGGAGGAGTTCAGAGAGGGGTATTACTCGGTCGGCGTTGGCGGAGATGAGATCGCGCCGGAAGCAGGCAGTCTAACTGGTGCAATAGACGCTGAATTAAGGAATGTGCAGGCACGAAGGGCGGATATAAAGGAGGAAGACGGACGACTTGCGAAGAGGGAAAAAGAGCTCATAGAGCTAAAGCCGAAGGCCGAGAAAGCCGACAACGATGAGGCGCGAGCCGAAGAACTCATAAAAGACGCGGAAGACAGCAAGAAAACCATAGTTGAGGTACTTCGGCGAAGCACATAAATATCTAAAACATTCCTATTCTTCTACCCGGGTTTGCAGGGACAAATCCTGCAAACTGCGAGCAATCGCAGGTGTAAACTTGGGTCCACACATCCATCTATAGCGCTGGTTAGCCTAAGAAACAAATCAGCCATGAAGTTCAACAGCGACACTGAGTAAACCCGGTTGAAATCGTGAAGCTGTGGTGCCGCCACGTAAGTGGCTTTTAGTAGATGGGTTACAATTGTTCGGCCTCTTGCCGCGTTCGTCAACTACAACTACAACAACAGAAACAGGGTCGACGTCAATTCGGGCATCAGGAATGGCAATCGCGCTCAAATGGATCCAATTTACATTCTGGGTGTAATGGTCATGCTATGGAAACTTACAGGAATCTGTATTCTTTACTATGTTCCTACGAGAATCTTGAGAGTGCCTTCAAAAAAGCAAGAAAAGGAAAGACGCTAAAGGACTGCGTAATAGAATTCGAGCGCAATCTTGAACAGAATCTTTTGCAATTGAAGGAAGAGCTTGAAAATCTAACCTATTTCCCAGCTCCACTCACAACTTTTGTTGTGAGGGATCCGAAGACAAGGACGATAAGCGCGTCGCATTTCCGGGACCGGGTAGTGCACCACGCGCTGTGCAACATAATTGCGCCTATTCTGGAAAAGGACTTCATCTACGACTCGTTCGCGAACCAGAAAGGGAAGGGCACGCACATGGCAGTCAGGAGGTTCGAGGGGTTCATGAGGAAGGTTTGCTTCAGACGCACCTATTCCATTTGCGGGGGCGGCGGAGGGCAGACTGAACTCTCGGCAGGATGGTATTTCGAAGGGTATTTACTCAAGGCCGATGTGCGACACTATTTTGATACGGTAGACCACGAAATCCTCATGAAAATATTGAAGCGCAGGATAAGGGACCCCGGCGTCATCTGGCTCATAAGAAGCATACTGGAGAACCACAGGACGGACGTCGCCGGAAAGGGGATGCCGATCGGCAACCTGACCTCCCAGTTCTTCGCCAACGTCTACCTGGGCGAGTTCGACGCGTTCGTGAAGCACAGGCTGAAGGCGAAATATTACATCAGGTACGTGGACGACTTCGTGATCCTGCACAGGGACAGGCGGGTTCTCGAGAGATGGCGCAGGGAGATAGGCGAGTTCCTGCGGCTGAGCCTGAGATTGGAACTGCACCCCGAGAAGACGAGCATCCTGCCCTTGGAGCGCGGTGTGACTTTCCTGGGCTTTAGAATATTCCGCCGCCACAAGCTCATCAAGAAGAGCAACGCGCGCAGGATATGGAAGCGGCTGGAGTCGTTCAGGGAGAAATGCGACGGTGGCGAGATGACCCTTGAAGGAGCGGGCAGGAGCCTGGAGGGTTGGATGGCGTACGCTAGGTTCGCCAATACGTACGCCCTAAGGAAAAGGGTTTCTCATAGGTTTGAAGAACTGTTCGGCGCGTAGCGTCCGCAAAGCCAAGTGCCATGAATCATCCTGCCTGTGTTATCTACTGAAGGGATAGCTGTGCGATTCTGCGGCGTGCCAACACCACGAGGTCAGCAGAAGCCCCGCTCATAGGCCCTGACGTAAATCTCCTGCGATCCGATTCCGAGCGTGACGTCTTCCACGGGAATGTCCACGCACTTCCCGCGCCCGCCGAACTTTACCCTCGCGCAGAGTAATCCGTTCCTGGACAAGACCCTCACGAGCGTAGCGTCCTGCCCGCCGACCCTGCATGCCTGCGGTACGGTTATGTTGTCGGAAAGTATCGTCTCCCACGCCGACAGTACTTCCTGCTCGTCATAGGCATCGGTGGCGGCCTCTCGATTATTGCATCGATCCTTCCCGCGTCTCTTTTCTTCATAACTTAAAGTCCCTCACTTTCTCTACGAGCTCTATCCCCTTGCCCGCCACTCCGGCGGCGAACCGGCAGAGCGCGTCGTTCCTCTCCTCGGCCATGCTCGACAGGAAGAGGAATTCGTCCTCGACGCGCAGGGTGCCGAGCTTGGTGCCCGACTCCTCCACAAAGGCGTCCATCGTCCCGTCGTCATCGACAATGAGGGCTACCATCTCCTTCTTGTCATAGAAATCCACTTCCGATCTTCCGTTCCTCGAATATTCCAGGAATCTCTCCCTGATGTCCGCGGGGTCCGCCATCTCGTACATCGTCACGAAGGGGATTGTTATGCCGGGCGGCTTGCGGCCGCCCCCGGTAGGGCTGTCCCGCGCGGCAGGCATGGGTTTTCTGGGGGACTCGTATTCCTTCCGCTTTTTCTTATCCTTGAGCTCCTCAAGTATGAGCATCACGACCTTCGCCCTGTCAGATACGCCCCCGTTCTCAAATATGTCCTTCATCAGGCTCGCGGTCAGGTAATTCGGGAAATCGCTGACCGACCTCCTGTTCATCTCCGCCTCCTTTCCCTCGAGCTTTCCTTCCTTGTACTTCGATACCAGTCCGCCGACCCATTTCGGAGGGGTATCGCCATACGCCTCGGCCGGCGTCCTTCCGTCCTCGTGGACGGGGATGAAGTAATTGTAGTACAGCATTATCGCGTCGAGGACCCTGTTCATCTCCTTCAGGCTCGGCCCCTTGTCCTTCTTCGGCAGCAGGGAGACGTCTGTCACGACGGGCTCCTCGGCCTTATCCTCCGCCGGGTCTTTTTCGGAGCGGTCCTTGCAGGAGTCGCACATCATCCACAGGATCCGCTCCTTCGGCGTACCGGCGACGCCCAGGGCCAGTTCCTTCCTAGCGACTTCCAGTATCCTGCCGCAGGTCTCCTCGCTGAGCTCGCCTTCCCCGCATTCGTAGCACTTGTAGAGGGATCCCCGAATTGCCGACTCGTCGATGGTCCCTACTGTCTCCAGGAGCCCCTTATCGACCGGAGGGGTGCCCACGGCTGCGGCTATCCTCAGCCCCCTGCCGATGATCTTCTTCGCCTCCGATATGTCTATGTCGCTCAGCCCGACGCCCTCGCTAGCGAACCCGTCAATAATGCTTTCGTACGATTCGTTGAATTCCGGTCCGTTGACCCTCTCTGAGCCGAAGGAATCCTTGAGGCCCAGCTTGAACAGGTCGACCAGGAAGACGGCGACGCTGAAGAGGTTGTGCGGCAGCCTCCTCGCTATTATGACGTTGACTGATCCTATGGACACCGGTGTGCGCTTGCACGCGACGACCGGGTAGTTGTCGTAGTTCGGCATCGGGATCACCTGAAATCATACGATTCCCATGGCCTTGCATATCCTGCAATGGCATTCATACTTCTTGTAAAGGTAATATTTGCCGTGGATTCCCTTCTCCTTCATCAAGCGGATGAAATCCGAATGCAGAATAGGCCCCCCGCCCAGTTCGGTCCGCACGACTTCCATTTCCCGCAGCCACGCGGGTTGCCAGCCGCCCTTTTCGGGGTCGAAGCTGTTGTCCCTAAGCGCGTTGTTCGTGCTTTCAAGGTAATTCCCGATGTACCAGTTGATCACGTGCGTTGCCGCGACAGCCCTTTTGGGCGAATGTTCCGTTTTGGGAACGGCATCTTGCATCCTATCATGCTTAATTCCACGTGAAAACATAATAAGTTTGCGAGTTCCGCGCCCGTTGATGCCAAAGGAAAACTTATCGTTACTTTGACCTTTTAAGTAATTACGAATTAAAGTAAGCAGCTCTTACGGAAGGCCTCTCTTGGTCAAGGTTATATTATAGTTCCCGATGGGAACGAATACTTTAAATATTAGTTCCCATAACGTACTAATATGCAATTAGACGAGGCCCTTAGGCTGCTGAACGGTTGGTGGATCGAGGGCAAGGTGAAGAAGGATCTCGTAAAGAAGTACCGCCGCGCGGGGTTCAGGGAGGCGTACGGCAAGCTTCTCAAATACCGGGAGGCCGTAATACTTTCCGGCCTGAGGAGGGTGGGGAAGACCACCATAATGTACCAGATGATTGACGAACTCCTGAATAGCGCGGGGCGGACCGGCATCGTCTACTTCACCTTCGACTACGGCGCATCAGAGCTGACCGAGATACTCGACTCGTATGGAAGGATCACCGGGGCGGACTGGAAGAAGGAGAGGGTGTACCTGTTCCTGGACGAGATACAGAAGTCAGGGGACTGGGGCCCCCGCCTAAAGATGCTCTACGACGCGTTCCCCAACCTGAGGTTCGTGGTCTCGGGCTCGGCGTCGCTGCAACTTGAGAGGAGGGCGATGGACAGCCTGGTTGGCAGGCATTTCCTGATAGACATCCCCGTGCTGTCGCTGGTCGAGTACTATTCGCTGAGGCACGGCGTGAGTGTGGACAACATCCCCCTGTACGAGAAGGAGATCGAGTCCGAGTTCGATTCCTATGTGAGGAAGCCCTTCCCCGAGCTGGCCGCGGTCGACGACGAGAAGACGACGTACGAGTACATACGCGAAAGCGTTGTCGCGAAGATCCTCAGCCAAGACCTGCCGGGGGAGTTCGGTAATGTCGACGTGCCGCTGCTGAACTCCCTCGTCGGGCTCTTTTACGCCGAGCCAGGGATGGCGCTCAACGTCGACGCGCTGTCCAGGACCCTCAGGAAAAGGAAGCAGGAAGTGGAGAGGCACGTGTACATGCTCGAGTTCTCGAAGCTGATAAGGATAGTCAGGAACTACCGGCCGTCCGCCATGGCGGAATCGAGGAAGCTCAGGAAGGCGTACCCCTACGACATATCGCTCGCGCTGTCCCAGAACCCGTCGCTGGAGAAGGGCGCGGTCCTTGAGACGCTGGTGGTCTCAAGGCTGAACGTCAGGAGGTACTGGCGCGAGGCCTCCAAGGAGGTCGACGCCCTGGTAGAGGAGGACGGGGCCATCGTGCCCGTGGAAGTGAAGTCCGCGTCCGCCCTGAGGGAGGAGCACACGAAGACGCTGAGCTATTTCATGGACCGCTTCAAGGCCAAAAGGGGGGTCGTCGTCTACAACGGAAGCAGGCTGGAGCTCGGAAGGATAATAGCAATAAACGCGAAGGAACTGATGGTCTACGGCCTGGAGAAGGAGCTCAGCGGCAGGACCAGAGGATGATCGCTGGGGCCGCCCAGAATCCGGAGCCGTCCGTCCGCGGCGGATTTGAGGAGCGACACACCCCGAAGTCCACTGGCTCATGTAGATCGCATCAGTCGCGCTGCCGTTGAGTGGCCGCCAGCCCGTCATGTGATAAGGATCTGCGAGCGCACCGCTACTAAAGCCTAATTTCACAAGCTTGCTTCTCCGTTCTTTCTTTTTTGTTCAGGCCATCTAGCTGAGCGGAAATCCGCTACGGCCGTTCTATGAGATGGTGGTATTTCGTACCTTCGACCGTTTTCGCAAGTTTCTCGTCGAGGGTCAGCAATTTTATTCCGAGTTTGTCCGAGAGCGATAGGAACGACGCATCGTATACTGTTATGCCTAGAGTTAGAGCGATAGCGAACGCATCAGCAACAATTTCTGAAAAACCATGAATGGCGTAAAGATTCATCAACGTAACTGCTTCGGTAAAGGCCTTGACCGCATCCTCGTCGCTAAATCGCTTTCCTTTCGTCTTGTACTTCATGGCGTTTGCGACTTCATAGTAGCTCAGGTCAATAATGTGGAAATACCCCTCAGACAACTTCTCAGCGGCCCAGTCTGAATGCTCTTCGGGAGTGACGACGGCCGCAATAACAGAGGAATCAACGACAACCTCAATGGCCATGCTCCCTATCCTCCCTGATTGCGCCTGCCGATGGAATTGTCTTTCCCGTCTTCTTCTCTAAGCTGTTCCTGAAACTGCTTATGTTTTTCATTACCTTCTTGAGTCTTGCGCTCTTCACTTGTTTTTCAAGGTGAGCACGAACCTCTTCTGCGTAATCCAGGCCCAGCTCCTGGAGCTCCTCTTTTAGCTTCCTTGGAACCCTGATTGCTATGACATCGCTCATACTTAGATATGTGAGTAAACAAATATATATAACTAACTGTTTACTTCAAGTAAACGGACTGCCGCAAGCGATCTGCGAGCGCACCGCTACTAAAGCCTAATTCGTACAAGCTTGCTTCTCCGTTCTTTCTTTTTTGTTTTCAGGGCCGTAGCTGAGCGCATCGACGGACATTTCTCGAGAAATACTTATAAATGGGCCGGGCAAACGTCTTACGTGAACAAATGACCCCCACGAAGGCAGGCGTCACGGCAGTCACTTCGCCGAACCGCTCAAAGGAGATAGAACTCGGTTACGTGTTCCATTCTACGGCGTACGCTAACCTGCAGAACATCCTAGATTCGGGTGCGCTCTACTCGCTGCCCAGCCTTGTCCACGAACTGAAGCTGACTGAGAGGGACATTCACGTGCGAACGCGGGGCGCGGAGCACAATCTTCCTGTCATAATGAGAAACCAAGATACCGGTGTTTATGGAGGAATATTCTTTTCTTACAACGGGATAGTAGAGGAAAACTATCATGACAGATTCGTGCCCATTTCTTTCGGTTTCAATCTGCGCAAACTTCTGGAGAACGGATATGTCGTAGGCGTATCAGAAGGTGCTAGGGATTTTGTCATATTCAACAACGACCCGATGGAGAAGACAAAAATTCCCCTCTCAGAGGCCGAGGTCATGTTCTTTCCCTCAGGTATCTATTTCAATCATAATGGAGAACTCATAGAACCCCCTACGCATAAACCCTACCTTGAGGAGTACTCGCGCTTTGCATTGGAGGAGCTCGACAGGCTGCCAAAGAGATATGAAGGCTATATGTCTGTGGCAGAAAACTTGCATAAGAAAGATTTGTATGGTGAAGTAGCGAGAAGGTTAAGCCAGCTTTATATCTCAACCCTCGGACGCGCGCGCCTTGAGCTTGCCAAGGCAAGCGGCGCGGAAGCGGCCAAAGACACGCAGTTCGAGCTTGGCCTGCTTGAGAAACGGCAGGGTGAGATGGAATCGGATGGAATTGCGGGTCTGCTCACACTTACGGAAGGGCAGATTAGGCTTATGACCAACCGCATGAGAGAGACGGGGAATCTCAGGTTCAGGCTCTTCAACTGGGGAGAGCGCGTATCCGGCGGGATTACACCAGACGAACTGGGGTCACGTTCCTATGAAGATCCGTCCGACCTTTTCTACCGGATATTCAAGGATCGCCGGGTCCCACAGATTGACTACGGTAAGAAAATAAGCGCGTTGCTCGACAGCACGCTTATTAAACTAGGGTCGGAGATGCGAGCGGTGGTCATTGCCAGGAATCATACTGCACTAGTAAACGACATCGCTTTGGCCCTGATTCTGGCGTCGCCCACAAAATCATTTTTAACGGAGAAAGAAAACGCTTGGCGGTGGTTCGATGAGTCAACCAAGAAATTCAAAAAAGAATTTACTGAGAGGGTGACGGCGCTTGTCGCGCAGCAAGAGCATCCTTTCTTCAAGATGCTACTGCAGGAAGAGGGGAAGCCGATATTTTTCAATCACCCCCGGATTGTAGATTACTTGGCCCAATACTGCCGCGCAAGGCAGGGATGGGAGGCCTATCTGAGCGACTCGGCAGGCAAAGGAATGGCAGAATCAAAAGATTTCTTGCTAAGAAAACTGAGACAAAAAGGAGCAGAACTGAATGACAATGGAGAAGTGGTCGAGATATTGAATCATGAGGAAATTGGCCTGCCCGGAAAGATAGTGTTTGTCGGAGACCGCGGGCGCGATGATCTTCCTTTCGCCATTGAAAAATACTTAAGATCCAAGGGTGTCAATGTGCCCGACCGGAAGTATTCGACTTTCATCGATAAAGAAGAGCGGCGTCTGCAAGGGAATCTTACAACTTGACTTCGCCACTTCTCTCGTAAACTGACGAAAACTATTTTTATGCCAAGGGCAGTATTCTCATTGATAAGATGAAGAACACAACTACGCCCTTGGGCGGTATAGCTATCATCGACAAGATAGAAAATGATTTCGGTCTGCTCTCCTCGGTCTTCGGAGGGATCATGAGTCCCGCATACGTCGGGCGGTTGAAACTGCTCCTCAACAACCGCCTGACTTTCGCGACGTCGATACACCAGGTAATTCCCACCTCCTCTGAAGACACCTGTGCGCTTCTCGGCGCAGAGGGCGCCTCGGAGAGGTCGCTGTACAGAACCGTCGAGAAAGTGGGGCTGCTCTCGGCGGCGATAGTAGAAAGGTATCAGAACTTCCTCAACACGAGGGATCTCGCAGACAAGGACCAGAACATAGACTGGTCGTCGATATATTTCGAGGGGAATAAGGCCGAGATGGGCGCACTGGGTTACTCCAGGGACCACCGCCCCGACAAGAAGCAGGTGACCTTCGGGATAGCGACGGGAATCAATGGAATCCCTACTGCACTGACGATTCAGAAGGGGAACGTCCTGGACAAGAAGCATTTTGTCGAGACGTACAACGTCGTCAAGAGGATACTGCAGAAGGATTCCCTATTGATATTCGACTGCGGCGCGAACACGAAAGGTAACAAGGAGATGATAGTCCATGACAGGTTCAACTACCTGACCCTGAAGCAGAAGAACGTCAAGAACTATAGGAAATATATCGCCATGTTCAAGTCCGCGGAGAAATCGACGATAAAAATCGGCGACAACACCTACTTTGCGGCAGTGGTGGAAGAGAACGGCGAATTCCAATACATCTACTTCTCGAAGACGCTTCTCGAGACGCAGATACGCAACAAGAACAGGAAGTTCGAAAGGCGAAAGAAGATGGGTAACAAACTCGCGAAGAAAGCGGGAAAACACAAGGCGGTGGAGACTTACCCCTGCGAGAGGGGATGGGTCGAACTCTACCCGGAACTCCAGACCGCACTGGGATGCGTCGAGAACCCCTACATAAACGGGATAGAGGGGTTCTTTATCCTCGAGAGCACGGTGAAAGCGAGTCCCGATGATATCCTGAGGATATACAAGCAAAGGGATGCCGCGGAGAAACTCGTGCGCAACATGAAGGAAGGGATCGAACTGAGGCCTGTCAGGCACTGGACGAAATATGCAATAATCGGCGCAATCCTGATCGCATTCCTCGCGGAATCCCTGATAAGTTTGACACTGCTTTCATGCAAGAATCCCCTCGTCAAGAACGTAAAGCTCCTCAAAAAATACCTGACGAATTTGACAGCGACCTTCGTTTACCCTCCCGGAAGGTTCAAATTCACGGTAGTGAGCAACATTTCTCCCCCGATTTCGGAGATTTTCGGCAGTTTCCTGCGCAGATATGGTACGAAAAACCTCAATCTGCGCTGGTAGGAACCGTTTTGGCGAATTGAGTTGGAGGCAACTGTCAGACACTTCGCGGCCTATTTGGCGAAGTCAAGTTACAATCACTTACCTCGAGCGAAATATGTCGCGCATGCCCAAGAGGCATTCGACTTGGCAAATGATTGATACATATGCGCTATCAGACTAAAGTCTCGATTCTGGAATTAACTTCCTCTCCGGGCACGCCATCAGCATAGTGATAGTCTCCCCGAACTCGCTCCCCTCCAGAATCTCCTCAGGTACGCCCATTAACGCTTCGCCCTCCATGTCATCCCGTCTGTTTATCGCACGCAAGATTTACATACCTTATAGTTCGTGCCCCGGGCTTACGCCTTCTTCATCCTCCAGTATCTCTTCATGACGGCGAGGTTCTCCTTGTTCGTGGCGAACCTCTCCCGTATCCTGATGAGCAGCCTGTCCTTGTCGAAGCGCTTCGAGCAGACGAGTATCATCAGTTCCCCGAAAAAGGAGGTCTTGACGGAGTAGAGCCCGAATCTTCTCCCCAGGCGGTACTTGCAGAGCTCAAACCTCAGTATGTTGCCCGGGCTCCTGACGTAGTTTATCGCGAGTATGCCGTCATCGGAGAGGATCCTGTATGCGTTGTCTATGAACTCCCGACCGAGGAACTTGCCCGGCACGTTCAACAGCCCGTCGTATACGTCAAGCACGACAAGGTCGTATCTCTTCTTTGTGCGGGCCACGTAGTCGAAGCCGTCGCCCACTATGATCCTCCCGTAGACCTTGGGCATGAACTTCCTCGCGAGGTCCGCTATCTTTCTGCTTATCTCGACGCTGTCTATTGACGCCCTTCCCTTGGTGAGGGTGCCTATCTGGTAGGGTATGGTTCCCCCGCCCATCCCGAGCACAAGCACCCTCGGCCTGTCGAACACGAAGGCCAGGGGTATGAAATAGTCCCAGTAGTCCTGGGTGTACACCGAACTCTTGTTCAGCTTGGAGAACGTAGTGCCGTTGAGCTTCAAGAGCTTCTTCTCGGGAGTTTCCACTATGCGTATGGAGTCGCCCCCGTCGGAGAAGGTCCTGACTTTCACTTTCCAGGCTTCCATGCTCTAGGCCCCCTCGCCCTTCTTCAGTCCCGCGACTATCTCATGCACGCGCCTCGCGACGTCCTTTGGGTTCAGGTTGCCCTTCCTAGAGAGCTCGCCTATGATGAAGTTGAGCGCCTTCTTGTTCTTCTCCGCATCCTTCAGTATGTCCCCGCCACTTCCTATGAACTCCCTTATGAGCCTGTCGAGCTCCTCCGGGCCCATCTGCTCGTGCCTTATCGTGCCGGCCTTCCCCGCCTCGACGAGGTCCATGATGTCATCGGTGATCACGACGTCCTTGGCTACGAGCTTTATTATCTCCTCGAAGTCCTTTTCCGGGATGTCCTCTCTCCCGTACTTCTTCACCCTCTCAAGCGCATGGGCGACGTTCCTTATGTCATACCTGTCCTTGAACTTCTCGATCAGCTCGAGCGCCCTCATGTCGAACATGGTGAGCTCCATGAAGGTCTTCGCGCTGATGCCATAGTCCTTCTCGAACCGCGCCGCGATGTCGCTTATGTAGACCGGCTTCCTGAACTTCATGTCCTTGAGGTCGAACGTCGTGAGGTCGGGCTCGTATATGTATCCGTACTCCTCGTCGGTCTCCTTCTCCCTCATGGACTCGGTGGTCTTCCTCTTGTCGTTGTAGCCCCTTGTCTCCTTGGCGATGGTGCCGCCCTCCTTGATTATCTCCCCCTGCCTCTCCATCTCGTACTTCGTGGCCTCGATCAGGTTCTTGATTCCCGTAACGTTCTTGACCTCCACCCTGGTCTCGGCCAGCGAGATGTTGAGGTCCGCCTTGAGCTCCTTGTTTATGTCGACGCCCAGGTAGTAGAGGACGCTCCTGAGCGTCCTGAGGAAGGACCACAGCGCCTTCTCGCTGGTTATGTCCGGCTCGGTCACGATCTCCACCAGCGGGATGCCGCTCCTGTTGAAGTCGAGCAGCGTCAGGGCGCCCTCCCTGACTATCTTCGCGGGATCCTCCTCGATCTGCACCCGCCTTATCCTCACCTTGCCCTCGTCGGTCTGGAGGTAGCCGGGCCCGCCCACGGAACCGTCGAGCTGCGTTATCTGGTACGACTTCGGGAGGTCCGGGTAGAAGTAGACCTTCCTGACGAAGGACATCCTGTTGCTTATCCTGCAGTGCAGCGCGCTGGCAATGCCGAGCGCGGACCTCGCCGCCTCCTCGTTGAGCATCGGCTTGGATCCCGGAGAGCCCATGCAGATCGGGCATATCGCCGCGTTGGGCTTCTCCTCCTCGGTGCTGCACGAGCAGAAGAGCTTCGACTTCGTGGGAAGCGCGACGTGAACTTCTAGTCCTATCTTCATAGATCTCCCAGGTTGTTCTTGAATCTGTACGCGAACGACTTCTCCCATTCGCCGACGAAGTCGAGCAGCGCGTAGTCGTTCGCCTGCCCGGTCACCAGCTGCGCGCCAAGGGGCATCCCGTCGACGTACTCGTAGGGGAATGAGACGTGGGGGAATCCGCCCAGGTTGGGCGGTATGGTGAATATGTCCATCGCGTAGTTCTGCACCGGGCTCAGCTTAGCCGTGTCCTTGATCTTCGGGGTCGGTATCGGCAGCGTCGGGGAGAGCATGAACCCGTCCTTCAGGACCCTGCTCATCTCGTTTATTACCATCCTCCTTATCATGAGCGCCTTGGTGTAGTACTTGTCCTTGACGCTCTCCCCCCTGATGAAGGTGCCGAGGATGAGCCTTCTCTTCGCCTCCGCGCCGAAGTTGGCCCTCGCGTCCGTGAAGAACTCGTTGTAGCGCTTGTTGTACTCGCCGTACTGGTATCCGTACTTGAACCCGGTGTACTTCGCGAGGTTCGTCGACGCCTCCGCCATGGCGATTACGTAGTACGGCTCTATCGCCTTCCCCAGTATGTCCAGGCTTATGCGCTCTATCTCGTGGCCCGACGACTCTAGCCTGTTGAGCAGCTTCTCGAAATGCCCCCCGATCTCCTCGTCCGCCCTGCTCATGAGCTCCTTCACAACGAAGATCTTCTTCTTCCGCGAATCCGTGATGTCCTCGGTCACGCACGTCGTATCGTAATCGTCGCTCCCTCTTATCGTGTCGAAGACCCTCTTCGCGTCCTCGGCGCTCCTCGCCATTACCCCTATCTTGTCGAGCGAGTTGGCGTAGTCTATGAGGCCGTACCTGGAGACCGCGCCGTAGGTCGGCGTGAAGCCGACGACTCCGTTCAGCGCGGCGGGCGCGGAGATCGAGCCTCCGGTAGACTCGGCTATCGCCACGTGGTACTTGAGCGAGGCAGTGGCGACAGCGGCGCCCGCGCTCGACCCTCCCGCGGCGTAGTCGGGGTCGAACGCGTTTCTGGCTGGCACCTCGCAGTTTATGCCGAAGGTGCCGAAGCCGAACTCGTCCATGTTTGTCTCTCCGAGGAAGCAGAACCGCGCCCTGCCCTGCTGTCCCTTGCCCGCGGGGCCGGGATAGCGCGGATGCTCCCTTTTCGATACGCTCAGCATCCTGTCTATCACCGTCGCGTTGAACGGGGCAACGTATCCCCCGAGCATCCTCGAACTCGCGGTGGTCTCGAAGCCCTTCACGCAGACGTTCGCCTTGGAGGAGAAGGGCATCCCGCTGGAATCGTCGGAGAGGCTCTCGTTCAGGACGTTGAAGGCGTGGTGCTCCTCGTTGAACTCCTCCACCTCCTGAAGCAGGCGCTCGTAGTAACCGGACGGTTTCCTCTTAGAGGCGAATTCGTCGATGTAGCTCGTCATAGCTTCGGCCCGCGTATGTAATCGCCGTTCAGCTCGGCGTCCTTCTTCAGCCCCTCCACGTTGCCGAACTTCTTCACGGTGTCCTTCCTGAACCTGGTGGGCACGTCTATGGGCTGGTAGGCGGGAGCCTCGTGGCAGTCTATGCCCTGGATCTTGTCGAAATAGGAGATTATCTCCTCTATGTCCCTGCGTATCTTGGTTTTTTCGTCGTCGCTGAGCCTGACCCGCGATATCTTCAGCAGCCGCTCGAACTCCTCGTCTTTCATATTCTAGTATTGGTAGGCATCAATTATAAATGTTTAATAACCACATAAATGCGAAACTGGCGTCAAGGTCTCGATTCTCATGAAGCGCGTTCACTACATATGCGATGCACCCACCGACCCGGAGAGCAGGGTGACCATAGGTGGGAGGGTCGAGCGGCTCACGGACCTCAAGAATGCCAAGTTCGTCTGGGTAAGGGACGCGACCGGCATAATGCAGGTCACGGTGCTCAAGGGCAAGGCTTCCGAGGAGCTGATGAAGGCGGTGGAGGGCCTCGTGCCTAACGATTTCGTGGTCGTGGAAGGCGCGGTGCCGAAGGAGGTCAGGTCCAAGTCGGGGAGGGAGATCCTCCCCACAAGGATCGAGGTGGTGGGGAAGTCGATTCCGACATCCCCGATAGACACCGAGGGCCACATAGAGAGCATGCTGGACAAGAGGCTCGACTGGAGGGCGCTCGACCTGAGGAACCCCAAGAACTTCAGCATATTCCGCGTGCAGTCAAAGCTGCTCGAGGGGATGAGGAAGTACTTCTACTCCCAGAGGTTCCTCGAGGTGTTCACCCCGAGCCTGATGGGCGTCTCGTCCGAGGGGGGGTCCGAGGTCTTCTCGCTCAGGCACTTCGGCAAGACCGCCTACCTCAGGCAGGACGCGCAGCTCCACAGGCAGCTCCTGATGCTGGCCGGATTCGAGAAGGTCTACGAGATCGGGCCGAGCTGGAGGGCCGAGCTGAGCCACACGCCCAGGCACCTGACCGAGCACAGGAGCGTAGTCGCCGAGCTGTCTTACATCGATGACGAGTACGACGTGATAAGGCTCGAGGAGCAGCTCGTGGTCCACGCCGTGAAGCAGGTGGTGGAGGACTGCCAGGAGGACCTCAAGGCGTGCGGAGTAGAACTGGATGTCCCGAAGACGCCCTTCCCGGTCCTCGAGTTCCCCGCGGTGTACGACACGCTGAAGGACCTCGGGGCGGAGACGCCCGTGGGCCAGGACTACTCGAGGGAGGCCGAGGCTGCGCTGGGCAAGCACGTCAAGGAGAAATACGGCGCCGACTTCTTCTTCGTCAACAAGTTCCCGTTCGCGGCGAAGCCCTTCTACGTCATGAAGGACGGGGAGGGCTCGCGGTGGGCGAGGAGCACCGACCTCATCTGCAAGGGCGTCGAGCTCAGCAGCGGGGGCCAGAGGGAGCACAGGTACGAGCAGATACTGAAGCAGATAGACGAGAAGGGGCTCGACTGGGATAACCTCAAGTGGTTCACCGAATTCTTCAAGTACGGCGCCCCGCCGCACGGGGGCTTCAGCATAGGCCTCGAGAGGCTGACCGCGCAGGTCCTGGACCTGCAGAACGTCAAGGAGGCGGCGCTCTTCCCGAGGTCGCCGGAGAGGCTAATCCCTTAAGGTAGGTTCTGGTAGGGAATTGGCAGGGTGGATTGCGGAGACCTTCTGGAATAAGCAAAAATCGTCGTGATTGGATGAGAAGAGGAGTATTCCCCGACTACACGCAGTTGCGAAATTGATAAATTATGCTGAAAATCCCTAATTTTTATCTGATTTAGGTCGGCATAAATAGTATCGCGCTAAAGTTGATTCATGGCACATGCACCAATCGCAGAGATCCTCTCGGCGCCAGTAATGCGCACGACGGTAAGCAATATCTTAGGCAGGCAGCCATACGACATAGTTGAGAGACCAGGTGCGTACGTATTGACCCTTAAAAAAGAACCTAGTGACTTTTGTAATAGAATAATAATCCTGAAACCCAGAGGCTTCACTTCCAATAGTCCATATGAGCTGAGCAGTCATCCGGAAGCAGGTGAAGCGACGATAGAAGTAAAGGGAGCGGTCAGACCAATGAACAAGGGCTACTTTCCGATAAAAAACTGCGTTGAATTCGCCTACCGCGACAAGGATGGTGTGAAGACTCAGCCCAACTATCCCTACGCAAACGCCCGCAATGCCCTCAGGGAACTCAAAACATCGCGGACAAGGTTCAAGGTCGTAAAACGTAATTACCATGGTTTCTACCACAATCTGATAAACCTTACGGACGAGTGGCTCGTCCTCGTCCTGAACAAGAAGCTCAATCTTACAAAGCAGATCGACTATTCGCTCATTGAAGGCGCGGGGAAGAAGCAGAGGGGCGCGCTCTACAGTCTTGCGGAGGGGGTAAAGAGCAACGGAGATGATATCTTCAAAAGTGATCCGGATGTCGTCGAGCGTCTCTGCTGCATGAATCCGCGCGTAAGCCTTCCCGCCCTCATAACCCTCCTGAACACGGAAGAAAAGGGCAAACACGAGCAGTGCACTATCTTCGCAATCATATTGAAGATTGCAAAAAGACATCCTGCGCTAGCATGCAAGCTGTTGAAAAAAGCAGAAGAGGATAATGCCGCCCAGTCCTACTATCTGCAGGAGCTCATCAAGAAGGTAAAGAGATACTCCAGTTGAAGTGTCCTGCCCGCTTTATTCCGCCGCCAGTTTCGGGGTCCATTTGAGCACGCGGTACTCCTTCTTGTTATCCATGCTTCTCAGAGGCACTCTTCCAACCAGTATCCTGTCTATGACTCCGTAGCTCATCTTTATCTTCTGCGTCGACATTGCATTTTTGTAATAAAGGACGCCCTTGTCGTAGCCTATCTTCCTGTCGTCGAAAACGCCTAAGACGAAATAGTCCCCGCTGCCTATGAGCTGGCTGCAAAAGGAGTACCTGCTCACTAGGGGATATTGATCATCGTAAATCAGTGCCTTCCTGGCATTGGCAGCGCATTGCTCGAAGAGGTCGGTCAGCGTCAGTTTTGCGAAGTAGTACATCATTACCGTATTTGCGACTGGCTTTTCAACTATGGTAAATCTCCTTATGTATTTGGTCTCCAGCAGCTTCTTGAAATTGTAGATGAGGATATTGAAGTGCATGTCGAGCTTCTTCGACATATCCCGGAACGATGCCCGGGAGTTCGTGTTGAGCAACTTTATGATTTCCTTGTACTTGGCATCGATATTGAGCCGGTCTATAATCTCATTCCTGATCGGAAAGAAGCCAAGCTGGTTGTACGCTATCTCCGAAGAATACCAGGATGCCTTGTAGTTCGAAAGCAGCACCTGCATGCCCTTGTCCCAGTGCGCGTACTCGTTTCTTGATGCTGAATTGGCATATATGAACAGGTCATACCCGCCTTTAAGCGCTGCGACGAATTGAGGTATGTGCGACCTTTGAAACAGCTCTTTCACAGATTCATAGTCCGGTTTCTCTTCAAACTTCACCATTATGATATGTGGATAGACCAAGCCGAGAGCTTCTTCGTTGAGCTCCAAGGTATAGTCAATCCCGAACTCCCTCTCCAGCTTCTTCAGCCTTTTTGCTATAGCCTGCCTCGTTACGCCCAGTTTCCCGGCGATCTCGGTGTTCGATATCCTGGAATTCTCAGAGAGCAGGCGTATCGTCTTTCTAGCGACCAGACTGTATCTTTCG
Organism: uncultured archaeon; assembly: GCA_963752955.1. GTDB lineage: Archaea > Micrarchaeota > Micrarchaeia > Micrarchaeales > CABMGC01 > CABMGC01. Next base: position 250,176 of record CAVWAD010000004.1, read on the forward strand.
TTGAATCTGCTCTCAAACTCGTATGCCGCCTCTTCCATAAATAACTATGATTGCAAAGTCTTTTAGAGGTTGCTTTTTACACACAATATGTGCTAAACTTGTTTGGTCGACCTCTCCGGCATATTGCAGAACTTAGTTCACCGCCTAGACGGGATAAAGTTGCTAAATTACTATAAATTCTCATAACTTTGTTAGTTTTTTCGATTTTAGACCTGTATATATATCACGTAAACAGTAAGAGAAACAGGGAGGATGGGGTAGTCGGATGGGCACAAGCGTATCTTATATGCATTCTGCCTGTTCTTATTTTGTATTTCCTCACCCGAAATCAAAGGCAATCTCTCCTTCCCTATATAGTGGCGCAGCTTACGCTGCGCCTCATGATTACGTGGGGATAAAATGTCAATATGGAACCTGGTGCCCGGAAAAAGCGCAACTGACGAGACAAGGAGGAAGGCGGCTGACGAGAGGCCGATAAGGTTCGTGCAGGACGGAAATAATTCCTGGCGGATAATTTACGCTGACTGAAGGAATCGGTTATTTTTACATCATACTCAGTGGGGTTTGGGTTATGAGCAACAAGTTGAATAGGGCTAGCTTCGGCGCGGTGTCGCGGAAACCGGCGAAACAGAGCTTCATTTTGCTGAAGCCGGCACGCACGCGCGACTCCGAGGCGGTGGCGAAACGGATAGCTGCGTGCAGCGGGGTCAGGGCGGTTTGTTTGAGTAGCGGCAGTTATGCCTATGTGGTTGCGGCCAGCAACGGCAGCGAGGGAGAGATCATGCGGACTTGCAGGCGGGTCAGGAAGGCCGCCAGGAGCGGCGGCGAGATCAGCGTGGTCCTGAATCATTACGTGTACAGGTCAAAACAGTAATGTGAAATTAAGTGGAATAGAATAGCAAGATCGAACCTAACTGGAAAATGCGAGCGGAACTTACAGTTTCAGAGTAGGCGGCAAGGAATGCACCTGCCCGTGGTATTTCAAACGAAAGGCTAATAGCGTTTACTTGCCAGTCTTATACTGAGCGGATGCCCGATGGCTGATGAGAAGATGCTGGAGAAGTACAGCAGCCTCTATCTAGAGATAATAATGCGCTACAGGGACTACATCGAGGAGCGCGAGACGCTGCACGCGGCACAGCTGCCCACGCTCGTCACGCCCAAGGACCCCTCGGTGGTGGCGAAGGCCGAGGGAATAAAGCGGATGTTCAATTCCTACAACTACACCTCCGACTTCATCGAGGCGGCCAAGGAGGCGGAGTTCTACGTGAGGTCGAAGATAGCGGAGACGAGCCTGCCCCTGCAGTTCTGGCTCAGGCCCTCGCAGACGATGGAGCTCGAGGCGGGCGACGCCTTCGACAAGGCCGTGCTGCTGTGCAGCCTGCTGATAGGCCTGGGCAACGCGTCAAGCAAGATAATCGTGCGGGAGAAGGATGGCAACTGCAGGCTCGCGGTCGGCTACGAGTTCGACGGCAAGGCATTCCTTTTCGAGATGGAGGACGGGTCCCTGAGGGAGTTCCCGGACAGGGCGGGGATGCTCAGCGGCCTCGGGATAAGCGAGGGCGGCGTGGACGCCTACGAGTTCAACGACCTGATGTACGACAGCCTTACCTAGCGGCCGCGGGATGCCGGCGTGGCGCGCGATACTCCTTATCGGCGCGCGTTTCGGTTGTTCCTCAGCCTGGTCCTCGACATCTTCTTGAGCCTTGAGACCGCCCTGGGCCTGTATCCCTTTCCTGTCTTCCTCTTCTTCTTGTATACGGTTTTCTGAACCATCACATCACCAAGCGCAAACATCATCAAGTACCGAAGCGCTACACCCAGGAGCCCATGCCCTTCTGGCCGGCCTTCAGCTTCAATTCCGCCAGGGTGTCCGCGAACTTGCCTATCCGTTCCCGCGAGAAGCCGTGCTCCTCGCTCATGAACTTCACCAGCATTTCTTTATTCACCTTCATATTATTATCAATGTCCTTTTTCCCGATCTCCACCGTCTCCGGATCCGTGAAGACCCTCTCCGCCTCGAAGGGATCCACGTCGAACTCCTTGCCGTACTTGCTCCTGACGTGCTCGACGATCTCCCTGAGGCTTCGGTGCTCCCTCACTATCTTCAGCGCGGTCTTGGGGCCGACGTGCTCTATGCCGGAGTTGAAGTCGGTGCCCATCAGCATGCCCAGCCATACCAGCTGCTTCTGGCCGATCTTCAGGCTGTCGAGCAGCCTCTTCAGCTCTATGCGCTCAGTGGAGACGTCGACGTAGACGTTCTTGCCCGGGAAGCTTCCTCCTGCCCGGTTATGGTCAGGTTCCTTATGGCCACGTCGGACCCGAAGAGGAACAGGTCGTAGTCCTGGCTCGCGCTCGCGTACACCGTCCCCTCCCGGGTCATCCTCGCCGCCTGCGCCTCGCCCTCGCTGGGCGCCTGGACGTACGCGATGCCCATGTGGCCCAGGAGCTCCTTCGCGCTCTCGACTATCTCCTTCGTTATCCTGCTGCTCGCGACCGCGTGCGTCCTCGCCTCCTCGATCATGCCCTTCCGCAGGGACTTGTTCCACTCCTTCAGCGCCTCCGCCCTCCTGCTGGCCCTGCGCCTCGAGCGTCCTCTGCTTCAGCGCCGGCGGGTATCCCGTCGAAGACGTAGACCGGGGTTATCCTGTGCTCGACCAGGCTTATCGTCCTGTAGAAGAGGCCGGAGAGGTGGCTGGTGATCCTGCCCTTGGAGTCCATCAGCGGCGTGCCGTCGGGCTGCCTTATTATCGTTATGAACTGGTAGATGGTGTTGTACGCGTCGATCGCTATGGTCCTTCCCGCGAGGTCGTCGAGATCTATCTTCTCCTTCACCTCCGCCACGAGCGACCCGAGCGCTACCGCCAATCACTCGCCCGCTTCGACGCTGCCCTTCTTCTTCGCGACGTCCCAGAGGCTCAGCGGCTCGTCCTTCCTCGGCAGGGGCACCGACTTCCTGGCCGTCGCTTCTTGTCAGTCAGCTTTATCCCCAGCTCCTTCTCGAGCTTCATCCTGGCCTTCTCGCTCGGCGGGGATCTTCTGCTTCTCTATCCTGCCAGCGAGCTCTCGTTCTCGTTTATCTTCTCTGCGAGCACCCTTATTGGCAGTCCGAGTGCCTCGCGCGCGTTCCTTATGACCTCGCCGTAGTTCTCCACGATCTCCTCCTCGCCCTCGCTTCCCCTGCCCGACGTCGCCGAGGTCGGCTGGAGCGTCTGCTTCGTCTCCCTTCCGAACTGGTGGATGACGCTCTTGCCCCTAGAGCACTTCTCGCACACGAGCATCAGCGCCCCCTCGACTTTGACCTCGTACAGGTCGTCCGTGCTCCTGCCGCAGATATCGCATTCGGTCATATGACTCACCAGCGCTACGCAGATAAATAGCACTGTGCAGAATAATAAAGGTTGATGCAATGCCTTCAGGGACGCGGATGAAAAAGACACGGACCGGATCCAAGAACTCACCCTTCCTTGTCACGCTCCTGGTGGCGGCCGCCGCCGTACTGTCGCTCGGCTACCTCTTTGTGGTTAGCGGCAACGTGCTGCTCAGGTTCTTCCTCGCCATCGTGGTCCTCGTGGTCTCGGGAAGCGCCATCGCCAAAGCGAACGGCATAAGGAGCTCCTACGGGGCGTACCTTCTCGGCGGGAGGAGGGGGATCGAATTCATAGACTCGCTCGCGAGTCGGAACAAGGGCCTGTGGAAGGGGATGGCCGACTGGGGCCTCGCCTTCGGCTTCGGTCTGCTGTCTCTGCCGATGTTCCGCAGATACCTTAGCAAGAAAATGTTTCTCTTGGGCATGGCAACCATACTCGTGACCCTGATTTTCGTGTTCCCATACCTCCCGGTGGTCCTCAGCTTCATAAACATACCGCAGATCTCGAACGCCGTCGGCGCAGGTTCGGGCGGTGTAGGCTCGCAGGGCGCCAGCCTGCTTTACTACGCGCTCATAGCGGTCGGCATAATTGGAGGGTTCAGCCTGTTCACTGTGGTCGTGATACTTTACGCGGGCGGCGGAATACTCCTCGGAATCCTCGAATTCATCGCGGGATATGCGTCCTCCAACCCGAACTATTCACTCCTGAGCAGCCAGATTCCCGGGGTCGCCCCCATAATTCCCGGGCATAACCATTCCTCTCTTCGCGGGGGTGATCTCGCTGGTGGTGCTTCTCATCGTGCATGAGTTCTCGCACGGCATCCTGGCAAGGATGGCGAAGGTAAGGATAAAGTCAATAGGCGTGATAATCTTCGGCATAATACCTATGGGGGCGTTCGTCGAGCCGAACGAGAGCAGAGTAAAGAAGCTGAAGCCCGATGACCAGGACAGGATATCGATAGCCGGAATCTCGGCGAACATGCTAGTCTCGCTGCTGTTCTTCGCGTTGACCCTCCTGATGCTCTATCTGGTGCTTCCTAACGTAGGCACCGGAGGGGTCAGGGTCACTTACGTGGTGAACAACTCGCCCGCGTACGGGGCCATAGTCCCGAATTCTACGATACTGATGTGGAACGGCCAGGCGATAGGCAACGAGTACGACCTCGCGAGGGCGGAGTCGGGATACGCCGCGGGCAATTATGTGAACATAGCGACCAGCAAGGGCGTCTTACGGATCATGCCGAATAGCGAGGGCAAGTTGGGAATTCTGGTGGCGCCGGCCGAGACCCCCCTCGCGTACCAGGCCGCGAATTTCGTCTACGCCGTCGCGGCCCTCTCCTTCGGGCTGAACTTCTTCGTCGCGATATTCAACCTTCTCCCGATACCGGGCTTCGACGGCTGGAGGATATACCAGGGCAAGATAAGGAACAAGAAACTGCTCAAGGCGCTAGCCGCGCTGATAGTCGCAGCGATACTCATTAACATACTGCCGTGGTTCTGGACTCTGTGACGGCGAGCCGATCGGTCCGCAAGCAAGACGCGGACCAGCCGCCCTGCTCGCAATATCTTTTTATGCCTTTTTGCCCATATTAGAGCAGGCGACAGTGTATCACATGGACGCGGCACAACCCAATCAGAACGAGTTCTCCTCCCCTGACGACGAAGAACTGCTCAAGTTCATAGAGCTCGCGAGGCCGAAGATATACGTGGTCGGCGCCGGCGGCAGCGGCTCGAACACGATCGCGAGAATGTCGGAGATGAACATAGAGGGCGCCACGCTCGTAGCCATGAACACCGACGCGCAGCACCTCACAAGGATAAGGTCGCAGCGCAAGCTCCTGCTCGGCAAGAAGGCCACGCGGGGCCTCGGCGCGGGGAGCGACCCCAAGCTCGGCGAGGAGGCGACCCAGGAGAGCAGGGAGGAAATAAGGCACATGATCGGGGACGCGCAGCTGGTCTTCATCACCTGCGGCCTCGGAGGCGGCACTGGCACGGGATCCGCGCCGGTCATCGCCCACGAGGCGAAGGAGGCGGGCGCCCTTACAGTTGGGATAGTGACGCTGCCTTTCTCTAGCGAGGGGAAGGCGAGGATGAGGAACGCGCTGGAAGGGCTCGCGAAGCTGAAGAGGGTCACGGACACCACGATAATAATACCGAACGACAAGCTGCTCAACATCGCTCCCGACCTCCCGCTGAACATGGCGTTCAAGGTCAGCGACGAGGTGCTCTCCAACGCTACGAAGGGCATAGTGGAGATGATCACGAAGCCGGGCATGGTCAACCTCGACTTCGCGGACCTGAGGAGCGCGCTGAAGGACTCGGGCTACGCGATGATAGGGATGGGCGAGAGCGCGTCAGTGCAGACGAAGGACAGGGCCATCATGGCGGTTGAGAACACGCTCAGGAGCCCGCTGCTGGACGTCGACATAAGCACCGCTAAGAAGGCGCTGGTCAACATAATAGGAGGGCAGGACCTCACGCTGAGGGAGGCGGAGAGCATCTTCCAGGAGGTCTCGGGCAGGATAAACGACGACGCGATGCTCAAGTGGGGCGCGAGGATAGAGCACGACATGCACAAGAGCGCGCTGAAGATAATGGTAGTCATGGGCGGCGTCGAGTACGCGGACTACTCGGAGAACGGGATAAAGAAGAAGCTCGAGGCCGTGGTCGACTCGGAGCTGGACGACATCCTGTAATCCGGGGGCGGGATTCGCGGCGGAAGGCGTTTCCCAGGTGCCGGGCTCCCGCGAGAAACATTTAAAAGATTCCTGCGGCAAATAAGACCATGGCCTTTGATCCCATTACCTCAATCAGAAGGTTCTATTCCGACGCGAGGCACATACTCAGCGTCAGCAACAAGCCGAGCAACGACGAGTTCAAGAGGACCCTCAAGGTGGTGCTCTTCGGCACGATAGCTCTCGGGATCTTCGGATTCGTAATCTCCCTCATTGTGGGCCTGATCGTATAGCGATGGAGATAGACGTAGACTACACGAAGTCCGCGCAGGAGAACGCGCAGAACTATTTCGAGAAAGCCAAGGAGGCGAAGAAGAAGCTCGAGGGGGCGAAGCAGACCGCCGCCAGGCTCGAGGGAAAGGTGAAATCCCTAGAGAAGTCCAAGTTCATAGAGAAGAAGATAAGGAAGAGGGAGGAAAGGGAGTGGTACGAGAAGTTCTACTGGTTCTTCGCGAGCAACGGCATGCTCGCGATCGGCGGAAGGAGCGCGCAGCAGAACGAGGAGATCGTGTCCAGGTACCTGGGCCCGAAAGACCTCTTCTTCCACGCCAATATCTTCGGCGCATCCGCCGTCGCGCTGAAGGACGGGAAGTCCGCGAGCAAGGACGTCGAGGAGGAGGCGGCCCAGTTCGCCGCGTGCTTCTCGAAGGCGTGGGAGAACGGCCTCTCCGCCGTCGACGTGTTCGCCGTGGGAAGGGAGCAGATATCCAAGTCCAGCCAGGCGGGCTCGCTCGGCACAGGCAGCTTCCTGATCTCGGGGGAGAGGAAGTGGTTCAAGAACGTCAGGCTCGAGCTCTGGGCGTTCTCCGCGGAGACCAGGATAACCCTGGGGGAGGGCCAGAAGTACGATGTAAAGGTAAACGCCGCTCTCGGCGCGGTATCTCCGCCGCCCGCGATACTCGTAAATTCGGGCAGGTTCAACGTCGTACCGGCCCTCACATACTCAAAGATAGGGCAGGCATCTGGGATCAGGCTGATGCCCGGAAAGGCCAGGAAGTCCGATGCCGCGGCCAAGCTGTCGAAGAGACTCAACTACGATAACATCGACTACATCATGCAGCACCTGCCGCCCGGTGAGTTCCACCTGGAGTAGCGCGTCACCCTTCCCTTCCTAGTCGGCATACCGGGTCATGTACGCGGGCAATTAAACAGAAATACTTATTAAAGGGGAGCCAGAAGGAAGTTGGTATGAGAAATATTTTCGCGATGGAAGAAAAGCCGTTGCTCTGCGCCACGGGAAACATCTCAATTCAGGATTGGGTCGTTTCTAAAGACAAAGGGGGCAATGAACTGCCGTTGCCCCTTACGATTAAGTATGTGCTTGACAGGGACGAGAAAGGAAACCAACTCGCAGCTGAGGATTGCACGCAGGTCACTGTCAAAGTCGGCCTCGCAGAGCAAAGCCCCACAGAAGTCAAGGTAAGTGGATTTTCGGACACGATCTCTTTCAAGGGGAACGCTTTCACTTTCGACGCGCGCATACCTGAGCGGGCAAGACAGGTCATTGAAGAGAAGGTACTGCCTTGGTTGGTCGGCCTTCAGGAATCCGGATTCAGAAGGCCCATCGTGGCGAAGGACCGTAACGGTTTCATTTCAGTCGTCGGCGCGGGATATCAGGTCTGCTGGAGCTGCGCTTACACAACCGTGAATAAATGGGACGGGACCAATCTGTGGATTATGCGCGACCGGAACGCATCCGAGCTTTATTTCATTATGGGAGGCAACAGAGTCGGTGCAAGACTTCACCGCCGTTTTCCGTTCTCAGGAGTGCGCGTCAGTGAGGCTTGGGCTAGGCCCGCGAAATCCAATGGAGGTTACGAAGACGTCAAGGTTACGCCCGATATCGAGGCCGCTGCGGTCGAAAGGTACAACGAACTGATTAACGCTCTCAGGGAAGCAAAAAGGAGCAAGAGGGCAGTCTCTATCCCGACCCCCCTCAGCGGCAATCTGAGGGCGCTGCTCTCTATATAATTTCAGCCCGGATCACAAGATTTTCCTACGAAGGAGCAGAACTACTTCCCGACTCGGGCCACCGCCGCCCTTATCTGCTCCAGCGCCTTTTCCTTCCCCTCCCAGCCGCTGACCTCAGCCCACTTGCCCGGCTCAATGCTCTTGTAGTAGGAGAAGAAGTGCGCGATCATGCTCCTCGTCGCCTCGGGCACCTGGCCTATGTCGCTCACATCCTTGAATGCGGCCTCCACCTTCCCCTTCGGAACCGCCATTATCTTAGTGTCAATCCCCTCCTCGTCCTTCATCAGAAGGAGGCCTATCGGCCTGACCGTGACGAAGGTTCCGGTGGCAAACGGGGCGTTGCTTATTACCATCACGTCAAGCGGATCCCCGTCCTCCCCCTTCGTGCCTGCGATGAAGCCGTAGTTGAACGGATAAAACATGGCCGTGTGCAGGACCCGGTCGACCTTCATAAGGCCCGACGCCTCGTCGAGCTCGTACTTGATGTTGCTGCCCTTCGGTATCTCTATGAAAGCGTTAACCTCTCCCGGAGCATCCTTTCCAATCTCGAGTTCCATGTTCTCACGCACTAGGATTGTGCACGTGAAATTTAATAGAGCTTTCCTGCATCTCCGTTGCCGGCATCACGTGACGAACGACCTCAGCAGCGCCATTCCCTGCGCGAATCCCGCCTTCGACGATCCGAACCTGCGCGTCCTGAACACGTACGGCACCTCGGATATCCTGAGGGTCCCCCTGTCAACGCATTTCAGGAAATCGAACAGCACCTTGTAACCCTCCTTCACGAACCTGCCGTGATTCTTCTCCAGCACTCCGGTGAACAACTTTCTCTCAATCCCGAAGAAGCCGGAGAATATGTCGCCGCAGGTCTCCCTGCCACCCGCCCAAAGCAGAAACCTTCCGGCCCACATGAGCGACCGGGATATGACCTTCCTGTGCAAGTCCCAGTCGGTTACCCTGGCCCTTGTGGCGACCACGAGCGCGCTGCCGCCCTCCAGCTCTCTGGCGACATCCCGTATCTTGCTCGGTGGGTGCTGCATGTCGGCGTCGAGGACGATCACGAACCTTGTCCTGCTGAGCTCCATCGCGTCCAGGACGCTGGCGGTCAGCCCCCTGGCCGACCCCGCGAGGGACCGGTCGAGGAGCGTTATGCTCCTGTTCCCGGCCGCGAACTTCCTCACGGTCTCGCGCGTGCCGTCGTCGGACCCTTCGTCCGAGACGATTATCCCTGCGTGCCTGTAGTTGCGAAGGATGTAATCGAGCATGCGTCCTATGGTCCTGCCCTCGTTGAGCGTCGGCAGGATGATGGTGAAATCCTCGTAGTCTGCCAAAGGGATCATCTAGGAGAACAGGGACGCGTACGCTGTCACGGCCCCGATGATCCTGCCGAACGTCTGCACCCTCTTGCTCATCCTGTCCAGCAGCGCAAGCTCCTTCCTGCCGACCGCCCCGGTCTTGACGAGCATCGGCGGATACAGGATGATGACCGCAATCACTCCGGCGGCGAGTTGGAAGAGCGGCCTGATGTTTATGAGGTTTATGGGGAAGACTATGACGGCCACTATCGCGCTGGCCAGAAGGATGCGCAGCAGGCTGCCCAGTTCCGTGCGGATGTGCATGCTGTCTCTCGCGTACCTTATGTAGAGGTAGTCGCTCACGAGGCTTCCGAGAAGGAAGAATCCGATTATGATCCCGTATGCGCCAATGAACGGCACGAGCACCAGCATGGACCCGAACTGAACGGCCGAGGTGACCAGCGCATACTTCAGGGTCTTCCTCACGTCCCCGGCGCTTATCGCCAGGGAGACCCCATAGCTGCCTATTATGCCCAGCAGCAGGCCCGCCCCTATCGCAGGTATGTAGTAGACGGCGGCGCCGTACGCGGGAAACACCGTGGACACGAGCGCGGCTGGGAAGTCCACCAGGTACATCACTATCGGGGCGGTTATGAGCACGCCGAAATAGATCGAATAATTGTACAGTTCCTTCAGGCCGCCGGGCCTCCTTGTCCTTTCGAGAGCGTTGGCGAAGAGCTGTATCAGCACGGCCCCCACGAAGCCCATCTCTATGCTTATGAGCGCGCCCACCCTGATGGCCACCCCGAAGGGAGCCACCATCGCCGGGAGGGCGAAGAGCCCCAGCAGGGGGACGGAGGAACTGCTGACGAGTCCGCTGACCACGGTCCCCCCCGCGATCGGGAGCGAGAAGCGGAACATCCTTTTCGCTCTTCCCGCCATTCCCCTCCAGTCGAGCCTGAGGCCGTAGCGCCTCGCCACGATCGCCACACCCACGGCCGTCCCCGCCAGCGGCCCTATGATTATGCCCGCGATGGCCCCCGTCGCGCCGTAACCCAGATAGACGAGCAGCACGCTTGAGGTGGCCAGCAGGTTGTTGGTGACGTACGTCACGACGGCGCCCCTTCCGTCTCCGAAGCCTATCAGCGCCGTGTACACCAGGTTCAGCAGCGCGGTGACTATGACGCTCAGCATCGCGAAGTCGACGATGCCCGCGTAGTCGGCCGCGTGGAAGACGTAGACCGAGATTACCGCGCTGAGGGCCACGCCGACCAGGGAGGCGGCTATGCCTATGACGAGCGTGAAGAAGAAAGCGTCCCCGAACATCTCGCTTATCTTGCGGTCGTCTTTCCTTGCCAGGAAATGGGGGGCGTGCTTGTTCAGGTAGTTCCCGAAGCCTATGTTGCACAGGGCCCCGAAGAGCGCAGCCAGCGCGTACGCGAGCGCGTAGACCCCGTAGGTCTCCGGGATCAACATCCTCGCTATGGCGACGAGGGTTATCCCGTTTATAACCACCGCCGTGATCTGCGCGAGGGCCACGAAGGAGGCGACGTTGGCGCTCCGGACTCCCAGTTCGATCGTGCTCTCCAGGGCGTCTTGGCTATCTTCGCGGACCATCCAAACATCTCATTCAGTGTTGCGTACGAAAACCTTAAGGTAGCCTATCGCCGGCCTCGCGACGGAGTTCAGCGCCGGCAGCTCCTTCATAGACATCGCGAGCAGCTTGACGTCCTCCTTGTCCACCGCCCCCGAGACGGCGAGCAGCGGCGGGTACAGGACCGCGATCGCGACCAGGCCGTAGGCGAGCTCGAGAACGGGGCTGTTGGCCAGCAGGCCCAGAGCCAGGACCGCAGCCATGGCTGCGTTGCAGGCGAACATCCTCGCGAGCTTGCCGTAGTGCGTCCTCACCCCCAGGGAGGTCCTCGCGCCCCTGACCAGCAGGAGGTCGGTCGCTATGCTGCCGATGAAGAACACCGCCACGATGTTCCCGGTGACTCCCGCGAGCGGCGTCAGCACGAGAAGGGCGGCGACCTGCACAACCATCGCGATCGCGCCGTAGTACAGGAGCCTGGACGTCTTGCCGACCGCCGTGAAGAGGGCGGTGGCGTACATGCCGAAGAGGCCTATTATCGTCCCGAGCGCCATCAGCGCCAGGTAAAGCGGCGCGCTGGTGAAGCTCCGCGAGAAGAAGACGTAGACCAGCGGCTGCGCGAAGACGCCCATGTACGCGATCATCGGAACGGTGGCCATCATGGAATAGAGCATCGCCTTGTTGTAGACGCTCTCGACCTTGCCTCCCTTTCCACTCTCGCGCTCCCTGGCCATGGCTATGGAGAGGGTGGGCAGGATGGCGTTCGCGGCCGTGGCGCAGAAGAGGGCGATCGCCGCGCCCGCCTTGCTCGCTATCTGGTAGTTCCCGAGGGCCGCGGTGGAGACGAAAACGCCCAGCAGCAGCGGCGCGAAGCCCAGCAGGGCGCCGCTGGTTCCCATAACGTTGCTCGCCGCGACCGGGATGGAGAACCTGAACGCGTCCGCGAACTCCTTCTTCTTCGGGAGCCTGAACGAGAAGCGCAGTTCCTTCGACGCGATCCTGAAGACGGCGTATGTGCCCGCGAGCCCGGCCGCGACGTAGCTTATCAGCAGCCCCGCTATCGCGCCGGCGGCGCCGAACCCCATCTGTATGAGCACCACGCTGGCCACCAGAAGCACCGCGTTCTCGCCTATCTCCATGGCGATCGCGGCGGAGTTCCTGCCCAGGCCTATGAGCGCGTAGTCCGAGGTGCCGTACAGCATCGAGAAGAAGATCGCCGCCGCCGCGAGCACGAAGAGGGAGGCGGGGGCGCCCGGGTTGTGGAAGAGCGCGGCGGCGTAGCCGCTGGCGCACACCCCTATCAGCGTGAGCGCTACGCCCAGGACGACCACCGAGACGTAGCCGACGTTCAGCGCGCTCGAGAACCTGGCATCGTCCTTCTTGTCTAGGTGCTCCGCGAGGTGCTTGGTGAGGTACACGCCGAACCCGAAGTTGCTGGCGGACCACAGGAGGGTGTAGAACGCGAACGCGAGGGTGTACACGCCGAGCTCGCTCGGCCCGAGCAGCCTCGCTATGACTATGATCGATGCGATCCCGAGGAGCAGGCTCGCTATCCTGCCGACCGTCAGGACCGAGAACGTCCTCGCGCCCCTCCTCCCCAGCGTCTCCTTTGCCTCGGCCATACTGAGAAGTTTATCTAAAAAGCTTATTAATCTGTTTTGCCATTTATCTCCGTGTTTTCATGAAGGGCGTCGGCATCGACAGGAAGCGGCTTAAGGAGTACGCCCTTGTCTCGGTCGCCTACCTGCTCATCTCGATGGCCTTCTTCTGGCCGCTGCTGGCGAACATAACCGCGACGGTCCCCGGAAGCGGGGGGGACGTCTTCCAGGGCCTTTGGGAGCTGTGGTGGGTCCCCTACTCGCTCTTCACGCTCCACGCGTCCCCGTACATCACGCACCTCATCTTCTACCCGGTCGGCGCGAACCTCTCCACGCAGACCTTCGCGCCCGTCGCGGGCATCGTCAGCGCGCTCTTCCAGGGGGTTGGCGTCGCGTTCTCCCTCAACGTCATATTCTTCATCGGCTTCGTCCTGGCCGGGTTCTTCGCGTACCTCCTGGCATTCCACCTGACCAAGAACAGGGCCGCGTCCTTCCTTGCGGGATTCATCTTCGCGTTCAGCCCGATCCACATAGTGCAGTCCTTCGGCCACCTGCAGTACATAAACATAGGGTTCATCCCGCTCTTCCTGCTCCTATTCATCAAGATGTTCGAGGACGGGAGGCACAGCGACGCAATCCTGGCCGGCGTGTCCTTCGTGCTGCTCGCGTTCATGGGCGACATAGAGCAGGCGCTGATGACGATGGTCATCGCGTTCCTGATCATCGCCTACATGCTGCTCAGGAAGGGCAGCAGGGGCCTGCTCCTCAACAGGAGGTTCGCCATGCTCTTCGCCGAGATGGTGGCGGTGGCGCTGGTGCTTGGCTCCCCGGCGATACTCGCCATAGCCGGATCCGTCAACCAGGCGACGCTCAGCGCCGTCAACTCCCAGGCGGGCGTCTCGTACAACGAGCTCTACAGCCCTGACCTGCTCTCCTTCTTCATCCCGAGCCAAATGAACGGGCTTCTGGGCTTCGCCTCCGGAGCCGCGGCGAGCATCAACGCCCCAGCCCAGGCGGAACGCACGGTCTACGCTGGCTACACAGTGCTGGCCCTGGCGCTGATAGGGCTGTTCTACTCTTTCAAGGAGAAGTTAAAGCACACCGGGATAATCGTCGTGCCCCTTGCGTTCCTCGCGCTGCTGTCCATAGGCCCGTACCTGCAGGTGGGCGGCACGGTAACGGCCCTGCCTGGCATCTACCTGCTGTACCACCAGATACCGCTCTTCAACGTGCTCAGGGAGCCTGGGAGGTTCGACATAGCGGTCGAGCTCTTCCTCGCGCTCCTGGCGGCGTTCGGCTTCGCCAAGGTGGAGCACGCGCTCTCCGGCCAGGGGAGGCCGCTCGCGAAGAACGCAAAGACGCTGGCATTCTCCGCCTTCGTCCTCCTGCTTGTGCTTGAGTACAACCCGTGGCCGCTCAGCCAGGGCGCGCTCAACGGCAGCTACACCAACGCGCAGATACCCAGGGCCTACGTCGAGCTGGGCGGGATAAACGCCAATTTCTCGGTGATGGTGCTGCCCGCGCTGTCGAACTACTCCAGCGTGGCGCCGGAGCTGTATCCGGGCATGGCCATGTACTACCAGACCGCGTTCCGCAAGCCGCTGGTCGGCGGGTACACCACGCGGTACAACGCTTCGCAGATATTCTCTCTCGCGGACATGCCCCTGGCTGATTCGGCAAGCTACCTCGAATCCGGGCAGGGCCTCATCTACGCGTCCCCGATAGTCGAGAACTACACGAACGCAACGCTGCTGCTCATGGGGGCGTACAACGTGGGGTTCGTCTCGGTCGTCCGGCAGGCATACAACCAGACGCAGCTCGAGCTCATCACGAGCTACCTCGTGAGCGTCTTCGGTCAGCCGGTCTACAACGACAACAGCACCACCATTGTCTTCTCCGCCGCCAACGCCATATCCGCGTCCGCCGGGAAGAGCGCCGTCGCCTACACCCCGGTGCTCCTGGGAAGCGCTTACAGCCTGTGGCAGCCGGGCTGGATACTCTGCGGCTCGTCGCCTCTCTGCAACTCGACCGTGGACGGCACGTGGTTCGCGGCCGACCCCGTCTACATAAACATATACTCCCCGCGCTACAGCAGGATAGGAATGAGCATGCGGGCCCTGTCCCCGGACGGGCCCAAGAGGCTGGAGGTGTATTTCGACAACCAGCAGCCGTACACGCTCAACCTGACGACGTCCTTCGCCAACTACACGCTCAACCTCACCGCGAGCCCGGGCCTGAACCAGGTCATAATGTACTCGCGGCCGGACAACGCCAGCGCCTATTCCAACGTCGGCGTGTGGAACATCACCTTCAGGACCTACGGGTAAGGCCCCCCGCGATTCCGGCGTCGGCATACAAGAAACTGCACACAACGTTTAAATAATTATATTGCTCCTTTGTTCACAGGGCTCGTTTGGGATGCGGGCAGGGGTGTGTGGAATGGAGCACGGAATACTAGAGGGCGAGATATACGACCTTAACATAAAGGCGAAGAACATGCGAGGGGAGGGGATTGGGATGGTGAACGACACCGTCGTCTTCGTGAAGAACGCGAAGACGAGGATAGGCAAGATGTACAAGGTGAAGATAACAAAGGCGTACCGGACGTTCGCGTACGCGGAGCCCTCCGAAGAGAATAGCAAGTATTTTATAGGTAATGGTAGTCTAATAATAGGATAACTTTTTTTCAGCCAATTACCTTTAAGTCTGCCGTTCGGTTAGGCCTGTTATTTGGTGAAGTCATGGACAAGAATGAGATTTCAGAAGCGATAAAGAAGGGAACGACGACCATAGCGATCGTGTGCAGCGACGGCGTGGTCATGGGCGCGGACAGCAGGGCGACCATGGACACGTTCATAGCTAGCTCAGAGGCGATAAAGGTCTACAAGATAGACGACGGTCTCGGCATGACCATCGCGGGGGGCGTCGGTGACGCCGAATACCTGGTGAAGTTCCTGAAGGTCCAGAACGAGTTCTACAAGATGAACGAGGGGAAGCCGCTGTCGCCGTCTTCGGCGTCGTCCCTCCTCTCCCTGCTGCTGCAGGAGAACAAGTTCGCGCCCTATTACGTTCAGCTGATAATCGGAGGCCTCAACAAGGGAACTCCCGAGGTGTACAGCATAGACCCGTTCGGCGGGTCGATAAAGGAGACGAAGCTGATCTCCACGGGAAGCGGATCGCCGACCGCGCTCGGCTACCTGGACAGCGTGTACAGCGCCGGGTTCAGCACCCAGGACGGGGTGAAGCACGCGGCCAAGGCCCTGCAGATGGCGATGAAGCGGGACTCCGCGACCGGGGACGGCATCAAGCTCGTAGCGATAACGAAGAAGGGATTCAAGGAGTACGCAAAGGAGGACATAGACAAGCTCCTGAAGTAGCGACCCAAGGGCCGTTTTGACTTTTGTTTTTCAGCAGCAGCATCAATGATACTGTTTTTGAGTGGATGAAGTGGAGGAGGCGAAGCAGGAAGCAAGGAACTTGCTGGACATAGTGAAGGAGATCCTGCCCAAGGAGGCGGGCCTGGTCAAGGTGGAGTTCGAGGGGCCCGACGTCGCGGTCTACGCGAAGAACGTGGCGGCGATATACGGGAACGAGCAGGTCATAAGGAGCGTCTCCGCGGCCATAAAGAAGAAGCTGATAGTCAGGAGCGACGCGTCGAGCCTGAAGGACCCGGAGGAGACCAAGGCGAAGATACTGAGCATAGTGCCCGCAGGAGGCGGGCATCTCCGACGAGACGATAAGGTTCGTGCCCGAGTTCAACGAGGTCCAGATAGAGGCGATGAAGCCCGGCCTGGTCATAGGCAAGGGAGGGTCGACGCTGATAAAGATAGTCATGGAGACCGGCTGGGTCCCGAGGGTGCTCAGGATACCGACGATGAACAGCGACGTCATAAAGGGCGTCAGGCAGCTGCTCATAAAGGAGAGCGATTTCAGGAAGAGGTTCCTGACGACGATAGGCAAGAAGATAAACCAGCCGATACAGAAGAGCGAGTGGATAAAGGCGACCGCGCTCGGCGGGTTCAAGGAGGTCGGGAGGAGCAGCCTGCTCATAGAGACGAACCACTCGAAGATAATCATAGACTGCGGCGTGAGCCCGGAGCCCTCGATAAAGGGGCTGGAGGCGGTCACGTCGGACGAGAACAAGGCGTTCCCGTACCTCGACAGCGCGAACATAACGATAAACGACCTCGACGCCGTGATACTCACGCACGCGCACATGGACCACATGGGGTTCATCCCGTACCTGTTCAAGTTCGGGTACGAGGGGCCGGTGTACTGCACGCCCCCGACCAGGGACCTCGCGGCCCTGCTGCTCTTCGACTACATAAAGCTCGTGCAGAGGGGCGGCGGCACACCGATCTACGAGGAGAAGGACATAAAGAAGATGCTCACGCACATGATAACGAGGGACTACGGCGAGGTCACCAACGTCACGGACGAGGTCAAGCTGACATACCACAACGCCGGCCACATACTCGGCAGCTCCGTTGTGCACCTCCACATAGGGGAGGGGATGTACAACATAGTGCACAGCGGCGACCTGAAGTACGGCTTCACGAGGCTGCTGGACCAGGCCGACACGAAGTACCCGCGCGTAGACGCCCTCTTCATAGAGAGCACCTACGGCGGCTCCAGGGACGTGACGATGAACAGGCAGTACGCCGAGACGCAGCTCATGGACATGATAAAGAACACCATAGAGAACCAGGGCAAGGTGCTCATACCGGTCTTCTCCGTCGGCAGGAGCCAGGAGATAATGCTCGTGCTCGAGAGCTACCTCACGAACAACCCGAGGTACAAGCTAGACGTGCCCGTCTACCTGGACGGCATGATACTCGAGGCGAGCGCCATCCACACGGCGTATCCCGAGTACCTCAAGGCCAGCCTCCAGCACCGCATACTGAGCAACAACTCGCCGTTCGAGAGCGAGATATTCCAGGTCGCGAAGGGCGAGCGCGAGGAGATAGTGAGCAGGGGCCCGTCGATCATACTCGCGAGCGGCGGAATGCTCAACGGCGGCACGTCGCTGGAGTACTTCAAGGCCATGGCCGAGGACCCGAGGAACGCGCTGATCTTCGTAGGCTACAACAGCATAAACTCCCTCGGCAGGAAGATACAGAACGGCTTCAAGCAGATAGCGCTGCCAGGGCGAGAACGGCAAGATGGAGCCCCTGAACATAAACATGCAGATCAGGACCGCGGAGGGCTTCTCGGGGCACAGCGACAGGAGGGAGCTCATGAACTTCGCGCAGAGCCTCAGGCCGACGCCGAAGAAGGTCTTCACCATGCACGGGGAGGAGCAGAAGTGCGAGGACCTCGCGAGGTCGATGGCCATGAAGTTCCACCTTGAGGCGAGGGCGCCGATGAACCTCGACTCGATAAGGTTCAAGTGACCGCTACCGCATCCGCTTAAACTTACTTAGGTGGTAGGAGCCGTCCGACTTCTCGATTACGCACTCGTAGTAGCCCGCTCCCTTTCCTACGAGCTTGCCTATCATCTCGAAATCGCTGGGTATGATCCTGTCCTTCATCTTTCCCAGGTCTTCCAGGGCCATCCATTCAAGTTTGCCTTCAGAGCCCTCCGTTATCCGGATGCCCTTCGGGTCCAGCTCGAAGAGGAACAGCAGGTAATGGCCGATCACCTTACCGTTTTCCACCTCGTGCTCTGAGACCACCCCCATGAACCTCTTGACCTCGGATTCAATCCCCGCCTCCTCGAAGACCTCCCTCACCGCGGCCTCAGAGGCGTGCTCGCCCTGCTCTATCTTGCCCCCGGGCATTCCCATCAGCCCCGCATAGCTGCCCCTGATTCTCCTTATCAGAAGTATCCTGTTGTCCCTGATCAGCGCGGAGACGGCTATCGCGAGTGGACGTTCGCCCATGTGATCAGAACGTCTCGACTCTCGGCCACAGCATCTCCTCCGCCCTGCGCTCCTCGCTCTCGGCGGCCCGGCTTGAAAGGGCCATGCTCACGTAAGTGAGTATCCCTATCTCGAAGAAGGCGGCGATTATCACGGCAACAAAAAGGTATCCTGAGTTGCTGTTCAGGTATTCGAACGTCACAACAAGTATGACTAGCGAGCTGACGACGCCGCTGAACCTGTGCGCCTTCTCCGGCCTTGCGAACATCAGCACCCCTGACACCGCGCTCAGCAGCACGAGGGCGACGTTTATAATGGAAATCCCGTAGGCGTAGTTGACCGACGCCAGGAACGCAAACAGCCCTATCTTCGAAGCGTAGCCTATCATGAAAAGCGATTGTGGGTAGACGAGGTACCCGAAGACGATGGCGCTTGCGATGAAAAGCGCGCCTGCGACGTAAGAGAAGAAGTTTATCCCCTCTTCCTTCCCCGCCTCCGGTCCGGCTGTCGCAGGGAACTGCGCGGATTCCTTGCCTTCCGTGGCGCCGCCATACTGCGTCTCGGGCGCGACCTCCTTCACCGCCGGCTCTTTTGCCTTCGTGGCTTCCCGATTCGCCGTCTCGGGCCCGGCCGCGGTGCCGGCTCGCTCCAGAATCGTTTCCGGAGGACGCGTGGCCTGAGCGGCGGCAGGCGGCGTGGCCGCCCCAGGCAGCGGTTTTGCCTTCTCCCTCAACTTGAATATCAGCAAGTCATCGGGATTGACAAGCAAAACAACACCGCTAATAGGCCGCCCTATTCCTATTTCTCTCGGCTATCTCCTTCAGCTTCTTGAATATGCCCCTGTGCTTTGCGCAGCTTATGCAGTAGTACTGCTTCCTCATCTCCCTGAACCGTATGTCGCTGCCCGTGTGAAGGTCCGTCGAGAAGGTTATCGGCCTCTCGTACGCCACGGCCTTGTTCCTGGGGACTTTCCTCCCGCAGGAGTCGCAGGTCACTGATACTTCTTTTCCTCTCATTAGAACACCATTCGCAAAGTCTTGATTCGCCCTACTACTATGACTGAGAAAGCTTAATATCTTATATCTTCTCTGCATTTATTCCTCGATATTGGTGAATGGATGAAGCTTCTCGTCCTGAGCAACGTTTCGGGCAGCGTGGACAAGATCATTGACATAATCCAGCAGAGCAACGGCGTCGTCGCCAAGGAGTCGGCCATGACCAACGAGGCCATCGCCCGCGCGGCGCAGGACGCGCTGGGCGCCGGGTCTTACGACTTGGTCGTCGTTGTCGCGAAGGACCCGATCGGGGCGGGGATGATTCTCAACAAGCAGGACGAGATAGAGGCGGCGGTCTGCGGTTCGGCCGACGACGCGAGGCTCGCGAAGGACAACGGCGCCAACGTCATAATCATAAGGGACGTGCGCTCCGACGCGCTGGGCGACATACTGGGCGAGGCCGCGGGCTCCCAGGGCGTCTCGCAGAAGATAAGGGCGAGCATAAAGATGCCCTCCCTCGGGAAGCGCCGGGAAGTGGAAGAGGAAGAGGAGGAGGGCGAGGCCGCGGGCGCCGGCGCGCCAAAGGCAAAGAAAGCGCCCGCAAGGAGGCAGGAGGTGGAAGAGGAGCGCAGCGAGGACGAGGAGAAGCTCGCGAGCCTGAGCTCCCAGAGGAAGGGGATTGTCGGAAAGCTCAAGGACGCGCTCGGCATCCTGTGAAGCATCCCGCGGCGCCTACCTATAAATACCTTTTTTGCCAAACTACTTCTTATGGAGTGCAAGCGGATAACGAAAGTCATACTCCCCGCAATAAGGGCCTCCGTGGCCGAGATAATGTGCAGGAAGTACGACTACAGGCAGGGGGAGGTCGCCGCCAAGCTCGGCGTCGTCCAGGTCGCGATCAGCAAGTACCTGAACAACAGGTGCTCCCGCAGCATGGACTCCGTCAAGAGCCACATACTCAAGTCAAGGCTCAACGAGGGCATAATCGAGAAGATACTCGGCGGCGGGACGAGGGAGGAGATAGACAGGGAGATAGACGCCCTGTGCGACAGCCTCGTAAATTCCAACCTGACCTGATTTTTAATCTTTGCCGTGATACATATCTGAAAACCAGTTGGTGACATGCCGGAAGAATTGAATCCCTTTAAGATATCACAGGAGCAGCTCGATGCGGCCGCCGAGATAATGGGCCTGGACAAGGAGGCGCACGCGATACTGAGAGAGCCGATGAGGACGCTCACGGTCAACATACCGACGAAGATGCGCGACGGGTCGACAAAGGTATTTACCGGGTTCAGGGTGCAGTACAACGACGCGAGGGGACCCTGCAAGGGAGGAATAAGGTACCATCCCCAGGAGAGCCTCGACACCGTCAAGGCCCTAGGCGCGTGGATGACCTGGAAGACCGCGCTCGCGAACATACCCTTCGGCGGGTCAAAGGGGGGCATAATCTGCGACCCGAAGGCGATGAACGACGCCGAGATCGAGAACATATCGAGGGGATACATAAGGGCGCTGGGCAGGTTCATAGGCCCCGACAGAGACATACCCGCCCCGGACGTCTACACGACTCCCCAGATAATGGCGTGGATGATGGACGAGTACAGCAAGATGGTCGGCCACAACGAGTTCGGCCTGATAACCGGCAAGCCGCTGGAGGTCGGCGGGTCCGAGGGCAGGGGCGACGCCACCGCAAAGGGCGGAATGTTCGTCCTCAGGGAGGCCGCGAAAGTAATGAAGATGGACATAAAGAAGATGAAGATCGCGATCCAGGGATTCGGAAACGCGGGAATGTTCGCGCTGGAGCTGAGCCAGCAGCTTGGCGCGAAGGTCGTAGCGGTAAGCGACTCAAAGGGAGGGATCTACTCAGAGGGCGGACTGGACTCGAAGAAGCTCTCGGAAGCCAAGCTCAAGACAGGCTCAGTGCAGGGCTACGCGGGCGCCGGCGCCCAGAAGATAACGAACGAGAAGCTGCTCGAGCTCGGCGTGGACGTGCTGATACCCGCGGCGCTGGAGAACCAGATAACCGCGAAGAACGCCGACGCCATAAAGGCCAAGCTCGTCCTCGAGCTCGCCAACGGCCCGGTTACGCCGGATGCGGACGCCATACTATTCGAGAGGGGCATACTCGACCTCCCGGACTTCATGGTGAACTCCGGAGGGGTGGTGGTCTCTTACTTCGAGTGGGTGCAGAACATAGGAGGATACTACTGGGACAGGGACGACGTCTACGCGAAGCTCGACAGGATAATGACTAGGTCTTTCAAGAGCGTCACGGACACGCAGAAGGAGTATGCAGGAAAAGGCAAAAAGATAAGCCCCAGAATGGCCGCCTACATCGTGGCGGTAAGCAGGGTCGCCGCGGCGATGAAAGTAAGGGGCTGGTACTGAACTCAGAAGGGAACGTGGAAAGTATGAAAAAAATCCTTGTGATCGGAACCGGCGGGACAATAGCGGCAGTAGAGACAAAGGAGGGGTTAAGGCCCGCATACACGACCGAAGAACTGATTTCCTTCTTTCCCGAAGTGCGGCATATGGCCGATATCGAAGGGGAAATGCTCTTTAACTTGGACAGCACCAACATGCAGCCGCACCACTGGTCCGAGATAGCAGAGGAAATCGGGAAGCAGTACGACAAGTACGACGGATTCGTGATTACCCACGGAACGGACACGATGCAGTACACCGCCTCAGCGCTTTCGTTCATGCTCCAGAACCTGAACAAGCCCGTCGTACTGACGGGGAGCGTAAAAGCCATCGGAGAAGGGAGCGACGCGAAGCAGAATCTCATCGATTCCGTCGTCGTCGCATGCTCAAACATACGCGAGGTGTGCATAGTCTTCCACGGGAAGATAATCAAGGGCTGCAAGGCGCGAAAAATCACCAACGAGGCGACAAAAATAACGAACGAGAAGCTCGACGTCTTCTCGAGCATCAACTACCGGGAGTTCAACCTACTGGACCATCTCGCGGGCGAGCTCATAGGCAAACTGGAGCACAACGGGACAATAAGAATCGCCTTCGACAACGGGCGCGATGCCCCAAAACCCAAAGGAAAACTTAACGTCATGCCAAAAATCGACAGTGCGGATGTTCTCATGATGAAACTTTATCCGGGACTTAACCCTGCTATGTTTGATTTGCTAACTGGGTTCAAATGCATCATTATCGAAGCATACGGACCAGGCAACATTCCTTTCATGGAGAATTCCCTGATTGAGAAGATAGGAATGCTCACTAAGAAAGGCATACCTGTATTCATTGCAACGCAGAACGCATTCGGCGAAGTGGATATGACGCTCTATGAAGTCGGCCAGAAGGCGATGAAGGTCGGCGCCATCCCGTGTAACGACATGACAAGCGAGGCGGCAATAGTCAAGCTAATGTGGGTGATGGGCAATTTCGGGCGCGACGCGAAAACCATCAAGAAGATGATGCTGAAAGACTTTGTCGGCGAAATAAGAGTCTAGTTAGCTCCGAAACCGGCGCCGGCGCTTGCATACGCAAAGCCAATTTTTCAAAGCGAATTTTTATATACCCGAAGGCGCGATCCTATCTGGGATTCTGGGGAGATTAGCATGAAAACCGCGACAACAAAGTGCAGCTGCAGCGGGGCGCACAGAGATTTGACAGAGTCGAAACGTAACGAGAAACTCAAAGATCTGATCCTGACTGTAGACACGATACTTCAAGGAGATCAACACTTCAATCGCATAATTTGCTTGGATAGTCCGTCGTGTCCTGGCCAGCGCTGGCACAATCTGACAGTTCTTAACGGAAATCTGAAAGTAGAAGAGGGGATCGAGATTTACTCCCTTGATGTTAAAGGGAACATCACGGCTGAGCGTATCGACTCGTGGAGGGTGACGGCAAGAAATATCAAAGTGGCCGGGGAGATACGTTACAGGGAGCTTCACTGCAAAGGAAAACTCATATACGGGTCACTTAGGACGAACAGCAATGGATACGAGCTTGTCCTCAGGAGCCCCGATAGACTTGGCCGTGAAGTCACTTCGGATTCGCTCATAACAAACCGCAGCCAGTATGACGTTCTTCTTAGAGACTTAGCAGACTAACATTTCTATTTTTTGAACAGCCTCATCAGGTCCTTCGGCTTCAACGTGTTTATCACGTCCTCTTTCGTGAGCCAGCCCCTCTTCGCCATTCCGATCCCGTAGCGCAACAGCTGCAGGTGCGAAGTCCTGTGCGCGTCGGTGTTTATGCAGAACCTCAGCCCGTAGCCCTTGGCCTTGATTATGTTCTCGTCGTTCAGGTCCAGCCTGCTGAAGAAGGAGTTTACCTCCATGACGGCTCCTGCCTTCTCTGCCGCAGCGAAGACTTTGTCGAGGTCCAGGGGTATCGGCTCCCTCTGGTTTATGATCCTGTCAGTCGGGTGACCGAGAATGTCTATCCTTCCGCTGCCGAGCGCCTTGACGAGCCGCTTCGTCATGTCCTCCTTTGTCATGTTCAGGTTCGTGTGCACGCTGGCCAAGACATAGTCCATCTGGTCCAGCGTCTTGTCCTTCAGGTCCAGAGCGCCGTCCTTAAGTATGTCCACCTCGCCGCTTTTAAGCAGCCTGAGCCTGCCTCCAAGCCTGCCGTTCAGCCTGTCTATCTCCGCAAAGTACTTTTCGAACTCCCCGTCGCGCATCCCTCCCGCGACGTACTCACTCTTTGAGTGGTCCGTGAACCCCAAGTACTGCATCTTGAGCCTGATCGCCTCGTCGGCCATCTCCTCGAGTGTGTTGGCGCCGTCGCTGTGGTTGCTGTGGACGTGCAGGTCCCCGGCGATGTCCTCCAGCTGGACCAGCCTGGGCAGCCTGTGCCGCTTCGCGAGGTCGAGCTCGCCCCTGTCCTCCCTCATCTCGGGCTCCATGCAGTCAAGGTCGAGCTTCCCGTATATCTTCGCCTCGTCGTACCCCTTCGCGACGTTCCTGTTCCTCCTGTCGAAGAGCCCGTACTCGCTGAGCTTGTAGCCCTGCCTTATCGCAATCTCCCGGAGCTTGACGTTGTGGTTCTTGTTGCCAGTGAAGTACTGCACAGCCGCGCCGAAGCTCTCCGCCTTCACGAGGCGGAAGTCGCAGCTCAGCCCTATCTTGAGCCAGACCGTGACCTTGGTGGGGCCCCTGAGCACCGTCCTCTCCACCTCGGGCATCCCGGCCACGAAATCCATCACCCTGTCGCCCTTTCCCGAGGCGATGAGGATGTCGAGGTCTCCCACGGTCTCCTTCATCCTTCTCGTCGAGCCGCAGATCATGACGCTGTCGACGAGTCCCGAGTCCAGTAGCTCCTGCCTTATGGCCTCTGCCTCGGGCAGGGCCACGCCAAGAAGCATCCGGCCCCTGTTTGCCTCGAGCATTGCGATTCCCTTCCCGATCTCCTCCTCGCTGCGCTCGCCGAACCCCTCGAGGTCCCTTATCTTGTGCCCCTCAAGGGCCTTCTTGAGGTCGCCGACGTTCTTTATTCCCAGTTTCGCGTAGAGCCTGAACGCCTTCTTCGAGCCCACGCCCTGTATCTTGGTAAGGCCCGCGAAGTCCACGGGGTACTTCTTCTTGAGCTCGTCGTATTTCGACATCCTTCCGGTCTCCACGTACTCCCTTATCCTGTCCGCGATCGTCTTTCCGATCCCGGGCAGGCCCATGAGCCCCCCGACGCCCTGCTTCTTGTAGACGTCCCCGATGTCCTCCTGCAGCGTGCCTATCGTGACCGCCGCCTTCCGATACGCCAGGGTCTCGAACTTCCTCGCCTCGCCCTCGAGTTCGAGCATGTCGGCTATCTCCTCGAAGAGCTCCGCGATCTTTGTGTTCAGCACGTATTACGATTCAGAAAGAAATATCTTAATGCTATCTGTGGTATGCGCAGCCATAACAAAGTATTTTAGCCTTGCTTTCCACAGATATGCGTGGTTACATGTTCGACCAGTACGACCAGGCAAAACAGAGTCCCGTTCAAGGAGATTTCGAGTTCTTCAAGCCGAAGATAGCCGTGGTGGGCGTCGGCGGCGCGGGGAACAACACCGTGCAGAGGCTGAGCACCCTCGACATAAAGGGCGCGAGCCTCTTCGCGTTCAACACCGACCTCAAGCACCTCGGCATGCTCAGCAGCTCGATAACGAAGCTCATGCTCGGCGGGCAGCTCACCCACGGCCTTGGCGCAGGGGGATTCCCCGAGATGGGGGAGAAGAGCGCGGAGATGTCGAGAAGGGACATCGAGCTCCTGACGAAGGACTGCAACCTGGTGTTCATGACCGCGGGAATGGGAGGTGGCACAGGCACCGGGGCAATGCCGGTGGTCGCGCGCATCGCAAAGGAGAGCGGCGCGATAGTGGTAGGGATAGTCACGCTGCCCTTCTCGCTCGAGCGGGTCAGGCTCGAGACGGCGAAGAAGGGCATAGACAAGCTGAGGCAGTGCGTCGACACCCTGGTGGTGATAGACAACCAGAGGCTGGTCACTCTCTTCCCGAACATGCAGATAGAGAAGACGTTCATGATGGCCGACGAGATAACGGCGAAGGCGGTCAGGGGAATAACCGAGACCATAACCCAGCCGAGCCTGATAAACATCGACTTCGCGGACGTGAGGGCGATAATGTCCGGCGGCGGTCTGGCGATGATAAGCGTCGGCATGGCGCAGGGCTCCAACAAGGTGGCCGACGCGGTGGCCTCCACGCTGAAGAACAAGCTGCTCGACGTCGACTACTCGAAGGCGACGGGCGTGCTGATGCACATAATAGGGGGGCCCGACCTCACGCTCGGGGAGGCGAACCAGATAGGAACCAAGCTGACGGAGAACCTCTCGCCGAATGCGAACGTTACGTGGGGAGCGAGGCTCGATCCGGACTACACCGGCAAGATAGAGATAATAGCCATCTTCACCGGAGTGGGCGGTGAGTCTGTCATGGGAAAGAAGACGGAAGACGAAAGCCTCGGCCTGGGAATGCTCTGAGGACCGCGCAGCAGTCTAGTCCCTTAAAAGAAGGCTATGACATCTCGACGACAGTCTCGCCGTCAGACTCCTTGTCCCTGGCAAGCGTGTACACCCTGGCGTTCGAGACCTGCTTCAGCGCCTCGTCGTGCGTTATTATGAAGACCTGGTCCACGATCCTCGGCATGACCTCGCTGATCGCCCTGATGAACCTGGCCAGGCCCTGCTGGTCTATGTTGTGCGTGGGCTCATCTAGTATTATCCACTTCAGGTTGGGCACCAGAACGAGCGCGAACGCGACGCGCATCGTCAGGCACGCGATGCTCTTCTCCCCGCCGCTGGCGACGGTGCTAACATCCTCCCATCTCTGTGACGAATTGCCTCCGGTCCTGACCTTCAGGACGTAGTCGTCCGAGGTGGGTTCCAGCATTATGCCCTGGTAGTCCCCGTAGGGGTAGAGCTCCGGCCATATCTCCTGCATTATGTCGTTTATCGAGCCTATGAGCCTGCCCCTCAGCGCGGTCTGCGTCTCCTCAAGGGCGTTCCTGAACTTCGTGATGTTCTCCACCGCGTTCCTCTTCCTTGCCACGTCATGCTGCATGCGCTCCAGCCGCTCGACCTCCTTCTTCTTCTCCTGCGCCTGCGCGACCTTCTCCTTCTCGTTCTTCGCGTCGGAATCGCGCTTCGTGCGGAGCACATCCGTCCTGGAACTCAACGCGATGAACAGGCCCTGCAGCTTGTCTATCTTATCCTGCGTCACGTCAATCTTTCCCGCCTCCTTCTCCTTCTCGGAAAGAGCCGCCGATGCATTCTTGCCGTCTAGCATGCGCCTCTCCATCCTCTCGGCGGTCTCCTTCTCCAGTCTCAGCTTCATCATGCCCTCGCTCGCCTTCGAGACGGCCGCGCTCGCGCCGTCCTTACTTTTGAAGAGCGCGGAATTCTCTTCGTGCAGCCTGACGGACTTGCCTTTCGCTTCCGCGAGCCTCTCATCGATCCACTTGTACTGCGCGAGCCTGTCCTCAATGCTCCCTATCTTCTGAAGCTCAGCCTGGCTTTTCTCCACCGCCTTTTCCAGGGCCTCGGCCTCGCCCCGCTGGCGCACGATCTCCTTCTCCAGCCTCTTCGAGGCGCTCCTCCTCTCTTCCAGTATCCTGTCCCTGATGCCCTTGTCCAGGTCCCTCTCGCACACAGGGCACTTGCTCAGGTGGTTCTCCAGCTCCTTCAGCCACTTCTCGTTCTCTTTCCTCGCGGCGGAATTGGCCTCGGCCTCGCCCCGAACCAGTTTCAGCCTTTCCGCACCGGACTTCGCCGCTTCCTCAATCGCTTTCTTGTCCCTGCTTCGATAATCTTTCTGTAGCCTGTCCCTCTCTTCCACCTCCTTTGCGGCACTCTTTATCTCGGCTTCCAGCCGCGCGAGGTCCTTGACCGCGGCGTCTTTCTTCCTGTCCGCCTCTTCTTCGGCCTTCTTCAGCGCGTCGAATTGGACCTTGGCCTCGTCGAGCGCCTCCTGGACCTCCGCCTTGTTTCTGGCTCCGCTCTTTCGCATCTCGTCTATCTCCCCGCTTATCTCCCCGATCCTGCTCTTCAGCACCGCCACCTCGCGGACGAGGTTCGTTTTCCTGTCTAGGAGGCCCTTCGCCCCGTTCAGGTCTCTCTCGGTCTCCGCCTTGTCCTTCTCCGAGGCCTTCAGCTCGTCGCCCAGTTTTTCGATGCCCCTGCCCAGGGCCTCCGCCTCCTTGAGGAGGGACTCGTACTGCTCCCTTGTCCCCTTTGCGTCGAAGTTCGCCAGGTCCTTCTCCTTCTCGCCGACCATGTCCTTTATCCTGGATATGAGCGTGCCGGCACTCTCCTGCGCCATGGCGAACTTGTCAAGCCCCAGGAGCTCGTCCATCTGGCCCTTCCGTTCCGAGGGGAATAGCTCCAGGAAGCTCGTCAGCTTGTTCTGCTCGGAATAGACCGCCCTGGAGAAGAGGCCGTAGTCTATCTTCAGTATCCTCTCTATCTCGCCGTTGACCTGCTCCGGCTGCGACTGCAGGTAGGCGCCGTTCTTGGCCAGGGTCGCCCGGGTCGGCCTGTTCAGATCAAGGCTCCTCTCCACGTCATAGAGGTCGTCGTCGACCCTGAAGCGCAGCTTTACCGAAGCCGTGCTCTTCTGCTCCGGCCTGCTGGTTATTATCTCCCCGACCTTCACTTTCTTGTGCTTCGCCGCGGGGTACGTCCCGAAGAGGGCGAACGAGATGGCGTCCATTATCGTGCTCTTTCCGGATCCCATGGAGCCCAGAAGTATGTTGGTGCCCTTCGAGAAGTCGAGCCTGGTGCGCCTGTGGGTCTTCCAGTTCCTGAGCTCTATGGCTTCAATCATCCTTGCCCCCTGGTATATGCTTTACCTGTGGAAATTATATTATAGTTTAGCGACGGCCTGCCAGAGGCGGCCGCCGGCGTGGCACGCACAGGAAAAAGGCGGAAACAGACTTATAATCGAAAAAAGGATGAGTGGAATGTGCGCATCAGACAAGCGTCTCCTCCAGCACCTCGACCTCGTTGACGCCGCTTATCTTCCTGAGCGCGGCCTCCTCGCTGTCGGTGCTTCCCTCCTTGTCGTCGTGCATGAAGAGGACCTTGATCACCTTTATGCCGAAGGCCACCTCCTCCAGCTGCACGCCCTTCGGGTTGAGCCTGTCCTGTATCTCCTTCTTGACGGCCTCCTCCCTGCCCGCCTCGGTGTAGACTCTGAATAGGACGACTGCCTTTCCCATCAAGGTCCCTCGAAATCGCAATCCTTGCACTTGTACTTGTTGTACGTCTCCCTGCACTGCTTGCACCTGATCACGGTCGTCTTTCCGCAGACGGGGCACTTGAACTCGGTGTAGTCCGAGGTGAGCCTTCCGCAGGAGATGCAAATCTTTCCAACTAACGGGTCCATTTTTTCACGCAATAGGATTCAGGATGTGTACAGAATGTTATTTATACGAAAACATATAAAAATACCTTAGGGCACGTGGTGTAGCTTGGATAGCATGACAGCTTGCGGAGCTGGTGGTCGCGGGTTCAAATCCCGCCGTGCCCGTGATGGTCATTCGGCTCAGCGTGTTGGTGGTGCGATCACAAGTGACAATTCGAAGATAGTCGTATTCGTCAGGCACGGAGAGAGCACCAAGAACGTCGAGCACATAATAACTGATGACTTCGACGGTTATCCCCTGACCGAGTCCGGAGGAAAAAGCGCGCGCGCAGATGGCGAAGAGCTGCGCAGGCTGCCGAAAGTGAATCGTTTCTATTCGAGCCCCGTGCTGAGGGCACGCCAGACCGCCGACATAATATCCGAATGCATAAACGAGGCCTACGAAGTTGACGACCTCCTCAGGGAGAGGGGACAGGGGAGGTATAACGGCGTGCGTCTGAAATCCGATGGGGCGATAAGGGACCTCACCCTTGAGCAGATCCGGGATGGATATCCAGACTTCGAGAGCTGGTCCCGCATTCAGGACCGCATGATGAGATTTGCAGGGAAGCTCGAGAGGGGCTCGGTCAGCATCGCCGTCAGCCACGGGGACCCCATCAAGTCGATGGTCGGCCGCTTCCTCGGGAGGAGCGAGAAGGAGATGCTGGGCGCGCACATGCCCAAGGCGTCCCTTACTGTAATAGATTTCGGAAAGCGCGGCGCGTCGGCAGTCCTTGCGCACGGCGCGAAGTTCCTGCCTCCCGAAGTCATACCTGGGGGTGAGCGCAAATGACGACAAAGAAATCCGCCCCGATATATTCGGTGCAGGAGCACCACGCATCACACCTGCACTACGACCTCAGGCTCGAGCGCGGCGGCGTGCTGAAGAGCTGGGCGATACCTAAGGGCATACCCGAGGACAGCTCCAGGCGGCTAGCCATAGAGGTCGAGGACCATCCCCTGGATTACGCCTTCTTCGAGGGGGAGATACCCAAGGGGCAGTATGGGGCGGGCACGGTAAAGCTGTGGGACAGGGGAACGTACTCCGTCATAAGCTGGAGCGACAAGGAGATAGAGATACGCATAGACGGCGACAGGATAAAGGGCGTCTACGCCCTCGTAAGGATGAGCGGAAAGAACTGGCTGATGCTAAGGAGCAACAAAAAATAGGGACACAACGTCCCCAAGAATTTACCTTCTTCCTCTCCTGTTCATCTTGGCCCTTGCCACATAGCCGCTCTTGTCTATGTAGTAAAGATACCCTTCCGCCCTTGACACCTTCTCGCTTCCTACCTTGGCCTTCCTTCCCCTGGAGTTCGTCTTCATGGGCGTTCTCCAGACGTATCCGTCCTTGCCTAGGTAATAGAGGTATCCATTTTCCCTTCCGACTTTTTCCTTTCCAATTCTTTCTGCCAAAGACTCACCGAGTATAGAGCCCTCTATACCCTTTTATATCTATCGTCGGAATACCGTCAGTAAAATACACGCCTTTCCGCCGAGAGATGCTCTCTTTTTATATTTTTCATGCTCAATGGTTCCGATGCAATGATCGAAATAAAGCTGTTCAAGGAGCAGAACCTCAAGGGTTACTCGCTGATAGAGGGGTTCCCCGGGATAGGGCTCGTGGGGCCGATGGCGGCGAGCTACATGATAGAGAAGCTCGGCATGGAGTACATAGGGTACCTGGCGAGCGACATGTTCCCCCCGATAGCCGTGGTGCACGACGGGCAGCCGATGCACACCGCAAGGATATACGCGGACAGGAAGAACAAGCTTGTCGTAGTGTTCTCCGAGTTCACGATACCCTCGAGCGCGGTGTACCTGGTGGGCAGCGAGCTCGTGTCGTTCATGAGGAAGTACGGGATAGTGAGGCTGATATCCATAGGCGGGATGCCCACGCAGAAGCAGAGCAACGTCCCGTTCATCATCTCCTCAGACCCCGATACTGTGAAGAAGGCGGCGGGCCAGGGGATAAAGCAGATACGGGAAGGGGTCATAGCCGGCGTGAGCGCGGTGCTGCTGATCTCGGCAAAGGAGTTCGACCTGCGCACGATCAACCTGCTCGTCGAGGTGAACCCCGCGATAATGAACCCGAAGTACGCGGAGACCGCCATACAGGGCCTGAACAAGCTCATAGGCATACAGATCGACCTGAGCGAGCTCGAGAAGGAGGCGAAGGAGGTCGAGTCTAAGGTCCGGGAGATAATGAACAAGGCAAAGGACACAAAGGAGCACTACCAGAAGCAGGCCGGAGAGGAGACGGGTCCGTCGATGTACGCCTGACTTACGATCAGTACGGCGGGGGTGGCAGAGTCTGGTCTGGCACTAGCCACAGAAAAATGCGCAGGACTTAAGATCCTGTGGCCTCAGCGCCTTCGAGAGTTCAAATCTCTCCCCCCGCAATTTTCAGAAAGTATTGTTAATTTTAACCCACAGAAACTATCTGTGCCCCTGTAGCTCAGTGGTAGAGCGTCTGCATGGTAAGCAGAAGGCCGCGAGTTCAATTCTCGCCGGGGGCTACTCGCGGACGATCGCATGATACTGGTAACGGGGGCATCGGGGCACCTCGGCAGGCCTCTCGTAGAGGAGCTGTTGAAGCGGGGCGAGAAGGTCAGGGTGTTCGACAGAAACGCCGACGCGAGCGCAAGGAACGTGGAGACCGTAAGAGGCGACCTGCTGGACATCGATTCCGTAAGGAAGGCCGCCGAGGGAGCGGACGTGATCTACCACTTGGCCGCGATCGTGAACTACGGCACTGTGCCCAAAAAGCTAATGTACGACGTGAATGTGAACGGCACCAGGAACATGCTTGAATGCTCGAAAGCCAAGAAGTTCATATATCAGTCCTCCACTGCCGTCTACGGAAACAGGATGAAGGACAATCCCGCAAACGAGAACACCGAATTCAAGCCCTCGACCTATTACGGGCGGACAAAGGCCGCGGCCGAGAAATTGGTTCTGGAGAAAGGCGGAATCGTACTCAGAAGCCCTTCCATATACGGCCCTGGATTCAACACCGGCTTTGATTACGTCCTGTCGCAGATAGAAAGGGGGAAGATGAGGATAATCGGCAAGGGGGACAACCTCATACAGTGGGTGCACATATCCGATATGATGCGGGCGCTTGTTCTCGCCAAGGACAGGGGAAAGCCGGGAGAGGCGTACTTGATCTCCGGAAAGGAATCAAGAACGCAGAAGCAATTGTTCTCGCTATTGGCGAAGTATCTCAGAGTTGACCCTCCGGACAGGAGCGTATCCGAGTTCCTGGTAAGCTCCCTTGCGCGCTACGGCGCGTTTGCCGCAAGGCTGAAGGGCAAAGACGCAAAAATAACCCCGGAACAGATAGCAAGGATCACGGGCAACCGGCTTTTCGACATCTCAAAAGCCGAAAAGGAACTCGGATTTCGCCCGGAGGTTATTTACGAACAGGGGGCGAGGGAGATGGTAGCGGAATACCTGCGCAAGAAGAATACTGCTCCGTCACCGGTCCCACCTGGCGGTCCCCCGTCGGGTTAGGTATTTAAAACTGCCATCCGCATCATAGGTTCATATAGCCATAAGGGCATAATATAATGGGCTCTTGCCGGCAGGCTGATGTTCATGAACGGAGAGGTTGTCTATCTATTCGTATACGACGTGGGCGCGAAGTTCACGGAGGAGCAGCTGAAGGGCCTGCTCAAGGACCCCGAGGACTTCTCCTATGAGTACAAGAAGCCGACCCCCGAGGAGATAGTCTCGATCAGCATACCCTTCATATTCAACCTGAAGGAGGAGAGGCTGGACAGCAAGAAGGAGGCCCTGAAGTTCAAGATCCAGTGCGCGATATACGCGACGGGGAGCTACTCCATAAGGGTCAGGCACCGTTTCTCCGATGCCGACGCCGATTTCCTGAAGAGGCTGGCCTTCGACCCAGTCATCTGGGATTTCGTGCTAAAGGCGCAGCAGAAGGCCAAGGCGAAGGTCGAGTCGAGCCTCTCGAAGATAAGCCCGCTGACGCCGAGCAGCCAGAACGAGATATACAACTTCTACTACATCGAGGGCGAGAAGGACGACGTGGTGAAGAAGAACCAGAGCCTCATAACGGGCATGCTGATCGACGAGCCGAATCCAGAGGCGCTCGAGAAGTCTTATTCCTCGGAGGTCCTGAAGAGGCAGCTCTCCTATACTACCTCGGAGGTCACCTACGTGGGATGGGAGAGCGCGGTAAAGATAGACACGGCGAAGTCGTACGAGTATGAGGTGGTCCTTGCGGAGATAGCCAACGTGCAGCTGCTGGAACTGAGAATAAGCCACGATTCGATATCGAAGAAGATCGCCTCCACCGATGTCATGATGACGCAGTTGTTCAAGCCCAGCAGGTTCCCGAGGGGGGTGGACCTGAGGAAGATCAACCTGATGCTTGGGGAGCTCTACGACAGCACGAAGGACACGCTGACCGCGGTCAACGACACGATATACGGGTTCGGCGACTGGTACCTGGTGAAGCTCTACGGCCAGTTCAACGACGTCTTCCAGCTGGACGAGTGGAGGGAGTACCTGGACAGCGACCTGCAGACCGTGGAGCAGAGGAGGATCTTCGTCTCCGAGATAATAAGCGGCAACAGGGAGAGGTTCCTGGAGCTGATAGTGATCCTGCTCATAGCAGTGGAGGTAGTGCTTGAGGTTTTCTACCTGCTAAAGGTCTGACCGAGCCCGCCGCGAATCAGCCGATTGCGATCCTTTCCCCGTGCCTTATCCCAAGATCGCGAACCGAGCCCGAGTTCAGTTCAAGGACGTACTTCGCCTTCGACTCCGGCGCGTACGTCTTGCACCCGAACATCGAGGTGCATGGCTTTGCATTCTCCAGGATGTCTATAATCCTTCCGTTTTCGTCCATCCACACGACGTCTATGCTGAACTTCATGTTCAGCATCCATATGCTTGCTTCAATTACGCTCTCCCTGCCCAGAACGAAGAGCATTCCCCTGCCCTCCTCCAGCCGGTCCCTGTACATGAGTCCGAACATCTTCTTGGCGAACGAGTCGGCGAGGTAGGCTCTTATCACCCTGTTTCTGTAGGCGACCTTCACAAGCCTGTACCTGAGCCTGAGAAGCTTGTAGAGCGCGCGCATGCACATAGGATCACTTCGGCGTTTCCATCCCCTAGTCATTGGCCTGCCACGGCCAGGCTCTGCTCCCTGAGGAACTGCTGCAGGTAGAACCTGCTGCCCGTGCCCTTCCCCGTGAGCCCGCTTCCCTTCCAGCCCACGAAGGTGTGAGAGCCTACGATCGCGCCGGTGGTCGCGCCGGACTTCCTGTTGACGTAGACGGTGCCCGCCAGTATCCTTTCAGAGAACTCCCTGATCTCCTTCCTGTTCCTGCTGTACAGGCCCGCGGTGAGCCCGTACTGAACGTCGTTAGCCTTCACTAGCGCCTCCTCGAACTTCTTGAATGTATTTAGGGCGACCACCGGGACGAAAAGCTCCTCGTGCATGAGCTTGTTGTCCTGGGCTATTTCCATCACTGTAGGTTCCACGTAGGCGCCCCTGAGCCCTGTGTTGGCCTCGTTGCCCCCGTACGCGACCCTGCCCGACCTCCTTGCCTCGTCCACGCTGGCCCTGTACTTCTCGAGGGCCTTCGCGCCTATCAGGGGGCCGATATAGGTCTCCTTCTTCAGCGGATCGCCGATCTTCATCGACTTGAGCTTTTCAATAAGCCTGCTCAGGAACTCTCCCATCACTGATTCCTGCACGTAGACCCTGGAGCACGCACTGCACTTCTGGCCGCAGTAGCCGAATGCCGAGGAAGCTATTCCATCAACCGCCTCGCCGATGTCCGCATACTTCGAGACTATCGCAGGGTTCTTGCCACCCATCTCGACGACGAAGACCTTCTGCAGGCCGAGGTCGTAGTTTTTCTTTATCATGCCCATGCCCGTGGCTCTTGAGCCGGTGAATACTATTCCACTTACCTTTTCGCTGGTGACTAGCTCGTCCCCCACTTCGGAACCGGGCCCGGTGAGGTAGTTGAAGACGCCATCGGGCATTCCCGCCTCCTTGAAGATCTCGTGTATCTTGAATCCGGTCAGCATCGTCATCTCGTCCGTGGACGACGGCTTGAATACCACCGTGTTTCCGGTTATGAGCGCCCCGGCGCTCATCCCAGTGGATATGGATATCGGGAAGTTGAAGGGTGCGATGACGCCGAATACCCCGTAGGGGTTCATCGCTATGGTCACCCTCTCCTCCTTCCCAGGGGCGCCCTGGAAGCCCGCGCCGACGTCCTTGCTAGTCCCGAGCAGCACGACCTTCCTTACGTAGCCCTTGTTCCTGATCATCTCCCCCGAGTAGTAGTTCAGGAAATCTATGGCCTCGTCCACCTCCCCGACGGATTCGTGGCGCGTCTTCCCGTTCTCGATGCTCAGTATCGCGGCGACGTCGAACTTGCGCTTCCTGAAGACCTCCGCGGCCGCGAGAATGACCTTCACGCGCTCCCTGTAGCCGGTGCGGCTCCACGCCCCGAACGCGGCGAGCGCCACGTCGACGGCCTGCCTGGCGTGCTCGCGCGTCCCCTTCTGGAACTTTCCTATGAGCGAGCCGTCTATGGGGGAATACTCGGCGAGTTCCTCGTTCGCGAAGACCTCCTTTCCGCCGATGTGCATCGGGAACCTCTTTCCTAGAACCTCTCCCCTGGCCCTCGCCACTGCCTCGTCGAACAGCCTGTCGAACTCGTCCTCCCTCCCCTCGTCGAGATAGCGCCGGTACGTGAACTCGTTGTGAAAATCAGGCATGTGCTCAAGGGATATGCCCAGCCAAAAGTATTAAAACCATCCTCCGATTTCTGCCGAATTCGTCGTGCCCTTCCAGTAAAAGCCTTATGTCAGGCCTCGCCAGCCCCGTTGCTAAGGTATTTATTTCTATCCTAGACATTAATCTCGGCGACCACTGTGCAGACCATCACCAGCGTTGTTAGTGCACCAAGGTTCGACATAGAGCGGTTCGTCGGCGAAGCGACCTGGAAGGACATACTCATCGAGCTCGTCAAGCACAACGAGCTCAACCCGTGGGACATCGACATAATCGACATCGTCGGTAAGTACGTCGAGGTCGTGAAGGGGCTGAAGGTCATGGACCTCCGAGTCCCGGCCAACATCATACTGGCCGCGTCCATCCTCCTCAGACTCAAGAGCGACATGCTCGAGCTAGGTGAGGACGTCGCCGAGGGGATGGCCCCCGAGGACGTCGCGGGAAGGCCCTACGTCTCAGTCGACCCACTGTCGGTGCGGCTTAGGCTCCCGCCGAGGAGGAGGGTAACGCTGCCCGAGCTCATAAGCGCGCTGGAGGAGGTGATGAAGCTCAAGGAGTTCAGGGCCGCGAGGCTCGCCGCCCCAGCCGCGGAGTTTCCGCTCACGCTCAACAGGGTCGACGTCGAGGCAGACATAGAGGCGCTCTTCGTCCTGCTGACGCAGCACGTCGACTCCAGCAGGATGCTCACCTTCTCTTCGCTCTACTCGCTGTCGCAGAAGGGCGACGCACTTCTCGACGTCTTCATACCGCTGCTCTTCCTCGCCAACAAGAACAGGATAGTCCTGCTTCAGGAGGAGTTCTTCGGCGAGATAGTCATAGTGCTTAACTAGGTGTGCCGATGGAAGTGCAGCCCGACCACAGGAAGCTGATAGAGGCCGCGCTCTTCATGTCGCCCAACGCGCTGGGCATCGAGGAGCTGAAGGGAATCACGGGAATAGCCTCTGCCGGCCACGTGGAGGCCGCGGCCAGGCAGCTCATCGAGGAGTACAAGGCCAGGGACAGCGCGCTCGAGATACTGGAGATAGACAGGAGATTCATGTTCGGCCTTAAGGAGCCCTACGCGAGCAAGGTGGGCAAGTTCGCGAGCGGGCCCGACATCACGAAGGGCTCTCTGAGGGTCCTGGCGTACGTGAGCAGGAACGACGGAGTCATGCAGAGCGAGCTCGTCAAGCTCTTCGGCGCGTCGGTCTACGACCACATAAAGGAGCTCGCGGAGAAGGGGTTCGTCGAGTCAAAGAAGCAGGGCAGGAGCAAGAGGATAACCGTCACAAACAAGTTCAGGGAGTACTTCAACGTGCAGTCGCATCTCTAGTAGGTGGGATGGGACTCCTCTATCTCCTCAATGTAATTAAGATATATCGCCGCGGCGAACAGGTACGATGAGAGCCGGTTCAGGTACTCCTTAACCTCGGCGTCCACCCTGTACTTCGCGGGAACCGCGAAGACGCCCTGCTCGGCCCTCCTGCAGACGGCCCTTGCGATGTGAAGGTGCACCGCCCCCTCGCATCCGCCGGGGAGCACGAACTTCTTAGGCGGCGCTATCCTCCTTTCGATATCCCTTATGGCGCTCTCAAGCCTCTCCACCGCCCCGTCCTTGAGTCTCGTCCTCTTCGTGGTTTTCGCGCCTTTGGGCGAAGCGAGGATCGCGCCAATAACGAAAAGGTCGTTCTGTACCATCTTCAGCTCGCCCCTTATCATGTCGTCGTGAGTGTAGTACAGCGCGGCCCCCATCGCGCTATTCAGCTCGTCTACGCAGCCTATCGCCGCGAATATTGGGTCCCCCTTGTCGAGATCGCAGGCTCCCAACAGCCCGGTCTTGCCGGCGTCACCCTTCCCCGTATAGTAAGGCATCCAATCGTATAACCATACCACCCTAATTTTAATATTGTTTCGCAAATACACTACTGCAGGGGCCTGTGGTCCAATGGTTAAGACGCTACTTTCACAGAGTAGAGACCGGAGTCCGATTCTCCGCAGGCCCAGACTTGAAATACTGGACAGACACCCCACATAGCTACCCTTACATTTTTCACATAATCACAATATTTAAATATTTGTAAGGGTAAGAGAAAGACATGGTATCATTGAGGAAGAAGGAGCTCGGAGGGAAGACCTACTACTATCTCAGCCATACTTATAGAGAGAGAGGAAAGGTGAAGTACAGGGAAGTCTATCTCGGAACGAAACAGCCCAGGGATCTGGAGAAGGTAAAGAGAAAGTTCCTCCTTTCCATTTATTCTGAAAAATGGTTTTTAAAGTTCGACAGGATAAAGCTGGCATATCGCAAGAACCTGAGCAGGCAACCACTTGAGATAAAGGTGAAGGAAACTGAGACCTTCG
Source organism: uncultured archaeon (assembly GCA_963752955.1). Taxonomy (GTDB): domain Archaea; phylum Micrarchaeota; class Micrarchaeia; order Micrarchaeales; family CABMGC01; genus CABMGC01. Next base: position 288,581 of record CAVWAD010000004.1, read on the forward strand.
TGGTAAAATTCACCTACAACACGAGCAGGATAGAAGGATCAAAGCTGACCCTGCGGGAGACTGGCGAGTTGCTGGAGAACGGCATTAGTCCAAAGGGCAGGCCGATTAGAGATATAAAAGAAGCGGAAGCGCACAAGAAGGTTTTTTATGAGGCAATAGCGTATTCGAAGGACCTGTCCCTGAGTATCGTGCTTAAATGGCATGCCGTACTGTTTGGGGAGACGAAGTCAAGGCAGGCAGGCAGGTTCAGAGATTATCAAGTGGCGATTTCAGGAAGTAAGTTTGTTCCTCCAAGTCCCGTGGAAATTTATCCCCTAATTACCGATTTCTTTAAGTGGTATGAAAGAAACAAGGCGAAAACGCACCCTGTGGAGCTTGCCGCACTGGTTCATCTGAAATTCGTCACGATACATCCCTTTGGAGATGGCAACGGCAGGATTAGTAGGCTGATGATGAACTTCGTACTTCACAAACATGGCTATCCAATGTTGGATATCTTGTATGAAAACAGGAGCGGCTATTATAATGCTCTCGAGCGAGCGCAGGTTAAGCAGGAGGACAACGTGTTCCTGCAATGGTTCTTCAAGAAATACCTCAAGGAAAGCAAGAGATACCTACAATCAATTAATTAGAGAATCAGCGAACGTGAAGCGGATGGCCGAAGAATTCATAGATGTTTTGGATGAAAAAGGCAACGAAACGGGCATCAGCAAGACAAGGAAGGAGGTTCATGCAAAAGGCTTGTGGCATAAGGCGGCACACGTCTGGATCTACAACTCTAAAGGAGAGGTACTGCTTCAAAAGCGCTCAATGCAAAAAGAGAGCTGGCCCGGCAGATGGGATGTCTCTGCAGCAGGGCACCTCTCCGCAGGAGAAACGCCTGAACAAGCGGCGCTAAAGGAACTATTTGAGGAACTAGGAGTCAAAGCAAAATCCAAGGGCATCAAGCAGGTGATGATGCGTAAATCCAGCAGTAACCCAAAACCCGGTTATTACAACAACGAATTTGACTATGTTTACATATGTAAACTCGATGAGCTACCGGAAAACTTACAGAAAGAGGAGGTCGAGTACGTAGAATTCCTGCCGCTCTCCAAATTCGAAGAAGAATTAAAGAATCCGCAAACCACGAAGAACTTTGTGCCTCACAATTATGCCCTTGAGTTAATAAGGATAATAAGAAGAAAGCTTGCCAAATAAAGTGGCAACCGGACTTTATTGTGCAATCTCCTGTCCCGCCAAAACAATAAATAGTTACCCACATAAACTATAATCATGTGCCAAGTAGCCATAGGCAAGGTGCTGTCAGTCAGCGACGGCATAGTGCGTGTTAAATACAAAGGTGGCGTCCGCGAGCTTAACTCGAAGCTCGTGGATTTGAAGGAAGGCGACTATGCCCTTTTTTCTTCCGGCATCGCGATTGAGAAGATGGATGAGGAAGAAGCAGAACTGCTAGGGATATGATGCCGATGGAGATGAAAGATTCTGCAGCAAAGCTTCTCTTTCTGAGATATGCGCTGCCTTCCACAGTTGGAAAGGAAGGAGAGCTAGGTTCATGCAGCGGCGATATCATCTCCGCTTCGAAATCAGACCCCAAGCTCGTAGAACAGGTATCCGGCGGCAAACTTCCAAACATCGATATAAGGAGCAACTTTAGGGTGGCGGTCGCATGGTGCGAAATAATAGCAAAAGAGATGCGGAAGGAATCTATAGACGAAGATGTGATACGAACATACTTCTGGTTTATCCACAACACAGTGATAGATAAAAGGGTCAATCTGGGAGAAAAGTTTGATCATGTAGCTTGCAAAGTACATTTGGGGAACATAATCGACGTAGACAGCGAGAAAAATACCGCGACGGTAGAGACGCCCCGCGGCGAAATGAAGTGCAATGCTTCGTTCATAAATATGGCCGCGAAAGGGGACAGGGTGGCGACGCATTTCGATTACATAACAGAGAAAGTTTCCCCCGAACTGGAAGGCAGGATGAATTCCCTCTCAAGTGAACTAGCAAGTTTTTTCCAAAAAATGGATAGTTTCCCAAGAACTGGAAATAAAAAAATGAGAAATGGTGTCTGACTGAGAAAGAAGATTCTCGTTTTTGGAAATCCGCTGGTGGATTGCGACAGCACCCCACTGAGGCTGCTGAGCGCGCTGAGGTCAAGGTTTCCCGAACTTGAGTTCAAGGAGTTCGACCCGAGCGAGAACCTCGAGAAGGAGGGGCGGGACCTGACGATAATCGACACCGCCGAGGGGATTGAGAAGGTCACGCTCTTCACAGACATAGACTCTATAAAAGTGTCGAAGATCTACTCCCTCCACGACTTCGACCTCGGCTTCAGCCTGAAGCTGCTGAAGAAGGCGGGTTACCTCGACAGCGTGAGGGTCTTCTGCGTGCCGATGGACATCGAAGAGGATGATGCGCTGGCGCAGCTGACAGATCTCATCACTTCCAGTTTATCCTGAGGAAGTGGCTGGCGCAGCTCATGCACGGGTCGTAGGCCCTTATCATCTTCTCTATCTCGTGCTCGATGAAGTTCTTGTCCCTGCCGATGTTCTGCTCTACCGTCTGCACTACCGTCTTCTCCATGCATATCTGGTTCTGCTGCGTTGGCACGATTATGCTGCCGTACTCCACCTTTCCGGTCTTGTCCACGCTCACCATGTAGTAGAGCGTACCCCTCGGCGCCTCGACGACCCCGACCCCCCTGCCCGCCTTAACCGCGATCGTCGGTACCGTCTCCTGCCTGAACTCCGAGGATTCCAGTATCTCGAGCGCGCTGTCTATGCAGTGCAGGAGCTCTATCGACTGCGCGAGGTTGTTGTGGTATATGTTCTTCGACGGGAAGACGCCCATGTACTTTAGGAAGTCCTTCTGCGTATCCCTGTGCAGGTTCTGCCTGTTCAGGTTCATCCTTGCCAGCGCGCCGACCATGAACTCCCTGCCCTCGAACTTGTAGCCGGTGGCCTCCGAGTAGGGTATCACCGTCTTGTCGAGGTAATCCCTGTAATCGTACTCGTCGATGACCGCGCCCCTCGAATCGCATATCGACCCCTGGCCGACGAACGAATAGTCCTTCGTAGTGAGGGCAACGAAGTCGGTGTCGCGTTCCAGCCTGAACTCGCAGTTGTAGAAGGCCTCCGTAAGCTCTATCACGTAGGTCCTTACGGACCTGAGCTCCCCGACGAGCTTCTTGACCTCGTCGGCGCTCGGGAACTGCGAGAACCTCCCCACCTCGGCGAAGGTGGCGTGAACCGCCCTTCCGGCCACGAACTTCGACAGGTTGTTTCCCGCGCCCTTTATCGCGAACGCCTTCCTGATCATGTCGTCCTGCGCTTTCGTCGAAATCGAGGACCGAGTCCTTTCCCATCAGGTCGGGGAGGCAGAAGAGGTAGAGGTGCAGCGCGTGGTCCCTTATGATCATGCCGTACATCGAGAGCTTTCTCAGCAGCACCGTCTGGTCGCTCGGCGCGTAACCTATCGCCTTCTCTACCGCCTCCGCGCAGCAGGTCGAGTGCGCGATGCTGCAGGTGCCGCAGATCCTGGCCGTCAGGAGCGGGAGCGTCATTGCGGGCTTGCCCCTTATGGCCTGGGTGAAGAACCTCTTGCTCTCGGTTATCTTGAGCTTGACGTACTTGACCTTGTTGTCCTTGATCTTGATGTCGAGGCTGCCGTGCCCCTCTATCTTGCTTATGTTCTCCAGGCGGATTTCCTCCTCGCTCTCATCCTTGTGCATCTATAACACCGAATTCCTTGAGGTACTTGTCCAGGACCCTGAAGTACCCCGCCTCGTCCATCGGGCATCCCTGGATATCGTCGTCGACCTGCGACTATCTCCTTCAGCGAACGGACCTTCTCCGTCTGCTTGAACTTGCTTACCATGAACTCTATCTCCTTCTTCAGATCGTCGTTGAACATGTTCCTCTGCCCGGAGGGCTGTCCCGTCACGGCGCACGAGCCTATCGCGACCAGCCTCTTCGAGTTCTTCCTTATCGCCCTCAGCTTCCTGGCGTCGCCCTCGGTGGTTATCGCGCCCTCCACGAACGCGACGTCGATCCCGTCCATCGTGTTTATCCTCCTGAGCACCCTCGCGTGCCTTATGTCGAGCAGGTCCTTCCACTTGAAGAAGTTCTCGTTCATGAGCTCCACCCAGACTATCGTGCTGTCTTCGCAGCAGGTGAAGGAGAACCAGCCTATCCTGAGTTTCTTGCCCATCGGCTAAGAATCTCTTTATAGATTATAAAGCTTTTTGCGGGCGAGAGCGGGATGCCCCCGACGGGGCGTCCGCTGGATATTCCATTATTCGGGATGTCATTCAGGTTAACGAAACTGTATTGGAATTTCTACATCCGCGCGCAATCCCTTTATAAACCCAAGCGCAACGACTACATCGAGGAACCAGGTGTTCGCATGCAGTACGTCGAGTTTCAGAGGATAGAGAGGATAAAGGGGATTCTTGACACGATAGCCTACGCGTCGCTGGCGCTGGACGTCGGCATAGCGATAGTGACGCTGATCTCGCTGCGCGTCAACTCCGCGCAGCTGAGCTCCCTGGAGTACTTCCTGAACCTGTCGCTCTCCGCGGAGGTCATAGTCGTGCTGGTCCTGATGGGCGCCATGCTCTTCCTGTACCGCTACCAGAGGATCATACTGGACCTAGCGAGGATGAGCAGGTCGCTGACGGGCAAGACCGGCAAGGGCATGAGGAGGAAGCAGCGCACGCTGAAAGTCTGACCGGGCGTGCGCGATTCGGGCGCCGCGAGGCTTTCTCCCGAAGGCCGCCCGATTCGGCGCCGGCCCCGATAACACCATTAGTCATCTTTAAATATCCTTATTCTCAAACCTAATCATATGCCAAAAGCAAGGCTCAGCGCCGATAAAAGCGAGAGGCTTCTCATCCTGGTAGTGGACATAGACAACGACCTCTACAGGAAGACGAAGATAGGCGGGCCGCTCCTAGGAAGGGTGCAGAACCTGAGCGGGGCCACTCAGCTCGCGCTCGCCGACCCGGAGGACACCGACGCGAACACGATGTTCCAGGCGGTGAAGATCTACGACGACCTGAAGGAGCAGGGATATTTCGTCAGCATGGCCACCGTCACCGGCGCGGAGTCGGAGGGCTACGTCGCGGACAGGGAGCTGGCGACGCAGCTAGACAGGGTCATCGCCGAGACGAAGTCCGACTCGTGCGTCTTCGTGACCGACGGCGCGAGCGACGAGAGGGCGCTCCCCCTCATAGAGTCGAGGATAAAGGTCAACAGCGTCAAGAGCATAACCGTCAAGCAGAGCAAGGCGCTCGAGAACACCTACATAACCGTCCTGGAGAAGCTCAAGGAGCCGCACTACGCCAGGATAGTCTTCGGCATACCCGCCGTGCTGCTCCTGCTCTTCGCCATAAGCTACGCGGCGGGCCTCGGCTGGCAGGCGCCCGTGGCGATCATAGGCCTATACCTCTTCGTCAAGGGCTTCGGCTTCGAGGAGATCCTGCTGAGCTCGTTCAGGGGCTTCGGCTTCAGCATAGAGAGGATGAGCTTCGTCTTCTACCTCAGCTCGGTGATCTTCTTCATAGCGAGCGTGTTCATAGGCGGGGGCAACTACCTGTCGCAGCTGAGGCTCGGCGTCGGCAACTCCTTCGCCCTCGCGTACGCGTTCGAGGGGTTCATGCTGCTGCTGCCGCTGATACTCCTCTTCTACATAGTCGGGAGGATGCTGGACACGAAATCAAGCAGGTACATGTTCCGGAACTTCAAGTACGGCATATACATAGCCTCGTCCCTCATTGTCTGGGCGCTCGCCTACTCGTTCACCGCGTGGCTCATAGGCCAGATATACTTCAGCCAGTTCCTGCTCTTCACGCTGGCCGCGGTCGTTCTGGGCATCGCGATCTCGGTGTCGACGAGCGCGCTGCGGATCAGGGCGCTCAAGACCAAGAGGCTGAAGAGCAAGCCGGTCGTCAACGAGCTGGGCACCCTGATAGGGAAGGTGGGGGGAGTGGACCTCAGGAAGGGCGGGCTGATAATAAACACGAGCTTCGGTAACCCCATCAGGTACAGCATCGACAGGATAGTGGAGATCACTGACAAGATCGTGATAAAGTAATCTTCCGCTTCTGGCGGGCGGCCCGACCCGCTCCACCCCCGATTAGACGGCGGAATGCAGCGATAAAGCTTTAAATATCTATAGATATAAAGTTTTCAATACCTTAATACAGCATGAACAGTGCCGATTACAGCAACAAAAACATCGTGCTCAACGAGCTGATCGGGCTCAGGGCAAGAGTAGTAAAGTGCTCCGACAAGAAACAAGAGGGCCTAGAAGGCACAGTCGTGGATGAGACGAAGAACACGCTGCTGCTGGAGACGGACACGGGCGCGAAGAAGATCGTGAAAGAGTCTTCTACGTTCAGGTTCTATCTCGACGGCAAGTCGGGGGAATCCTTCGTGGTAGACGGAAGGGAGATAAACTTCCGCCCGCACGAGAGGATAGAGAAGTCGATGAAGTTCTACAAGAGAAGGAAGTTGTGAGTCCGCATGGAGTGCAAAGATCCGAAGTGTCCGGTACACGGAAGCCTTAAGACGAGGGGCGCGCGCCTCTCCGGGTTAGTCGTCAGCGACAAGGGCAAGAAGAGCGCCATCATAGAGGTCAACTACACGATATACACCCACAAGTACGAGAGGTACCTGAGGAAGAGGTCCAGGATACCCGCCTACAATCCCGAGTGCATAAACGCGAGGTCCGGGGACCTGGTCAACATCGCCGAGACTAGGAGGCTCAGCAAGACGAAGTCGTTCGTCGTCACGGACATAGTGAAACCGAGGGTGTCAAGATGAAGGGCCTCTCGACGAAGATAACGAAGACTTTCGTGCCGATGTCCACTCTGACGTGCGCCGACAACAGCGGCGCGGCGCAGTTCAAGATGATAAACAAGCTGGGCAAGGGCCACAGGCACGGCAGGCTCGCGGCCGCAGGCCTCGGGGACATAATCATAGCCAGCGTCATAAAGGGCAACTCCACCTACCTGAAGAAGCCGGTCCGGGTGGTGATAATAAGGCAGAAGGCCCCGATCAGGCGCCACAACGGGATGAGGGTCAGGTTCGAGGACAACGCAGGCATAATGATAGGCGAGGACAACCTTCCAATAGGCACGGAGGTCAAGGGGGCGATGGCAAGGGAGGTAGTCGAGAGGTTCATAAAGGTTGCGGGCATAGCCTCCAGAGTGGTGTAGGGTGAGATCATGATAAAGAGCGGCAAGCCAAGGAAGCAGAGGGTGTTCAGGTACAACGCGCCCATGCACGTCAGGCAGAAGTTCGTCCACGTCCGCCTTGCAAAGGAGCTCGCGTCGAAGCTCGGGATAAGGAAGAGGAGCATAGCGGTGAGGCGCGGCGACACCGTGAAGGTCATGAGCGGCGGGAGCAGGGGCAAGGCAGGCAAGGTCTCGTCCGTGGACCTCAGCACGCGCAATCGTGCTCGTGGAGGGCATCACGAGGAAGAACGCCAAGGGCAAGGAGCTCCAGATACCGATAAAGTCGTCGAACGTCTACGTCACGGACCTGGATCTCAGCGACAAGCTGAGGAGCGCGAAGATAGAGGGCGCGAAGGTGGCCAAGGTAAAGGTGTGAGCATGGCAAGCAAAGGCAGCAGCAGGCACATAAAGAGGCTCGCGGTCGGGCAGTACCCGAAGGTGAGCAGGAAGACCTCGACCTACCTTGCGAAGCCGAGGCCGGGGAGGCACGACCTCGAGAACAGCGTCGCGCTCCTGGTCGTGCTCAGGGACAAGCTCGGGATCGCAGCCAACTCGAAGGAGGCGAAGCGGATCATAGTCACGGGTCAGATAGAGGTCAACGGCGCGAAGGTCGTGGACGAGAAGTACCCGGTGGGCTTCGGGGACGTGATAAAGCTCAGGCCCCGCCGGAGAGGCCTACTCGATAGGAGTGGGCAAGAAGGGCGCGATAAGCGTCGAGAAGGCCGGAAAGGAGTCCGCGAGGACGCTGAAGGTCGTCGGGAAGTACGTCGTGAAGAAGAACAGGGTCATGGCGAGGCTGCTCGACGGCACCGTCCTGGAGGCCGGCAAGGACACGAAGGTCAACGACTCCGTGGTCATGGAGAAGGGTGCGATAAAGAAGACGCTCAGGTTCGAGGAGGGCGCGAAGTGCCTCGTGATAAGGGGGACCCACGCCGCCGAGACCGGCACGATAAAGGAGATAACCAAGGGAAGCGCCGTTCGCGCGCAGACGGTCAAGGTGGGGAACGGCTCGTCTGAGTTCGAGACCCTCGCGGACAACGTCATGGTAGTCGGTGCTTGATGATGCCAAACCCAATGCGAGAGGAGATCCGCCTGGAGAAGGTAGTCCTGAACATAGGCATAGGGGCGACGGAGGAGAAGCTGGACAACGCCAAGCAGCTCATGAAGAAGCTCACGGGCCGAGACGCGGCCTACACGAAGGCCAGGAAGAGGTTCCCCGCGTTCGGCATAAAGCAGGGACAGACGATCGGGGCGGTGGTCACGCTCAGGGGCGCGGAGGCGTCGGATTTCCTGAGGAGGGCGCTGGAGGCCAACGAATCGGTGCTGGACCCGAGGTCCGTAGCGAACAACTCCATCAACTTCGGGATCAAGGAGTACATATACTTCACCGGGATAAAGTACGACCCGAAGATAGGCATGCTCGGCATGAACGTCAACGCGTCCTTCGCTAGGAAGGGCGCCAGGGTCGAGCGCAGGAAGATAAAGTCCAGCGCCGCGGGAAGGAAGCACAAGACCCTGGGGAGGGAGGAGCTCACGTCCTACCTGGAGAAGAACTTCAAGGTGAAGGTCGCCGAGAAGGAGGAGAGATGATTCTTATGAAAGTCAACATCGCCGAGAAGTACAAGGGAAGGGGGATAAGGAAGTGCAAGATCTGCGGGACCTCCAGGGGCCTGATAAGGTCGTACAACCTCTACGTCTGCAGGCGGTGCTTCAGGGAGGTCGCGAAGAACATAGGTTTTGAGAAGCTGTAGGTGATTGTGATGCCGGATTTACTCGCTGACGCGCTGAACAAGATAAAGGTGTACGAGAACACGGGCAGGGCCGAGTGCACCGTGGCCTCGACGCGCCTGGTGAAGAACGTGCTCTCCACCCTGAAGGGCCACGGCTACGTCACCGAGTGTCGAGGAGTTCACCGACGGGAAGTTCAAGAGGCTGAGGGTCACGCTCTCCAACAGGATAAACGACATCGGCGTGGTGAAGCCGAGGCACGCGGTGACCGTGGACGAGTACCAGAAGTACGAGATGAGGTACATACCGAGCAGGGACTTCGGGATACTCATAGTCTCGACGCCGAAGGGCATAATGAGCAACAAGGACGCGAAGGAGAAGCACTTCGGCGGGAGGCTCATCGCCTACGTTTACTAGTGATGATCATGTACGAGCTGCAATTGCCAAAGGACGTGAAGGCGAAGATCTCGGAGGACGGGACCGAGATAACCATCAGCGGCAAGCTCGGATCCACGTCGAAGAAGGTCAACACGATGCTCCTTGAGGCGAAGCTGGCCGGCGACAGGCTCATGCTCGAGCCGTGCCCCAACGGCAAGCTGGCCAAGAAGGCGGCCCTCGCCTGCAACTCGCTCTGCTTCGAGCTCAAGTCGGCCGCGGAGGGCGTGGAGAAGGGTGTCGAGAGGAAGATGAAGATAGTCTACGCGCACTTCCCGGTCTCCGTGGAGATAAAGGGCAGGGAAGTGCTCATCAAGAACATGTTCGGCGAGAGGAACCCGAGGATCGCTAGGATCGTTGGAGACACGAAGGTCGACGTCAAGGGGCAGGACATCCACCTGAAGGGCGTGGACGAGTACGACGTCGGGCAGACGGCGGCGAACCTGCGCAAGCTCTCGCTGCAGAGGAAGAAGGACTCGAGGGTCTTCCAGGACGGAGTCTACTTCGCGCACGAGGATTGATATCATGGTCACAAAGAAGAGGCACGCGGTTTTCAGGGTCCCCAACTACGGCGCCAAGAACAGGAAGGGCGTCAAGAAGAGGTGGAGGAAGCCGAGGGGAATAGACAGCAAGATCAGGGTCGAGAAGAAGGGCCACGGCGCGGTGCCGAAGGTCGGCTACAAGAACAGCGCCGACGTCAGGTTCGCCAGGAGGGACGGAACGTTCGAGCACCTGGTACACAACGAGAGGGACCTGCTCGCAATACAGGGGGACAAGACCCGCGTCGCGGTGCTGGCGCACGATCTCTCCAGGAGGACCAGGGAGTCGCTGCAGAAGACCGCGGACGCCGAAGGGCATAAGGATCGTCAACAGGATGAAGGAGGAGGCCCCGGCGGCGAAGGAAAAACCTTCTGCGCCAGGCAAAGCAGCCCGCGAGGCCCGCAGGCGAGGGCAAGGGCGCGGCCGAGCCGGCGGCGAGGCCCGCGGCAGGGACCGACGGAAAGCCGTCTAACGTGGTGAAATCATGAGCGTAAAGCTTACAAAGAGAGTCGCGAGCAGCATCCTGAAAAGGGGCGAGAGCGCGATAAAGATCAGGGAGGGCTCCATCGAGGACGCGAACAAGGCGATAACGAGGGACGACGTGAGGGGCCTGATAAAGAGCGGCGCGATCTACGCGGTCAAGAGGAAGAGGGAGGTCTACAAGAGGGTCAAGCCCGTCAAGAGGAAGAGGGGCACCGGCAAGAGGAAGGGAACGAACAAGGCGAGGCTCGGAGGGAGCCCCTGGAAGAAGAAGGCAAGGTCCCAGAGGATGCTGCTGAAGAGGCTCAGGGAGATGGGCAAGATCGACGGCGCCGTGTTCAGGAGGTACTACCTCCACGTGAAGGGCAACATCTTCCCGGACAAGAGGTCCCTGCTGCTGCACCTCGGCGACGAAGGCATCAAGGTCAGCGACGAAGAGCTGAAGCAGATAAGCGAGTACATGAGGGACGCGCACAGGTGAGCTTATGCGAAACGAAGCGGTCATAGACCTAAAATTCAAGAGGAGGAGGCAGGGCGTAACCAACTACAAGAAGAGGCTCGCCCTCGTGAAGAGCGGCCTCGACAGGGTCGTGGTGAGGCAGAGCAGCAGGAGGGTGCTGGGCCAGATAGTGAGGTACGAGGAGAAGGGAGACAAGGTCGTGGCCACCGCGGACTCGGCGGAACTCCGGAAGCACTACGGGTGGCCGAGCAGGAGCAACAGGGCCACGGCGTACCTGACTGGACTGCTGCTCGCGAAGAAGGCCAAGTCCAAGGAGGGCGAGCTGGTCCTCGACACAGGGCTGAGCTCGCCGGTCAAGGACTCGATACCCTTCGTCTTCGCGAAGGGCTGCATTGACGGGGGCCTTAAGATAATCGGGGACATAGAGATGGACGAGGCGCGTACGGCGCGGAGAGGATGGTGAAGTACGAGGCGGCGCCTGGCGAAGTCGCAGAAGGGCGCGCACTTCAAGGCATACGAGAAGGCAGGCACGAAGGTGGAGTCGCTGCCCGCCCTGTTCAAGGCCGCGAAGGCGAAGCTGACGAGTGGTTGATAGAGTGTACGGAAACAGAAACCGATATAGGAGGGAGGAAGTCAAGGAAGTGTTCAGCATGGCCAACTGGCAGCCGAGGACGAAGCTCGGCGAGCTGGTCAAGGAGGGCAAGATAACCAGCATAGAGCAGATATTCACCCAGGGCAAGCTCATAAAGGAGGTCGAGATAATAGACGCGCTGCTTCCGGGACTCGAGACCAAGACGCTCGAGACGGCAGTGGTCCAGAGGATGACGAAGGACACGAGGAAGAGGAAGTTCAGGACCACAGTCGTCGTCGGGGACAGGCGCGGCCACGTCGGCATAGGCGTGGGCAAGGCCACGGAAGCGAAGCCTTCCGTGGAGGAGGCCATCAAGGACGCGAAGATGAAGATCATAAGCGTGAGGCTAGGGTGCGGGTCGTGGGAGTGCGACTGCGGCACGAGCCACTCGATGCCCATGACGCTCAAGGCTAAGGTGGGGTCGGCGGAGATACTTCTCAAGCCGGCGCCGAGGGGCGTAGGCATAGTCGCGGGGGAGGTCGCGAAGACCGTGCTGGAGTTCGCAGGGGTGAAGGACGTCTGGACCTTCGCAAGGGGGAGGACCAGGGACATCTACAACATGTCGATGGCAACGTACCTTGCGCTGAAGAGCCTCTCCGGCATAAAGAACGTGGAGAACCTGGGCATGGTTCGAGGGCAAAGTTAAGCTTTATATATTTGGCGCGAGCAATAGGTATGCCAAACGACCATAGCGGCAGGGCAACGCCCGAACACATTCCGCACTCGGAAGCTAAGCCTGCTGTCGACAGGAAATACTGCCCAACCGGCGGGAAAGCCAGTTGTTGTTTGGCATCATACTTCTATTCCTAGACGCTAGTGCGCTAGATGGTCCTGCCGATGAGGAACTCGGACATCTGCTTTATCCTGTTCCGCGCCTCAGATTCAGGCAGCAGGCCCTCGAGCGCCGACCACGCGTCGGAGACTATGGCCTGGGACATCTCCCTGGTGTAGGCCTTGGCGTCGTACCTGTCTATTATGGCTATGGCCTCATCTATCTCCCTTCGGTCGGACGTGTGCGACTTGAGTATCTGCATCAGCCTCCTCCTCTCCGACTCATCCGCGTGCCCGAGCGTGTGTATCACCAGGAGAGTTATCTTCCCCTCCTTTATGTCGTCACCGACCCCGCCCTTGCCCTCCGCCAGCCTGCCCTCCGTGACGTTGAGCAGGTCGTCCTCGAGCTGGAACGCCACCCCTATCGAGGATCCGAACCCGCCGAGCGCGGCTATGGTGGCGTCGTCAGCCCCGCCTATGGCGCCGCCGAGTTCCGCGGCCATGCCGGAGAGCACGCCTGTCTTCGCGTCGACCATCTGCAGGTACTTTCCCTCGGTGATGTGCGCGGGGTCCACGAGGTTCCTGTGCCATGCGATGTCGATCGCCTGGCCCACAGTGATCTTCAGCATGTCCTTCTGGTAGATGCCGAGCATCCTCATCTTGACGTCCTGGGAGAGCTTCGCGCTGTCGATCACCGCGACCATCGGGAAATAGAACATGAAGTCGCCGAGGTTGAGCGCAACGTCGGTGCCGTACTTGACGTGCAGCGCGGCGGCGCCCCGCCTCATCCCGGAGCTGTCCTCTATGTCGTCGTGTATGAGCGAGCCGTTGTGCACCACCTCGGGTATTATCGAGAACTCGATGTAGTCGTCGGGGTTCTTCCCGAGCGCCTCCATGACCTCGAGCATCAGTATGGGGCGCCACCTCTTTCCGCCGAGCCCCAGAAGGTAGTTCGCCGGGTCGATTATGGCCTTCGTCACCGCCTCCGAGTCGTACTCGTAGCCGCTCCTGCCCAGGAGCTTCCCGAGGTACCTCTGCGAATTCGTGTCGTTCAGGTATTCCTTTATGACCGCGTCTATCTGCAGGGCGCGCCCCTCAAGATACGCTTCCATCCCGGTCTTGTCGCTCGTCAAAACACCTACTTGCTCCTCACGTAGAGCTCCTCCACTGCGGAGAGAATTATCGGGGTGTACTCGTTCTGCGGCAGACGGTCCCTGTACCGCTCGATCACCGCCTTCGCCCGCGCACCGTAGCGCTCCGCGGTCTCCCTCGCATATCCGAGGCCGTCGTACCTGGCTATGGCCTCCCTCAGGAAGCCGATGTCTTCCGCGGTCTTGTCCTGCCTCTTCTTCCTGTATATCCCGTCGATCCTGGATTTCTCCTGGGCCGTCGCGCTCTTGTACGCGTGCAGGATCATCAGCGTAAGCTTGCCCTCGTAGAGGTCCCCGAAGTTCTTCTTCCCGAAGGCCTTCTCGTCCGCGGTCATGTCGAGTATGTCGTCAACTATCTGGAACGCCACTCCGGCGTCCTTGCCTATCTCCTTCAGCATCCCGAGGGTCTTGTCGTCCTGTCCCGCGGCTATCGCGCCGAGCTGCATCGGGCCGTAGACCGTGTAGTAGCAGGTCTTGCTGTCGAGTATCCGGAAGTAGAGGTCCTCCGAGGCAAGCTTCAGGTCCTTCGTGTCGTGGATGAACTTGTTCTCTATGTACTGGCCGTCTATCGTGTAGCCGAGCATGTCCTGGAACTTCTCGTACATCCGGTTCCCGGTCGCGGGCCCCTTCTCGATTATGTAGTCCTTCAGCATGCGCCACATCGCCATCTGGCCTATGTTCGTCGCGTTTATGACGTGGACCCACCCCTGGAGCCTCTGCGCGGCCGGCTTTCCGCGCCTCAGTTCCGAGTCGTCCTCCGCGTCGTCTTGCATGAGTATCCAGTCCTCCGAGAGCTGCTCCGCGGCGGCGGGGATCAGCAGGTCGCCGACCTTCGCGCCGAAGAGCTGGCCGGCGAGCATGACGAGCCCGGGCCTCCTGTAGCTGCCCTGCCTGTCTATGTAGTCTCGCATTATCCCGTAGTGCTCCGCGGGCTCCCTCATGGGCACGTACTCGCAGATCTTGGAATATACCTCCCTCCTGTGAAGCTCTACGTACTCCTTGAAGTTCATCTGGACCACTCAGCTAATGCAACCCAGCTATATAAAAGTTGCTGGCGCCTGATAAAGTCAATATTTCGTCATCTCTATCTTTCGTGCTAGATGGATAAGGTCTAAGAGCTTGTTCTTACCAAGAGACAAATTTAGTTCTGCCGCTTCGGCAGGGGTCCTACCACCAAGACTATTGTGCGGTGTGACATAGTTGTATATGAATTTGCAAAGGGTCAATGTTGTAGATGCGCCTTGGTGCGTCTGGAATACGTTAAGGGCTTCGACTCTTCTGCCAATCTCTCTATTATGCCGTTCCACTGGATTGTTATTGTGTTCCCGTCCATATTTCTTGCACGCAATCGGAACGCCAAATTTAAGTTCCGTAACCCCATAGAACAGTTTCTTCCACACAATTTTATAGATGGCAAATTTATCCGAGACGAATGTTATCAGGTGCCTTTTCCCAAAAGGTTTCGTTCGCTCTTTTCGATAGCGTTCCAATATCTGGGCATAGCACCAAACCTTTATGACTCTTAGAAAGGCAAGGCAGGCAGCGATTGTCCTATCAACGACAACATCATCCGCAAGGACAAACTTGGTCTTGTTATCGAGGGCAGTCAACCTAAATTCCCAATGGCCCTTCACTCTTACATATTTTTCGTCGTAATGGATGCGGCCCTTAATCTTTGGAACACCAAATCTCGTCTCGGTTTTTTTAAAAGATAGGCATACTTTACCACCCAGTTTCGGATTGTCCACCTTGAAACCTCAACATCGTCATGCTGCGATAGATGTTTTTGGATCTTTTTCAAGGACGCTCCATCTGCGTATTCGTCTAAGGCACGGACAATATCTTTAGGGTTGAAATGCATCCATTTGAATCCGTCATCAATTACAAACCAGGTGTTGCAGTTGTGGCAGAAGAATTTCTGCTTCGCGCCTGAAGTATTGTAGCGCATACCTTTCTTCGCAATATCCTTAGAGCCGCAGTGGTCGCAAATAGTCACCCAATCATCCTATGATGATATGGAAACAATAGTATTTATAGATGACGTTTTCTTGACTTTATCCTGGCGCCTCGTCAATCGGCGATTTGCCGGCGCATCAGCACGCAATCCTTCGACGACAGGCGGCGCAGTGCGCCGCGCGCGCCCAACGAACCGCGCGCGGAGGTCATAGCCGCCCCTAGGCTATCTTGACCTCGCCGCTGTCTATCTTCTTCATGAACTCCTTCGCGCTGGAGCCCTCCACCGTGACGTTCATGCTCACGCACGTGCCGACCACCTGCTTCACCTTCGCCTTCAGCGGTCCGTAGAGCGCGTTCTCCTTCGCCTTGGCGACGTTCTTTATCTGCTCGAGCGTTATGTTGCCCGCGACCTCCTCCTTAACCTTTGCCCCCTTCTGCACGCCAATCTCCTTCAGTATGAGCGCGCTCGTGGGCGGGGATCCGATCTCTATCCTGTAGTTCTTGGTCGCGCCGTCGACTATGATCTTCACCGGGATCTTTATGCCCTCGTACGCCTCGGTCTTGGCGTTTATCTCCGCTATTATCTTCCCTATGTTGACCCCGAGAGGCCCGAGCGCGGGGCCGAAGGGCGGTCCGCTAGTTGCCTTCCCTCCTTCGATCAAGCCGCTTATTGTTGCTTCTCCCATTTTCACACCTTCTCCGCTTTCTGCACTATCTTCGCTATGCCCGCCTTCGTCGTGACCGGTATCGGGACGGCGACGTCCATGAGCTCCACGGTTATCTCCTCCTTAGTCTCGTCCACCTTCTTCACCTTCGCCTTGTACCCCTTGAAGGGCCCGCTCATGAACTCGACTATGTCGTTGACCCCTATGTCCTGCACGACCTTCTTGGTCTCCAGCATGCGGTTCAGGTCGGCCTCTCCCAGCGGCCTCGAGAGTATCCCCTTGACGTGCGGCTCGTCCAGTATCAGCTCCCTGGCCACGTTCTCGTTCTCCGCCTCTATTATCAGGTAGCCGCGCATGCCCTCCGCGATTATTATGGAGTACACGGGCAGGTTCGACTTCTCCACCTTGTTCTGCAGGATGTCGGTGGTGATCCTCTCCTGGCTCGATGTAACCCTAACTATGAAATACACGAAATCACCCGTTTTGCATTCAGTTATTATTTATTTACCCTAATAAACCTTATGAGCCTTGCGTGAGTCCATGCTCGGATTAAGAACCAAGAAAGAAAATGCCGAAAGGCTGAGAAGGTTCCTGAGCGAGCGAGCGCTGCTGAGCAAGGAATACAAGATATTCAGGGGCAACTCCTATATATACTTTCCCCTGACCGCAGGCCCCGACGAAAAGGACGTTGAGAAGGTCAAGGTCCTTGGCGCGGAGACCGCCAGCAGGAGCTTCGAGCCGCAGCGGAGGGGGAAGAGCTACTCGGACCTGCTACGGAGGGTCTGGAACAAGCAGCCGGGCGCGGCGGCTAAGGGATACGACGTCCTGGGCGACATCGCGATCATAGACGTACGCCCGCCAGTGGCGAAGAAGGTGGCGGGCGCGATAATGAGGACGAACCGCAGCATCAGGACGGTACTCAGGAAAGGAGGTGCCGTGAAGGGCAGGTATAGGACCAGGAAGTTCCACTTCGTCGCGGGAAGGAAAAACTACATCGCAAACTACAGGGAGAACGGCTGCACTTTCAGGTTCGACGTGAGGACCGCTTTCTTCTCGGCCCGACTGGCATACGAGCGCAAGCGCATAGCCGGCCTTGCCAAGGGAGGGGAGAAAGTCGTCGTCATGTTCTCCGGAGTGGGTCCATTCGCCATAGAGATAGCGAAGGCGCACGGGACATGCAGGGTCGTCGCGATCGAGCTCAACAAGGAGGCCCACAAGGCAGCCCTCGAGAACAAGAGACTCAATAGGATCGACAACGTCGCCCTCGTCCAGGGCGACGTCAAGAAGCTTGCCCCGGAGTACAAGGGCTTCGCGGACAGGATAGTGATGCCCCTGCCGAAGGGTGCGTCGAAGTTCCTCGCAGAGGCCCTCCTCGTCGCAAAGGACAGTTGCGTCGTGCACTACTACGCGTTCTGCAGGGCGGACAGGGAGAAGGAAACCGTGGAGAGGATAAGGAAGTTCGTCGAGTCGCGCGGCAGGAAATTCAGGCTGATCGGAAAGAGGACGGTGAGGCCGTACTCGTCCAAGGAGATAGAGATCGTAGTTGATTTCCTGATGTTCCGCGATAAAGTCAATATTTCGTCATCTCTATCTTTCGTGCTAGATGGATAAGGTCTAAGAGCTTGTTCTTACCAAGAGACAAATTTAGTTCTGCCGCTTCGGCAGGGGTCCTACCACCAAGACTATTGTGCGGTGTGACATAGTTGTATATGAATTTGCAAAGGGTCAATGTTGTAGATGCGCCTTGGTGCGTCTGGAATACGTTAAGGGCTTCGACTCTTCTGCCAATCTCTCTATTATGCCGTTCCACTGGATTGTTATTGTGTTCCCGTCCATATTTCTTGCACGCAATCGGAACGCCAAATTTAAGTTCCGTAACCCCATAGAACAGTTTCTTCCACACAATTTTATAGATGGCAAATTTATCCGAGACGAATGTTATCAGGTGCCTTTTCCCAAAAGGTTTCGTTCGCTCTTTTCGATAGCGTTCCAATATCTGGGCATAGCACCAAACCTTTATGACTCTTAGAAAGGCAAGGCAGGCAGCGATTGTCCTATCAACGACAACATCATCCGCAAGGACAAACTTGGTCTTGTTATCGAGGGCAGTCAACCTAAATTCCCAATGGCCCTTCACTCTTACATATTTTTCGTCGTAATGGATGCGGCCCTTAATCTTTGGAACACCAAATCTCGTCTCGGTTTTTTTAAAAGATAGGCATACTTTACCACCCAGTTTCGGATTGTCCACCTTGAAACCTCAACATCGTCATGCTGCGATAGATGTTTTTGGATCTTTTTCAAGGACGCTCCATCTGCGTATTCGTCTAAGGCACGGACAATATCTTTAGGGTTGAAATGCATCCATTTGAATCCGTCATCAATTACAAACCAGGTGTTGCAGTTGTGGCAGAAGAATTTCTGCTTCGCGCCTGAAGTATTGTAGCGCATACCTTTCTTCGCAATATCCTTAGAGCCGCAGTGGTCGCAAATAGTCACCCAATCATCCTATGATGATATGGAAACAATAGTATTTATAGATGACGTTTTCTTGACTTTATCATGTTCCGCTAAGGCTTATAAACCTGCGAGTGGATGTCTAACTGTTTCTGATCGGTGGACGGATGAGATCGCAATCGGCGCTGGAGTTCCTTTCCACGTACTCGTGGGCGTTCCTGATAATCACGATCTTCCTTGCATCCATGTACCTCATCGCCTTTGCCCCGACCGGGCCCTCGACCTACGTCCCGTCCTCGTGCTACATCACGCCGACGCTGCCCTGCTACCAGTCCGTGCTGCTGGCGAACTCCAGCGGGTCGAAGTTCATAACGCTCTTCCAGAACAACATGGGCGTCGGCATTCACTTCCCCGCGAACTCCATATACGTGCACCCTTCCTTCTCGTCAAACGCGGTCTACGTCGGGTCGTGCCTCCCCCGGACCGCGCCGCCGGGCGCGACGGTGGTCTGCAATGTCACTCTCGCGGCATTCAAACCCTCGATCGGCTCGCAGGTCAACCCGACCTTCACCCTCAGTTACCAGATCTGCCCTTCGTGCAACACAACGGCAGCGCTGGTCTACAACACCAGCGGCACCTCCACCGTCACGGCGTCGTCCTCCGCAAGCGCCCTCTACGAGGTGCAGCTGGTCACGAGCCCGTCGACCGGCAACATAGTGATCAGCGGCGTGAGGTACCCGAGCGGGGCAAACGTCATATTCATAGCGGGCGTGGACTACCCGATCTACGCCATATCGCCCAGCGGCTATGCGTTCGGAGGCTGGATACTCTCAAACGTGATCGTCGGCAACGCGATGCAGCAGTACACCACAGCCACAGGAGGTATCAACTCGGACCCAGCGGCGTGCATACAGGCATGCTCCTATCCGTTTGTCACATCAACCTCAACCACGACAATCCCAGTTTATACGCTTACGATGAATGCGGGTACAGGAGGCTACGTCACTCCAAGCAGCGGCAGTTATCCCTCTGGAAATACCGTATCCATAACTGCGACGCCCCTCACAGGCTACGCTTTCTCGAGCTGGACTGGCACGGGATCCGGCAGCTACAGCGGCGCGTCGAGCTCCGCGAGCGTGACGATGAACGGCGACGTGACCGAGACAGCCAGCTTCGCGCCGCAAGGATATTCATTTTCCGCGACCATGGGAAGCGGCGGCACTGTGGCGTGCAGCGGGGACGGGACATCCTGCTCCGCAAGCTATGCTTACGGGACGCAGGAGACCGTGACCGCGTCGCCTAGTAGTAATTATGCGTTCTCGAGCTGGAGCTGCAACCCCACCAGCGCATGCTCCACACTGATATCATCGCCAACGACCGTCACCATACCTGCCCTATCCACCACCGTCACCGCCAACTTCGTACAGACCTTGTGCAACAACGTTCACACCCCTGCCCAGTGCACATCGGCCGAAGGCACCATAGTTGGCGACGGTTCCGGGAACAACATGTGCCAATTCGCCGCGTCCGCCTGCCTGAGCGGCTGGACCGAATACGGCTCCTGGACATCGACCGCATCAAATCTCTCGTCGGCCCCGTCCATCACTTGTGGACCTTCAGTTATAGGAATACCGTGTACAGGTACCTGTTCTTCTGGCGTGCAGTCTGGCTCACACTCGTGGTCCAATACCGGGGTTGAAACTGCCTGCGAATGGGCCTCGGTCGAAGGGGATAACTACGCATGTGGGACTCCTCGCTGCCTTTCCTATAACTATTACGGAACGCCATCGGGCGCTTGCACGTATTTCAATGGACCCATACTTGGTGAACTGGAAGCCTGTGCGACCGCCACCATAACCCAAATTGGATGTTGTTGAAGAGGTAAGGTGGCCCTTCAAAGAGTAGCGCGTAGTTGTACGTAACAGGAAAAGTACGGCTGCGGTCTCCACTGCTAGGACAGGGTTATCTCAATCCGGACGCCGTCCGGAACCAGTATCCTCATTATCTGCCTGAGCGCCTGGTCGCTTCCCTCGATCTCCACGAGCCACTTGTGGATCCTGGTCTCCCAGTGCTCGTAGGTGTGGGATCCGTCGCCGCAGGGGGTCCTCCTGGCGGGTATGATCATGCGCCTCGTGGGGAGGGGTATGGGTCCCTTGAACTTGACGTTCAGCGACTTCGCTATGCCGATTATCTGGTTCGCGATCTCGATCGGCGACTTCGCCGAGGTGCTTATCAGCTTTATCCTTGCTACTGGCATCAAGCCGCCTTCTTCACGATGTCAAGGACGACTCCTGCGGCCACGGTCGTGCCCATGTCCCTTATTGCGAACCTTCCGAGCTGCGGGAACTCCGCGAACTTCTCTATCACAACGGGCTTGCTCGGCTTGACCTTCACTATCGCGACGTCTCCGGTCTTTATGAACTCCGGGTTCTTCTGGACCGTCTGGCCGGTCTTCGGGATCCTTCTTCTCGAGTATCTCGGTTATCGTAGCGGCCATCTGCGCCGTGTGTATGTGGAATACCGGGGTGTATCCGGGCGCTATCGCGGTCGGGTGGTCTATGACGACTATCTGCGCCGTGAACTCCTCGGCGACCGTCGGCGGGTTGCTGGCCGGCCCGACCACGTCGCCCCTGTTGATCAGCTTCTTGTCGACGCCCTTTATGTTGAAGCCAACGTTGTCCCCGGGCTCGGCCTTCTGGAGCTGCTGGTGGTGCATCTCTATGCTCTTGACGTCGGTCTTGACGCCGCTCGGCATTATGACTATGTTGTCTCCGGGCTTCATGACTCCGGTCTCGACCCTTCCTACCGGGACGGTTCCGAATCCGGAGATGCTGTAGACGTCCTGTATCGGCAGCCTGAGCGGCTTGTCGATTGGCTTCTGCGGCACCACTAGGTTGTCCAGCGCAGCGAGCAGCGTCGGGCCCGTGTACCACGGCATCTTCGCGCTCGGCTTCGTCACGCCCTCTCCCGTGTAGGCGGAGTAGGGAATGATGGGCACCTTCGTTATGTCGTAGCCTATCATCTTGAGCATCGTCGAGAGCTTCTCCTTGGCGTCGTCGTACTTCGCCTTGTCGTAGTTCGCGGCGTCCATCTTGTTGATTCCGACTATCAGCTGGCTGACCCCGAGCACCTTCGCGAGGAACGCGTGCTCCCTCGTCTGCGACTGCGGGCCCTGCTCGGCGGAGACCACCAGCACGGCTGCGTCGGCCTGGCTGGCCCCGGTGATCATGTTCTTCACGAAGTCCCTGTGGCCCGGGGCGTCTATGATCGTGAAGTAGTACTTCTGCGTCTTGAAGTCCTTGTGGGAGATGTCTATGGTGATCCCCCTCTCCCTCTCCTCCTTCAGCTCGTCCATGAAGAACGCGAACTCGAACGTGGCCTTGTTGTACTTGGCGGCCTCGTCCTTCATCTTCTTCATCGCCTGCTCGCTAATGGCGCCCGTATCGTAGAGCAGCCTTCCGACCGTGGTCGACTTGCCGTGGTCTACGTGCCCTATGAAAATCAAATTCATGTGCTGTTTTTCTGCCATAGAATCTACCGATAAATATGCTTTGGATCAGCTTGCCCAGAATTAGGAAACGGGCTCTCCAATCTGCTAAACTTATTGTCGAAGAACTTATTTAAATGTTTGTGTGGAAATCGACGTTTGCTACAGTCTCCTGCCCGGCTCCGCCCTTTCCGTCGCAAGGAAGCACCCCGCGGACTGCACGGAACGCTTAAAAGCATTCAATTATAGTTTATGCTCGCGGGCTCGGAAAAGGGCGTGCCGAAAACTGCGAATAATGAATAATGTTTATATACGTCCGAAGCGTAAATTATAGCATGCGTGGTACATTGGCGATTGAAACCCGACCCCACCTCCCCGAGTTGAACAGAGTTCTGACGATGTGCGAGATCAACGAAAAGTGCGGGCTAAAGCGCCCGATCGTAATAGGCAGCACGCCGATCAAGTTGGGTCTGTCCGAAGAGTTCGGGCCGTATATGAGGATAACGTACGACCTGGACATCGTTGCGCGCAATCCGGAAGATCTGGATATAATCGCAGAAAGGTATGGGCTCACTGTAGAGCAGCGGCACATAATACTGCGGCATGCCGTAAAGTGCGGATCTTTCGGGGAACCGACCATCATAGATGTCGAGGCGCCGCTCACCGAATTGAAACTCTTCGGATGTACCAGCGAGATGCGTCTTTTCTGGAACCAGGTTGACTTTTTCACAAAAGACACAGGCATAGGGCTGATACCTGTGGAGAGGAAGCTGATGGGACCTTTCAAGACCATGGTGGTGCAAGGCAAGGAGGTGAACACCCCCAGCCTCAGCTATCTTGCCGCGACGCAGCTCAATCCGCAGGCCTGGACGGCCGACCGGATGAAAAGGCTCCTCTATCCCCTCTCCCTCGCGTACTATGAGGACCCAGTGGGTTTCAAGGACGAGGTCATGCCCGTGTTCCTGGGCATAGTCAGGCGAGGCGAGGAAAAGGCAAAGACCATTGCACCAATGGTGCCCAAGAAATACCGGAATGATTTCGAGAACTATTCTGAGCAGATGAATAAACAAGGCCGTCTCCTTGAAACAAACCTGAAACCCGCGTTCAGGGTAGCGAAAAGAATAGGCATGAATCCGGAGCAGAAAGACGAGTTCATCAAAGTGTTGGCTGGAAGTTTCAAGTCTTATCCCGCGGGGGAGTGCGCAGTAGTGTAGCGCTTGCTTTCAACGCACACATCCTTCCACAGCCCTATCTGGCCTTTCCGGTTCCGCGCACGATGACGTAGGTGACGGAGTAGACCTTCCTGCTTCTCTTCAGCGCCCCGAAGAGTTCGCGTGTCTTCCCCGCCGTGGTGTGTATGTTCAGCACGTCCACGCACGTCCCGAGGTTGTGCTGGTGCAGCTCTGTCTTTATCGCGCCCTTGAACCCGTGCAGAAGGTCCGAGACCCTGTTCCTGTCGGATTCGCCGTAGCTGAGCACGAAGACGCTCTCCTGGTCGCCCGACAGCGACTCGAGGCTCTCGTAGTCCTTGACGAGGCTCATTATCGCCGTCCGGAGCATCTTTGACCTGCTCCTGAAGCCCAGCCTCTTCTGAAGTCTCCCCAGGCGCGCGAGGTCTTCCTTGCTCATGGATATGCTGAGTATCTCCAAACGCTCCCTCTTATAGTCTGCAGAAGTAATTGCCACCAAAAGCTTATAATAGTTAATAATTAAATATCCAATACTTATTAAGTGACTGCGATGGCCAGAGAAAGGACGAGACGGAAGACAGTCGCGATTGCGACCTTGGCGACGATGGCATTGGCGGTCATAGCGTTAGTGTTCTATATGGGTGGCGGGAAGTTGGGCAATGCCCCAACCCTCAACGCGTCAAACTCGACAAAACCCACGATAGTGGTGTCCTTCAACCCGATATACTATCTTGTAAAACCGGTCGTCGGAAATTCGGTCAACATTCAGCAGATAATCGCCTCGGGGGTAGAGCCGCACGACTACGAGCCCACCCCGCGGGACGTCTACAACCTCTCCTTGGGAAAGGTTTTCTTCTACGACGGGCCCTCGCTTGAGAACTGGGCGGTCTCTCTGGCGCAGTCCACTAACGACAATATACTCCTTGTCCCGCTCATCGCCTCGATAAACGCCAGCCAAATCAAAAACGACACGGCAATAACCGCCGCGGATCCCCATTTCTGGCTCGATCCCGCACTCATGCCGTCCGTGGTCGAGCAGATAAAGGACACGATGATGAGAACCGACCCCCCACGGGCCGCAAACTACGCCGCCAACGCCGAAGCATTCATAGTCCAGCTCGACGCGCTCAATGCGGCGTACGCGTCCGGCCTGGCGCACTGCCAGAGCAGGACGATCGTGGATTCGCATGCGTTTCTGGGCTACTTGGCCGCAAGCTACAACCTCACGGAGCTGCCCGTGGGAGGCGACAACCCCGACGCCGAGGTGTCGGCCCAGCACGTATCGCAGGTCATAAGCAGCGCCGCGGCGGACCGCGCCCGCGCGATATTCCAGGAGTCCGCCGACCCGACCGCCACCGTGGACCGGAACATAGCGCAGGAGATAAACGGGACGATATACGAGATATACACGATGGAGATACTGACGCCGCAGCAGGTCGCTGGGGGCTCGAACTACACGTCCCTCATGTACGACAACCTCCGCACGCTGGAGCTGGGCCTGAACTGCACTGCGTCTTAAGTAGCTTTTTCACGATGGGTTAGCATGGCCAGACTCCTTTTGAAGCTCGACGGGGTGTGCTTTGCCTACGACGGGGGCAGGACCGCACTCGAGGACGTCTCGTTCGAGGTCAACGAGGGCGACATCATAGGAATAGCCGGGCCGAACGGGGCAGGCAAGACGACGCTGCTGAAACTGATAGTGGGCCTCCTCAAGCCCACAAGAGGCAGCATCACGAAGCTCCGCCCAGGAGGCCGGGACGGGCGCCGCGGCATAAGCTACCTGCCCCAGGACATACAGCGCACGGACGCCAACTTCCCCGCGACGGTCCGGGAAGTGGTCGGCACTGGGCTCTACAGCAGGATAGGAATACTGGGAAGGCTCACCGCGAAGGACAGGGATGCGATCGACGTCGCGATACGGAACGTGGACCTGTGGAGGTTCAGGGACGCGCAGGTGACCTCGCTCTCGGGAGGACAGCTGCAGAGGGCGCTCATCGCACGAGCCCTCGTCTCCGAGCCAGCGCTCCTGGTAATGGACGAGCCGACCGCCGCGGTCGACCTCGCGGGGGAGGAGGCCTTCTACATGCTCGTGAAGCGCGTGAACAAGGCCTACGGCGTCGCGGTGATGCTCGTGTCCCACGACGTGTACTCGCTGCTCGAGCACACCGACAGGCTGCTGTACATCAACAGGAGGGTGCTCTACGACGGGGAGCCCCAGAAGCTCAGCGGCCGCAGGCTGCTCAACCTGCTCTTCTCGCACAAGCACTCAAAGGAGCTGGTGAGGAAGCTGGAGGCCGCCCTGAAGAGGCACAAGGGATGATCGGATGCCGGTAGGACTTCTCACGTACGCATTCGGCCAGCGCGCATTCGTGGCCGGAATACTCGTGGCGCTCACGTGCTCCACGATGGGCGTCTTCATAGTCCTCAGGCGCCTCTCGCTCATCTCCGACGGCCTGGGTCACGTCTCGCTCGCCGGGATAGCCGCCGGGATACTCCTCGGGTTCTACACCCTCTGGGGCGCGATGGTCGCGGTGTTCGCGGGCATATTCGGCATAGGCTACCTGCGGAGGCTGAACATCGCCGGAGACACCGCAATAGCGATAATGTTCTCCGCCGGGCTGGCGCTCGGCATAGTGCTCATCAGCCTGTCGAACGCGGCCACCGCGGAGCTCGAGTCCTACCTGTTCGGGGCCATACTCGGGATAAGCGCGCAGGACGTGCTTCTGGCGCTGTGCCTAGGCGCGTTCGTGATAGCGACAGTCTATCTCCTCTTCAAGGAGTTCTTCGCCATGACGTTCGACGCGGAGTTCGCCAAGGTGAGCGGCATGCCCGTAGAGAGGCTGGAACTCCTCTTCACACTCCTGACAGGGCTGACCATAGTGGTCTCCATTAAGCTCGTGGGGGTGCTGCTAGTGACGAGCATGATAGTCGTGCCTTCCGCATCGGCCATGCTCTTCAGGATCAATTTCAGGCGCACCATCCTCCTGGCGAACGCAATCGCGGTGGCATCGGTCGTAGCAGGGTTGTACCTGTCATTCTGGTACAACCTCGCGTCGGGGGGTACGATCGTGCTGGTCAGCATAGCGATATTCCTGCTGTGCATGTCCTACGGCAGGCTGGCAAGAAAGGGCATCTAAAAAGAGTGGGAAATCTGAACCCAGCGTCTCAGACGACAATATAAGTTGGAGGCGCAGGTCATCGCACGTTAGGTGAGGTATATTTTCGGTATAGCGCGCAATCACTTGGGCATGCATTACACCTTTTTGTCAATAGCGGCAACCTGGCTGTTGACTAATATCCTTATTAATGTAGTGGTATTAGTAACTAATATGCCTAGCCTAATAATGGTATTAGTGACGTAATCTGTGGTTCTATGCTATTCGATTTGAACCCGAAAGAAAAGACATCTGATTTGTTTGACAGAAAGAAGGAACTAGTGGAACTCTCCAATTCAATAGAAAGGGGAGAAAGACTGGTGGTAGTGTATGGCATCAGGCGCATTGGCAAGACAAGCCTTCTGAAGAGTTTCATTTCTGGAAAGGAGTTCCTGAGCGTTTTCTTGGATGTGAGAAAGATATATTTTGTGCATAGGAAATCTGTTCCTTCGGAAGCCATATACGAAAATCTAATGGAAGGGTTTACGAATCTCCTGAATGAAGTGGGCATAAGTGCTGAAGAACAGATAAATATCCTGTCTGCATCTCAGCAAGATGACATCACAGGTCTGCTTTCGAATATAGATCGATGGTGCTCTGCAAAAAAGACAAGATTTCTGTTCGTACTTGATGAAGCACAATACTTGCGATTTTCAAAAAGGGTAGCGTACGATGGCATCATAGCCTGGAGCATCGATAACCTTAAAAACATAACATTCATAGTTTCTGGAAGCGAGGTCGGAGTCCTTAGAGAGCTGCTAAATTATGACGATGTTAAGGCACCACTATATGGAAGGCCAAAGAATGAGATAACTCTTGGGAAACTCAGTTCCGGAGAAAGCAGGGAATTCTTAGTGCGAGGATTCAAGGAGCAAAATGAAAGCATAACTGAGGAGCAGATAGCGCAAGTTCTTGAGAATATAGACGGACTGATAGGTTGGTTGGCTTACTACGGCAATTATCGCACTGCAAGACGCATGTCCCACAAGAACGCTCTCGCGGAAGTATTCTCAGGGGGGTCAAAAATCGCCATGGGCGAAGTCGACACGCTCATAAGGGGGTCAAAGAAAAGGTATCTGGCCATACTGTCCGCAATATCCAATGAAATATGCTCGTGGAGCGAAATAAAAGCATACACCGCGGCAAGGACGGGTAAGATCTCCGACTCTGTACTAGACAAGTTGCTTTCATCTCTGGCAAAGTTCAGCATAATAGAAAAAAACGCAGATGGAAAGTACACGATGGTGGATCCTATCCTAAAAAAGCATTTGCTTGCAAACGCGCCATAAATGAGCAACCGTTATTCAACTCCATAAAACTGAAAAGTAGGGGACCGGACCCTGCAGGTTTTTCGACGCCAGAGACACTTTTGCGATTTTGCTACTCGATGACAAACTACTTTGGAGGCACAGGGAATCGAACCCAGACCTTCACCGTGTAAGGGTGACGTCCTACCATTAGACTATGCCTCCCCCTTCTACTTTTCGTGCCTTCTGCAGAACTCATCTATTCTGTTTATCGCCGATTCTAATATGTCTTTCGTTGGCAACGCTACGATCCTGATGTGGTCATCCCCGCCGAAACCTGAACCGCGCGTCAACTGCACGTATTTCTCTTTCAGGAGCCTGTCTACGAATTCTCTGTCGCTGCCGAAACCGAAACTGCCCGGGCTTATCCTCGGGAATATGTAGTACGCGCCCTTCGGCGTGACGGCCTCCATGTACTCGCTCTCGTTTACCCTGCTCGTCGCGAATGCGACTCTCCCCTCGACCTGCTTTAGCATGGACCTCAGCGCGCGCTCGTGCTCGGCGCGGTTGTTGAGCCCCTCGGCAAAGGCGTACTGCGCCGGGGTGCTCGCGGACAGCCTCAGCATGGCGAAGTCGGTCAGCTTCTCCCTGACCGCCTTCGATATCTTGTCGTCCTCGGGTATCAGGAAGAAGCCTAGCCTGAATCCGGTTGCGTCGAAGTCCTTAGAGGCGCCGTTCATTATAACGTGCGGCATTCCCCTTGCGAGCTCGCACAGGCTCGTGAAGCGCGCCCCGCCGAAGACGAGCTCGTCGTAGATTTCGTCACCCACAAGCAGGATGCCGTGCTCGTTGGCCAGGTCCACCAGTTCCTTCAGCGTCTTCCTGTCGAGCACCGTCCCTGTCGGGTTGTTCGGGTTCGTGACCAGCATGTACTTCGGTTTCCTGCCCTTCGGCACCGCGTTTAGCGCCTTCGCGAGCCTGTCGACTTCCACGCTCCAGCCGCGCCTCTCCTCGTACCTTCCGTCTATCTCGCTGCCGCCGTAGAGCTTCAGGTACTGCCTGTACAGCGGATAGCTCGGTCTGAAGAGCACGGCCAGGTCTCCCCTGTCTATGAGCGCCGCGTTGAGCAGGGCTATCGCCTCGCTCAGCCCCTGGGTGACCAGGACGTGCTTCGCGTCAGTTCTCAGCCCGTACTTCCTAAGATACCTCCTTGCGACCGCATCCCTCAGCTCCGCAATCCCCCTGGGGTCCGAGTAGCCGGTATGCCCGCTCCGCAGCGCATCGACGTAAGCGTCAACCATGTACTTCGGCGTCCTGAAGTAGGCCGCCGGATCGCCCCGGTTCAGTTTGATGATTCGTTTTCCCTCGAAGGATAGCTCGTCCGCGACCCTGTCCTCCTCCTCTATCGGGTTGGACGCGTACACGCTCCTTCTTGACAGAATGCCCATAGTACCAACAAGCGAATGTTTACTTAACGAGCACGCAGGTTAAATATCCAACGGCCACGGTTACTTGTCTTCAAGCCTGGCCTTCTCTATAAGGTAGGTTCCCCTTCCCTTGGAGAACTCGGTCTTTGACCTTTCCAAGACTACCCTTTTCCTGAACAGCGGCGCGTCAAGGACGAAAGTCTCCGCCTCCCCGCCCTCGAAGAGCAGGTTTATCCCATGCCGCCTGTTCAGCCCAGTCAGCCGCCCTATCATCGCCGTGTCTATCCGCTTCCCGAGGAAGGACTCGTCAAGCCCCTCCGCGGAGACGGACGTTATTATCGCCTCGTACTTTTCGGCAAGCTCGTTCAGCTCCTCCATCGGGTCTATGTGCCATAGCGGCGCGAGATGATCTATTCCCAGCCGCCTGGTCATCGCGTCTATCCTGTCGCCCTGGTACCTGCTGTACGTTGCGCCGGTCACCAGCAGCTTCACGCCATTCTCCACGAGCACCCTGTCCAGGTCCTTCAGCTCCTCCTCCTTCTCCCCGGAGGTCTCCCCGAAGACGTGCCTGATCCCAAGCGCCCGGGCCTGCAGCGCGGTGTGCTCCACGTTCGGGTAATGGAACATGTAGCTCTCACTGCTTCCCGGCCTCATCGTTATGAGCAGGTCCACGGCTATCCCCGCCGCCGCCGCCCTGTGCAGCGCCAGCGTGGAGTCCTTCCCGCCGCTAAAGAGGCAGGCGCTGCTCAGACCAACGCCCCGGATCGCGCCCCCTCAAGCCCCGCCATGCGCAGATAATGAGCCCTTTAGCATAAATAACGATTGGTCGGACAGCATCTTGAGTGCCCATTAAATATCTTTTCGTCCCTTTAAAATCAGTGATTCTGGAATGGAAGGAAGCTCACCGAGGAAGTCCGGGTCCAGAGAGCGGCCAGACTCCAGAAAGTCCCAGTCCGCGATGGAGTACCTGACGACGTACGGCTGGGCCATCCTGATGATTTCTGCCGCGTCCGCCATCATCTATCTCTTCGTGTCCACCCCCTCGACGCTGGTGCCCGCCTCGTGCAGGTTCGCTTTCGGGGCGTACTGCCAGGACATCGTGGTGGGCGCCAACCTGATAGGCTCCAGCCCGGCCTCGGGCGGCGTGTGGCTGTTCCTCTCGAACCCGCAGCAGTACATGGTAGTCAATCCGCGGATACAGGTCAACGTGGTCGGTGCGAATTCGGTGGTGATCGCGTGCGCCCCGGCCAACGTCCTTCCGGGCGGCGCCATCCTGTGCATAGTCCCCCTGACGCAGACCGTGGCTTCGGGATCCCTAGTCAACGGCAAGTTGTACCTCAGCGTGACTCCGTGCCAGAGTGGAAACGTCATCACGTGCGCGTCTGGCCAGAGCCAGACCTACCTTGGCAGTTTCAACGCACAGGTCGCGCCAGCGGTATCCCCGACCCTTCCTACGATTACGCTCTCCTTGCAGAACCCAACGCAGGTTTCAAACGGCGCCGCGGACCAGCTTACCGCGACCGTCACGCTTCCCCCATATAACACCCCAATAGCTGGAGCGACCGTCAGCTTCTCTTCAAACGTCCCGTACGTCACGATAACTCCGCTCAATACGACGACGGACGGCTACGGCAGGGCGCAGAGCCTGATCTCGAGTTTGACCCAAGGAACCGTGACCGTGACCGCCACTTTTGCCGGCGCCAGTGCCAGCAACACCATATCTTTTGTTCCATTGGGTTACACAACATCCACCTCAACAACAGTCCCCACAACCACCCTAACAATACAGTACTACTCATATAACGTGTATCCAAATCCCACTGACGAAGGCACCGTGTCATGCTCTCCAGCCTGCTCCGGAAGCTACCCCTCAGGAACGCAAATCACTGTGACCGGGACGCCTAGCTCTGGCTACGGGTTCACAGGCTGGTACTGCACCACTGGAATCACTTGCAACTCTGCGGGCGGAAACTCCTTCTCCTTTGCCTTGACCTCAAGCGCTACCGCCTACGCCAACTTCGCGCCGCAATCATACGGCTTCTCCGCCTCCGCGGGGACCGGCGGCTCCGTATCCTGCTCCGGGCAAGGGACTTCCTGTTCAACGACCTACACCTACGGAACGCAGGAGATCGTGACTGCGTCTCCAAGCGGCGGCTATACCTTCTCAAGCTGGACCTGCAGCCCAAGCAGTGCCTGCTCCACGACGTCCACATCACCCACGACCGTCACAATCCCTGCCGGCACCGTCACAGTCACGGCCAACTTCGTACAGACCTTGTGCAACAACGTTCACACCCCTGCCCAGTGCACATCGGCCGAAGGCACCATAGTTGGCGACGGTTCCGGGAACAACATGTGCCAATTCGCCGCGTCCGCCTGCCTGAGCGGCTGGACCGAATACGGCTCCTGGACATCGACCGCATCAAAGCTCTCGTCGGCCCCGTCCATCACTTGTGGACCTTCAGGTATAGGAATACCGTGTACAGGTACCTGTTCTTCTGGCGTGCAGTCTGGCTCACACTCGTGGTCCAATACCGGGGTTGAAACTGCCTGCGAATGGGCCTCGGTCGAAGGGTATAACTACGCATGTGGGACTCCTCGCTGCCTTTCCTATAACTATTACGGAACGCCATCGGGCGCTTGCACGTATTGCGATAGCGCCGCCAGCTGCGGCGGAGGCGTCGACGGCAGGGGCTTTTTTGGTGAACTGGAAGCCTGTGCGACCGCCACCATAACCAAAATTGGATGTTGTTGAAGAGGTAAGGTGGCCCTTCAAAGAGTAGCGCGTAGTTGTACGTAACAGGAAAAGTACGGCTGCGGTCTCCACTGCTAGGACAGGGTTATCTCAATCCGGACGCCGTCCGGAACCAGTATCCTCATTATCTGCCTGAGCGCCTGGTCGCTCCCCTCGATCTCACCAGCCACTTGTGGATCCTGGTCTCCCAGTGCCCGTAGGTCTGCGACCCGTCCCCGCAGGGGGGGTCCTTCGGGAAATCCGTATAGACTACTTGTACACCGACTTGTACACGTTCCCGCTGTCGTCCTTTATCACGATGCACTCTCC
This sequence comes from uncultured archaeon, assembly GCA_963752955.1. GTDB lineage: Archaea > Micrarchaeota > Micrarchaeia > Micrarchaeales > CABMGC01 > CABMGC01. The sequence continues at coordinate 320,671 of CAVWAD010000004.1, forward strand.
CTCGCACTCGATCAGGCACGCCTGACAGAGTATGCACGACGCGCCGTTCACGGCGCAGGAAAGCCCGCCGCTGGTTCCGTCGTTCTCCTGGGCGAAGTGCTTGTGTCCGTCCTGTACCTTCGACCACTTGGCGAAGTCGTCCGGGTCGATCTTTCCTGTCCACTGGTGCTCCGCCGGAGCAGTGTCCGAGTTGGCCCCGTCCGCATTGGGATTTTCGGCCGTGCCCCTTCCCTTCATCTCGTAGACCGCCACGGGGCAGACGTCCCTGCAGTGCTGGCACCCCGTACAACGCTCCTTCTCGACGAAAACGTCCATGTGATCGACCATACCTATTTCCAGAGAATGATTCTTATATTGATGCCCGCCGCCCCACTGGCGGTCGCGTTTAGGGCGCGCGAAACGCCGCGCAGCCCGCGCCGGCATCTCTGCCGAGCGGATGCGTAACGCGTTTCTCGGGAAGCTCAGCCGAAGAGGCTCGCGAGTCCGCTTGCAGCCTCCTCCTCGCTCTTCTTCTCATCCTCCTTCTTGTGCTTCTCCTCCTTTGCCGCTGGCGCGGCCGCCGCCGCTACTGGCGCGGCCTGCACGCTCTGGGCGTTCTTTATGACGTCCTTTATGTTGACGCCCTTCAGCGAGCTCGCCACCGACTTTGCCATGGCCTCGTCGGGCGCAATGCCCGCCGCCTTCACCACGCTCTTTATGTTTTCCTCGTTCAATTCCTTTCCTGCTGCATCGAGTAGAAGAGCAGCGTATATGTATTCCATTTTTTCACCTATCAGTATGATTATGACTGCGCCTCCGCGCCTGACTCGCTCGAGACCTCCGCCGCCTGCGCCGCCGCCTTCGCGAGGAGCATCTTCGTTATCTCAGGCTCGGGCACCTTCGCCTCCATTCCGACGGCGATCGCGTTCCTGTAGGCGCGCGCCGTCAGCACCTCGGCATTGTACTTAGTCACCATGCCCATCTCTAGGCTTAGCGCGTACGCGGCCCCGAAGCTCTTCGTAGCCTCCCTGATCACGAACTCCTCGTCGACCGCCAGAGCCGCCTCGCCGAAGAGCAGCCCTCCGGAGAGCGCGACCCTCAGCTTCGGCGAGACCGAGAATGGCTTTATGTCGAGTATCTTGAGGGCGTTCGCCACGGCGCCGCTTATCTTCGTGCCCTTCGCCACGAGCACCTTGCCCTTGGCTATGACCACCTTGCCCTTGTCTATCTTGACTTCTATCCCGCCGGCCTTGAGGTCCGTGACCGTCTGCCCCGGGGCGATGCTGGTATCGCCGGGCTCTATGCTTATGTCCTCCGGCGAGGTCTGGTTCGGCTTCGCAGCCAGCTGCAGCCTGTTGGAGCGTATCGTCTTGTAGAGCTCCATAGGGTCCGCGTCAGATATGATGAGGGCGGCGTTCCCGTTTATCTGGCCCTCCAGCCTCTCGAAGCCGCTCTCCTTCAGCGCCCTGGCGAGCAGGGTCTTCCTCGCGATGACCATCTCCGCCTTGCCCTTGAGCTGGTTCCTGACCCTCTGGAGCAGCCCGTCCGGCAGGCCCTCCGTAGAGAGCACGGCTATCGTCTTGTGGGACTTCAGCTCCTTCGCCAGCTTCCTGACGAGCTCTATTTTCTGGGATTTGAGGATTGCCATGGTCACACCAGCTTCAGCGGCTTGCTCATCGTGAGCTTCACGTACGCGGACCTTATGTGGTTCGCCCCCGTCTTCTTCGTGACCCCGTTCAGGACCTCCTTGATGTTGTCGAAGATCTTCCTCGCCTCCATCTTCTCGCTCCCCACGACGCAGTGCACCGTCGGGAGGAACTTGCCCTTGTTCCTTATGAGTATGCTCTTGTTGATCTCCACGGACATCTTCGCCAGGTCCATGCTGGGCGGGAGCGGCTTCGGCATCCTGTTCCTCGGCCCCAGGAAGGGTCCCAGGTACCTGGCTATGTTGGGCATGAGGCTGGGCTGCGCGACCAGCACGTACTTCAGCAGCTCCGCGAGCTTCTCCTTGTCGTTCGCCATCGCCGCGAGCGCGTTTCCGTCGAGCAGCTCGACGTCGCTCTGCGCCGCCTTCTCTATGAGAGCCCTGTCCGTAGCGAAGAGCGCTATCCTGTTGGTCTTGCCCTTGCCGTTCGGCAGCAGGATGTCCTGGTTGAGCCTGTTGTTCGGCTTGGTGAAGTCGAGGCCCCTGAAGTTTATCGCGAGCTCGACGCTCTGCTCGAACTTCCTCTTGCCCTTGTTCTCTGCCATGAACTTCTCGAATTCAGCGAATCTATCTTCCAGTGCCACTCAAACCCCTCCTGCAAAGATGCAGTGCTTGCGGGAAAACAAGTACATTTAGATTGCCCGACAAAGTATAAATACCTTTTGCAGAAGATTCTCTGGCAACGAACTGACGTAAGATGGAGCTCGGCGCAAGGGGTATTAAATTTTCATGAGAAGCCGATAACATGAATAGGAGATTGATACTCGGTGCTGCGGCTAGGCACGTCAGAAGCGCAATGCCCGAGGAAGGCACCGGGCACGACTGGTGGCACGTCTACAGGGTGTGGAAGACCTCGCTCAGGATAGCGAAGCATGAAAAGGGCGCGGACCTGTTCGTTGTGCAGCTTGGCGCGCTCTTCCACGACATAGCCGACTGGAAGTTTCACGGCGGCGATGAGCTTGCCGGAGAAAGGGTTACAAGGACATGGCTGAAGAAAGCCGGCGTCGACAAAGAAACTATCGGGAAGGTGTGTCACATAGTGGCGAATGTGGACTCAATGGACGTCGTCGGGAAGAACGCCATCCGCAGCCTAGAGGGAAGGATAGTACAGGATGCGGACTGGCTAGATGCGCTAGGAGCCATAGGGATAGCTAGGGTATTCGCGTTCGGCGGCCACAAAGGCCGGCCGCTATACGACTCGAGGATAGCTCCGAAGCGCCGCCGGGACTTTGCTTCGTTTAAATCGATCAGCACAGCCTCGATAAACCACTTCTACGAGAAGCTGCTGTTGCTGAAAGGCAGGATGAACACGAAGGAAGGCAGGAGGCTTGCCAAAGAGCGCGACGCGTTCCTGAGGACTTTCCTCAAAAGGTTTTTCAACGAATGGGAAGGCAGGGAATAGATCGCCGCTCCTGCGCGTCGCGTCTATATGTTGTTCAGCCTGAGCTTAAGCTCCTCGGCATTGAGCTTCGTGGTGAGGAGGGGTATCCTCTCTATCTGCGCTATCTTCACCGCCAGCTTGTCCACGGTGTCGACGTTCTGAATGACGACGAGCTTCGGCTTTATCGGGGCGACCCTCACGACGACCATCGGCGACCTGCCGGTGCTGACCTGGTCGAAGATGAACGCGCGCTCGGTCGTGGTGCCGAAGAGCCTCGGGTAGTCCGAGGGCGATATCTCGAGTATGACCCTCAGGCTGTCCAGCATGGTGTACCCGAAGAGCTTGGTCGTGTCGAGCACGTTGGGGTTAGCGGCTATCTTGGCGTCTATCAGCCTGGAGAAGTCCATGCCGCTTATCGGGGTGGAGAAGTCGTGTATCGAGTAGAACGAGCCCGCCTCCTCCTTCGCCGCGTTGAACTTGCCCAGGTTCCTGATGACCTCGCCCCCCTTCTGCCCGTCGATCGACAGCAGCGCGGTGACGAACCTCTTTATAATCACGACGCCGGGGCTGGCGCGCCTGTTGCCCTCGTAGTCGCTTATCGTGGAGGCGGAGATCTTAAGGTACTTCGACAGCTCGACCTGCGAGACGCCGAAGAGCTCGCGCCACTTCTTCATTGCGCTTCCCGCGCTGTCGGACATCGCTATCTCGCCCGCGATCCGTTCCTCTAGGCTGTCCATGGAGATACTTGCCAATAAGGGTTTAATAAGTTATCTAACGAACCCGGCTTCGTTGAATCCGCGCCGCCGCGTATGCGCTTCACGTAACGGTCAGCGGCTTCGCTTCCTGCTCCCGGCCTTCGGCTTTCTGGGCCTTCCGCCGCTCTCCTTCTCTATCCTGTCGTACTCCAGCCGCGCCTCCTCGTCCAGCCTCTCGGCCTTGGCCGAGGCCTTCTCCTTCATGAAGAGGGACGCCACCGCGAGCGCCATCCCGGCCAGGAGGAGTAAGAAGGAGGCACCGCCGTACGCCATCGTCGAGACCGCGGTGGAGCTGAGGCTGGACGCGGCGATGGCGGTGTAGCTCGCGACGATCGTCGCCTCGCCGCTCCCCCTGTTGCCGAAGACCGCGTAGTAGGTTCCGGCGGGGAGCGCGGAGACGTTGGCCGCGTAGGAAGGCGAGGCGGCGCCGTTCGGATAGGGGAAGGCTCCCGAGGAGCTGTTCTCGTATGCCGCGTAGACGCCCCTTCCCTCAAGGCTCATCGCGGTGACCCTCGCGGCCGTGCCGTTCTCCCCGCTCACCTCGGCGAAAGCGCTGCGGTTCGCAACGTAGAAATCGACGCCGCCGCTGGAGTTGTACGAAAGCAGGAGCAGGCCCGACTGGTTAAGCGACACGGGAACCGCGCCCAGGGCGCCCGCGCCCAGGCTCAACTGCTCCGCCTGCGGCGACATGCCCGCGGGCGAGAGCGACTGGAGAGAGAGAGGGACATGAAGGCGGACGCCATGCCGATGAGGAATAAGACAACGCCCGCATACAGCAGTCTCCTCCGCATGCCATCAGAGACTATTTAAATAATGAAGTTATAATAACCCTTAGTGGTTGCTTGGTGAAAGCTGTCGAAACTGGCATCGTCGGCCTTGACGCGATGCTCTATGGCGGGATACCTGAGATGAATCAGGTCATACTTGCAGGGGGTCCGGGCGCAGGTAAGACCCTCCTGTCCTTCGAGTTCCTGTACAGGAACGCCAAGGCGGGCAGCACGTCGGTCTTCTTCGCGCTAGAGGAGACCGCGGAGAGGGTCCTCGCGAACGCCAAGTCAGCGTTCAGCGATTTCACGGACATAGACGACCTGATAAAGAACAAGAAGCTCATAATCGACGGGGAGGATCCGAGCGTCGCCCTGCACTCCGCCGGGGGCAGCACAACCCAGTACGAGTTCGGGAAGGTCGTCTCCGACATCGAATCCATAATCGAGTCGACCGGCGCCACGAGGGTGGTCATAGACTCGCTGTCTCTGTTCGACATGCTGATAAACGATCCCACCACCTACAGGAGGTCGATCCTCGCGCTCTCCAACAACCTCAGGAGGATGGGGGTGACGACGCTGCTGACGTCTGAGATGCGCTCGCCGGACAGGAGGAAGCTCTCCTTCAGGACGGAGTACTTCGTCTTCGACGGAATAATAGTGATGTACGAGACGGGCATAGAGGAGAAGAGGATGCTGGCAATGGAGGTCATAAAGATGCGCGGCTCCAAGCACAGTTTCGTCACCACTCCCTACGATATAACCTCTGGCGGCTTCAACGTGATCTCCGCGGAGGCCATGAACGTCTAGCCGTTCCGCGGGGTTGCGGGAATTGATTCGATGCAGGATGCTGGCAAGGGGGAGAACGCGGGGATGGAAAAGTCGCACCGGCTGAAGGCGTACGCGGTCATAACCTCCTTCCTCATCGTCTTGGCGCTCCTCTCATTCCTGGCCGTTCCGCGGGGCGGCGGCGCGAAGGAGTGCATGGGCTTCCTGCTCGACAACAGCAAGTACGCGTGCCTCTCCGGGCTCGCGGTCTCCAGCCTGAACGCCAGCGTCTGCGGATACCTGCCCGGCGCGTACGCGGACCCCTGCTACTCGCAGGTCGCGCAGAGGACGAACTCCAGCGCCACGTGCGGCAGGATAAGCAACGCGACTGCGGGCTACGCCTGCACCGAGGCCGTCGCGGAGGCCACCGGCAACTACTCCCTGTGCGGGAGGATAGGGGAGCCGTACGCTAGCGCGTGCTCCGCGAGCATAGCGGTCCGGCTCGACATGCCGTCGTTGTGCGGCGGCGCGGGAAACGCCACCTCCGAGGAGGAGTGCTCGTCGATAATATACGTCGGCAGGATGCTGCGCCGGGGAGACGCGGGATACTGCGCCAACGTGTCCGGCGCCGCGAACGCGGCCATCGCAAACCGCGTGATGGAGAACATAACGTCCGGCGCTGGAGCCGCCTTCGCGGGCAGCAGCGCGTCCCTTGAGGCCCTTGCCTTCACGCCGAATTTCACTTACAGCGCGAGGGACTTCTGCTACGACCTCGCCGCCGAGAAGCTTGGCAACGCCACCCTCTGCGGGATGATAGGGAGCAGCAGCGCGGCCAACCTGTGTTTCTCGCAGCTGTCGTCGTCCTCCGCCGCCGCGGCGAACGCCACGTCGAACTACACGCAGCTCATCGCGGCCTGCTCGCGGCTGGGGCCGTACTCGCAGACGTGCGCGCAGGCGCTTGAGCTGGAGCAGGCCATAGCTACTGCGAACGCCACCGAGTGCGGTTCGCTCGGGTACCTGAGCGACGGCTGCTATTCTTCGCTCGCGGCCACCTACAACGACATAAGCTACTGCGCGCGCATAGCAAACGAATCGGCGAGGGGGGCGTGCCTGGGCAGGTCATAGGCGCATCGGCATGGAGGGACTAGTATCGTGCATAAGGCATTACGCCGAGCCCGGCGAAGACGAGTACTTCCTGGTCTCGAAGAAGGGCGCCGGGACCTCGACGGGCGCGTTCAGGTCCGGGATCGTTCTCCAGACCGGGGAACTCGCCGGTTTTTCTCAGGAGGAAAAAACAATAAGGGAGGCACTCCCAGCGGACGAAAAGAGGACCGCGGCGCTCAAGGCGCTGGTAGCCAAGGCCGCGAAGAGCGGCCTGGGCCGCGCGCCGAACGCGACCGGCATCGCGGAGGTCGACGCGCTCACGGCGAAGATGTGGAAGCCGCTCTCCGCCGCGGCGGAGCTGCTCGCGAGGAAGCTGATCCTCGCCGCCCCGATAATAATAAGGTTCCACAACGACACGGACGGCATCAGCGGCGCCTACTGCCTGAGCAAGGCGATGCACGAGGCGGCCGCGGGGATGGGGGAGGGCTACGCGCCCAACGTCCACTGGCGCATGCACGGCGCCGTCGCGTACAGCAGGGAGGACGCGACCACCGACACGCTCGTCACAAACGGCTACGAGTGCGTCGAGCGCCCGCTGCTGGTGATACTCGATTTCGGCACCGCGAAGGAGAGCAACGAGGGGGTCAGACTCGCGCGGGACAGGTTCGATGTCATATGGCTGGACCACCACCCGATGGTCGAAGGCTTCCTTGGCAGGGACCTTGAGCACTACGTGAACCCCTGGCTCTTCGGCGGGGACTCGAACTACACCGCCGGCTTCCTCGCGTGCTCGTTCGCGAAGACCTTCTCTGGCTTCGAGTCCAGGGACATGGAGAACGCGTCATTCATCGGCGACTACAGCAAGTACGCTAGGCCCACCGAGGGAAGCAGGAGGCTGGCCGCGCTGCTAGACCTCGTGACGAGCGACACGAGGATAGCCACCGGGCTGAAGAGCAGCAACTTCGACCCCGCGGTGATTGACACGATACTCGGGGACAAGAAGAAGAGCGAGGAACTGATAGCGTACGCGGAGAACAGGGTCCAGGAGATGCTCGACTCCGCGATAGAGTCGGTCAAGATCTACCAGGGCTCGGCGTCGCGCGTCTACGTGGCGGATTTCGAGGGGATACGTGGGGACGACGAGCAGAGGTACCCGCTGCCCGGAAGGTTCGCCTCCAAGCTGCTCGACAGGATAGAGCGGCTGAACACGCTGCCCTGCGTGCTCATGCTGCACTTCGGCCACTTCATATCTCTGAGGATGAGCAAGGAGCTCACTGAGAAGACCGACCTGCTGCGGATCCTCGGCGAGGTCAGGGAGGAGTATCCCGACGACGTGGACTCGAGCGGCGGGCACGGCAACGCAGCGAGCATAAAGCTCAAGGGCGACACGAGGAAGAAGGAGATAATGGGCGCGGTCATCAGGAAGCTCAAGGAGACGACATGAACGCCACGATGCCAAGACTTAAATAACTTGGGAACGCACAGAGTAGCGTGGCAGAATGGGGAAGACCTCCAGCATTGAACATCAATTACTTGTGCTTAGGACGCGCAGTTTGAAACCAGTAGACCAAGGCGTTACCGGAAGCCCAATACCATCCGATAAACACATGACATTCCACTCTGCGCTTGAGAAAGCAGGACTTCGGCGCATCTCCGGAAGGAAGCCCGACGACATCAATACGATTGATATTAGGAAATCGTTGAGATAGCTAGGCGGGCTATTGCTTCTTGGATAGCTCCGGATGCTCCTTCTCGAACTCCGCCTGCCACTCGTGCCATTTCTGCATCTTCTTCCTCTCGGCGCTGGACATGTTCTTCTCGTATCTCTCCTTCATCCCGTTGTCCCACTCGTCGAGAGTGTAGCCGTAGGGGGGCCGCTCCCTCAGCGCCTTAGGATTGTGGTAATACCCGTAGATCTCCGCGTAGTAATCGATCTCCCGCGTCTCTGCCTTCCCCGCGTCGACGTGGACGCCCTCGCTGGCCAGGAAGCCGACGATGCCCTGCAGGCTTATCTTCTCGTTCCTGTTCGCAGCGTCCTCGGGGTTGTAGACGACGCTTATCTTCCGGCCCTCGAAGTCGACCGAAGCGATGAGCACGGGTTCCATCAGTATCAGCCTGTACTGCAGCCTCGCCGCGTGCTCGGGGTCGGCGAGCTCGCCAATGCTGACACCGCTGAAGACGGCCTGCCTGACCTTGCGGTACGGGACCATGCGCTTCCCGCCGCCGTCGGTGACGTACTCGTCGTTCGCGGCCTTTTCCGCCGAGCCCTGGCCCTCGGCGTAGAAACTTCTGTAATCGCTGTCTCGCTTGTCCATCTAGCCACCCCCTATCCCGTCTCCCCCGCCGAGCCCTGACCCTGGGCATTCACCGGCAGCGAGAAGAAGTCCGTGAGGTTTCCGTAGGTCCGCTTGTACTCCTCCCTCTCCTCGAGCTCCTTCACGTTCCTCCTGTACTTGTCCGCGGCGTAGCTCCAGCCCGGGTGCGTCGCGGCCCACTCCTTGCCCGGTATCGCGTACTGCCTCTGCGCCTTGTCCCTGTACAGCTCGGGTATGACGTTGAACGTGCAGAAGGGTATCACCCTCCCGTCCGGAAGCGTGTAGTGCACCTCGCACTTCTCGACCCTCTTTATGTCGTAGTTGTACTCGTCCTGGAAGTGCATCATGCCCAGGAAGAGCGTCTTCATCTGCAGCTCGGCCATGCTGTCGAAGTCGTGCTTCGTGAGTATGCCCGTGAGCAGCTTGCCGAAGTTCACCGACTTCGGCTGCTTCTCCTTGTCTATGAACTTGAGCGCGCCGTGGAGTGCCTTGACCGCCAGGAGCTTGCGCTCGCAGCCCGCTCTTGCCCTGCATCTCGTTCCACGGCGTTCTGGAGGTGCTCCACGAGTCCCTCCACGTCGACGAACCTGGTTATCGGTATGACCTTGTTGTCGCTGTCCAGGAACAGGTAGGTGCCGGCGCCGCACGCGAAGTGCATCGACAGGTCGTACTTGTACTCGCCCGTGAGCGCCTCGAGGAACTTGTTTATCCCCCCGATGTACGGGCACGGAGAACCAGTCCTCCTTCGCTATGACGCCGTTCGTCTGCTCCTCTATGAGCTTTATCGCGCCCGGGTATGGTTATCCTCTGCTTCTCCCTCTGTCCCGTGGGCATCCTCCCGACCAGCGAGACCGGCTGGAAGTTGACCGCCCTGACGATGTCGAGGTTGTTGAGCGCGAAGTTCATCATCGCGCCGAGCTCGTGGTCGTTCGTCGTCCTTATAACCGTCGGCACGAGCACGATGCCTATCCCCGCCTTCCTCGCGGCGTCGAGTGTGAGCGGCACCTCCCAGTGGTTCTTCGGGTTCGCCCGCTTGCTGACGCCGTCGAAGCTCATGTAGAGCGTGCTGACGCCCGCGTGCCTCAGCCTGACCATCAGGTCGGGGTCGAAGCCGAGCTTTATGCCGGTGGTGTTGAGCTGTATCTGGTCGAAGCCCGCCTCCTTCGCCAGCTCCTGACTATCTCGGGCAGGTCCTCACGCATCGTGGGCTCGCCGCCCGTGATCTGTATGCGCGTTCGAGGCTATCGGCTTCTGCGCCCTCAGCTTCCTGAACATCGCTGCCGAGCTCGTCGAGCGTGGGCTCGTATATGGGCTCGCCCTCCTTGGCGAAGAAGAAGCAGTAGTAGCACGCGAGGTGGCACCTGTTGGTGACGACGACGTTTATGAGCCCGCTGTGCGACTTGTGCCTCTCGCATATGCCGCAGTCGAACGGGCAGTTCCTGCCCTCGCTGACGTAGTCGGGGTTGTCGAGGCCCCTGCCGTCGTAGTCGTACTTCCGCATCTTCATGTACATCTCGTAGTCCTCCCAGTACTTCTCGATGGTCAGGCCGTGCTCCGGGCAGGTCTTCCTTATCATCACGAAGTCGCCGTCCTTGTAGATGATGCCGTCGATTATTAGCTTGCACTCCGGGCAGATGGTCTTCGTGACGTCCATCACCGGCATCTTCTCTATCTCGCCGATGGTCCGGTAGTAGGGTGCGAGATGCGGGTCGCCGGCAGCTACGGAATCGCCGGCCTGCACGGCGCCTCCCTTGTGATTATCTTCGCTGGAATCCAAATTCGCACCTTATGGTGTAAGGAATATTACTGGGTTATAATTTAAGATATTTAAACGCTTCGCATCCTCTTCTTCTTCGGCTTGCCTCCCTTCCTCTCGCCGTCCCTGAAATTCGGCTTTCCCCCCGGCCCCCTGCCCTTTACTCCCCCGAACCTCTCGCTCCTGCTGTGGTCCGGCTTGAAGGCGTGCTGCCTTTCCTCGGTGTCGCGGTTCTGGCCGTACGCGGGCCTGAAGCCTGACCTCTCCTGCCTCCTCTCACCGTAGTCCGGCCGGAACCGGTCCCTGTCCTGCCTTTCGAATCTCGGCCTGAGGCTGGGTCTTGTCAATGGTCTGTCCTGACGATAATCCGGCCTGTAAGCGGGTCCCTCTCTGGGCCTGCCCTCGTCCCTGTTGTAGCTCTTCCTGAAGGGGGGCCTCTCGTCCGGCCTGCGCTCCTGCCCGTAGCTCGGCCTGTATGGGGGCCTAGGCGGCCTGTCTTCCCTTCTGTAATCCGGCCTGTACGCGGGCCTCTCCCCCGCCCTGCCTTCCTGTCTCTCATAGTTCTTCCTGAAGGGGGGCCTCTCCTGCGGCCCGCGTTCGGGATACTTCTGCTTGAAATCGGGCTTCCTCTGGGGCCTGCCGCCGAACCTCTCGTTCTGCCTGAAGCCCGGCCTGGCCGCGCGGCTTCTCTCGTCCCAGCCCTCGGGCTTCTGCGACGCGCTTATGCGCGCTATCGCCTTGTCGAGCGACTCCTTGAGCTCCTTGCCTATGAACCTCTTCGATATCGCGTCGGCCCTGGCCGCGATGCAGAGCTTCGTAGCGAAGATCCTGGCGACCTTGCCCTTGTTCCACCTCTCCGCGACGGTGACCTCCTTGAGCTTGAAGAGCGCGCCGTACTTAGGCGACTTGCTGCCTGAGCGGAGGTGCCTGAAGAGCGCCTTCTCGGCGCCGAGGAGCTGTATCGTGCTCGCCGGCATGATTGCAAGCTTCTGCAGCGAGCCCGCCTTGGCGAGCAGCTCCGCCGCGAGCTTGTAGTCTATGAGGTAGGATATGTTCGGCATGGCCAGCGGCACCTTCTCCTTCAGGAAGGAGTCTATCTCGCCCTCGAGGCGCAGCATCCCGAGCTCGGCCTCGGCCATGCTGCGCATCACGCCGTACTCCGCCTCGTTGGGCTCGTTGCCTATGCTCCTCTGCGCCAGAGCCATGAGCTCGTCCGCCCTGTCCTTGAATATCCTCTCGAAGACCTCCCTGCCCGCCCGCTTCTTGTCCCGCCCGGCCTCGATGACGAACCGCGCGTAGGCCTCGGGGCTTCCGGTCTCCAGCTCGGGGAAGTAGATCCCGTACCAGTCCTCCAGCCTCTCGTGCAGCAGGTTCCTCGTCCGCTCCAACTCGTTGTATGAGTTGATCCCTTGCGCGAGCGCGTGCTCGCCGGTGGAGTACGCCTTCGTAACCGCCTCCTTCGCGAGCGAGAGGATCCTCTTCCTTTTCTCTTCCGGAGTCTCTGCCAAGTATAACACCAATTGCAACTATATGGAATCTTCATGATTAAATAGGTTGCTAGGCGCTTTCGATCACTCTTATAATTTTTGCTTACCAATAGGCACTATCATTAGTGATTGCGATGGCGAAAAAGGAAAGCACCGCCAGCGACATAGTCGCGAGGCGCGGCCTCTACTTCCAGGCGTTCGGCATATATGAGGGCATAGCCGGGTTCTACGACTACGGGCCCGTGGGCCTCAGGATAAGGAGGAAGCTGGAGGCCCAGTGGAGGAGCATTTTCGTCAACAGGACAGGCGCGCTGGAGATAGAGACCACCAACATAGTGCCGGAGGCCGTGCTGAAGGCGAGCGGGCACATAGACACCTTCACCGACCCGATAACCAGCTGCGAGACCTGCAGGACGCCGTACCGGGCGGACAAGCTTCTCGAGGCGCACTACGAGAAGAAGGGCATGGAGGCGGAGTTCAACTCTGTCAAGAAGATGGGCATCGAGCACATGGACAGGGCGCTTCGCGATGCGGGGATAAAGTGTGAGAAGTGCGGCAACAGGCTAGGAAAGGTGGAGAAGTTCAACCTACTCTTCAAGACGCAGGTCGGCCCGTACGGCGGCGAGATGTCGTACCTCAGGCCGGAGACCACGCAGGGGATATACGTAGATTTCCAGTACCTCTTCAAGACGCAGGGGCTCAAGCTCCCGTGCGCTATCGCGCAGGTCGGGCCTGCCTTCAGGAACGAGATATCGCCGAGGCAGCAGCTCGTCAGGGTCAGGGAGTTCACCCAGATGGAGTACGAGATGTTCATAGACCCGGCCGAGGAGCCGGAGGAGCTCTTCGGGTACGGCATGGACGACGTCCTGAAGACCGAGATAAACTTCATCAGGAGGGAGAATGGCGACAAGGAGGAGGCATTGCCGCTTCGGAAGCTGCTTGACGACGGGAACATACCGAACAGGTATTTCGCGTTCCTGCTCTACCTCGAGGAGAAGCTGCTCAACGCGGTGGGCATGGACCCGAAGGCCTACCGCTTCAGGGAGGTGGAGAAGGAGGAGCTGCCGCACTACTCCAAGGGCAACGTCGACCTGGAGATAAGGACGGGCTACGGGTACATCGAGGTCGCGGGCAACGCCTACCGCACCGACTGGGACCTGACCCAGCAGGGGAAGGCCTCTGGCCACGACCTCAGCGTAATAAACAACGAGAAGAGGCTGGTGCCGCACGTCGTCGAGGCGAGTATGGGCTCCGGCAGGCTGATGTTCGCGCTGCTGGAGAACAGCGCCGTCGAGGACAAGGAGAGGGGCTGGAACTGGCTGAGGCTCAACGAGAGCGTCGCGCCGTACAGGTACGCCGTATTCCCGCTCCAGAAGGACGAGAAGCTGATCGCGAAGGCGAAGGAGGTGCACAGGCTGATGCTGGAGAAGGACGTCGACTGCTACTACTCCGAGACCGCGAGCATAGGCAAGAGGTACGCGAGGGCGGACGAGGTCGGCATAAGGAACTGCATAACCGTGGACTACACGACGCTTGAGGACGACACCGTCACAGTGAGGGACAGGGACACGACGCAGCAGGTGAGGAAGCCGTTCGTGGAGATCCTCTGATAAATGGCCTGATACAATGGAAATCCTGGTTTTCGGCGACAGCGTCGCGTACGGCGCGTGGGACGGGGAGGGCGGATGGGTGCAACGTCTGAGGAAGTCTACTGACGCCGAAATACCCGATTCCGAGACAAACGACTTGCGCGTATACAATCTCAGCATCTCCGGTGACACTACGGGGGGGCTGCTCAAGCGCTTCGATTCGGAGACAGGGCAACGCCTCGGGGAAGATACGTCTTTAACGATAGTGTTTGCGATAGGACTGAACGACTCCGCGTTCTTTATGGACCGCAACGCAAATTGGGTAAGCAGGAAAAGGTTTGCGGAAAATTTGAAATCCTTGGTCGCCATAGCCAAAAAGTACACCCGGCAGATAATCTTCGTAGGACTGACGCCCGTAGACGAATCAAAAACGACGCCCATCCCTTGGAGGGAGGAGTTGCACTACAGGAACGAGTATGTAAAGGAATATGATGCTGAAATAAAGAAAATGTGTAAGGAGAATCACATCCCTTTCATAGATCTGTTTGGCGCATTTTCAAAAACGAATTACAAGGCCCTGCTTGACAGAGACGGCCTGCATCCCAACAGCCAAGGTCACAAGAAGATTTTTGAGATCGTGAAAGCGCATCTGATCGATGAGAAAATTCTCGGAGAAGGAGGGTGATGACGTGGCCGGAACAATAACAATAGAAGAGAAATTTGTCATATTCAGGCCGCACGGGCTCGACAGAGTGTGGGCGCTCAAAAACGAGCTTAAGATCCCCTTGTCCCACATCACAGGGGTTTCAACGAAAAAACAGGAGTGGAATATATTCAATCTCAAGCAGCTGAAGATGGGCGGAACCGGCCTGCCCGGAGTCATAAAGGCGGGCAGGTGGTGGAGCAGGGAGGGGTTCTTGTTCTATGACATGCACAACCTGGAAAACTGCGTCACCGTTAGCACCAAAAACGAGTTCTATACTAAGATAATATTCGAGGTCGAGGACAAGGAAGCGGCGGCGAAGATGATAAACGAGGTTGCGTCGATGAAGAAACGCCGGTGATTGTGTGCCTTCCAAAAAGAGAACAGCGGCCCGTACGCGGAAAGAAGCAGACCCGACGTTCAACGTAAAAGACTTCAGCCTCAAGCTGACCTTCGAGAGCGGCCAGCCGCTGGCGTTCTACGGAAACTACTCCTCGAAAGGCAGGGACGAAGTTGTTTCCTATGTCACTCGGCGCGGGCTCATAGAGGTGCGCTGCAGGAAATCGGGCGAGTACTCCAGGATAGGCTGCAGGCATTTCGGAGACTACACCGACTACTCCGCAAGGGAGGACGCCTTCTGGCGGCTCGGGATGGGCCACGACATGGGCAGGATCTACTCCGCCATAAACACGGACGCTTTCGTGGAGAAGGCGATCCGGGCCCACTACGGGCTACGCGTAACGAAGAGCGCGCCCTGGGAGGCCGCGCTCTGCTTCACTGTTTCGCAGTTCAACAACATGAAGAGGATTAGGGGCATAATGGGGCGCCTGATCGGCAGGTTCGGCGAGGCCCGCGAAATCGGAGGCACGAAGTTCCGCATCTTCCCGAGCCCGGACGCGATATCCCGGGCGAGCGCCGCAGAGCTTCTGCGCTGCGGCGCGGGATACAGGGCCGAATACCTCAAGAGCGTGGCAAGGCACTTCGCGGAAAACCCTGACCCAATGCTCCTTTACGAGAAGGACTACCAAAGCGCAAAGAAGGAGCTGCTGGGGATACACGGCATCGGTGACAAGGTCGCCGACTGCATACTCCTATTCGGGTACGGGAAGCTGGAGGCGTTCCCCGTGGACACATGGATAAAGCGGATCGTGGAACACACCTACTTCAACGGCGGGAAGAAGAGCGTCAGGGAGATACACGCCTTCGCCGAAGAAAGGTGGGGGCCGTACGCGGGCTACGCGCAGCAGTACCTCTTCTGGAGGGGCAGGTCGCTCGGCGTCGGAAAGACTGCCGGAAGGGGTTGTGTCCAACAATTCCACTAATTACTAGGGGTTTTTAGCCCCTAGTTGCACTGGATTTTGGCGATTCAGTGCAGAACCATAAGAGAGATTGGAGTTTGTATAACCGACAGTTGGTTGACAGGGGAAGGACTTCCACCTATCTCGGACCTGCACTTTCGCATCAGACGGAAGACCTTTCCGTTATGAACAACGGAAAGGTAGGCCATCCGTATGAGTACAGTGACCTTCTAATTATTGCAGGGTTTGCAGTGAAGTCTGTCTTCAAAATAGGCTACAGGGAGGCGGCAGGAAATGTCGCCGATTACGTGGATAGAATCGGTGTGAAAGGGCATCCCGATTTCAGAACGATGCACTGGAGGATATCGCAGATGAAGAAGGACGGAATAAAGTTCATGATCTACCAAAAACACGGCAGTGACCTCGAAGTGATTATCGACTCCACTGGCATAAAGTCAGTGAACGATGGCGAATACCGGAGCACCAAATACGGGAAAATGAAGGAGTGGGACAAGATGCACATCGCAATCGAACGAAAGACACACAGAATATTGAATGTCGAAGTGACGGGCAAAGACGTCGGCGATGTTCGCGAATTCATCCCCTTGATGAAACCCATAACGGAGATGAATGACGTCTCCCGCGCGACTACAGATGGTGCATATGACTCGGAAAAGAACTTCGAATACTGCGACGACAGAGGCATAGAGCCAATATTGCCCGTCCACATCAATGCCTCTGGCAAGGAGGGCAGGCACCGTCGGAAGTACGTCGAAGAGCAGTTGGGTGTTAGGCGCAGGAGAGGCATGAACCGTAATGTGTCTCCACCAGAGAATATCAGAAGAAAGAACCAGGAGGCGTGGAAGAATCGAACAGGTTATCACGATAGATCTCTTGTAGAGACCGTAATCGGCGTGTTCAAGGGCGCGTTTGGCGAATACACTTTTTCTAGAAACGATGATATGAAGGAGAAGGAATTGCTTCTGAAGGCAGTGGTCTACAATACGTTCCTGATTTGATTACTGGAGTCAAGAGTTAGGGGAACCCGTGCTGAGGTTAGGTTGAGTTATTGGACACAACCCCGGAAGGAAAAGGTTGAAGAATTCGAAGTGAGCAGAAGATACTGCCGCTTGGCGATCGGGCCGATGTGATCTTATGCAGGAACTACCGGACGTTGAAAACATAGAGAAGCACCTGATAGTGCTACAGGAGAGGAAGGACAGGGTCATGGAGGTGTCGAGGGACGTGGTGAGGATGGCGGGCAAGGCGATAACGCTGATGCACGCGAAGAGGATGGCCGAGGCCGGCGCGGGGGTTAGGAGACTCAGGTCGCGCGTCGCAGAGCTCAAGAGGCTCGAGAAGGGCTTCGAGTACAACTCGATGCAGGCACACCAGGAGTACGTCGAGGCGTTCGCGTTCTACGTGATACTCAAGGAGCACAGGCTCGTCTCGCTCAGGGAGACGCGCGCCGCCGAGATCGCCTACCTGCTCGGAATAATGGACCTGGTCGGGGAGCTCAAACGCGAGGCCGTGGATGCGATAAGGGAGAGGCGGATGGCCGCGGCGGAGGAGTACTACGAGTTCATGAAGAGCGTATACGACTCCACCAGGGCGATGAGGTTCGCCAGCGCGCTCGTCCCGGACTTCAGGAGGAAGCAGGACACCGCCAGGATACAAATCGAGAGCGTGGCCGGCGAGCTGGCAACTATCGAGAGCAGGGGCGGCGGTATTTAAATTCCTTTAGTTTTCATCTATAGGCAAAGGTGAAGCAATGAATCGGAAGTTAAAAGCGCAAAGCGCGATGGAATACCTGATGACATACGGGTGGGCAATACTAATCATCGCGGTGGTCCTGGGGGCGCTGTTCAGCCTGGGAGTGTTCAGCACGGGAAGCTTCCTCAGCAACGCGTGCATACCGAGCTCGGGATACCTGTGCACTATCGGTTCCTACCCGCACGGCGGAACCACCTTCACCGTGACACTAGGGCAGAGCACAACGAGTTCGTGGACGGCCAACGTCTTTGTCGCATTCGTGCCCCAGGGCACCACGCTCGCGACAGGTGGAGTACCTGATGTTGCCGCAGCCAACGTGGTAACGCTGAGCACCTCCGCGTTCCCAGCGGGAGCGTCGCAGTCAGTAACCCTATATACTGGAGGAGCTGCCGGCAACGTCGGTTCGACCGCGACGGGTTCGATCTGGGTATGCTACGGAAGCACCTCGGCGGCGCCTGCAGCGGTGACTTTCAACGCCCTGGCAGGATGCAGCTATGTGCAACTGGCAACTCTGACTGTAAAGGCAACCTAACGGTTGCCCCTTTCTTTTTTCTTTTCCTTTTTGTTTTCCTGCCGCCCAGCCTGCGGCAAGGAAGATCAGGATGAGATCATTTCCCTTTCTTCAGTTTCAGCACCGCCGACAGCTCGTCGGCGCTCAGCAGGGGCTTTTTCATGCGACCGGTATCATCTGACGCCAGCCTCGGGCACGCCGTGTTGACGAACGCGTCGAACTCCAGCAGGTTTCCGAGCGATTCGAAGTCGAACGTGTTCGAGACAAGTATCGCGGCGCTCATGCCCGCGCCCTCTATCCTGCCCTTGAGCGACCTCGCGAGGTCCATGCGGTACTGTCCGCTCTTCGTGCTCACTAGTATCCCGAAGCTCCTGGCGCCCAGGGACGCGACTATCCTGCCCTTGCTCCTCCTGGCGTACACCCCGCGCATGCCGTCGATGAACTCGACCTCGCGCCTGAAGGGGTCCACCATCAGGAAGGGCTTCGTGGTGCGGAGGAGCGCGCCGACCGGGTGGAATGTCCCCCCGCCGAAGTACACGAAGGCGTCCACAGCGCCGTCCAGGCTTGCGACGTTGCCCGCGTCGCAGCCCAGCAGCTGGCCCGGCCTTTTAGTCAGGCCCGTGGGCTCGTTGAATATGACCTCCTTTCCGTTCGTCTCGTAGAACTTCTTTATCTCCCGCAGCTGGTGGACGTGCTGGATCGTAGTAAAGAGGCACAGCTTCGTGAGCCCCTCGAGGGGTCCGATTGAGAGGGGAAGCACGTCGAGAGGCGCGTCCATTGGAAATTCCACGTACTCCGTTTCGAAATCGGATTTTCCGAACTCGGCGTGCCCGAAGTGCACTATCCTCTCCGCGCCGACCCTCCTCGCCTCGTCTATCGCAAGGTCGCAGGCGCCGAAGCACGGGGACGCCGATATGACGACCTCGTTTCCCTCGGCCTCGAGCCTCTTGGCGTGTGCCAGGGCCTTCTGCTTCAGGCCCTCAGGGAACTGCAAAAGTATGCGCATTATACCATCAAAACGAGATAAGGAAAATTAGGTTGGAACCTATATAAAGATTGACGTGAAAACTATCGAATGTGATCTGGTGGCGGAGAGGAAGGACCTTGTCGTGCTGGTGGACGAGAAGGACAGGGAGACCGGCACGGCTGAGAAGCTGCTGGCGCACCAGAACGGCGGGATGCTCCACAGGGCGATATCCATCTTCGTCTTCAACCAGAGGGGCGAGACGCTGCTCCAGCAGAGGGCGATGGCGAAGTACCACACCCCGGGCAAGTGGACCAACACCTGCTGCAGCCACCCCTTCCCGAACGAGAGCGTCATCGACGCCGCGCACCGCAGGCTGAAGGAGGAGATGGGCTTCGACTGCGCGATGAAGGAAGTGTTCGCTTTCACTTACCTTGCGGACGTCGGCAACGGCCTGACCGAGAGCGAGTACGACCACGTGATATTCGGAGGCTATGACAAGGATCCCGAACCGAATCCGGAAGAGGTCATGTCTTTCAGGTGGGTAGGCCTGGACAGGCTTACCGAGGAGATAAGCAACAATCCCGAGGAGTTCACCCCCTGGATTCGGGTTGTCGTAGACAGGGTGATCGCGTACCGCAGGGGCGGACGCTAGTTGGCCACGACGGCGGCCTCCTTCTTGGTGGATTCGGTCGTGCTGACAGTGTAGGTCCCTGAGAGCTTCGAAGCGGCCCTCTTCATCGCCTCCTTCGCGACCTTCCTGCCGTTCGCGTTGGTCATTATCTCGATGACCGCGTTGCCCTCGAAGACCCTGGCCGCGACCGAGGACGGCCTGCCGTAGGAAAGCGTCATTCCCTGGGATACCCTGTCCGCTCCGGCACCCGTGGCGAACTTCTTCTCCCTTATCACGTTGTGCGGGTAAGTGACCATGCGCATCGAGTACTCGTTGGCAAGCTCGCGCTCCAGGTACTTGTTCGCGGCCTGCCTGGCCGCCTCGAGCGAGTTCGACCTGAGCTGCACGTCCTGCTTGGCGTTGAGCCTGAAGGTCAGGTCGAAGGCCTTGTTCCTCGAGCCCATGTTGAATATCAGGAGGCTCGTCCTGGGGAGCGCCTTGATGTAGTTCTTCCTCGGCTTCTTCAGGGAGTACCTGCTCCAAGCCTGGCTGTTGATCTTCCTTACGCACCTTCCCGGTCTGAGCTTCATGCTGGACACCAATGATTGTATAGTGTCAGTTAGGCTCTAATTATATATAAAGGTTACTTGCTCTTCGGCTTTGGGTAGCGGTCCCAAATGCGGCATCTTTTTTTCTTGCACCGGGCCTCGTGCTGGTTCGTTATGATTGCCGCCTCAGTCAGGTTCAGCTGCGGGTGCTTGTCCATCTCCTTAAGCACTTCCCTGGCGTAACGCCTTATCGCCCTGCGCTCTTCCAGCGGCAGCTTCCAGAGGTTCCTGTCGGTCCCGCCGGCTATCTTCTGCAGGCCGATGCGCTCGGTTCTTCTCGACATCGTGTCCTCCTGAGGTGATGGGGCAGGGAGGAGGACGTAGGTCTAAAGCCTAGCGGATGGGGCATAGGCTACGACATAGACCGACATCCTCCCAGATATTAATTAAACCCGCAGGTATTTAAGTATATTTTAATATATTTAATATACTTTTGCATGCCTTAGAATACTCTTTTTCTGAATTAACAACATGGAAAACAAGAAAGAAGACTTCCTCAGCATCATACTCCAACCATACGTTCTTGACATACTTAGAGCACTTCGTAAGCAACCGACTAGGTTCAACGATCTTAAAACCAAGGTGCCTAACGCAAGGACGCTCTCCCTAAAGCTCTCGAAACTGCAGGATCATTCTTTTATCGAGATGGTTCATTCTAAGGCTGGTGGTAGTTATGTCAATGTGTATCAACTTACTGAAAGGGGAAAGAAACTGGTAAAAGCGTTGGAAAAACTGAAATAGTACATCATCACATGTATCTCAGAAATAGCATGTCAATCAGTTACCCATAAATCTCCCAAAGCGAAACAATAAAAATCTCCGCTGGTGAAGACACTCGGATGATGGAATGGGAAACCTCGAAGCCAACTACCAGGCAAAGCCGATGCCCGTGCCCTACGAGAAGGTGAGCGCGGTCATGGACGCGGAGACCTACAAGTGGCACCACGACACGCACTACGCCGGCTACGTCAGCAAGAGGAACGAGATAGAGACGGCCCTGAAGGCGGCCGACCTGACAAAGGCGAACGCGAACTACAGCGCATACCGCGAGCTCAAGCTGGAGGAGACGTGGAACGCCAACGGCGCGATCCTTCACGAGCTATACTGGGGAACAATGGGAGGGGACGGGAAGCCGCGCGAAGGTCTGGAGGTAATGAAAAAGATAACAGAGGATTTCGGGTCCTTCGAGGCGTGGAAGTCCGACTTCATCGCTTGCGGCAAAGTCAGCAGGGGGTGGGCGATACTTAACGTGGACGTTTCAACCGACGACAAGCTTAGGGACTCGCTGCTCGACCTCCACAACGTTGGCGGACTGACCGGTGCCATGCCGTTGCTCGTTCTTGACATCTACGAGCACGCCTACTACCACAAGTTCGGGCCAGACAGGGCGTCATACATCCAGGCGTTCATCGACAACATAGACTGGAGCAAGGTCGAGGAGAGGTATGTAGCATGCAAGAAGTCACTCATGATGCTCAAATGAAGTGAAAATGATCTCGTGCGCCCGCTCGTCTACCCTGTAAGTTACCACCAACGGGCCAACATGGAACCTGCGTATTCCTGTCAGCGGCGCACGCATCGGCTTGCCTATCTTCGGATTCTCCAACACCTGCGCTATCTTCTTGATTGCCTGCTCGTATGTTATCCTGTCCCGCTTCTTCCTGTATGCCAGTTCCTCCTGCATCTTTTCCGTAAATGCGGGCTTGTACGCCACAGGATCAGCTCAGCCTATTGCTCTCTCAAAATCAGCCATGCTCTTATAGTGGTGCACCTTCATCCGTCCAGAATCGATGTTTTTCCACGCCTCCTCCACGGACTTCAAAGTCTCAAAATCAGCCTTGTTAATTCTAGCATCCAGTTTTTTCATCAATATCATTTCATTTTTGGACGTAACTACAAAAAGGCTTCCTTTCTGTATGCGAAGCTTCTTTCGAATATCTGCAGGTATTACGATCTGGCCCTTAGAACTAGCCTTCGTTATCTCGACCATTTCAGTCTCCATAATAGTAAGATATTCCTACTAATATTAAAATCTTGCGTAATTGGTCGTTTTGGATGTTGAACTCAATACTTGTTAAAGTTTTATGCCCTTTGGAATTTCCAGCTACCCAACTACAGATAATCCTCCTGCAGCCATGTGCATGCCCCAAATTACAGAAACGCTTAAATATTTATCTAAGTAAATAGTATTTACTCAGATACAAGAGTGAGTCAATGAATATAAACAGCAGTTTGGGAGTGCTACGGATATTGGGAAAGAAGTACGTTAAGATTGTAATGCTGACGACCCTGCTTTTTGCGGGGCGGACTTACGCCACTGGGTTCTCACTTGATATAATTACGACACTGAGCTACATCCAGAACCTCCTGGCCCACCTGGGCCCGATGCTTAGCGCAATCCTGTTCATAATCGCAGGCATGTTCTATGCGATCGGGCAACTGCTCCCCGCCACGAAGAGGGCGGCATTTCACGCAACGACCGTCGATATACTGATGGGTGCGATTATCGTCGCGGTACTCTCGGTCGCATCCAACGGGCTGGCTGTCGCCTCAACGCAGCTACTAACGAACGTCACTGCGAACTCCCTGGTGTGACCCGATGCCCGCGCTGCTGTTTGGAGGGTATGGGTTTGGGATTGCCGTGATGCTCGTGGGCATAATGCTCGCGGTAGCCGGCTTTGCGCTGGGCATTGGTTACGCGATCAACGACAAGCGGCTGAAGGAGTTCGGGAAGGAGGAGATAATCCAGTCGGTCATAAACGGCGCACTGGTGGGAGGCCTTATTGCGCTGTTCGTGAGCGGAGGCCCAGTCGACTCAGTCATAAATTCCATCGTGATGGGCAACGGAACCACGATGACCTGTAGCAGCTTTCTCTCGCAGAATTCGGCGATATGCTTTGCATACAACTACCTGGTGGGGCCCAGTAACTACTACTTCCTCGGCGTTCCGCACGCTTCTCTGCTGACGAGCGCGATGACCCTCATCATCGCGCTTCTCGGGACGTATGCCGTGCTGGGTCTGCTGAAGACGTTCCTAAGCCCGCTTCTGAGCATGATACAAAGTGCGGTGCAGGCACTGGGCGCGGCCGCTGTGAGCGCGACGGTGCAGGCGTCGGTGCTCGCATTCATAGCCGCCAGCGCACTGACGGTGATTCTGCCTGCCGGCCTCATCCTGAGGTCGCTGTATCCGACCAGGAAGCTGGGCGGCTTCCTTGTAGCGTTGGCCATAAGCCTCTACGTCGTGCTCCCCCTGACCTACGTAATGAACGCGACGATTACTAACGAGTACGTCTCCGCGACTAACAGCACTGGGTTGAGTTCGGTCACCCTCGCCGCGGCAGGCATCCAGAGCAGCGCCGTCGCGGCCGCGAACCGGAGCTCAAACAGCAGTGCAATCCTGTCGTTCGTCAGCGGCGCGCAGTCGTGGACCGCCGGCTTCCTCGACGGCCTGTTCAGCGGGGTCGCCTCCTTCATAGTGTACGCCTTCATCCTGCCTGCGTTTAGTCTGGTACTGACTGGGATATCCTTGCGGGAGATGTCCCGCCTGCTCGGTTCTGATACGTCTTTCGGGAAATTCAACCTCCTGTGATACCATGGTGGAGAAGGAGCTGACAAACAGGCTTTATCCGTACGCCTTCTATTCCCTGGCTGCGGCCATGCTGGTGGCAAGCGCCTTCTCTTTCAACCTGTATTTCCTGGCGCTTGCGATGGTCCTGCTGCTGCTGGCAGCCGTCTTCTTCAGTTCCGGCCATCTGGTTAACAACCTGCTATTGAAACGCATAGGAGTCATCGACTTCTACGGCGGCTTCCGTCTCAGCAAAAGGCTGTGCGCAGTAACGCGGAAGAACGGAAACGGGTACCTTTCGGTCTCGGTCGCCCTTCTTAGGAAGAACAGCGAGGAAAAGGAGAGGGCCGAGATAGTGGAGTCGCTGGTCTCCAATGTGAATTTTCCGTTTGAGTTCTCTCTGGGAATCAGGGCAGTCGACAAGAAGAAGTTGCTCGAGGGGTTGGAGACGAAGAGAAGGATGAAGGAAATAGAGATAACGCGGTCGGACGGAGGCAAGTACGACAGGGTGAACAAGCTCAAGCGCGAATTGAGCTTCATAGAGAGTGAGATAAAGGGGTTCCGCGAGCGTAGGCCGCTGGTGGTAGAGGCAAAGGTCAGGACCTTCTGGCTGGGCCAGAACGAGATGGAGGCGGCCAGGGAATCCGAAAAGAACATCGAACAGCTATCTGGCATGTTCTCCAGCATGCTCGGGTTCGAGTACGACATACTGAAAGGCGAGAGCCTGCTTGAGGAGGTAACTTTTGAGGGTCTGAGCCGATGAACGCGAAGTCATACGTGACGGATGCCGCGCGGCTTGCGCCGCTGATGTGCATCCCCGTTCTTTACGAGCAGCGCATGGATGCCGTGGAGAGGGGCTCCACGGGTGGCGTATTCATAGGATGCACGCGCTTCCTGCCTTACTTCCTGGACTTCGACGTTCTTATGAATCCACACGTGTTCGTGTGCGGCATAACAGGAAGCGGCAAGACCTACCTTATGAGGAATCTCATGCTGAAGCTCTACGCGATAATGGGCTCGCTTGTAATAGCGATAGATTTCACAGGGGAGTACAAGGATTTCGCGGAGCTCGTCGGGGAAGAGAGTGTGCCTCCCACCGAGGTGGCCGCGGCCGTGGAAGTCAGGAGTAAGGGAATCGTTCACGTCGACCTGAGCGGCACCGCTGGCGAGGCGAAAAAAGTCGGGATTGCAGACGGCATTTTGATGGGCATTGCTGCGAATATGCGTCGCGTGGATAATCTCGAGGGACGGAGGGTCTTCATAATGCTGGACGAAGCGTGGAAACTGCTCAGGGAAAGCAAGTCTCTGGAGATCATCTTGAGGGAGGGAAGGAAGTACCGGCACGGACTGATTTTCTCATCGCAACTCATAGAGGATGTTGACCTAGCGCTACTGTCGAACGCCGCGACCCTTTTCGCATTCCGGTTGCAAAACAGCCAGAGCCTCGAAAGGCTGGCCAGAAACTACAATATGCGGGACTGCGAGATCGAACGAATACAAAACATGAACACAGGTAGCTGCGCCGTGCTGCAGACGAACGCCTCCAACCGGCGTGGCATGTTCTTCGTCGAAAGGGTGGTGGGGGTCGAGATCGAGCGTTTTTTCAGGATAATTGCAAGTGGTTCAATGGAGATGGAGGTCCAGAAAAGAAAGTTCGAAACGGAGATCAAGAGCCTGTGCGGGTTTGAGCGAGCATCGAAGATATTGCGCAACGCGGAGGAGGCAGGATATGTCGAACTCGACGGGCTCATAGGCGAACTGATAAGGAGCGGCGCGGACCGGCGAAGGATTCTGGCCTCGCTCAGGGGCTTGGGTCTAAGGGACAACGACCTAGCCGACGCATTTGCCCTTGCAGTTTCCTACTTGGCTGATGAGAATGAAAAAGAACAATGAAATAGGAAGGGGCTACCTACTGAGCCGGATCGAGGTCAGCGCAAGGCTGCTAACTCGGATGAGCTGCGTCAAGAAGACGCTTGCCCTGTATCCCAATCTCAAGCCTGTGAGATCGGGTACCTGTATGGAATACCTGCTCAACGACGGAGAGGTCAAGGATCACTTCTATCTTATCAGAATAGACCATACCTCCGCAACGATCGCAATATACTCAAAGACGACACCGCTCTATTTCATCCAGGAAGCAGTTTTGCGCTTCCTCGGCATAATCCAAGCAATAGGCAGGGATTACGAGGTGCGCTTATCGAGCCTCTACCCGTATCTGATACTGGCGCTGGCTAGCCAACCGATGCGGCGCATCTTGCTAGACGAGCCTCCTGCCCAAAAGGAGAATTCGGACATCTTGCTTGCAAGAAGGCTGATCCAGCTGATGAAAGAGAACAGGAGACTGAGGGAGCTGCACAACGTAGAATTGGCCAGATCAAGGAAACTGCTCCAAAACTTGATCGTTATCGAAGGCTCCGGCGGCGCGGGCATAGGGGAGATAATAAAATACACCGGGCTAAGCAAGGGAGAGATTTTGAATATTCTGCCAAGTCTGCATGAGATAGGGTACAAGGCAATCTGCATAAATTCTGACAAGTTTGACTTGGTGAAAATATGAGCGGGCAGGCAATTCAGTTCTTCGCGCAGATCCTTCCGATAGCGATTGGCGCGCTGTTCTTGCTCTTGCTGAGAGGAGTGAAGCTTCCGGAGTCCGGGATACGGGTGCGTTTCTCAGGCGAGATTCCTGAGAGTGCCGGCGCGGACCGGAAGGAAAATGATGCGGATGCGCGTGAACCTGCCACTGGCCTACCTGTAAGATGCCAGGAGATCCACGGAAGCAGGGAACTTGGCGAAGTTGTCGCCATTTACCACTCCCCTCCCTCCCAGCACCTCGTGGCGTACTGGCACGGCTATCTTGGTGGTTCTGAGGATATGCGCGCCCTCATCTTCGAAAGATTCGTCTATGACGAGCTAATAACGAATGGCATTTTCAATCCCCGAACCCGGTCACAGGGTTACCACGAAATAGCATTTGAAAAGTTAAGGATCCTGGATGTGAGAAATGCGGAAGGCCTCCGCAAGTACCTGAAGAGGCAAAAAAGTGGAAAGCTCAGACTTTTTGCCTGCGGAAGCCCGTCGTTCATCAGGCGAACCCTGTCCTTCAATGGCGGTTACGGCCTTTTCATGGCGTACTTGATGGGCTATGATCTCGAAGTGATCGGTGCATAGTATGAACATCGTAGCCGAATTCATAACGGATGTGATCAAGGGCAGCGGACTGATTTCAAGCGTGCTGCTTTCCTGCATAACGGTACTTTCAGCGCGCTCTGGAGAAAGCAATGGCGCACTAACCAAACAGACATCCGGCTTCTTGGCGCTGTTCTTGGTGTCTCTACTTGTCTATTTGGTGATATGATGCTGAAGATTAGGGAGATGTACAAGAGCCCACCTTCCGGCGAACATCGCCTTGCATGTCTTTTCACGGGGGTGTGCATAGCAGCCACTGCTTCCGTGCTTCTAATCGTCGCAGGCAATGGCGATTACGCTCTGCTCATCGTGCCAGCAATTCTAGGGATTTCTCTGGTGTGTTCGCGGTACGCGCGGAAGAAGGGCATGCGGCTAAGAAGCGGGGGGGTAGCCGCCTGCACGGCAGTCAACCTGATGGTGCTAGTCGTTTTTATTATTCTGTTTAGATGATCTGTTGGCCGTTCAGACAAGATTAGAAATAATGAGAGTGTGTTGCCTGCCTGACAACCTGGACCGAGGGCTTTTTATAGAATCGCTAATGGGCTCACAGTTCATGATGTACCACGATTTGCGGGATGGAGAAACGTTTTTAATGAAGAAGGGTATTGAGGGAGTGGAAACAATCAGAAACGCACTTCCCGGGATTGAATTCGAGGATTTCGAGGGGGAGATAAGGTTGCCCTCCAGAAAACTGTGCCTGGTGGCATTTGCTATGCCACAGGAGAATAGAGACACGTCCAGGGACCGCAGAAACACATTCGAGAAAAAAAGTGGCGTGTTGGACACCGCATACAAGCTTCTGAGAGGTCAGTCATCATTCGTTATTGCATCATTCGTTCCCGTGGATAGGGAATCCCTCCTAAGAACCAAGGAAAAGGTGGAAGAGGCAGTAAGCGAAAAGGAAGTAAGGCTAACGAAGAGCCTTAGCATGCGAGAGACTGCATATTCAGAAACCGATGCAAAACAGATGGATATTTACTATAAGTCAGACGAGACGAAAGCTCTCCTGGCTATGCTGGAAGCAATAGACAACGCGATGCTGGCCAATGGCACGTCCTACCGGATAACTCTTCTGATTGACCCCGAAGATAAACAACTGCACATTTACTTGAAATCAAAGTTGCTCATAACGGAAGAGTTCGAGATCTGGGAGGATGACTTGGAGGGAATCTTCAGAAAACTCAGAAGTACGGAAGCAATACCTGTAGACAATTGCAATGCTGCGTTGATGCTTGGCTTCTCAAACCGCATAAGAATCAAAAAGACAATCGAAACTCCGTTAGGCACACGTGAAGGAAATATTACCCTAGGAAAATATCTGGAATGCTCCGCGCAGGAAACTGAGCACGACGTTAAGATAAGCAGTGAGACACTAAACCTAGGAACGTTGATAACGGGCGTCCCAGGCACGGGGAAGACATTTGCCGCGATGTCAATAATAGAGAAAAGCAGAATGCTGGGTGCTCCAAGAATAGTGGTCGTATCTCCTACTGAAGAATGGAATGATTTTGGATATGTAAATGGTGCGTATGTCATCAGCCTGTACGAATCCAAAGTGCCAATAAACTTCTTCCGTTGCGACGCCGACATAAATTCTGAAAGATTCTATGAGAATCTTGCCATGCTACTGGCTTCCGCTTCGGATGCGGGGCCCTACCGGGACTCTTTGGAGAAATGTTTGCTTGCAGCGTTCCATAAAATATACAAAGGAATCTCTGCCCCAGATCCTCTGGACGTGTACGAGGCAATAGAAGAGGCGATCGTGGAACAGCACGCGACCAGAACAAACGTTGGGGTTAAGTACACAAAGCATGGCGAAAACGTAAAGGCATCATTGGAGAACCTCAGGCTTATGCTCAACCGTCCGGAGTTTGCCTTTTCAAAAGGAGTCGACTTCGGAGAACTCCTCAGTAAGGGAGTCATCTTCGACATATCAAAAGTCAGCAACAAGATGAAACCCTTCTTCTATGCGCTAATACTTAACCAGGCGTACAGTTTTGCAGACTCTTTTGCCATCAATGGCAATGATGCGCTGAGATTGCTCATATGTCTAGAGGAAGCCCAATTAATCTTCAGAAAGGAGGAAAGGTCTGCAGCAACGGCCGATCTGAAGCAAAGAATACAGGATTTTAGGAAAAGGGGAGTTGGCCTCATGCTTATCGCGCACAATGCCATGGACATAGAACCTGGAGTTAGGCGTCTGTGCCAGACAAAACTCTATTTTAGGCAGAGCTCCGACTCTTCAAAGTACGCCGCAGACGATCTGCTGTTTGAGGAAAAGGACAAGGAGACGGTAGTTGATAGGCTTAAGACGCTGGAACACCAAGTCTGTGCGCTGAACTGCATAGAAAGATCTATCAGAGGAAAAAATGCAGTTAGCTCAATCTTCGTAAAGGTTGCCAATTATGATCTTAAAAATGCCTCAAAAGTAGATCTGATTGAAGGAATTGAACGAAAAGGGCTTGCAAAGAAGTCAGAGAAAATAAAGCTTGTTGGCATCAATGGTGAAGCAAAGGGAGGTTCTTTCGTAGAGGCGTTCTATGCTGGAGAAAGAATATTTCGTGGAAAGACCGATAGCGAAGGAACGATTGTGCTAGAAAAAGTTGTAGTGGGTAAAACTCACAGAATTGTCGTACACGGTGAAAAGAAACGTGACGCAAAAACGTTTAGCATCATTGCAGGGAAGGATAATACGATAAAGGTATGAGACTGTGTTCTCTACAAATTCAGGCCGTTTCTGCTTTTGTATGTAGTCACCTAAATAGAAATATTTATATATTTGTAGTCACCTATATGACTATGAATATCGAGACAAGAAGTGTGAATGGAAATAAAAAACATTATTTAGCGTACACTTACCGCTCTGGCAGATATGTAAAGAAAATTAGAGTATACTTGGGCGCAAATTTATCCATAGAAGAACTTAAGCAGGCTGCTAAAAACAAGGAGCTGAGACTTAAGAGCAAAATTGCCAATTTAAAAAAGATAAGAGATCCATATATTTCCACCATAAACGCGGATGAACTACAGGAACTTAATGATTTAGATACAAAAGTCAGCATAAAACTCCAGCACCTAAGCGAGAACAAATGGCAAAAGTTTACCGAAATATTCACTTACAACACAAACGCAATCGAAGGATCGATGGTTAAAAAACCAGAGGTCAACGATATCTTAGAAAGAAATAAATGGCCTAACAAGTCGAAGGAAGATATTTCAGAAACTCTTGGTGTTGCGGAAGCAGTAGCTTATGTAAGAAATACCAAGGACCATCTTTCAATAGGTTTGATTAAAAAATTGCATGGGTCCGTCTTCAGAAATTCCAAAGCATTTGCAGGAAAACTAAGAAGGGCCGGAATAGAGGTAGGGGTATACGATTCACTAGGTAATGTAGTCCATAAAGGTGCGCCTTCCGCTCAGGTTTTGCCTCTGCTCAAGAAATTAGTAAAATGGTATAGAAGTAATCAAAAACAGTATCCTGCTATCTTGTTGGCTGCAGTGGTCCATAACCAATTTGAGATTATCCACCCATTTGAAGACGAAAACGGCAGAATTGGACGATTGCTTCTGATTAATATTCTATTAAAGCACGGAATGCCCCCAGTAAACATAAAACTAGAAGATCGACAAGAATATTATGCGGCCCTAGCAAGTTATGAAAATGAAGGCAATATAAGGCCAATGTTGGAACTGCTTCTGGCTGAGTATAGAAAACTCAGAAAAGAATTGCAGAGGTGACTACATATCTACGCAATGTAGTCACCCAACTCAGAAATAAAAGCTCAAATTGTAATCGCGTCAGAAATCCCCCATCGACTTCTGTCCATGCTTCTGGTCTTGCACAAGTGGCGCGCCGCTGCCGATTTCGCTGAGAACATCTATAATGCCAAAGACACCGTCATAGCCCGGCTTTATCTTGACTTTGTCCTCCCTCACATTCTCTATGGCCCTCGCAAGATTCTTGTCCACCTCCTCCAGGCTTGCGATATCCGAATTTAGAAGCACGTTCATCTCGGTCCCGAAACGCTCAATGAGTTTCGCATAGGTGCTCTTTACGTAGACAGAGTAGGTTGACTTCTTGCTTATGAAGGCAAGTATCTCCTGCAGGGGTATCACGTGCACGAACGGTGCCGCTCCCTTCGGCACATAGCCCGGCTCCCTGTCCGCTAGGTCCTCGACCCTATGGAGAACTCCTAATGTAAGCCTCTTGCCGCAGACGGGACAGACGTCGTGGTACTTCTCCGCCTGCTCCGGGCTCAGCGACAGGTTGCACTTCCTGTGGCCGTCGTAGTGGTACTTGCCCTCCTCGGGGTAAAATTCTATAGTAGACTTCAGCTTCTTGTTCTTTATCGCGCTCGTGATAGAATCGTAGGACAGATCCTTCTCGTCCATGCTGAATATCGTCGCCTCCCTACCTATCTTCGGCAGCGAGTGCGCATCACTTCCCGAGACCAGCGCGTACTTGTCTAATGAGGATATCCTCCAACTCATGGCAGGGTCCGAACTTAATCCAGTCTCCAGCGCGTGTATGTGCATCGCCTGGTCCTCGTACGCTTCCCCAATTGAATCGAATCCAGAGAAGGAGCCGAGCACGCCGAACCAGGGGGTATAGGCGTGCGCCGGAAAAATAAGGATCCGCTTGTCTATCGAGCGGAGGAGCTCCACTAACGCTGCCGCGCTCATGTTGAGCGTCGGCCTCCCATCGTAGGACAGGTTGCCGAACTTCGAGATCGCGGCGTTTATCTGCTCCACCACCTCTATGCTCGGCGCCATCACGCAGTTGTGGAACCTCTTGACCTCGCCGGTCTTGTCGAAGACCGAGAGGTTCCCCTTCAGGTCCTTGTTCTTCGAGTAAGAGACGCAGATCTCCGTGGCTAGCAGGAAGCGCGTCGCCTCCTTCGCGCCCCTTACCTTAAAGAGGCCCGGCTTGTCCTCCACGAGCCTGCCCTTTATCTCCTTGAACCATTCAGGGTGCGTGAAGTCCCCCGTGGCGATTATCTGGATTCCCTTCTCCTGCGCCGCCGCCGCCATGTTCTCCAGTGTGAGCTGCTCGCTGCACGCTCGCGCGTACTTTGAATGCATATGCATCTCAGTTATGAAGTCCATGAGATCTCAATCCCTCTCAAACGCCTGTCTCAATCCCTCTCTGCCCTTGTCAAGGAAGTAGTCATTCTCCTTTGTGTTATGTCCGTGAAGTATCTTATAATAAAGCGTGTTTATCACGTGCATGGCATGTGCCATCTTTGAAACTACGGGCAGGGTTTCAATCTCGATCTTAGTCAACGGTATATTCTTCTGGTACTCTTTGAGTGCAACGTCAAGACGTTTGTTACTTTCTGATTTTTCTTTGCCAAGAAGCAGATCTGCGGTTAGGACTGCGAGTTCTATAATGCGTGGGTAATAGTTTGCGCAGGAGAAGTCCACAATCCAAAGGGTTCCCTTGTCTTCCCTTATCACATTTGTAGCTATTATGTCCCCATGCACAAATGTGTGGGGCAGATTTTTGAAATTGATTTTTTTGGCATCCTCCACTATGGACGATATTTGTTTGTCGTCTTCTTCAGTGAGATACTTGCGCCTCTCTTTGTAAGCACTCATAAAATTAAGCACGCACCATGAGTCATCAAGGTAAGTTGGTTTTATTTTCATGGAATTTATTATGGCGGCTTGCTTTGCTATCGTACGTATCTCATTTAGTTTTGGCAATTGACCAAGAGCCAAAAAGTTATTGCCTTGTATGAAATCAGTCACACATAGCCTTAGCTTTGTATTGCCTACTTTAATGATATGCAAATAGCCCTGCCCCGACCCAAGTAGTTTTGGGGTGCTCACTCCTGCATCGATGGAACTCTGCAGAATTTCAGCCAGCCGTTTACAGTCACTATCTTTCCTAAAGGTTGAAAAGATCTTTACAAAGTATTTTCCACTATCTGCCACAAGTGCGACATTGAAGTCTTCATAACCTTCTTTGACCTGTTCGCCCGAAACAAACCTACCTAGATTGAAATCATGGCATACTATTTCACAGATTTCCTGTAGATTTACTCCATAACTGATCCTCCGATCAAAAGTCGAGTAGTTGTCTTCTAAATTGGATATTGAATCAACTCACGCGCTTTTTACGACTCCATTCCTGAGGCAGAGCTTGTTCTGGCTTGGCCCCAGCAGGCACTCGCTGCAGATTGGGACCCGTGACTGGCAGATTTTACGGCCGTGCGCCTTCATTACGTACGCGATATTCTTCCAGTACTTCCTATCCACGCATTTCATCAGGTCCTTCTCTATCTCCTCTGGGTCGGTGCTCCCGCTCAGACCAATCCGGTAAGAGAGCCTTATCACCCAGGTGTCGACGGGTATGCCAATAACTATCCCGTAGGCGTTTACGAGTATCGTGTTAGCGGTCTTCCTACCGATTCCAGGCAGCTCAAGGAGCCGTTCCATGCTGTCAGGCACCCTGCCCCTGTAACGATCCTCTATGGTCTTGCAGGCGCTTATTATGTTCTTGGCCTTGTTGCCCGCGAAGCTGACCCTGCTTACGTACTTCAGGAGCTCCTCGGGCTTCGCCGACGCGTAGTCCTTCGCGGTCCTGAAGTGCCTGAACAGTTCCGGCGTGACCGAGTTCACGACCTCATCCCTAGTCTGCGCGGAGAGTATTGCGGCGGCGAGCAGGTCGATCGGCGTGCGGAACGCCAGGTAGTACTTCGCGCCCCTGTACTCCCCCTCCAGCAGCCCTACTGCCCTCCTGCACGAATCAGCGTCCAGTTTCTTGAAGGCTGGCATGCGATCATAGCTTGTAGCCGATGTCCCTGAGCAGCTTCCTCCTCTTGGACCTGTCCTCCTCCCCCTCCACGCCCTTCGACGCCGAACCGTCGACCACGCCGATGATCCCCCTTCCGAGCCTCGTGCTCGCGACTATGACTTCGACGGCGTTCGCGGTGGCGCAGTATATGTTCGTCACTTCGTTGACGTCCTTTATCGCGTTCGTCAGGTTTATCGGATAGGCCCCCTTGAAAAGTATTATGAAGGTGTGGCCCGCGGAGATCTTCAGCATGTTCCTCTCTGCGAGTTTCTTGAGCGCGGGGTCGTTGCCCTCGCTCCTAACGAGGCACGGCCCGCTGGCCTCGGCGAACGCGATGCCGAACTTGACTTCCGGGACCGAGCCCGCCATCGCCTCGTACAGGTCCTCGGCGGTCTTTATGAACCCCGCATGGCCAAGGATCACCTGCAGGTCCTCCCCCTTTTCTATCTTGACGATTTCGGTTTCCATGCCCACTCAACCAAGATGCATTACTACTTGCACATTTTTAATCTGATCCCTGTCCAGCGTGGTTCCGGCGGAGGCTCGCGCCCGGAATGAAAATAAAAAAGAAAAGGAAAAGAAAAGTCACTTGCTGATCATTATCTCTATTGTGCTGACTTTAGAGGTCGTTCCGTCCTCGTTCTGGAGCTGCTCTGAGTTTATCGCTATCCTCTCGACCTTCGTGTCCTGCAGGAACCTGTTCCTCGAGATCTCGGCAACGTCGACGGCCCTGGAGATGGTGTTCCCCCTTGCCTTTATCCTAACGTTCTTGGCCCCGTTGTTGAACTGGGTTACGACGGCCAGCACGTAGTTCATCGCCGGTTTCTTTCCGATGTACACCACGTTCTCCGGTATGGTACTCTCTTTCCTTTCTACTTCTCCCGTGTCTGCCATTGTTCCACCACTTTTGTTAATAGCAAGCCGCACTGAAACGTTGCTTGTTACGAATTGCGCGTAAGAGTATTTAAACGTTCCTCAGCAGAGGGTGCTGTTCGCGTAGCACAGCGCCTCGGCGGCCGTCTGCGGCAGGGCCTGGTACTCGCAGTCGACCACGACGGATGGGGTCTGCGTCACGCTGTAGTAGCTCGCGAGCAGGGCCTGGTTGTTTATGACCTGCGCGGCGGAGCCAAGGCAGGAATTCAGCGCGGAGTAGTTCAGCCTTGAGACGTTCGCTAGCCCCGCCAGGGTGGAGGGCTGCACGTAGGAGCCGGAGTAGAGCGCGTTCAGGTTGCTCGCGAAACTCCTGAAGTTCGCCTGCTGCGCTGCGCAGAAGACGTACCTGCCGAGGACCAGCGCGTTATTCGACCCGAACGCGCTGGACATGCTCTGGGTGTCCGGGCCGTTCACTATCTTTACGGTCAGGTTTACGCGGCCTCCGAGCCTGCCCTCGATGCTCGTCGCGTTGACCAGGCTCCTTATTGAGCCGGGTGCGTAGGGGTCGAGGAACCAATAGACGCTCATCGGTGACTGCGTGCTGCACGCGTACTTGTTCGCGAGCTTCACGGTTCCCGCGGCCGCAACGTAGTTGCTGGAAACCGAGGAAGGCATCGCTACCTGTATAGTGGGTGTCGCTCTCGATAAGTTCGAATCGCTGATCAGGAAGGAGACAAGGAACGCCTGGTTGCTGACGGGGTTCCTCGCCTTCAGGCTGACGTACCAGTCGCCGGACCCGGGCAGGTACGTCTCGGACATGGAGCTCACGTTCGAGAAGTACGGGAGCAGCGAGAGCGTGCCGTTCACCGTGGCGTAGCTCGCGAGCAGCCTTTCCACCACGCTTCCGACCTGGGCAGCGCTGTGCAGCGGCACCGCGCAGGAGCCGTTGAGGTAGCCGTACGTGCAGTTCGATGCGGTAGTGGAGTTGCCGATGAGTATGGGCTTCGAGTAGGAGACGACGAGCAGCAGCGCGAGCAGCAGCGCTATCACTATTCCGAAGGTTATGTGGAGGTTGTCAAGGCCGCCCAGCCTGCCTATGGGTCTGATTATGATGCTCGGCTCCTTTACTGCCTCGTTTTTGCCTTTCGTTGTAACACCAGCGGGTCCGGCGGGATTGTCATAAACATCTATAATGAAGCTTATATCTGTTTATTTTGAACCCGCGGCCTTTGCCTTAGGACGGCATTGCTCTATCCAAGCTGAGCTACGGACCCTCGCATATATTTGTAAGGCTCATTTATAAAATGTTGTCGGGCATCTGGGAAAGGAATAATAACACAGGATGGGAATCTAGGTCGGAGATGTCATGAAGGCTGGCAAGCGGGAACTGGACAGGATCGCGAGATTCATACTTCTGTCAAACAGGCTGAAGCTCATCCAGAGGGCGGGCTGGGTCAGAGAAGGCGTGAAGGACCCCGAGCACGTGGGCGACCACTGCTTTGGGGTCGCCTTGACTTCATACCTGATGGCGAGGCACCTGGGCCTGGACGCGGACAGATGCGCGCTGATGGGGCTCATACACAACATAAACGAGTCGGTGAGCGGCGACGTCGAGAAGAGGCCGAAGGAGGCGACCCAGACGCTGAGCAGGGCGATCAGCGACGGCGACCTCAAGAAGCTGGAGTACAAGGACCTGACGAAGGCGCTCTCGGCGCTGGACAGGAAGACCGCCGCGGAATTCAGGAAACTCTGGGTCGATGTTGAGGAGAGGAAGAGCCGTGAGGGGCAACTGGTCGACGACGCGTCGAAGCTGGACTACGTGATGCTGCTGAGCCACTACTCCGACCAGCTCAGCGACAGGGCGCTGAGGGACGAGTTTCTGAAGAAGGCAGGCATGGAGATAAAGACCCCAGAGATGCGCTATATCTATGACAAGGTAAGGAAGTCAATCTACAAGTCCAGGCACCTGAAATGACTTCATTCAAAGCGATTGTCGCATAGTCGGTTGAATTGGTATACTACCGCATTCTGTCACATTTATTCTAAATGCACTTCTTTTTTTGCATCAAATCTGGGATATGATATTGCTAACAGACTCAATCCTTTAGAATTCTTATATTTCGTTCCTTTTGGTATGAATATAGTATCACCTTGTTTTACTCTGTAAATCTTACCTTCTATAGTGCTGTTACCGCTGCCTTTTAAGATGAAATAGAATATGTTACTCTTTGAATTATAACCCAGTTTGCCATCTTCTATTCTTTCGATTTTCGCAATATTAAGTTGTGGATATTTTTTGCTATTAAATATATCAACCACTTTTATTTCCCCATAGTCTTTTTGTTTTATATCCTTTAATCTTATAATTTTAGCTTTCATTTTATTCAGTCCTCTTTTCAACCCTGTACTTCTATTTCCTCATCTAGATCGAAAACCGTCCGTGCCTACATCCTTTCCACGACGCCTATCCCGAGCAGCGCCAGGGCGTTCCTGACGACCTGCCTGAACGCCGACACTATGGCGAGCCTCTCCTCCATCGCCTCTCCGCCCTTTAGCACTGGCATGGCCTCGTAGAATCTGCTGAATGCGGATGACAGGTTGAGCAGGTAATCCGTTATTACGTTGGGCCTGTACTCGTTGCACGCCTTCTCGACGATCTCGTTGAACTGGCCCATGAGCCTGACCAACTCGAAGTCATGCCCTCGCGACATATGTGTGAAAGGCCCAGGGGCGGTAAAGGTTCCTGCCTTCTCAATTATCCTTGACGCCCTCGCGTAGGTGTACTGGCAGTACGGCCCGGAGTTGCCTTCGAAGCTGAGGGCCTTCTCCCACGAGAAGACGATCTCCTTCTCCGGCGCAATCCTGAGGAACTCGAACTTTATCGCCGCCAGCGCCACCCTCTCCGAGATCTCTCCAGTGGAATCCTTGTTGTCTATCTTTTCGCTGCTAGAGACTATGTCCAAGGTCTTGGCCTTGACCTCACGCAGCAGGTCGTCGGCCGTGTAGCTCCTGCCCTCACCCTGCCACGTCCCCTTCCTTGTGCTCAGCCCTCCCTCCGAGATCCTCACGACCCCGTAAGACAGGTGGACCAGGTTCTTCGCGCAGTCCTCGCGGCCCATCAGCGAGAACATGAGCTTCAGTATCAGCTGGTTGTAGTACTGCGAAGCGTCGATAATGTTTATGGCGCGCTTCTCGCTGCCGAACTCCTTCTGCGAGCCCTCCGGGGACGTCGAGAACAGAGGCCTTCCGTTGGGCTGGGCCTCCACGAGCTTCTTGTACGAGAAGCCGCCCTCTATGATGCCGAACTTCCACAGGTGGAACGCGAAATCCTTGCCGAGGTAGGTGGCGGCGCCGTTGCTCCTCACTATGACCTTCGCGTCCTCCCTCGAGCCCTCTAGCTCCTTGGCGAACTTGGACAGCTTGTCCAGCTTCACGACTGTGCAGCCCGCGTACTTGCCTTCCGCGGGCCTCTCAACGATGTTTGCCTTCTCGGCGATGTCCAGCGCCTTCCTCAGCAGGAGGGCGCGCACTATGTCGCTCTCCCAGACCATGATGTCGTGATATATGCCGTAGGCGAACGCGGTCTCGGTCTGCGCGAGGACGCACCGCTCGGCTATGCCCCTTATGGCCAGGGACTCCGCGGAGTTAACTTCCTCCATCCCATTCAATATGCCATTCATCTCCGCCTTCAGCTCCGGCTTCTCCGCGATGCGCCTGTTGACCTCCACATACTGCTCCCCCAGCCACAGGTC
This sequence comes from uncultured archaeon, assembly GCA_963752955.1. GTDB lineage: Archaea > Micrarchaeota > Micrarchaeia > Micrarchaeales > CABMGC01 > CABMGC01. Next base: position 358,919 of record CAVWAD010000004.1, read on the forward strand.
GAACTTCTTGTCCGGCTTGTCGCTCAGGTTCTTCCAGCCCCACGCGGTCTCCGCCATCTGGAGGCCCAGGTCGTCGATGTAGTCCTCGCGTTCGACCTCGTACGAGCACGCCGCCAGCAGGTTGCAGATCGTGTCCCCGAGCAGCGCGTTCCTGAGGTGGCCGACGTGCCACTGCTTGTTCGGGTTAACGCTGGGGAACTCCACCATGACCTTATCCCCGCTCCCCATCGCGCTCTCGCCGTAGTGCTCCCCGAGCTCGCCGACTCTTGAGACGACCTCCGCGGCGTACGCGCTCTCGTCGAGGAACGCGTTCACGTACCCGTTGAGCTCCTCGAACCTCGAGACGAATTTCACTGTCCCGAGCTCCGGCAGGATGGCCTTCGCGATCTCGCCCGGCATCTCGCCCAGCATCTTCGCGAGCCTGAACGATACCGATGAAGAGAGATCCCCGTTAGGAGGCTGGGCAGCGGTTATCGTAAGCTCCATCTGAAGGGCGTCCGCGTCCACCTTCGGGAACTTTCTGGATATCGCCCCGCGCAGCGCCCCGGCGAATGCCCGTCTCACTTCCTTGCTCGGACCATCTTGCATACGATCATCACGCGTCCTCGTCAAAATCCTTTATCAGCCGCGGTATCTTCTCCACGACGTCTGCCGCGAGTATGTGGTTGCCCTTCTCCATCTTAAGAAGGTCGCCTATTCTCGCGTTGACGTACGCGCCAGCGACTCCCGCCTCGAACATCGCGGCTCCTGTCGCCGCGTATCCCCCGATTATGCCCGAGAGCACGTCCCCCGTGCCCATCGTCGCCAGCGTCGACGATTCCGACTCGACTATCTTCGCGATCTCCCCGTCGGTGACGACCGTGTCGTGGCCCTTTAGGAGCAGGTTCGCGCCGAGCTTCTTCGCGGTGGAAACCGCCTCCCTGAACCGCTCGGCGAGGTCGTCCTTCCTCAGGTCGAGGCCGGACAGCTCCCTGAACTCGTTGTCCTGCGGCGTCAGTATCGTGTTGCTTCCTCAGCCGGCTGCCGCGTTTTACGGAGTAGATCGCGTCGGCGTCGATGACGATCTTCTTCCCGAGCGAAACGGCGTGGCCGATTATCTGGGAGCGCCATGGCCAGCGTCTCCGTGTTCCTTCCTATGCCCATGCCTATGACGACCGCGTCCATCTTGGCCATCTGCTCCTTGATGGACCCGAAGTCGCCGTCGGAGATGTAGTCCGTTCCGAACCGCCTCACTATTATGTTGGGTGACAGCTTCCTGACGGCGTCCTCTATCGCCTCGGGCACGTAAAGGTAGGCGTAGCCCGTGCCCATCCGCAGCGCCGCGAGCGTGCTGTGCACGGCGTTGGACGCCAGCACCGGCGCGCCGTGGTATTCTCTGCTTCCGGCGATCACCATGACCCTCCCGTTGTCGCGCTTGCTCGAGCGGAGCCCCCTGGGCCTGCTTGCCAGCATCAGGTCGCCGGGACCGGCGAATATCTCCGCTTCCACCGGTATGCCTATGTTCTCCACCACCACCCTGCCGGCGCTCTTCAGGCCGACGATGCAGGATTTCGGCTTGTAGAAAGTTACAGTGTAATCTGCGTTCACCAAATCGCTTCCCCCGCAGGCGTCCGTGTCCAGCCCGGACGGTATGTCTATCGAGACCACGTGCTTCTTGGACTTGTTGATCCGACCTATGAGCGCTGCCGCGTCCTTCGTCATCTTGCCGCTGAAGCCGATCCCGAACAGGGCGTCCACCACCAGGTCCTTGCCCTCCAGGCATTCAGGGTCGCGCTGAACGTTCTCCACGATGTCCCCGAACGGGCTGCGCTCTATTATGTGCAGGTTGTCCAGCGCAGGACCGAACTGCACCTCCCTCTTGCTGCCCACGATCCCCACAGTGACCTTGTGGTCCTTTATCAGCTGCCTGGCCGCTGAGAAGCCGCTCCCCCCCTTCCAGCCCAGCCCGCAGACGATGAGTATGTTTTTGTCCTCCTTGAACTGCTTGTTTATGAATTTTGCCACCGCGATGCCCGCATTCTCCATCAGCTGTGAGCCGGACACGCCCTGCGCCGCGGAATTGAGTTCTATCGCCTGCATCTCCCTGGCGCTGAGCGACTTGCGGGTGTGCTCGGCAAACTCTTTTAATTCTTGCATGGCCATAATAAACGGTGCAGCTTAAAATAGCTTAGCGGTTGGTCCTTTTGAAGATCTACAAGACGAACAACAAGTTCATCCTATACCTTCCCTTCGATGTCATAAAGCAGCTGGGGATCAAGGGCGACGAGGAGGTCGAATTCGTAAAGTTCAGGGAGGGCGCCTTCCTCTTCGCGAAGAAGGCGGACCTGCCGAGGCTGCTCGCTCCCGCCTCCCCGCAGGCGCTCAGGCCCTCGCCGGGACCCTCCCCCAGGCTCGACATCTCCCCTGAAGAGATAGGCGTGCTCAAGAAGCTAGACACCTTCAGGTACACCGACAGGACCACGGCCAACGTCGGGAAGGTGCTGAACGACTCGGAGAAGAAGCTGCTGGAGGGCCTCATAAGGAAGCAATCGGTCGCGATCTTCAAGGACAAGAAGGAGAGCGTCTACAGCATCTCGAAGGACGTCTACGACAGGTTCCTCATGAGGAAGAAGGCGTTCATAGTGCCCGCGGAGCCCGCGAAGCCGGCCGAGGGCGCGAAGCGCCAGGCAATAGCCGTACAAGAAGCTCGCAGGCATGCAGAACGAGAACATAGAGAAACTGGAGAAGGACGGTTTCATAGTGCTTTCCACGGAGGCCGAGGCCGCGGCGGTCTCGCTCGCGCTGGAGGACAGCGTGAGGCACGGCCTCGTGCTCGGGACGAGGGCGTTCAACAAGAAGTTCTACATAATTCTCAGGGACTTCTTCAACAACAACAGCGGGAAGGTGCTCAAGTCGCTTAAGGAGGGCCCCAAGAGCGTGGACGAGCTGGCCAAGGACACGGGCATGGACGGCGACGCGATAAGGGCGATGCTCTACCTGCTCGCGGAGCAGGGCGACGCGAGCGAGAGGAGAAGGGACGTCTTCGCCCTCATCTAGAGGGCGACGAAGTGGTCCAGCACGATCACTGCGACCGTGAAGACCGATATGAGCACGAGTATGAACTTCGCGTTTATCCTGGGGCCCTTCTCCGGCGCGTCGTAGAAGCTGAGTATCCCCGCCTGCTGCTGCGGTGTGGATAGCGCCATGGAACGACCTTCGCTAGACCATCTCATGATAGAAATTTATACCTTGCTGCCCCTCCCAGAAACTTTCCGCACGGAAGCATTTATTTTAGTTTACCTCCAAATCACTGCATGCAGCCGGAGAAGGTCGCCCTGTTCGCGGTCGTAGCCCTGGCGATCATACCCCTGTACCTACTCCTGTCCCCCCCAGCCGCACACCAGCGCCGCGGCGGCGAACCAGTCCTACGTCTTCCAGATGAACGGAAAGAGATTTGACATAAGCCTGGTTGCCGCGAACCAGTCCTCGTGGGCTAAGGGGCTGATGAACGCCACGATAACGAATGCGACGATGATGGTGTTCGTGTTCCCCTCGCTCGGCATTTATCCCTTCTGGATGGAGAACACCTACTCCAACCTCGACATTATGTGGCTGAACGTCAGCGGGGGCTCCGGCAATGTCGTCTATCTGGTTAGAAACGCCACCAGCTGCGTCGGAAAGAGCATGGGCTGGTGCGAGAACAACACATACTACCCCGCTGCATATGCGAACTACGTCATAGAGGCGAAGGCCGGCTTCGCGGAGGCAAACAACATCTCCGTCGGGACCCGCGTCGGGCTCGACAGGGCCGGCTAGCAGGCTCCTCGCTCATGGACGGGCAATCCGGATAATCTCTTCGAAGCGTATGTCGCAGCACATCCCTCCAAATTTAGCGTCCGCGCACTCCCTTGCATCCTCAAAATTCTTAAAATACGTAGGTGTATGATCGCGTCTTGGCTCCTCTATTAGGTTCACAGGCACACCATCAGCGTAAATGGAAACTCCTTGATTGTTCTGCAAGATCTCTCTCTCATAAAGCATTTCCACTGCCATAGCATAATACGGGTCCCGCGCGTGCTGCATCCGCACTAGATCGTACCAATCCATTCTGTCGGGGCCGTCGGAAAACAGATGCATGAATACATTCGCCCTGGCGTTCTTCTCGTCCCGAAGAGCTGCATGCACATCGGCTTTTTGTATCATGTCTTCACGGATAGTGATTCCGCCTACCCCTTAATAAACTTAATTCGTGTTTCGGCTTCATCCCATAAAGAATGACGCCGCGAAGGCGGTTGTCCGTCGATGAGAAAGAATTGTCTGCATGTTCTGGGCCGTATGTGGCATCGATTTTCTGAAAAAGGCGTAGATTTCGACGGAAAACATCGGCCTAGAACTCATGTGACTTCGCTTCCGCTAACTGTTGATGACCTTCAGGTCCTTTTTACCGGTCGCACTTTACCCAGAATGGCAACCCTAGTCGCCTTGCCGTTGCGTCGTAGAGGCGCTGTTTTATGTTGAAGGCGATCACCCTCAGCGCGATCGCCATGTTTCGCGTCTTCCGATTCACAGCCCTTACGCAACTTCCATACCGTCTCTTTACCGCGGAGAAGATGCTTTCTATCACCGAACGCGCATGATAAATCGCGTCGTACAGCTCCTTCTTTTTCCTCGCGAATACGACCATCTCCTTCCATGCCTGCGAACCTTTCGCCCTGCTTTTTACTCCATCCTTAAGGGCGAAGAACGGCCTCCCGTTCTTGCTGGCAACTACGTTGCAGTTGTCTCGGCCGAGGTATCCTGCATCTCCCAGCACCTGGAGAAGTTCGTCGATGTCGCGCAATAGGAACCCCAGTTGCGGCGAATCGTTTCGTTTCCACGACGTTATCTTGTATCCTACGATAATGTTTCTTCGCAGGGCCACAGATATGTGCAATTTCGCGTTGTCCCTCCTTTTGTTGACCCTCCCAATTCGGATGTCGTACCACGAACTGCTGACCATCAGTCGTATCCCTGTCGAATCCACCGCAACGGTCATTCCCTTGTTGACAAACTTCCTAACGAGAAGTTTATTGAACTTCCTGATGTATTTTTGATCAAGTCGTTGCATTCCTCGATGTAATGCGCTACGACTCGGGAGGTTCGGGGCCTTCAACACCTGTTGAAGGTATCCCTTCCGTTTTTCCACCTCCATGCCATCATAAGTCAGGTTCAGGGAGACCATTAGGAGGCACAGCACGAATACTGTTCTGCTGTCGTGTATCGGGGGACTTCCCCTCGTCTTCTTCTCCCAAGGGGGAGGAAGCCTATTGGCGAATCTCTTCGCGGTCTTTGCGGTCAATACCGCTATGTTTCTATCGACTCTCGTTACCACCTTCGGGTTTGCCCTCCTTTTGGGCTTTCCCATAATGTGGCATCGACGGAAAGGAACAAAATCTTACCGCCCGAAAAGGTCAGGATTAGCGTCGGCATGAATTATGGGATGAAGCCATTCCTGACCCAATTTATATATACCACGAAAAACAAGCTGTATGTGTGATTGAATGACAACTGGCGTTGAAAAGGTTATAAGGAATGACAGGGGAGACGTGATACTGCCAAACAAAGAAACGCTAACTAAAGAAAATTTGCCGTTCTATCGTATACTCGCTTATGCTGACGAAGGCGAATTCCTTTTTGGGAAGAAGAAGGACGTCGTCGCTCACTTCGCAAGGACCACCCCCTACGATATAAGGTGTGCCATCGTAGAAGAAATGGCAGAACAGGATGCCTGCTTAAGCGATCGGGGGGGTTGCCCGGAACTGATGAAGTTCTTTGAAAAGATTTCCGAAGTCGCAGGGAATAGGGAATCACTTGATTCTCATTACGAATACCTGATGGGGCTGGCAAAGAAGTTGGAGGAGCCCGCGCTGGAGAACTTCTTAAACTTTGCGAAAGTTATGCTGGCCAAAGATCTGGTTTGGAACGAAGGTTGGCTGCGGTCAGAGACTGGCGAGTACCTTATCCGCAAGGAAGTCGGCATCACAAAGGCGCTCGAATCGTTCGCTGAAGGAGCCACGAGGGGCGTCATTGAAATAGGTCCTGAAAAGGTGGTCAAGGAGGTATTTGTTCCTTTTGTAGGCAGAGTCGTGACCCGCCTGCCAGCCTCCGACTCGGAGAAGGTAGCCGAACTGACGAAGGAATCCCACAGCCAGGCGGCGGAAGTGGAGAAGTTCGGGGCAGGTTGGGCAATGCTATGTGCGTGTCGCTCGGCCTCTGCGGTGGTGGAGGCAATAGAACAGTCAGTGAAGAACGCGGCCATCTTAAGGGATAGCAGGTTTCAGATACTTCGGCTGGCGTACGAGGCGAGAGAGGAGGAAGAGGGCCGGCAGAAGAAGGATCTCGAAGAGCTAGTGAACATGGCGGTAAGGAAAAGCCAAGCAGAACTTCTTGAGGAAAAGCTACGTGATAACTTGACTTCGCCAAATAGGCCGCGAAGTGTCTGACAGTTGCCTCCAACTCAATTCGCCAAAACGGTTCCTACCAGCGCAGATTGAGGTTTTTCGTACCATATCTGCGCAGGAAACTGCCGAAAATCTCCGAAATCGGGGGAGAAATGTTGCTCACTACCGTGAATTTGAACCTTCCGGGAGGGTAAACGAAGGTCGCTGTCAAATTCGTCAGGTATTTTTTGAGGAGCTTTACGTTCTTGACGAGGGGATTCTTGCATGAAAGCAGTGTCAAACTTATCAGGGATTCCGCGAGGAATGCGATCAGGATTGCGCCGATTATTGCATATTTCGTCCAGTGCCTGACAGGCCTCAGTTCGATCCCTTCCTTCATGTTGCGCACGAGTTTCTCCGCGGCATCCCTTTGCTTGTATATCCTCAGGATATCATCGGGACTCGCTTTCACCGTGCTCTCGAGGATAAAGAACCCCTCTATCCCGTTTATGTAGGGGTTCTCGACGCATCCCAGTGCGGTCTGGAGTTCCGGGTAGAGTTCGACCCATCCCCTCTCGCAGGGGTAAGTCTCCACCGCCTTGTGTTTTCCCGCTTTCTTCGCGAGTTTGTTACCCATCTTCTTTCGCCTTTCGAACTTCCTGTTCTTGTTGCGTATCTGCGTCTCGAGAAGCGTCTTCGAGAAGTAGATGTATTGGAATTCGCCGTTCTCTTCCACCACTGCCGCAAAGTAGGTGTTGTCGCCGATTTTTATCGTCGATTTCTCCGCGGACTTGAACATGGCGATATATTTCCTATAGTTCTTGACGTTCTTCTGCTTCAGGGTCAGGTAGTTGAACCTGTCATGGACTATCATCTCCTTGTTACCTTTCGTGTTCGCGCCGCAGTCGAATATCAATAGGGAATCCTTCTGCAGTATCCTCTTGACGACGTTGTACGTCTCGACAAAATGCTTCTTGTCCAGGACGTTCCCCTTCTGAATCGTCAGTGCAGTAGGGATTCCATTGATTCCCGTCGCTATCCCGAAGGTCACCTGCTTCTTGTCGGGGCGGTGGTCCCTGGAGTAACCCAGTGCGCCCATCTCGGCCTTATTCCCCTCGAAATATATCGACGACCAGTCTATGTTCTGGTCCTTGTCTGCGAGATCCCTCGTGTTGAGGAAGTTCTGATACCTTTCTACTATCGCCGCCGAGAGCAGCCCCACTTTCTCGACGGTTCTGTACAGCGACCTCTCCGAGGCGCCCTCTGCGCCGAGAAGCGCACAGGTGTCTTCAGAGGAGGTGGGAATTACCTGGTGTATCGACGTCGCGAAAGTCAGGCGGTTGTTGAGGAGCAGTTTCAACCGCCCGACGTATGCGGGACTCATGATCCCTCCGAAGACCGAGGAGAGCAGACCGAAATCATTTTCTATCTTGTCGATGATAGCTATACCGCCCAAGGGCGTAGTTGTGTTCTTCATCTTATCAATGAGAATACTGCCCTTGGCATAAAAATAGTTTTCGTCAGTTTACGAGAGAAGTGGCGAAGTCAAGATAATATGAGCGTCACATCCAACCGTCCCAATACTTTTCTTCTCCATGCTTCCATGTTTTTCGCCTTTTTACCATGATGCCCTGCCGCTGATTGAATACCCCTTTTCCAACAGATCCTCTTGGACGCCAAGCTTTATGAAGTGAACCTTCCATTTATCCGCATGCGATACCACCTGGAATGCCTGAGGTGCGGGGAGGAGCACGGCAGCGATTACGGCAGGCAGGTCTGCAGCAAGTGCGGCGGGATCCTCGACGTGCGGTACGAGGGCAGGATGCCCAGGATACGGGGCACGGGCGCCTTCTGGGACTACGAACCCGCGCTGCCCGACTGCAGGTACGGGCGCTACGAGATCGGCTCCACCAGGCTCATCAGGAGCCACGGCCGCGGGAACGTCTTCCTGAAGCTGGAGACAGGCAACCCGACGAGGTCGTTCAAGGACAGGGGGTCGATAATAGAGGTGAGCAAGGCCGCGGAGTACGGGAACCGGGAGATCGTGCTGGCCTCCACTGGAAACATGGCCTACTCCGTGGCGCACTACTCCAGGCTGGCCGGGCTGAGGGTCAAGGTGTTCCTGAGCAGGGGCGCCAACAGGGACAAGGTGAGGGACATACGCGGCGAGCGCGACTCGAGCATGGACTTCGTCAACGGCGACTTCACCAAGGCTCAGAAGCTCGCGGAGAGGTACGCCAGGAGGACGGGCGCGTTCCTCGCCGGGGACTACTGCTACAGGAAGGAGGGCCAGAAGACCCTGGCATACGAGGCAGTCGACCAGCTCCCCTCGATGACGCACATCGTGGTGCCTGTGGGCAACGCCACGCTGATAAGCGGCGTATTCAGGGCCCTGAAGGAGATGAGAACATCGGGAAGGATAAAGGCGCTCCCGAAGATAATCGCGGTGCAGGCCGCGGGAAGCGATCCGCTGGTCCGTGCCTTCAAGTCTGGGAAGGCGATTAAGTATGTCCTGCCGAAGACCAAGGCGGATGCCATCGCCGTAGGATTCCCGACCTTCGGCGACCAGGCGCTAGAGGCGCTCAGGGAGACGAAGGGCGACGCAATCTCTGTTAGCGACAGGGAAATGGGACTGGAGCAGAAGGAGTTCTACCGCGAGTACGGCCTGATCGCGGAGCCGGGCAGGGGTGGCGAGCCTGGCTGCGCTGAGGAAGATAAAGGTCAAGGGTGGCGACAGGGTCGTCTGCGTAATTAGCGGAGGGAATGTTTAGGGTCGGTCCGCAGGGGAGCGGACGCCCGGCAGGCTGGGGCTTGAATAGGCGGCAAGGGTAAGCGTCAGAACGGCCCGGCTTCAGGTTACCCGCCCGATCGGCATAAGACGCGGCGCGGCACGAAACCTGAGATATGCTTAAATATGGGGCGGGCTCCAGAAAATACGATAGTATGGTAACCAAACAGACCGTCAAGCAGACTTCGGGGGGATACGCGGCTTCTCTCATCTCCGCCGTGAGGAACTACGGCGAGGCCTGGGGCGGCATCGTCACGGGGGGAGGGCTGACCAATGCCGTCATCGGCGCGGCCGGCACGTCGAATCCCGTCTTTGAGACGGTCCGCGCCAAGGTGGGATCGGGCGACGCCATAACGATAGCGGGATTTCCCGACCGTGTCATCCACATAACCGGCGTAGGCTGGAACTACCTGAACCAGAGCGTCGACGCGGCGTACGGCTACGTCAGCACGGGCCTGCAGGGCCAGTCGCCCATGTTTACGCTCGCACCGGGGAAGTCCGTGACGATGGACGGCCTGAGGGTCACGATGGATTCAGTGCAGGGCCACGCGTTCACGATATTCGGCGACAACTCCAGCGTGCTTACGGCGCACGCGCACATAGTCGTGGAGAACCTCCAGAACCTGGGCCCGAGCCTGCTCGCCACGGGGGCGGCGATCGCCGTGCTCGGCGCGTCAATCGTGCTCGCCTCCCGCCACCTCAAGAAGTCCGACGGGACGCTCGCGAATGCGAAGGGTCAGTGACGCGGCGGAGGGAGCCCTAGCGCGCCAAGGGGAATGTGTAGGGGCCAAATGCACGACATGGCTGATTCTGCCTATTTTCATGTAAGATTGTATGTCATAATAGGAATTTTTATATAAATTCTCATATTACGATGTACAACTTTTATACAATTCTGCATATTACGATGCAGAATAACCTACAAGCCACTATGGAAATGGCTGCTCGGTGGCGAGGCCGTCCGAAGACCCACATCGGGAAAGGCTTTTATTGGTTAGAATTGCTATCACATGGTTCAGGTGCGTCGTTGCTAGGCAAATACGATTTCAGGGAAGCGGAGAAGCGGACCGCGGATTTCTGGGCCAGAGAAGAGATCTACAAGTTCGCGGGATCAGAGAGGAGCGAGGTCTACTCCATAGACACGCCGCCGCCCTACGTCTCGGGGGCCCTCCACATCGGCCACGTCTTCTCGTACACCCAGGCGGACTTCATAGCGCGCTACAAGAGGATGGGGGGCTACAAGGTCTTCTACCCGATGGGCTTCGACAACAACGGCCTGCCCACGGAGCTGCGTGTGGAGAAGGACTTCAACGTGATCGCGTCGCAGCTCGGCAGGGAGAAGTTCATAGAGCTGGTAGAGAAGACCGCGGACAAGTACGAGGAGGAATACCGAAAGGCGTGGAAGGCCGTGGGCCTGTCGGTGGACTGGTCCCTCCTGTACAGGACCATAGACAGGAACGCGCAGAAGGCGTCGCAGCTCTCGTTCATAGACCTCTACGGGATGGGAAGGGTCTACAGGAAGGAGACGCCCACGATGTGGTGCCCCAAGGAGAAGACCGCGGTCTCGCAGATGGAACTGAAGGACAAGAAGGTTAAGTCGAAGTTCGTGTACTTGCGCTTCTCCGAGGGAGTCGAGATCGCGACGACGAGGCCCGAGCTGCTGCCGGCATGCGTGGCGGTCTTCGTAAATCCTGACGACGAGAAGCACAAGAAGCTCATAGGCAGGAAAGTCAAGGTGCCGCTCTTCGGCAACGAGGTCAGGGTGATCGCGGACAAGCGGGTCGATCCCGAGAAGGGCACCGGGGTCGTGATGTGCTGCACCTTCGGGGACCAGACCGACATAGAATGGTACAAGGCGTACGACCTCGAGCTGCGCATCGCCATGGACAAAGAGGGCAGGATGCTCACAGGGGAGTACAAGGGCATGAAGGCGAAGCAGGCCCGGGATGCGATAACAGAGAAGCTCAAGCAGGACGGTTACGTAATCAAGGAGGATGAGATAGAGCACGACGTCAACACGCACGACAGGTGCGGCACCGAGGTGGAGTTCCTGGTCACCCCGCAGTGGTACATTAGGATACTCGACCTGAAGGAGGAGCTGCTCAAGCGCGGCGATGAATTGGAGTGGCATCCCGATTTCCAGAGACACAGGTACGCAAACTGGATCAACGGCCTGCAGTGGGACTGGGGCATATCCAGGCAGAGGTTCTTCGGCATACCCTTCCCTGTCTGGTACTGCGCGAAGTGCGGGGAGGTAAAGCTGGCGGAGAGGAAGCACCTGCCCGTGGACCCCCTCGCGGCCAAGCCGGAGGGCAAGTGCGCGAAGTGCGGATCCTCGGAATTCGTCCCGGAGGAGGACATAATGGACACGTGGGCCACCTCGTCGCTAACCCCGCTGATAAATGCCAGGTGGGCCCTTGACGGAAAGTACATGAACACAATATACCCGATGGACCTGAGGCCGCAGGGGCACGACATAATCTCGACGTGGCTCTTCTCCACGATCGTCAAGTGCCACCTGCACACGGGCAAGCTGCCCTGGCGCAGCGTCCTAATCAACGGCCACGGCCTCGACTCGAAGGGCAGGTCGATGCACAAGTCCATAGGCAACGTCATCGACGCCAACGAGGCGATGGAGAAGTACAGCGCCGACGCGCTCAGGTACTGGGCGGCGTCCTCCTCGGTCGGCGAGGACGCCTCGTTCCAGGAGAAGGACATGGTGGGCGCCCAGAGGGTCGTCAACAAGCTCTGGAACGTCGGGAGCTTCATAGAGCAGAACTGCAAGACGTTCGGGAAGGGGCATGAGAGGACGGTGGACAAGTGGATAATGACCAGGTCAACCTTACTGGTGAAGCAGGCTACTGAGAGCTTCGAGGAACTAAATTTCTCGGGGGCGAAGAGGGCTGTCGAGGAGTTCTTCTGGTTCTTCGCGGACAACTATCTCGAGTTCATCAAGTACAGGATATACAACAAGGACGAGTCCCAGAACCACGCGCTGGCTGCAACGTACCTTACCCTGCTGAAGCTGTTCGCGCCATTCATACCATATGCGACCGAGGAGATCTACCAGAAGGTCTTCAGGGGCAAGCTAGATGACGCCGTATCGATACACGTATCGAAGTGGCCCGACGTGGAGGGCGGACTGATCGACGAGGAGGCGCTCACGCAGGGGGACAAGGCCCAGAAGGTCATCGCATTCATAAGGCAGTGGAAGCACAACAACAAGATGGCGCTGAACGCCGAGATTCGGGAGTTGGTGATCAGCGAGGGCCTCGGAGACCTCGACGATGACCTTAGGGGGGCGATGAACATAAAGAAGATAACGCACGGGGAGGGCAGCCTGGCCGTCCCGGATACGGAAATAAAAGTAGATATCAAAAAGTGACAGCATACTGAATCTATCGTGAAATGCATGCCACAGCATATTCGCAGGCATAGCAACATTTCCCTAGTGATGCTGATCGCGAAGGGGAATAAGGTTCTTCTTGCAAGAAGAGCCAAGAACAAGCAGCCCTACCCTGATACTTGGGCCTGCGGAGTTGGCGGGCATGCTCTTCCTGGAGAAAGCGCAAGAGCTGCGGCAAAAAGAGAGATGGAGGAGGAAATAGGCAAGGCCTATCCTATTCAGAAGGTCATTTCGTTCATTTACGGAGAGAATGATAATAAAGAGATTGTTAGCGTATTTGTGACCAAGGCGCCCATATCGCCTGAAGAGCTTGTCTTGGACTCAAAGGAGATTCAGTACTTGAGTGCTTTCACATACGAAGAACTTGTTGACCTGATTACAGGCTCTCCCAAAGAATGCTCGCCAACTCTCGCGGCAGTGATAAAAGTACTCTCAGGATATCCTCAGAGTATGCAACCATTTCAATCTGCTAACTAATGGATTAATGGCGTCGTCTAGATTTCTTGACGTTCGATCGCGTCCTTGTGCTCCTGAAGATGATAAAGGTAATCGGCCGTGCTTTTGCACTCCTTGTCGCAGAGCCAGCATGAGTACTTCTTCGCCGCCTGCCTGCTTCCCTTGCCGTGTATGCTTACCATTATCTGTATTGCCTTCATTCTAGAGTTCCTCATATTCATCCCCTCGCCCTGCAGGCGTAAACGTAATGCCCCCTGGCGACCTTCGCGCCGGGGCTCCCCGCCGTCCTCTTGACCGCAGCGCTTATCTCGCCGGAGCTGCCCTCCCTGTTGGTTGAGACTACAAAGCCGTAGGCGCCGCTGGTCACGAAAACCTTCCTGACCCCCTTGCAGATCGCTATGGCCTTCGCGGTCAGATCCGCGTTGCCGAGCTCCCTGGGCTTGATCAGGACAAAATTACTCGTTGTAGAGTTCCTGATCACCCTATTCCTCCTACTCACGGTACTTATTTTCCCCACCTGAACCACCGTATAATCGTGAAATATGAAAAGGTGCGCAGAGGGATGGGCTCTTCGAGAATGGGCATTCTCAAAAAATAATCCACGCACCTAATCAAAAGGATATTCAAATCCCTAAAGACCATAACGCAGTCCTTTTATTTAACTATACCCTGATTATCTCTGAAAAAAGGCTCATCATACACTATTAAAGGCCAATAATTCATATGTTTATTCTTTTTCATTTTGTTATGAACAGGCAATCATAACAAAAGATTAAAGAATCATTACTATCGTTATATAACATATGACGAAAGTACCGTCGCGGGTGGCGAACGCATTCGAGAAGCTCAGGGGCGAGAGCGCCGGCCGGATATACCTCAAGGTGATAAACGGCAAGCACTACGTCTACAGGGAGTCTGGCACCTGGGACAAGGAGAAGAAGAAGGCGAGGGTGAAGTCAGAATACTTGGGCAGGATACTCGACGACGGCACCTACGTGAAGAAGATCTCCTCGTACGGCGACGAGCTCGAGAGGGCGAAGGCGCTCATCCTGGAGCGCGGAGGGAACATAATATGGCCAGAAAGGAAGGAGGGAGGAGGGGTCATTAAGCTACCTTCCCCTCCTATGGAAGCAAGTGAGGCGGATATGAGGCTGCTGACGGCCTTGAGCATGAACGCAAGGGCCAGCTTCTCCACGATAGGCAGGGTCGCGGGGCTGAGCCCCTCGGCTGCCTACGCCAGGGTCAAGAAACTGGAGAAGCAGTACGGGATAAAGTATACGGCAGAGATCGACCTCGACAAGCTTGGGTACATAACTTATCTCATATTGATAAAATTCCAGACCGAGATCCCAAGCACTGAGAGCCTCAAAGCCGCAGTGGAGAAGGATCCCAGGATTCAGCTTGCGCTTCTGACAAAGGGAGAGTACGACCTGATCATCTTCGTCCTAACAGAAGTTGGAGAAGAAGGCAAGTTCGGCTTGTACAGTGAGAGGGAGCTATTTTTCCCTGATTATGACGCCAGATGGTACCGCGCTCCAGTGTACATTACCTACAATTTCATACCAGTAAGGGAGGAGTTTTTTGAGGTATTGAAGACTCGTGTATGGAAAAGGACTAAGGAAGCGCCGAGGCTGCCAGAAGGTAGCATTTCATATGGAGAATATTGCGTTCTGTACGAGCTGGTCAGGAACGGAGGGGTAGACTTCAGCGAGATAGACAAGAAATATAACTTCGATAGAGGAATGGCACAGTACACCTACCACAGACTGAAGGAAAAACAAATCATAAAAAGAATCACAATATCGATGTCAGACCTCCCTGTGAAATACTTAGCTGTCCAGTACCTAGAGAATGTGAACGACAAGAACTGGGCAGATGCAAAGCCTAGGCTGCTTGCGCACATAATCAGAGAAACAGAAATGCCCACTGATTACTGCGCTCTTGTAGGAGATGCAGGAACGCCGAACGGCTCCGTTTTTGTGGTTCCAATATTCGGCGATACAGATCTTGATAAGGCCGAAAAGGAGCTAAGGTCTACGATAAGAAATCCAAAGGTAACAACTTCGATAGTTGTTAGTACTCTGGTTAATTCACCTTGTTTTAGAAAGTTCGACAGAACGCATTCTACGCAATATAAACGGCTCGTCGAGAAATATGGTCTCGAGGAGCAGTCTATAACTAAGTACGAATGAAAATAAGATAAAGAGGATAAGGAGATTTACCGACAATCTTTAGTTTAATCTAGGACTAGCGTAGATCTATTTTTTCACACTCCGCAAGTTCCGTCCATATGAGTCACGATAAAATCACCCAAGCATTGATTCAAAAACCTTCCGTGTTTAATGTATATGCATAGTCCTATTTATAGATATTGTCTTGTATTTATCCAGCGGATGAAGCTCTTAATTGATTCTTTTTCAGTCAACATTGATATTTGCATTAATTGAACAACCAAAACCAATATTAAAATAAACTCTGAAAGGAATCTATGAGCATAAACATTCGTCGTGGGTACAGATTTACCAACGAAACAGAAGATTACCAGATGAGTAATGAGACTAGAGTCAGCCAGATCGGAAGGGTCTACTCAAGAAACAAGCGTTATTTTGGCAGAAGAGTTCTTGATATTGGGTGCGGCGGTGGAATTCTTGGATTTCTAGTGGAGCCCCACGTTGCTTCGTATGTTGGAATCGATGCAAATTCCGACCAGATAGAAGCAGCGCGAAAGTATGCCAGAAACGTTGACTCGGAATGCAAATTCATCTTGGGCGATGCAGAAACGACAAAGATCAAAGGAAAATATGATACAGTCGTAATTCTAGGAAATTTGCTATCTTATTTTGACACGAAAAAACTTCTTAGTATGTTTAATGGCTTGCGGCACAACGTAGATGATGCATTTGTAATAATCGAATATGTGGATGTGGTCAGTGCCATCTTCCGTGGGAGGGCAGCGCCCCATGTAGATGGATTCTCTGTAAGGAACATTGGATTTGATGGAAATAAGGGCGCATTGATCAGGAGGGTGGAAAATCTAAAATCTAAAATCTGTGTGAAAGGCAGATATTATGTCTGGTCCCCATACATACTCCAAAGCTTACTAGAAACGCAAAAGATGAGACTGATCAAAAGGAGCAGGGGGTATTACTCTAATCAAAAGAGGTGGCCGGTTCCCTCATTGCTTGATATTTATAGATGGGGCCCTAACTAACAAATACTCCTGATGTCCGAGAAGCAGATTCTGAGAACTGAGATTAGTCTTAAATAAGTTCACTCCTCATACCCTATAACCGAGTTATAGTGATCCATTGCCCAGCAAGTACGAGACCGCGTCCGGCGAGGCCGTGCCCATCGCCAGGTCGATAATCGCCCGCGAGCTCATAGGGAGGTACAAGCTAAAGGAGACCGAGGTCGCGGGCTACCTGGGCGTGGCGCAGGCCGCCATCAGCAAATACGTGCGCAGGAAGTACTCGCGCAGGCTCAACGAGAGGATAGGGGAGATCGAAGCGCAGATCGAGTCCCACAGGAAGCTGATCGACCAGTACATAGAGCAGATATCTGAGGGCAGGAAGGAGTACGTCGGGATTTGCATCTGCACCCTCTGCAACGCGATAAACGGCTTCCCGTGCAAGTTCTCCAAGGCCGACGCCCGCGGAGCGGCCATGGCATGAGGGTTCCCAATGGCTAGAGAGAGGCAAGACGGGCTCGGAACTGAAGACTACAGGAAGAAGTACGGGTTCTCGACCCGCGCCGAATACCTGGAATTCGGTAGGGGGCTCTCGGAAGAGACCGTCAGGAGAATATCGAAGCTGAAGGGGGAGCCTGAGTGGATGCTCGAGAAGAGGCTCCTCGCGTACAAGATATTCGAGACCAAGCCCGTTCCGAAGTGGGGCGCGGACCTGGGCGGCATAGACTTCGACGATTTGTACTACTACAAGATGCCCAAGGGCAAGGAGACCGACGATTGGGAGAAGGTGCCCGCCGAGATAAAGAGGACGTTCGAGAAGCTGGGCGTTCCCGAGGCGGAGCGCAGGTTCTTCGCTGGGGTTGAGGCGCAGTTCGACTCCGGAGTGGTCTATTCCGGCGTTAAGAAGATGCTGGACGACCTCGGCGTCATCTTCGTCGATACCGACACCGCGGTCAAGGAGCACCCCGACCTTGTGAAGAAGTATTTCGGGACTGTCATCCCTCCGATAGACAACAAGTTCGCTGCCCTGAACACCGCGGCGTGGTCCGGCGGGAGCTTTGTCTATGTTCCCAAGGGGGTCAAGGTTTCGATGCCGCTCAACGCCTACTTCAGGATAAACTCCGAGCACTTCGGCCAGTTCGAGAGGACGCTGATAATTGCAGACGAGGGGTCTGATGTCACGTATCTAGAAGGTTGCACGGCTCCCGTCTACTCGACGAATTCATTGCACTCCGGCGTTGTGGAGCTGGTGGCGCTCAAGGACGCGCACATAAGGTACGCGACGGTGCAGAACTGGTCCAAGAACATATACAACCTCGTCACCCAGAGGGCCCACGCGCACGAGGGCGCACACGTCGAGTGGATCGACGCGAACATCGGGAGCAAGGTCAACATAAAGTACCCTTCGGTGGTCCTCAAGGGCAGGCGCTCGAGGGGCGAGATACTCTCCATAGCGCTGGCCGGAGAGGGCCAGGAGCAGGACAGCGGCGGCAAGGTCTACCACCTCGCGCCTGAGACCACTTCGCGGATCGTCTCGAAGAGCGTCTCGAAGGGGAGCGGCATCGCGACGTTCAGGGGCCTCGCCCACGTAGGCAAAGGTGCGGCCGGCGCCAGGGCGAGCATGGCCTGCAACTCCCTGCTGCTCGACGCGAAGGCCAGGGCCAACACCTACCCTTACGTCGACGTCGAGAGGGACGACGCCCTTGTGAGCCACGAGGCCAGGGTCGGCAGGATAAGCGACGACGAGCTCTTCTACCTGATGTCCAGGGGGGTCTCTGAGGAGGACGCGACCGCGATGATAATACTCGGGTTCATAAGCGACCTCACGAAGGCGCTGCCGATGGAGTACTCGCTGGAGCTGAAGCGGCTAATAAAGCTGGACATGGCGTCCGGCGTCGGTTGAATGTTGGTGCTAACGTGAGGTATGATGAAAAACTCGTGGAGAAGGCGGCAAGGGACCACGAGAAGGTAGCGGGAGAGACGAAGGCGCTCTACACCAGGCACTCGCTCGGCCTGGAGATACCGCCCGGCGCAAAGGGCGGCGGCAGGAACGTCGCAATTAACGACCTTGTGAAGGAGATAGGGAGGGAATCTAGGCTCCGCTTCGACCTCGTGCACGACGCGGACGGCTTCGCGTCAAGAAACGAGTACGTCAAGGTAATTAAGAAAAAATCACGCGCACTTGGGAAGGCAAAAAGACACGCCACGGCAGAAGATGCGCTCGGCCATTACATACTGGAGGCCTCAGAGAGCGCGATAGTTGTCAACGTGCCCGCAGGCAAGAGCGCGAAACTCAACTTCCTCTTCGTCTGCGGGGACAGGAATCTCCCGCTCGAGATAGTCGTAAACGTCGGAAAGGGCGCGAGGCTCGAACTGTTCGAGTGGTATGGCTCCGTCTCGGAAGTCAGGACCATCGCGGCCCCGTTGCATGTTGTCAACGCGGGCAGGGAATCCCGTTCCGAGATAAGCGTTCTCCGCAACGAGAACGGCAATACCTTGGTGGGTGCCATAGGAAGGATCACGGCGCAGGAGAACTCGGGCGTTAGGCTAAATGCCCTGTACAACGGGGGAAGCGTCACCAAATCGTCGCTCTTCGCGGAGGCGGTCGGCGCGGGAAGCGACGTGTCAGTCAACGAGGTCGTCTTCGGAAACGCGGGGCAGAAGTTCGACCTGAGCACGTTCCTGCTGAACTCCAACAGGTGCACGAGGACTTCGCTGAGGTCGGGTTCCGTTCTCAGTTGCGGCTCGCACTGCATACTTAAGGGCTACGCGAAGGTCACGAAGGACGCCGCCGGTTCGACCTCGGGCGTGGAGCAGAGGGGCCTGCTACTCGATTCCGCCTCGAAGGCGCAGCTCCTCCCCGACATGTCGGTCGAGTGCCGTGACGTCGAGTCGGCATCGCACAGCGCCTCGGTCGCGCCGATGGACGACGACGGCCTGTTCTACCTGATGTCGAGGGGCATGGAGAGCGAGCGCGCCAGGCGCGCGTTCGTGGCGAGCTTCATCTCCAAGCACCTCTCAGGGATAGGGAGCGATACCGTTAAAGAGGTTGCAATGTCAATCATGCTTGACAAATTCGACAGGAATCAGCTGTCCGGCGTGCCGAGGA
Organism: uncultured archaeon; assembly: GCA_963752955.1. Classification (GTDB taxonomy): domain Archaea; phylum Micrarchaeota; class Micrarchaeia; order Micrarchaeales; family CABMGC01; genus CABMGC01. The sequence continues at coordinate 378,263 of CAVWAD010000004.1, forward strand.
TAAACGCGAGGGACTTCTGGGCCGTTACAAGGACAAAGGGGGATGCTCATGAAGCTTGAGATAAGGGACCTGCACGTCGCCGTCGAGGGCAGGGAAGTGATAAAGGGAGTCAACCTCACCATAAGGGAGGGCGAGTTCCACGTGCTGATGGGCCCGAACGGCTCCGGGAAGACGACGCTCTCGAAGGCGATAATGGGCCACCCCAAGATGAAGGTCACTAAGGGAGACATACTCGTGGACGGCAAGAGCATACTCGGCCTGCCGGCCGACAAGAGGGCGAAGCTCGGCATCTTCCTCGAGTTCCAGAACCCCGTTGAGATAGAGGGGCTGGGCGTAGTCAACTTCCTGAACAGCGCAAGGTCGTCGCTCTCCGTAGGCACCTCTTTCAAGGACTTCATGGAGGAGATAAGGCATCACGGCGAAGAAGCTGCGCATCAAGGAGGAGATAGTCGGCAGGTCGCTGAACTACGGCCTCTCCGGCGGCGAGAAGAAGAAGATGGAGATACTCCAGATGCGGCTGCTGAAGCCGAAGATGGCGATACTCGACGAGCCCGACTCCGGGCTCGACGTCGACGCGGTGAGGATCGTGGCCAGGAACATAACCGAGTTCCAGAAGGAGACGAAGGCAGGGATCCTGCTGATAACGCACTACGCGCAGGATACTGAAATATATGAAGCCGCAGCGCGTCCATGTCATGATCGACGGCAAGATAGTGAAGGAGGGCGGAAGCAGGCTCGCGGAGGATATAGAGAAGAAAGGGATACAAGACGTGAGTGGTCGCATGCCTGGATTGGATGTTAACAAGATAAGGAAGGATTTCCCGATACTGGAGAAGAGGGTGAACGGCAAGAGGCTGGTCTACCTTGACAACGCCGCCACCTCGCAGAAGCCCAGCCAGGTCATAGAACGCGGTGACTGGCTACTACAAGAACTACAACGCGAACATACACAGGGGAATCTACAAGATAGCCGAGGAGGCCACCGCGGCCTACATGGAATCCAAGGAGCTTGCGGCGAGGCTCATAAACGCGGAGCTCCTACAGGAGCATCGTCTACCTGCGGAACACAACCGAGGCGATAAACCTCGTGGCAAGGACCTGGGCCGAGGAGAACCTGCGCAGTGGCGACCGAGTGCTCATCACGGAGATGGAGCACCACAGCAACATAGTGCCGTGGCAGATGCTCGCGAAGAGGAAGGGCCTGAAGCTCGACTACGCAAGAGTGAAGGACGGGAAGTTTGTAGACATGGATGATTACAAGAAGAAGCTCGAGCTGCGCCCAAGGCTAGTCTCGTTCGCGCACGTCTCCAACGTGCTCGGCACTATAAACGACGCGAAGGAGATGACCAAGCTCGCGCACAAGGCGGGAGCCATAGTACTTCTTGACGCGGCGCAGTCCGTCCCGCACATGCGCGTGGACGTGAAGGAGATCGGCTGCGACTTCATGGCGTTCTCCAGCCACAAGATGCTTGGGCCTTCTGGGGTGGGCGTACTCTACGGCAGAGAAACTCTGCTGGATGGGATGCCGCCTTTCCTCGGCGGGGGCGACATGATAAGGACCGTGGGCTTCCAGGACTCGACGTGGAACGAGCTTCCGTGGAAGTTCGAGGCGGGAACGCAGAACATCGAGGGGGCCATCGGCTTCGGCGCGGCGATCGAGTATCTGAAAAAAGTGGGACTTGAAAAAGTCAGGAGGCACGAGGTCGAACTCACGCAGTATGCTTTGGAAAGGCTCTCTGATGAGAAGAGAGTAACGGTTTACGGACCTGGCGCGGATGACATCCGCAAGAGGTCGGGCGTCATAGCGTTCGGCATCGAGGGCGCGCCGGCGCACGACGTCGCGGCGATATTCGACAGCGAGGGCATAGCCATACGGTCGGGCCACCACTGCGCGATGCCCCTCGTTAAGAACATACTTCACATGCAGGGCGTCCCGAGGATGAGCTTCTATCTGTACAATACAGAGGAGGAGGTTGACAGGGCGATCTCCGCGATAGGAAAGGTAAGGAAGATTCTGCGGCTGAAGTGACGTGCTAGTGTGACTAAGAGATACATCGTAATGGACATGGACGGGACGCTCTACCTCAAGCGGAACGCGCACGCGGTGACCGCCAGGATAGCGAAGAGGCTGTACGCCTATACCGACAGGTCGGGCATACCGAGGAAGGGCGTCTCCAGGCTCGTCAACAGGTACATAAAGGACCTGAGGATCCCCTCCATTGTGCACCTGCTGTCCGAGAAATACGGCTTGGACTCGACGGACTTCGTGGAGTACGCGTTCGACATCCGCCCCCGCTCCTTCGGCATAAGGAAGGACAGGAGGCTGGTATCGCTGCTGACCGAGCTCGGCAAGACCAACGAAATAATCCTGTTCACGAACAGCCCCCTGATCTGGGCGAGCAGGGTGGTGGGGGCCCTGGGCCTGGACAAGGTCATCACGGGACGCAGCATCATCTGCTTCGAGACCCTCGACTACGGCAGGGCCGAGAAGCCGTGCGAGAGGGCATACATGATCCTGCTGAAGAGGACGGGCGACGACCCCGGAAACCTGCTGCTCCTGGAGGACACAGACAAGGACATCAGGGCGGCGAGGAGGCTTGGCATAAGGACGATACGCGTCCGCAACGGACCGGGCAGGAACAAGACCGGGGAGAAGGACATCTACGCCGCGCTGGGCGAGCTGCTCAGCGAGCGGTAGCGCATCCTGCCGCCGCCTGGATTTTTGCGCGGTGCGGGCACTTTGCCGGCCGGAAGGAAGAATCTCGGAGCATGCCTGCGGTTATCTTAACTTCTCCGAGGTCGGATTGGCGGAAGACCTTCCTTATGCACTCGCTCCACTCCTCCAGCCTTTTTTCCGTATCGGAATCCCTCTGGCTGTCGGAACCAGAGAGCTTCACCCCCGGTATCACCGCGGGACAGATCGTCGCGGTGCAGCTCCACCCCGACATCTCGAATTCCAGCCTGACGAACGGATGGCGCTTCTCGACCTTGTCGCGGACCCTCAGGGCGAGGCCGGCCCCGCTGATCGTGAAGTCCATGACAAGCGTCCCCTTCGGGGTGAAACGGTAGTCGTAATTCACGTCGTTCTTGAGGGAAGGGGCCTTCGGCGCGGCCTCCAGTTTCTCAATCAATGCGTCGCGTATTCCGCGAACGGTCCTCTTCTGCTCGAAAGTCATGCCTCTGAAATTATCCTCCATTCACCCACCATCGAAATAACCTTCCCCGATTCCCGCTATTCCTGCGCTACGGGCATCCTCATCGCTGCATCCGGCGTGCGCACCAGATCCGCATTGTTCTTCAGGGCAGCGAATCTGTCGCGGAATAGTGTGATGTTGTACTGATCCGCGTGCTCTATCGCAGTGACCTCGTTGTGACCGACGCCCTCGGGGTGCGGGTCCTCGAACAGCAGATTGCCGTTTATGAGACACATGTTTGGTTCCGGCCTGATCGGGCACGAGTAAATCGAAAGCCTGTCGCTGTACTTCTTGAGCAGGTCGACCAGCCCTTCCCGCGTCTTCGCGTCCTTGAGCCTCGGCCCGGTGACGATCTCCACACAGTATCCCTCGCCAAGCGCTTCCGCCGCGTTTTGAACTATATCGCCTTCGGCCTTGACGAAGTACACCGCAGACTCTCTCGCGCGAGGCCGGCCCCGAAGTATGTTGAATCTTTCATAGATCTCGCTTATGCGGACGAGCCTGTCTTCCATCTTTCTCAGCACCGTCAGCATCTCCGGACCTGCCTTTCCCTGAAAGCCATTCGCTGTCTGCTCCATGCCAATACCCCCTTTTACACTCTCGATGCGTGGCTATTTATAGCTTGCTTCCCGCGGATCGGATGCGCCGCGCCCCTCCCGGCGCGGCCAAACCTATGATTGCCCGCTTGTAAGAGGCGGACATCTAACCACATACTATGCTTCCACTAAGATGTCATTTTTACAGGCTGTTTACTACCCGCTCCTAATATTTTTTGGAGTTCAATTACAGGGGTTCTCATACTTGTTTCAAGCTGCTGGCTTAGGTGGCCATCTGCGTCTATCTTCTTGTTTGTTTTTGAATGAAGCTGCTCAAGTACTTGGCCGAGCGTTTGGTTAATTTTACTTCTGGAATCGATCATTGAAGCACGCAGTGACTCAAACCCCTTCTTATCCAACTTTAGCGAGAAACCGCTAAGATTGCGTACATATTTGTGGTCTACAAAACCATCCAAATACATATCATTTACATTTAATTGATATTCGTAATCGGGTTGATTATGGCTGCCCCTCTTTGTTTTTTGCAGGTCCTGCGTTTCCGCTATTTTCATGAGTTTATTAAATTCTAATATGCTCATCCTGACCCTCGCAGTGATGCCTTTGTGGTCGTCAGGTCCGTATAGCTCAATAGTTATCGCTCGCGGATCATCTTTCTCAATGGTTTCTTTTATGACAGTGTTGTGCTCTCCTATGTCCATAGCATTACCTAATTCATCCTGTATTCTCCACGTTTATATGCATTTGTACGCATTTTTCACATTTATAAACGTTTGTCCCCTTCTTGGCTCAACGATTCTGCACTTAAATTCCTAATTCTGCATTTTTAATCGGCAAAGGACCCTATTTTACGTGCAAAGCCGCGGCCGAAGAACGGTATATAAGCTTAATTTGGAAATTAGACTTGATTCGATGCTCTTCGAGGAGGCGGCTGGCTACTACGGCAGGCTCGAGGGGATCTCCTCCCGGCTCGAGATGATAAACGTACTCACCGAGATGCTCAAGAAGGCCCGCAAGGGCGAGATAAGGAACATCATCTACCTTACGCAGGGCATACTGGCCCCGCCGTTCTCCGGGATCGAGATCGGCATCGCGGAGAAGCTCGTCGAGGAGTCGATCTCGCTCGCGACCGGGAACGACAAGGTGAAGATAGAGGCTCTGTTCAGGAAGACCGGCGACCTGGGGCTCACCGCCGAGCAGATGGCCGGGTCGAAGAGGCAGGGCAGGATGTCAGGCAGGAAGCTCGAGGTGAACGACGTCTTCGAGATGCTGATGAAGATAGCGACCACCTCGGGCGCGGGCAGCAAGGACCTCAAGATAAGGATGCTCGCATCGCTGATAGGCGACGGCAACCCGGAGGAGGCCAAGTACGTCGTGAGGTTCGCGATGGGCCAGCTCCGCCTCGGGGTCGGCGACGCGACGGTCCTGGAGGCCCTCTCGAAGATGGAGACCGGCGAGAGGAAGTTCAAGGCCCGGCTGAGAGACCGCTTACAACATCTGCAGCGACCTGGGCCTGGTCGGCGAGGTCCTGGCCAAGGAAGGCACGAAGGGCATAGAGGACTTCAGGGTCGGGCTGTTCAAGCCGATACGGCCCGCTCTGGCCGAGAGGCTGCCCACGGCGGAGGACATACTCGAGAGGATGCGCGGCAGGTGCGCGGTGGAGAGCAAGTACGACGGCCTGAGGGCGCAGGTGCACATCGACAGGAGGAGCGGGAAGGTGGAGATCTACTCGCGGAGGCTGGAGCGGCTCACCGAGATGTTCCCGGAGCTAGTCAAGGCCGCGCTCGGAGAGGTGAAGGCCAGGGAGGCGATACTCGAGGGCGAGGCGATAGCCTACGACGAGGTGACCGACCAGTTCCACGCCTTCCAGGAGACGATCCAGAGGAGGAGGAAGCACAACGTGGCCGAGAAGAGCCTCTCGCTCCCGCTCCACCTCTTCTCGTTCGACCTGCTCTACCTCAACGGCGAGAGCTACCTGATGAAGCCCTACTCGGAGAGGCGGGAGAAACTGGAGAAGATAGTCAAGGGCGACGGCGTGATCCGCCTCTCGGACAGGATCGTCACCTCGAAGCCCAAGGACATAGAGGAGTACTTCGACAAGGCGATCGAGGACGGGCTGGAGGGGATCGTCGCAAAGGACCTCGACGCCCCGTACATCGCCGGTGCGAGGAAGTTCAGCTGGATAAAGATGAAGAGGAGCTACAAGGGCGAGCTCTCGGACACGCTCGACCTCGTCATCGTGGGATTCTACGCCGGCAAGGGCTCGCGGACCGAGTTCGGCTTCGGCGGACTGCTCGCAGCGGTCTACAACGAGAAGGACGACGTCTTCGAGACGATATCGAAGATAGGGACTGGCTTCACAGAGGAGGAGATGTCGGCGTTCAAGAAGCTGCTGGAAAAAATCAGGGTCGCGAGGAAGCCGGCGAGGGTCGTGGCGGTGATCGAGCCGGACTTCTGGGTCGAGCCCAGGTACGTGGTTACGGTGCGCGCGGACGAGATAACCAAGTCGCCCACGCACACCGCCGGCCGTCAGAAGGAGGGCGATGTGGAAGTGGGCTACGCCCTGCGCTTCCCGAGGATAGTGAGCAAGGGGATCCGGGAGGACAAGAGCCCCGAGGATGCCACGACGACGAAGGAGGTCGTGGAGATGTTCAAGTTGCAGAGGAAGACCAAGGTGGAGGACGCCCCATGAAAACCCCTCTCAGGGCTGGACGATTAACCAAAACAAAGCCAATCTTTTTATAGATTGGTATACCTATAGTATACCAAGTGAGCCTCATGAAACGGTTAACGAAGGCGGAGATAGTTGAGATAAACAAGAGCATAGGCGAGGGAGGGGTGGAGATAAATAGCAATCTTCATGGCATAATCTATGCGTTGGACGAAACTGCCAATGTGGAGGATTATGCGACACTGCTCCTGACTGAACTGATAAGTCTTCACCCCTTCTTGCAGGGCAACAAGAGGACCGCGTTTTATTCGCTCGTGATGTTCCTCCGGAAAAACGGATACGCGCTGAAGAAAGAGTACGGATACAACGACAAAATAGACAGGATACTGATAAGTGTGATACGAGGTAGATCAAGGAACCATACGAAGCAATTGCTCAAAAAGATGATATACCATGGAAAACCTAAATGAATTCAGGCTAGAGCTTGATGAAGAGAGGAAAAGATGGGCCGACGTTGAGCTGAGCCTCAAGAACGAGGAGCTGGGGGCCAGGCTCAGGGCTCAGAAAGTGACCACCATAAAGGTTCATGAAGTCACGAGGGGAATGATAGAGGCTCGCAAGCTTTATCCCACCGAGACCTGCGAGGCAGTCATCTGTCGATTATTGGGCGGTGCCGCTTCCACCGCCCATACTTTGGAGGAACTTAAGACAAGAGCGGGCCATTGACCCCGACGGGCCGACCTTCTCGTAGGAGATTACGTCGAAAACCGCGCCGGGCGGCCATATTTCGGGTTATACTGGAATAAAATGTCTGTATTCTAGTAATAAAAGGGATATGCGTCTTCTAGGTCTTCCATTTATCGAGAAAATGACACAAGGTATTTAAACTTATTTGAGTTAGCATAAATTGGCGATCAGGTAGATAGTATGGTTGACTACGAGAGCGACATTTTGGGAGTTGGAACTGGACAGGGCGGGCAGGAGATAAACGCGCAGATAAAGATTGTCACGCTAGGGGCGGGAGGCGCGGGAAACAACACGATCAACAGGCTGCTGAAGGTCGGAGTGAAGGGGACCGAGCTGGTTGCCGTGAACACCGACGTGCAGCACTTCAAGATAATCGATGACAGGATAAAGAAGATCCTCATCGGAAAGACGATTACAAAGGGATTGGGAGCCGGAGGGACCCGGAGATCGGCGCGAAGGCCGCGGAGGTCGACAGGCACCTCCTGGAGGAGGTCCTTTCCGGGGCGCAGCTGGTGTTCCTGTGCGCGGGAATGGGAGGCGGGACCGGAACGGGCGCGCTTCCGGTCATCGCGCAGATAGCCAAGGAGCAGGGAGCGATAGTCGTCTCGATGGTCACATATCCATTCGACCTGGAGAGGGTCAGGAAGGTAAAGGCCGAAGAGGGAATCCAGAAGCTCAAGGAAGTACTGCGGACAGCGTCATAATAGTCGACAACAACAGGCTGGTGAAGCTGGTGCCGAACCTGCCTATGAACGAGGCGTTCGCGGTCGCGGACGACGTGCTCGCAAAGGCGATCGGAGGACTGGTCTGGACGATAACGCAGCCAAGCCTGATCAACATAGACTTCGCGGACGTGAGGTCGATCATGGGCAACGGAGGAGTGGGCTTCATATCCGTGGGCAACGGGAAGGGCAACGACAAGGTCACCAGCGCGGCCGAGGCGGTGCTGAAGAACAAGCTGCTCGACGTGACTTCGAGAACGCGAAGGGCGCGCTGATCCACATATCCGGAGCATCCGACCTTACGCTGGGAGACGCGATAAAGGCGGGAGAGATAATAACCGAGCAGATGGACCCGAAGGCGAACGTGAAGTGGGGCGCGAGGATCGTGCCAGGCTACGAGGGCCAGCTCGAGATCGTCGCCATAGTCACGGGAGTGAAGGGAGCGAGCATACTCGGAGGAGGCATCGCGGACGACGAGAAGGAGAGAGATCTCTCGCTCGGAGGACTCGACTCGCTATGATAATTGGTGGTACGAGTGTCAAACCAATTTGACTACGAGGCCTTTTCCCCGAGAGTTGCGGTTGTCGGATGCGGAGGGCAGGGAAGCAACCTTGTCAACAGGCTCTGCGTCAACGGGATAAAGAGCGCCACCACGATAGCGATAAACACGGACCTGGCACACCTGAGCATGATCAAGGCGGACAGGAAGGTGCTGATAGGAAAGAACCTGACCAACGGGCTCGGCGCCGGGGGATTCCCAGAGATAGGGGCCAAGTGCGCCGAGGTAAGCAAGGCCGGACATCGAGAAGGTGCTCGAGGGCTACAACCTGGTATTCGTGGCTGCGGGGATGGGAGGCGGGACCGGGACCGGATCCGCGTCCATAGTTGCCAAGGTCGCGAAGGAGCAGGGGGCCACCGTGATAGGGATGGTTACCTATCCGTTCTCGCTGGAGCGGAGCAGGGCCACCAAGGCCGAGTGGGGCATCCAGCAGCTGACCAAGGAGGCCGACGCGGTCATAGTGATCGAGAACCAGCTCCTGCTGTCGTACGTTCCGAACCTTCCGATGGAGAAGGCCTTCGAGCTTTCGGACAACATCACCGGCAACGCGGTCAAGGGGATCGCTGACACGATAATGTTCCCGAGCCTGATAAACCTGGACTTCGCGGACCTTAGTACGATAGTCAAGGACACCGGCACGGCCGTGATAAGCATAGGGACCGGAAGCGGGGCGGGAAGGGTCCAGCAGGCTATCGCCTCCACGAGGTCGCATCCGCTGCTGACCGTCGAGTACGACAACGCGAAGGGAGCGATGGTGCACGTCTCCGGAGGCGGGGACCTCACGATAGAGGAAGCCACGCAGATAGGGGCGGGGGTGACCGAGGGACTGGCGAACGACGCCAACGTGATATTCGGAGCCAAGCTGATCCCCGAGATGAGGGACCAGATACGCGTGATGTCGATCATCACGGGAGTCAAGGCAAAGTTCGGCGTGAGGAGGCAGCAGCAGGCCGAAGTCGAGGCCATGCGCGTCGATAACCTGAACAAGATCTTCTAGTGACACGGACTTTGCACCCGGAACGGTAGTGAATCCGCCCGGGCGCAGGGCCAGCAACCGCCAAAGGTATTTTAAACTTTAAAGACGACTAATCTTATCTGTTTTGTTGTGATCTAGATGGTGGAGGAAGGCAACGTGAGTCACAGGCCCCTGAAGGAGATCAGGAGCGGAAGTTTCATACTCATCGACGGGGTCCCTTGCAGGGTGGTCGACATCGAGATCTCTGCCCCGGGGAAGCACGGCTCCGCCAAGATGCGGATAACCGCGATGGGGGTCTTCGAGAACCAGAAGAAGACCCTGCTGGCTCCGAGCCACGGTGACATAGACGTGCCCGAGATAAAGAAGCGCAGGGCGCAGGTCGTCTCGATAACCGGGGACGTGGTGCAGCTGATGGACATGGACTCGTACGACATGTACGACGCGGCCCTGCCCGAAGAGCTGAAGCACACGCTCAAGTCCGGGAACGAGGTCGAGACGCTGGAGGCCATGGGAAGGAGGATCATAACCAGGATCGTAGGAGGTACTTGAAATGGAGATGAAACTTGAGAAGGACGTTACGAACAAGCTGCTGAACAGGAGGGAGATGGTCCTGGACGTGACTTACAAGGGGAGCACGCCCTCGCGCGAGGAGATAAGGGACGAGGCCACCAGGAAGCTGGGCCTGAAGCACGGGAACATCGTGATCGTGAGCATAGACCAGATATACGGCGCCGGAGGAGCCGGGTGCTCATCCACGAGTACGCGAGCGAGGCGGCGAAGGGCATCGCGCAGAAGCACGTGCTCTCGAGGCCCAACAAGAAGGGCAAGCAGCCGGCCGAGGCGGCGGAGAAGAAGCCGGAGGCCGAGGCGGAGGGGGCTTAGATAGGTGTTTGATTGGCAGAAGCAGCAAAGGACAAGAAACCCGCGGCGAAGAAGAAGAGCTTCAAGGCCTACAAGCCCGTGGCGAAGTTCTGCTCGAAGTGCGGCGCAAGGATGGGGGACCACAAGGACAGGTACGCGTGCGGCAGGTGCGGGTACACGGAGTGGAAGGAAAAGTCATAGGATTGATGCGTCTTGAGGAGGAAAGCCAGCGCAACCGGTAACAGGGCGCAGCGCACAGCCATATTCGTGCTGATCCTCGTCGCGGTCGCGTCGGGGCTCGTTCTCGCGCCGGTGGCGCTCTACCAGTACTCCTACATAGGCTATGACCAGTTCTTCTTCGCGGCGAACGCCTGCGTCTCGCTCTCGTTCCTGGTCTCGGCCCTGATATACTCCAGGTTCGTCTCTCCCGGCAGGCGGGGCGTGCTTCGCGGGCTCGGCCTGGGCAGGGATGGCCTCACCTGGAGGAACCTCGCTCTGGGCCTCGTGATCTTCGCGATGGTCGTCATGCTCGAGCTAATCGTGAGCCTGATAGGCCAGGTCGCCAACGTCCAGATAGACACCAACGTCAGCGTCGTCTTCGCGGCGGCGCCGCTCTGGTTCCTCGCCTTCTCAGCCGTGGCATCCCCGGTCTGCGAGGAGGTGATGTTCAGGGGGCTGATGGTGCCGAGGCTAGGCATAGTCATCAGCGCGCTCATCTTCGCGGCGCTGCACGCCAGCTACAACTCCACCTTCGGGATAGAGGTCATCGCAGCGCTGATCTTCGGGCTCATCGCGGGGTACGTGTTCAAGAGGACGAAATCGCTTTACCCTTCGATACTCGCGCACGTGCTGGTCAACACGCTCACCGTGCTGGTCACGTTCGTCCCGGGTGTTTGAACGAGGGTAAAGGTAATAATAGTCGGGCCGAAGTACCAGATAAACCTGGGCTACATCGCCAGGACGGCGATGAACTTCGGCATAAGGAGGCTCCACTTCGTCAGCCCGCGCGCCGCGCTCCGGGGCAAGAGCGCCAGGATGTACTCGAAGCACGCCTACCCGCTTCTTGAGGGCGCCAGGGTCTACAAGAGCCTAGACGCCGCCACCAGGGACTGCGACGTGCTGGTCGCGACGAGCGGAATATGGCGCAAGGGCTCGGCGAACCACAGCAAAGTGTACTTTGCCGAGGACGCCGTGAGGAAGCTCGGCTCCTACAAGAAGGACGGCGTCGTCGGGCTGCTCATAGGCAGGGACGACATAGGGCTGAAGAGCGAGGAGATCGAGAAGTGCGACATGCTGGCCTACATAGGCACCGACCCCGCTTATCCGGTGCTCAACATCTCGCACGCGCTGGCGATCATGCTCTACCTGATGAAGAGGGAGGGGCTCAGGGGCTACCACGGAGAGCTCGCCTCCGAGGAGGAGAAGCTGGACCGCCGTGAGGTCGCAAAGCTCTTCGAGGTCTTCGACGGCCTCGTCTCACAGAGGAAGCGCATAAGGGACAAGAAGGCGGTCTCGGTGGCGTTCCGAAGACTGATAAGGATGGCGCGGCCCAACAGGCGAGAGCTCCACGCGGTAATAACCGCGCTGAAGGAGTAGTGGTTGTCTTTAGCCATTCAAAACAATTCATGAATAATGCTTTTATAGCTGGAGGCTTCATCCCATAATTCATGCCGACGCTAATCCTGACCTTTTCGGGCGGTAAGATTTTGTTCCTTTCCGTCGATGCCACATTATGGGAAAGCCCAAAAGGAGGGCAAACCCGAAGGTGGTAACGAGAGTCGATAGAAACATAGCGGTATTGACCGCAAAGACCGCGAAGAGATTCGCCAATAGGCTTCCTCCCCCTTGGGAGAAGAAGACGAGGGGAAGTCCCCCGATACACGACAGCAGAACAGTATTCGTGCTGTGCCTCCTAATGGTCTCCCTGAACCTGACTTATGATGGCATGGAGGTGGAAAAACGGAAGGGATACCTTCAACAGGTGTTGAAGGCCCCGAACCTCCCGAGTCGTAGCGCATTACATCGAGGAATGCAACGACTTGATCAAAAATACATCAGGAAGTTCAATAAACTTCTCGTTAGGAAGTTTGTCAACAAGGGAATGACCGTTGCGGTGGATTCGACAGGGATACGACTGATGGTCAGCAGTTCGTGGTACGACATCCGAATTGGGAGGGTCAACAAAAGGAGGGACAACGCGAAATTGCACATATCTGTGGCCCTGCGAAGAAACATTATCGTAGGATACAAGATAACGTCATGGAAACGAAACGATTCGCCGCAACTGGGGTTCCTATTGCGCGACATCGACGAACTTCTCCAGGTGCTGGGAGATGCAGGATACCTCGGCCGAGACAACTGCAACGTAGTTGCCAGCAAGAACGGGAGGCCGTTCTTCGCCCTTAAGGATGGAGTAAAAAGCAGGGCGAAAGGTTCGCAGGCATGGAAGGAGATGGTCGTATTCGCGAGGAAAAAGAAGGAGCTGTACGACGCGATTTATCATGCGCGTTCGGTGATAGAAAGCATCTTCTCCGCGGTAAAGAGACGGTATGGAAGTTGCGTAAGGGCTGTGAATCGGAAGACGCGAAACATGGCGATCGCGCTGAGGGTGATCGCCTTCAACATAAAACAGCGCCTCTACGACGCAACGGCAAGGCGACTAGGGTTGCCATTCTGGGTAAAGTGCGACCGGTAAAAAGGACCTGAAGGTCATCAACAGTTAGCGGAAGCGAAGTCACATGAGTTCTAGGCCGATGTTTTCCGTCGAAATCTACGCCTTTTTCAGAAAATCGATGCCACATACGGCCCAGAACATGCAGACAATTCTTTCTCATCGACGGACAACCGCCTTCGCGGCGTCATTCTTTATGGGATGAAGCCATAGCTGGAGAAATCATAATATCACAGGTAATTAGTATGGCAACTGTTATTGCACACCGCCCGACTGCGAAAGAGATGGAGAATGCGGCATATGCGGCGCTTTCTACGATGGCGGCTCGATTTGAACAAAGAACGCCCGCGGCAAATACCGAGAAAGGATCGCTGGTTGCAACCCTAATTGGAGATTATTTTGTTGCTCATCAGAGAGATGAACAGGATAACAAAACAGTGATCGTCGGTGGAAGAAGCGGAGACCTGTTTACTTTCAGAGGAGGGGGATTTGAACTTAGACGGATTACCGAAAGCACATTTACGCTTCTAAGAAAAGAAGCCTCTCCCGACCCTGTATCGCTGGTTGTGCTAACAGAGTATCCCGACGCCATAAAGTTGACAAGTGAGGGCGATGCCACTGCAATAGAAGTTGGCGACCCTAGCAAGATGGAAAAGATAACCGTTTCATTGTCAGGCAGGTTTGAAAGGACCTCCCTTCGACACTAAACCTAGGAGAAGGTTGTGCGTAGCGGGTGTGGCCTTGGGCGCGGCCCAACAGGCGGGAACCGCACGCGACAATAACCGCGCTGAAGGAGTAGAAATGCCAGCGAGGAGCCTCCCGAGCTCGCGCTGGGATTTGGGTACTGAAGGGAGCGAAGGCGCGGGCCTTTACCTCGGCGTCTTCTTCCTCTTGATTATCTTTACCTTCGCCGGGGTTATGAGGACCCTCGTGTCGTCGATCTGGGCGATGTCGCCGTTTATCTTCGCCACGTAGGACTTCAAGGTCGTTATGACGTTGTTCCTCGTCGTGGGCCTCTTGCTAAGCTCCTCGATGCTCAGAAGTATGATGTTCTTCTTGGAGAGCTCGTTCTCGATCAGCTTCACGTCGTCCTCGCTCGATATCGATACCGGCTTCACATACATGTCCGCGGGCTCGTGCATGATGTCGACGTCGGCCATCTCCGCCGAGTTCATGTACTCCTCGATGCTCATCTCCTTTGATCCGGAGACCCCGAATGCCTGACCTAGCTTATCAAAAACTCCCATTTAGTTCACCTAATTGTCGCCAGAGTTATATATGGTATTAGCTTTTTAACCCTTTCTCCCAGAGGGCAGCTATGCCCATAAGCATGAAGCCGCTACTCTTTTCGCTACTTGGGTAAAATATCAAGTAACCTGCTCCATTATCCTCTTCGCGATCTCCTTGCCGAAGAGCCTCTCCACCTTCGCCGCGGAGCCCTCGGAGCGGAGGTCCGCCACCCTCTTTATGCCGCTGTCGTACATGAGCCTCGCCCTCACCCTTCCGACCTGCTCCAGCCTTATCAGGTCGAGGAGCTCCTTCCTTATGCCGTACTTGGCCCTCATCCTCAGCTCGATGAGCCGCACGGGGCTGACCTTGATGAGCCTGGCAAGCTCCGCCGAGGCGTAGAAGATCCAGTCGGAGTTGCTGAGCTTGGCGAAGAGCGCGCCCGGAGTGGTGTTGTACTTCTTGACCACCTCGCGCTCGCCCACCTCGCCGATCCAGTCCCTGAGCATGAGGGCGGTGCTGAGCGGCTTGAGCGGGTCGTAGTAGGCGTAGCCGCCGGATTCGGGGTGCACGCCGGCACCCTCGATGAGGTTCGCGTACGTGAAGAAGAGCTTGCTGGCCTCCTCGGTGGCCCTCACGTACGGCCGCATCTCGGCCGCGTTGCAGACCATGAACAGGTACGAGACGTCGTCGCTGACCTTAGGCAGCGTGTCTATCAGCCACTTCGCGGATAGGGGGTCTATGTACAGCTCGCTCACCCTGCCTCCGAGCCTCGTCGGCTCGTAGGCGCTGCCCATCCTCTGCACGAACTTCCACGACTCCAGCTCCTTGAGTATGTCGGTGACCAGGCGGCTCATCTCACGCGTGTCGGCGAACTGGTGGCCGTAGAGGGTCTCGCCGAGGAAGTCGAGCATGCTCTCCTTCGTCCTGAGCATGCGGGTGGCTATGAACGCCAGGAGATGCGTCCTCAGAACCGGGAGCACGCCGAGCTTGGAGGAGATCGGCTCCAGCTCCCCGGCGATGTACCTGGCGTAGAGGTCCATTATCTCTCCCTTCGACTTCGCGATGAGCAGGGCGCGGCCCTCCTTGTCGTACTTCGGCCTGCCGGCCCTGCCGAAGAGCTGCGTGACCTCGTTGACGCTCAGCTTCTCGGAGCCGGAGGCGTCGCTGTATCTGCTAGTGTCGCGGACCAGGACAGTGTGCGCAGGGAGGTTGACGCCGAAGCCCAGCGTCGTAGTCGAACAGATGGCCTTGAGAACGTTGCCCTTGAAGCCCTCCTCTATCAGGCGCCGCTGCTCGTTCATGAGCCCGCCGTGGTGGAACGCCGCGCCCTTCTCCACTATCCTGGCGAGGCGCTCGCACTGCGCGGTGGGCTTTCCCAGCGCGTGGAGCACTTTGTTGCTCAGCTCGGCGAGCTTGGTCTTCTCCTCCCTGGTCAGTAGCTCCTCGACGGCCTGGGCTATCCGCTCCGCGCTGGCCTCGGCGTTGCGCTTGGTGCTCAGGAAGACGAGCGCCTGCTTCTTCCTGTGGAGCGTGTCCTGGACCACCCTTATCTCGGGCAGCGTGCTGCTCCCTGAGAGCTCCTCCTCGCCCTCCTGGTAATAGGTCTTGCCGTTCAGCACGATCCCCCTCTCCAGCCGGACCGGCCTGTAGTCGCTCTCGACCAGGCCGGCGCCCAGCCACTCCGCGATCTCCCTCGCGTTTCCCACGGTGGCGCTGAGCGCGATCATCTGCGCGCCGCCGCAGACGCGGCGCATCTTGGTTATGAGTATCTCCAGGGTTGGGCCCCTGCTCGCGTCGTCGAGCATGTGTATCTCGTCGAAGATCACGCAGCCTATGGAGTCGAGCCAGTCCAGGCCGTGCCTTATCAGGCTGTCGAGCTTCTCAGTGGAGGCGAAGACTATGTCGTAGTCCGAGAGCCACCTGTCCAGGGAGTCTAGGTCGCCTATGGACATCGCGACCCTGAGGAAGGGATAGTCCCTCTTGAAGTCCTCGTACTTCTCGCTCACCAGGGCGCGCATCGGCGCGACGTAGACCGCCTTCTTCCTGTCCCGGATCACGCACCTGGCGATCGCCATCTCGGCGATGAAGGTCTTTCCGCTAGCCGTGGGCGACGCGACCACGAGGTTCCTGCCCTCGAGTAGGCCGTTATTGATGGCGAGTTCCTGAGGAGGAGTGAGCGAGGTGACGCCGCGCATCGCCGCCGATTCGAGCAGCTCCTTCGGCAGCCTGTTGCTTGCTTCCGTAAGTTTCATGGTACCTATATCATCTATTGGCGAGAACCTCCTTATATACTTTCAGCGTCTCGTCGACGATCCTCTTCCAGGTGAAGCCCCTGGCGTAAGATATGGCTTGCGCGGGAGCGGGTTTCGAGTAAGCCATGAGCTCAAGAAGCTTATCGGCAACGCCGCCTTCGGGTACGTTTATCGCGTACTTCCTTACCTCCTTGGGTATCTTCGCCTCCTTCAGCACAACGGCATTGGTGCCCGCGGCAATCGCCTCAAGTATCGGTAGGCCCAGTCCCTCCTCCTTCGAGAGATGTAGGTAGGCCACAAGCTTAGGCAGGCACTTCAGTACTTCCGAATCGGGCGCCCGATAATGCAATATGACATTGGTTCTTGAAAGATTCCTGAACTTCGAAAGGTTCTCATCGAGTATTTCTTCGGCGCCGGGGCTCGATGTGAATATGTGCAGCCTTTCGCCGCTGCCCTTGGCGATCTTGTCGAATGCTGCCAGGAGCCCTGAAAGGTTCTTGTGCTTGAAGTGTATAGAGCCGACGTACCCGAAGTCCCTCCTTTTCCCGCGCCACACTTTCGCCCTGATGAACTCCTCGCCGATAGCAAGAGGTATGACCCGGTATATCTTTTTGGGGTCGTAGAGGCCTATGCCGGAGAAATAATCCTTCAGCCCGCTGAGGGTCTGCGAGCTGTTGCAGATTATCGCTGAGCTCTGCACATAGTTGCCAACGGCCCAGTTACCGATTATCCACTTCGCGATCCCTAGCCTCTCCGCGAGCTTCGGTTTCGACCTGTGCTGGCTCTCCGCGGCGTATTTCGTGAAGACCCTGTTGTCGTGCCACATTATCACCATTCTGGCTTTTCCGATGTTCACCCTTGGAGACGTCAGGGTACATCAGGTGCACTATGTCCGCGTCCCGGGCGTTTACCGTACGAATCGCCCTTAGCGGCCTCGGCAGTCTGCCGACTTCTATCGTCTCCACTTCGGCGCTCTTCCTTACGCCCTTGCAGACCTCGAAAGAGTACCTGCTTATGCCATCCCCGGCGCTGAAGTCGAAGTCGTGGCCGATCATTATCACTTTCATGGGCATCTGATAGGAGAACGCATTAAGCCTTTTTAACCCGATTGTGCAGACGCTCCGCACAACCTCATTTTAATTATTTGCTTCCAATGATGAGTGAGTGTTCCGATGAAAATACTTCAGCTGGACGTTGACAACATAACCTACGAGCTGGTCAAGCCGGAGTCGCGCGTCCATGAGGAGGCGGGTAAGAAGCGCGTTTCCGTTGACAATGCGATCGCGATCCTTGTGAGCGTGGAGAAGGGCGACGACGCAGCGACTGCGAAGGAGGCGATGAAGGACGTCTCCGCGTTTATGGCGAAGCAGGGACGGAAGAAGCTGATGATATACCCCTTCGCCCACCTCAGCAGGGACCTCGCATCCCCTGAGGAGGCGCAGAGGATACTTAACGACATGTGCGCGGACGCGCCCGAGGGCGCGGAGCTGAAGAAGGCGCCGTTCGGCTGGAACAAGAAGCTCAGCGTCTCGGTCAAGGGTCATCCGCTCGCTGAGCAGTCGCGTAGCTATGGCCATAAACCCGCCTCGAAGGCAGCTGAGGGTGAAAATGAATCGAAGCATCCAAGGTCGGTCTCCGCCGCAAAATCAGAAGTCAAGGAATCTGCCGCCCTCAAAGAAGAAGACAAGGTGATTTCCACATGGTATGTGCTCGATCCGGACAAGGGTCTCGTGCCAGTTGACGGCTTTGATTTCAAGAACCATGTGAATCTCAAGAAGTTTGCGGATTACGAGATAAAGAAAGTGGGATCTTACGCCCAGGAACCTCCTCACATTCGCCTTATGCAGAGGCTTGAACTCGTCGATTATGAACCTGGTTCTGATCCAGGAAACATGCGGTTCTATCCAAACGGCAGGTTGGTGAAGAGTCTGATAGAACAATACGTTAATAGGAGAGTGACGGAATACGGGGCGGCAGAGGTCGAGACTCCGATAATGTATGCGTACGACCACCCCGCGCTAAAAGAATATCTGGACAGGTTCCCCGCGAGGCACTATATAGTAAAATCGGACGATAAGGATTACTTCTTGCGTTTTGCAGCGTGTTTCGGCCAATTCCTGATGATGCACGACGCGACCATCTCCTACAGGAACCTGCCCCTTAAGGTCTATGAACTCGCCCGTTACTCCTTCAGAAGGGAAAAGAGCGGTGAACTCGCGGGCCTGAAGCGGCTGAGGGCCTTCACTATCCCGGATATGCATTCGATGTGCGCGGATCTCGCTTCCGCGGAAAACGAATTCGACAAGCAATTCAAGTTCTGCCAGTCCGTGTTATCTGGAATAGGAATAGGCACCGACGAATATGAGGCGGCGGTAAGGTTTACGGAAGGTTTCTGGAAGGATCACAAGGATTTTGTCTTAAAATTGGTAAAGGAGTACCTGAAAAAGCCCGCGCTAATCGAAATGTGGAACTTCAGGTATGCATACTTCGACCCAAAATTCGAATTTAACGTTATAGATGCCTCGGGCAAGGCGGCGGCCCTGTCCACCGTGCAGATAGATCATGAGAATGGTAAGAGGTACGGCTTGAAATATCGTGACAAGGACGGCGAGCAGAAGACGCCGGTCATCCTGCACTGCTCACCGAGCGGGGCGATAGAGCGCGTCATACACACTCTTCTGGAACTTGCCTACATCAAGCAGGAGGGGGGAGGGGTGCCTGCGCTTCCGCTATGGCTCTCGCCAACGCAAGTGAGACTTCTTCCTCTTTCGGATAAATTCGTGAAAGACTGCATCGAGCTCGCAGAGAAACTGAAGTCCAAGGAGATAAGAGTCGATATCGACGACAAGGACGACACTCTAGGAAAGAAGATAGGCAACGCCGAGAAAGACTGGGTGCCGTATATCTGCGTGGTCGGAGAGAAGGAACTTTCATCGGACAAGCTCGCGGTCAGGATACGAAAACTCAAGAAACAGGAACATATGTCCTTGGAAGACCTGGAATCGAAGTTAGCCAAAGAACTTGATGACATGCCGAGAAGCCCTCTTACTCTCAACCTGCTGCTCTCGAAGAGGCCGATATTCAAAGGATAGAAAAGAGGGTGCCATCCCCGGTCGCGGTCACTTTTCGAGCGTCTGGAGGACCTTGATTGCGGAATCCCTTAGTTCCGCGTCCTCGTCCTGCTGCGAGTATTCGATTGCTATCTCGATCGGCCTGCCTGAGTTGTTCAGCACGTCCATCCTGAGTTCATGGCTAAGATGCGCCGGCAAGTAGGATGGGCCTAAGTCGGAGAGGTAGCGCAGCATGGCGGGGTCGCATGTCCTATTTGCTACCCCTCTCAGCACGCGTGCGCGAAGCACGCTGCAGTTGCAGGACATCTGGTTCAGGACCTTCTTAAGCGACTCTACATCCAGGTCGGGCGTTTCATATTCCAGATCGGCGGGAGGATTCTCCATAAATGAGCGGCCGTCTTCGCAGAACTCCGCATGTGTTAGCGCATCCTTAAGCGCCACCCACGTATTTGAGCCTATGTTGCGTCTGACCGCCATAAGTTCTCCGGCGCCGAGCTTTACGCAGGGGGTGCGCGCATGATTGTCGTCCGGCCAGAAAGGGACCGGCTCTACGGCCTTCGCGCCCGTATTGGTATGAGGGCCGATGCCGAATTTGTCCCGCATTATTTCTCTGATGTAAGTGGTAGGTGAGACGTGTTCTCTCGTGGATTTCATGCCCTTGCCTTAGGCATTCTTGGTCAGCGCCCTATTTATGGATTGTGCCTTTTTGAATAGAGCAAGATCTGGCCGGCAATGCTGGCCGGGGCGAACCTTCTAATATTGTACTGCTCCAGTAATACCGTGACATTTACTGACATTTGGTGACACTATGGCCAAGAAAACCGCCGAGAAGAGAAGGTACACCACCATAACGATACCCACGATACTCTTCAACAAGCTGCAGGAAAAGATACGGAGCACGAGCTTCTCGTCCGTCTCGGACTACGTGACGTACATCCTGAGGGAGACGGTTACCGAGATGGAGCTGGAGAAGAGGGGCAAGAGGGACACGCACGGGGTCGTGGAAAAGCTCAGGGCGCTGGGCTACACGAAGTGATTGGCGAATTCCCAGTCATCTTCCCGACTTGAATTCCCTTATCCTTACTATGTCGTTCTTGCGCACCTTGTTCATGTCTATGCCCTTGACGTGCGAGACGTTGGCCGGGATCCCGAAGCTCTCGGCCCTGACGACCTTGCTGTAGAGCCTGTCCATCGCCCTTGCGTCGCCCTGCAGCGCTGCGAAGATGAAGTCACGCACGTTCACGAGCGAGGAGTAGTCGTCCGATTTCACTTCCTCGAATCCCTTCGGCATCATCACCGCGAAAGGCACCCTGACCGACTCGTCGAAGAGCTTTATCCCGTGGCCCACGTAACCGTGCTCGTTGAACGACTGGCCGTGGTCCGAGAGGAATATTATCATCTGGTCGTCCCCGAACCGCCTGATGAGGTCCTCGACCGTCTCGTGGGCGTACTTGAAGCCCCTTATCGATGCCTTCAGGTACAGCCTCTTCCACAGTCTCAGCATCTTGGGGTCGACGTCCTTCTTCATGAAAGAGGTGGACCAGTTCAGGTCCTTGTTGGGCGTGCCGACGTACGGGTCGTGCGGCTCCATGAAGTTCGCGAAGAAGAAGAAGGGCTTCTTGAGCCTCATCCGTTTCGCTACGCGCACCATGTTCCTTCCGCCCTTCTCTATGGGCCAGTTGTCGATAAGCTTAGCCTTCATCTTTTTCATGGCCGCAATCGGGGTGAGGACCAGGCCGGTCGCCATCGCCTCGAAGAACAGGCCGGGGTCCTCGGCGAGCACCGCGGCGGATATCCTGAGCACGTTGGTCCCGTACTTGCTCCTGTACTTCGCCATCCTGGGCTTGATCTTCTCGGAGACCTCGACCACGCTTCCGTACACGTCGGTGAAGTAGGTCTCCTCTATGAAGCGGTCGAACTCGTCGAAGCCGTAGACTGGGCTGAAGTACGGGTTGGACGTCACCGCGTAGGTCGTGTAGCCCATCTCCTTGAGATCGGTTACGAACGTCTTCGACTTGAGCATTATGTCGTCCAGGTCGAGGCACTTTATCGTGCGCGTCTCGTGCGCGCCGTGCTCTGCCGGGTACTGGCCGGTGAACATGGACGCGTGCGCCGGCAAGGTCCAGGTGGCCGGCGTTATGCACTTGTCAAGGTAGAAGAAGTTGCCGAGCTTCGAGAGGTTCAGGTCATTCCTCTTGTTCAGCATCCTGAAGGTGTCGAGCCTGATCGTATCCAGGACGATTATGGATATGTTGAACTTCCTCATGTGAATCACTCGCGTTATTGGGATAAAAAGGTTTTGTATGACCCTGTGAGATTCGGTGAAGCCCGCGGCAGCCATGCCGCGGGCCGGTGTGGTCTTTCCGAATCGGGCTCTAGTTATAGCCCAGCGCCCTGAGCTTCTTCATTATCCTCTCCCTTGCCACGCCCCTTCCCGCCCTCTCGTGCATGCCGGGGCTCTTGTTAGGGGTGGTATCCAGGGTGGAACCGAGCGAGGTGTAGCCCCTGTCGTAAAGGGGGTGGTACTCCAGCTTGTTCTTCCTCAGGTAGGCCTTTACGTCGTCCCTGCTCCAGAACAGCAGCGGGTGGACCCTTATGTGGTCGGGGTTGTGCCTCGGGGAGAATATGCTCTCCTTCGCCCTCTCCTCGTGCTCGACCCCCCTTATCCCTCCAAGGAACGCGTCCATGTGGAGGTTCTTCACCCCCATCATCATCGGCTCTATCTTGTGGTGCTTGTTGAAGGCCAGGGTGAACTCGGGGGTCCCGAATCCGTACTTCTTCGTGAACTCGGCGACCCTGTCCGTGCCCGCCCTCACAGTGGTCAGGCTTTCGAAGTCCCACTCCTTCCTAAGTTTCTCCACGAAGACGAAGGTCTCCGGGAACTCGTACCTCGTATCTACGAAAAGGATGGGCATGTCGTGCTTTATCTTCAGCACCATGTGCAGCATGACCTCGCTGTCGGCTCCGCCGCTGAACCCGACTCCTATGTTCTTGTACTTCTTGACCGCCTGCCTGATTATCTCCTCGGACTTCTTTATCTTCTTATCCAGGGAGAGATTCAGAAGCTTCCTCACCTCGGGCCTCATCAGGTCTATGCACCTCTGGGTCCTGTCCGAACCGAATTCCTCCTCCGATGGTTTCGCAGCGTTTTTGGCTCTTTTGTCCATGTCATCACGTATTATAATGTCATAACATGTTACAATATGCAGATATATAAGCCTTCCGCAGGCCCGGCTTTGTTGTCTAAGTCGCACCTTTGCAACAAAGCCTGGATAAAAACATTTTAAAGTTTGCAGGCCGTAGATTTATTATGATTATACGAAAGAAAGATGCAATCAAGAAACAGAAGGTCGGGGTATTGATGCATGTATACGGTGGCAAGAAAGCGAACATTGTACTTCAAGAAACGCAGAGGGGTCATGCTGAAGAGTTCTATCACACCAAATCGACATTTATGTATTATATTATAGAAGGCAGGGGCGCATGGATAATAGAGGGTAAAAAATATGCAGTAAAGAAGGGCGATCTTGTAATAATAGAGCCGAACAAGAGATTTTATTACAAAGGAAAATTAAAGCAGCTTCTAATAACCGTACCCCCCTATGACCCAAAGTACGAGCACCATATTAGGGATGTAGAACTATAATGACAAGCACTAAGTGAGGATTTGCATGGAAGGAAAAAAGGAACGAGTTTCCATTTTTGATTTCGATGGCACTCTGAGTAGGGGATTCATCTGGGTGGAGTTTATAGGCTACCTCCACAAAAAGGGAATCTACAAAGACGAGTATTATGAAAAGCAGATGCTGACACTTGACGAGTACAATAGAGGAATCTTGCCGTATGACAAGTGGTGCGATGAATGGGGACTGATATGGACGGATGCCTTGGCAGGGACAAGGAGAGATGAGATTGCCAGAAATGCGTCTGAATTCTTCCGAGAATTTAAGAATAATATATACACTTCGTCCTACGAACTTGTAAGAAGTGTTAAGGAGCGCGGTTTCATCCCGATAATTGTTTCCGCGGCCCCGTACGAGATACTAAGTCTTGCTGCAAATGACCTGGGAATCGAGCGGGTGTATGCAACAAAGCTTGAGATCAGGGAAGGAATCTACACAGGCAAGGTGGAGGTCAATATGTTCTCGTCCGAAGCCAAGGAAAGAATCATGGATGAGTTGAGAAGGAATTTTAATATGGGCTGTTCGATCGGGTTCGGCGATTCAATCGGGGACACGGGGATGTTGGAGGACGTTAACATAAGGGTCACGCTGAACCCTTCTGATGAGCTGAAAAAACTCGCGGAAGACAGGGGATGGATCATTGCAAGCAGTGGCAATGTTGTAGAAAAAGTATCAAAGCGGCTCCGCAACAAAGTTTAGAGTCTTGCAACATTTTGGATGCTTCTGCGACAAAGCCAACATTTCCGCATGTGGCATCTCCGGCCTTGCAGAATAATGTTTTTATAATCCCGATGCTACAGAATACGCATGAGATATAGGACCTTGGGAAAGAGCGGCCTGCGGGTCTCGGAGATCGGCTTGGGGTGCTGGGAGATAGGCGGAGACTTCTGGCATTCCAGCGAGGGGCAGGCCATGGAGTCACTGAGGGTCGCGCTGAAGCTCGGCATAAACTTCTTCGACACGGCGTTCGATTACGGACAGGGCCGCAGCGAGCGGCTGGTAGGAAGACTGGCCGATGAGTATCCTAGAAGTAAGATGATAATAGCGACGAAAGTGCCACCGAAAGACGGGCATTGGCCCGCGGTGGATAAGGACATCCAGAACGTCTTTCCGAAAGAGCACATAATAGAGTATGCAATGAAGAGCTACAAGAACCTTGGCGACAGGACCATCGACCTGTTGCTGCTGCACGTATGGCGGGATGAATGGGTCGGGGAAACCTGCTGGCAGGAAGCTTTCCAGGAGCTCAAGAAGGATGGAATAATAAAGTCCGCGGGCGTGTCGCTGAACGACCACTCCCCTGACTCTGGCCTTAGAATAGTCTCAAGCGGCAGGATTGACGCGCTTGAGGTAATCTACAACATCTTTGACCAATCTCCGGAGGACGGGCTCTTAGGAGCGTGCCTCAAGAACAATGTCGGGGTCATCGCGAGGGTCCCGTTCGACGAGGGGTCTCTCTCTGGAAATTTTACGGGGAGTACGAGGTTTGAAGACTGGAGAAAGAACTATTTCACGGCGGGGCGGATGAAGGAGGTTCTAGATAAGGTTGAAAGCCTAAGATGGCTGGAGAACCGCAAACGGACACTGGCTCAGGCCGCTCTTCAGTTCTGCCTGCACCATCCGGCGGTTGCCACCGTAATTCCGGGAAGCACGAACCCGAGGCATATAGAGGAAAACGCATCCGCCGCGGAAGGCGCGCTCTCTGAAGGTGAGATCCAGAAACTCAAGGCGCACAGATGGATCAGGAATTTTTATCAGCAATGGTAAGTGTAGAGTGTCAGCACATTTGTCCTAAAACAGTGTCATAACATATGTCCGCTTTCACAAAATCACCTCTGTGGTGATTCGCGTGGTGAAAGCGACAATGGACACAAGAATGAAGGCAATGGTGCTGTGCGAATCGGGGAAGTACTCTGTCCTTGAAATATCCGAAATGTTTGGTGTGAACGAACGGACCGTTCGCAGATGGAAAGCACGTTATACCGCTGGCGGAGTGGCGTCCTTGAAGCCAGGGAGTACTGCCCCTAAACGGATCAGTTCCATCTCAAAGAATCTCGAAGAACGGATTGTGCGCTTGAAAGGACGTTACCCGACTTGGGGAGCGAGAAGGATAAAGCACCAATTCAGTTTACCCGCATCTCCAAGTACCATTCACAGAGTGTTCAAGAAGAAAGGCCTGTTGATACGCGTAAAACCAAATCCGCAGGAGTTCAAGAGATTCCAAAGAGACCATGTCGATTCGATGTGGCAGGGCGACACGTTCCAATTCAGGATAAAAGACGTCGGAAAGGTGTATGTGACTGGCTTCAACGACGATTGTTCAAGGCACAGGGTCATATCGAAATCGTATCGTGCAAAAGGTGAAACAGAGTCGGTGAACGCATTAAGGTGGGCAGTGCGCAAAGGACGAATACCAAGAGAGATTTACCTTGACAATGGGAAACAGTTCGTATCCAGACTCTTCAAGGCAGAGGCAGCGAAATACAACATAAAGCTCATCTTCGGCAGACCGCACCATCCACAAGGAAGAGGGAAGATAGAGCGTTACCACAAGACGCTCTACAGGGAATTGATCTGCGTAAAGAAGTTCAAGTCGCTATCGCACTTTAGGAAGGAGCTGTGGAAGTTCGACAGACGATACAACAACTGGAGAAAGCAGGAAATTCTCGGATGGCAGACGCCAGATTCGATCTACTACAACAAAAGGTATTTCAACAAGAAGGCCAGACATATAGGATTAGAAAGCGGACAAATGTCCTGACAACGATTCGGACATATGTCTTGACACTATACAACTAAGGATGACATTGCGGACATCGCGCATAAAGAAGCTAATATCAATATGCAAACGTTTTTGATAGAGGCAATACGCAACTACGTAAGCTATGCCGCGAAGAATTATGAGGCGCGTCCGGGATATACCACCGAACAGGATGACGAAATATCTCTCATATGGAAGGTAATGTCCCCCTACAAAGTAACACCTGAGGCATTAGCATTGGCGATTTATCCGAACGCGAGTTCCACAACTGAAAAGTTCGAAGAGGATGCGCTGGCCCTGGTTGTCAAACTCTCACATAATGCCGAGGAATCTTCTGGAAACGCCGCATTCCAAGGAGAAATGGAGAGAGCGGCGTGTACGGCATATTATCTCGGTGTGGATCCCGAGAGAATTCTGAAGGAGTTACTACCTTTCTGAAGCTGGCATTGGCCAAGACGTAGGAATTAAGAGAAAGCGATGACGCTACCCCCAGCAAAAGCTATAAATTCCTGCGCTTCGACAGGATGGCATGGCAAAAGGAAAAGTGTCGCGGTCGGAGCTGATGTGGATGTCGGTCCTGTCCGTGCTGATACCGGCAATCATTCTGGTGGGCGCCCTGATATTTGTTGCATTCTACGTGAACGGGTACAGCCTCTTCCAGAAGGTGGTGCTTCTCTTGGTCGCCCTTATCGCCATCGGAGTGCTGGAGGCGCTGCTCTGGATGGTCTGGGCCGGAAAGAGGGGCATGATGGACTGGCCCCAGCCCAAATGAATGCCGACCCATGCAAAAGCTATAAATTCCTGCGCTAACCAATAGACGTTAATACACGGCCCGAATCTTCGTTTTGCGCTTCATCCGGTCTGATAGAATGGAATACACTAAATTCGAGAAGGCGAGAATCATCGGTGCGAGAGCACTGCAGTTGGCTTACGGCGCGCCGCCATTGATAAAGGTGCCCGAGGGGGTCTTCGACCCGCTGGTCCTTGCGGACATAGAGTTCAACGAGGGAGTAATACCGATAGTGGTCCTCAGGAACAAGTAGATCCGACGGGTGTAGCCATGAGCCACGATTCATACGATTACGATGTGATTGTCGCCGGCGCGGGAATCGCCGGGTCGCTCGCTGCGATGTCCGCGGCGAAGAACGGCGCGAAGACGCTCCTCCTTGACAGGAACGGCGAGGCGCAGCCAGGGAAGAAGACCAACTGGGGCTGGGTCTGCGGGGACGCAGTGGCCAAATCGCACCTGACATTCATACGCAAGGAGGTCGGCCTGAGCTTCTCTGAGCCTGAGATCGAGCGCGAGGTCAACGGCGTCTACGCGCTGAGCCCGGACCTGCAGAACAAGTTCACGTTCGAGGGCGAGGGGGCCGTGCTCAACAGGCCCGAGTTCGCGAGGAAGATAGTCCGCGCGGCAGTGAAAGCGGGCGCGGAGTACAGGCCCAACTACGAGGTCGAGGGGCCGATAGTCGAGGGGGACTCCCTTGTAGGGGTCTTCGGAAGGGACGACAAGAAGAAGGAGTACCGTTTAAGGTCGAGGCTGGTCATAGACTGCCTCGGCATGACGAGCACCATAAGGAGGAAGCTTCCGCCCAACGATTTCATCGAGAAGGAGATAAAGATCGAGGACATAGAGTCGACCGGCCGCTACATAATGAACTTCGAGCCGGTCAAAGAGGACCTCGCCTATTACGATCCGGACAACGCGATAATTCACCTGAACCAGGAGCTCGCCCCCGGCGGCTACGGGTGGGTGTTCCCTAGGAAGGGCAACAGGGTGAACATAGGCGTCGGCATAGAGAAGAAGTGCCTAGATGTGAGGAACGCGAAGCTCGGGAAGAAGGACACGCTTCACACGCTCATAGACGGGTACATCGAATGGAACCAAGCGATAAAGGCCGCGGGCCTGGACGACACGGACGGCAACGGCAAGGGCTATTGGCAGGTCTCAGTCAGGAGGCAGTTCGGCAGCCTGGTTTACAACAACTACCTTGGCGCCGGGGATTCGGTCGCGATGCCGAATCCGGTCAGCGCGGGGGGGATAGGATCCGCGATGATAGCTGGGATCCTCGCAGGGAAGACCGCGGCAGAGGCGGTCGCGACGAATGACACAAGCATAAGGCAGCTATGGAAGTACAACCTGCTCTACAACGAGCACTACGGCAGCAAGACAGCGGGCCTCGAGGTCTTCAGGGTCTACCTGCAGTCGCTGAACAACGACCTGATAAACTACGGCATGAGCCACTTCGTGACCAAGGTCGAGGCCGAGCAGCTGGCCTACGGCCTGATCCCAGAGATGTCCGTGATGAACAAGTTCCAGAAGCTGGTGAGCGGGGTCGCGAACCTGAGCGCATTCAAGAACCTGCTCTTCGCAGTCAACAAGATGAAAAAGCTGAACGAGCTCTACAAAGAATATCCGAAGGACGCGTCCTCGTTCAAGGCATGGAACGAGATAATACAGAGGGAGGTCCGCGAGGTCAAGGAGAGGTTCCCTCCAATGCCCGTGTGAGCGGCCTTTCTTTTTCATCACATTCCCTAAGCATGGCATTGCCGTGCGTTGCTGATGTCATGAACAAGAAACTAAGAAGCAGTCTGGTTAAAATCGCAGAACGTTACGCTATGAAAAATGACGTCTCCCATGACATTAGGCACGTTAGAAGGGTCCTGGCGAACGCCGAGTTCATAGGCAGAGGGGAGAAGGCGGATCTTGAAGTGCTCGTGCCAGCAGCCCTGTTTCATGACGCCATCGTAAGCCCTAAGGACAGTCCAAAGGCGACGATGGACACCCACAACAGCGCGAAGATTGCTAGGAAGGTGCTGGACAAGGTCGGCTATGAAAAGGAAAAGATCAACCGGATCTGCTACGCGATAGAGACCTGCTCCTTCTCCAAGGGAATAATGCCCAAGTCCCTGGAGGCCAAGATCCTGCAGGACGCGGACGGGCTCGAGTCAATGGGTGCGATATCCATAATGAGGACATTCGCGTCAACCGGCCCCCTGAAAAGGCCATTCTATGATGAAAAAGACGCATTTGCGGAATTAAGGGAACCTGACGGTTCCAGATACGCCCTCGACCTTTTCAGGACGAGGCTCATGAAGGTCAGGGATACCATACACACCAAGACGGCGAAGAAAATAGCAGAGAGAAGGACAAAGTTCCTTCATGAATTTATAAAAGAGTTGAAAGACGAATTAAACGAAGTAAAATTGGAGAAGTGACCTTGCGCCAGATGCGTATGTGGATGGTTGATGATGGAACTTTTGTTTGCGACATCGAACGCCAACAAGCTCAGGGAGGCGAGCAGGATTCTCGGCCGCGAGCTGTCGCGGTGCGACCTCGACATAAAGGAGATCCAGGCCATCGAGGTGAAGGACGTGGTGCGGGAGAAGGCAAGGGAAGCCTACCTCATCGTGAAGAAGCCAGTTCTGGTCGAAGACACGGGACTGTACATAAGGAAGCTTGACGGCTTCCCCGGCGCCCTGATAAGATGGGTGCTCGGCGCCATAGGTAACGAGGGCATATGCCGGCTGCTCAAGGACGGAGACGACCGCCGCGCGTACGCGGAGACCGGGCTCTGCCTCTATGACGGCAAGGAGTTCCGCACGTTCTTCGGGAGGGTCGACGGAAGGATAACCTCCTCGCCAAGGGGCTCCAGTAATTTCGGATGGGATCCCGTCTTCCAGCCCGACGGGTACGGCAAGACGTTCGCGGAGATGTCCGCGGACGAGAAGAACGCGATATCCATGAGGGCTAGGGCGTTCGCGAAGCTCAAGGAGCACCTAGAAAGAGAGGCGCCTTGAGACCTTGTCAAGTCCGAAGGCCTTGGCGCTCTTCCAGCCGAAAACGTCCTGCTTGAACAGGGGCATGCTGTCCCCGGTCTCCGCGCCGATCGCGCTTCCGAGTATGAGGTCGTTGAAAGGGGGCACCACCACGAGCCTTATGTCCTTGTTGTACCTTTTGTACCGGTCCCCGATCTTCCCTCCCGGCTTCGCCAGAAGCCACGCCTTCTCGATCTTTCCGTTCGAGTCGACGGCGAAGTGCCTGTGACCCACGGCCAGGTACCTCTTCCGCATCGCATCCTCCGAGGGCCAGGCGTTGCCGTGCATCAGCGCGACCCCGTCGATGAATATCTCTCTCTTCAGTTCGATGTCCAGATCCAGATTCTTTATGACCCTCTCCATGTCGCCGTCGTGGTTTCCCTTCGCTATGCTTATCCCGATGCCCTTCATGGCCTCGAAGAACCTCTTCAGCTCCATGAACTCGCCGAATCGGGGATAGGCTATGCTCTCCTTCACGTCCCCGATTATCACCATGCTCCTGGCCCCGGTCTCCTTGCACAGTGCCAGAAGCCTGTCGGACATCCTCTTCGTGGCGTCCTGGAAGATTATGCCCTCGCGCCTGTACCTGAGGTCGAGGCCTATGTGGAGGTCCCCGACAACGAGCACCTTCTCCTTCCTGACCAGGAGCGCGGGGGCGCCCTTTACGAGGGAGATCAGCATGATTCTAGATACCACGGACAGGTTTATTATGGTTAACTGAACATTAACCCCGTTAGCATGGCGCAGTCCTACAGGATCGGCAGGCTCCTCGGCATAGACGTGGAGCTCCACTGGACCTTCATACTGCTCATGGCGGCATCGCTGCTGCTTAGCACCTACCTGTTCCTGCTTCTCGCGCTCCTGTTCGTGTGCGTGCTGATACACGAGATCGCGCACTGCATCACCTGCCTGCGCAACGGCGTCAAGGTCAAGAAGATAATCCTGCTTCCCATAGGCGGCGCGTCCATAATCGACGACGCGGGGCTGAGCCCCGACGTCGAGTTCAACGTGGCCATCTCCGGCCCGCTGATGAGCCTCTTCCTCGGGTGCCTCTTCGGCTTGCTTGTGATATTCGCGCCCCCCGGGCTGGCGACCCAGATACTGCAGTTTCTGTTCCTGATGAACATCTTCCTCGGGGTCTTCAACCTCATGCCGGCCTTCCCGACCGACGGCGGGAGGGTGTTCCGGAGCTACATGGAGAGGAGGCACGACGAGTACGAGGCGACGATGCTGACCGTCACCGCGAGCAAGTACGTGCTCGTGCTCTTCGTTCTTGGATCAGTGGCATACCTGATGGTCATCGGGGCGTCGCTCTTCAACATCGAGTTCATACTCCTCTGGGACCTGCTGATCGCGTTCTACCTCTACGGCGGGGCGATCTCCGAGAAGCAGATGGCCGAGCTGAAGAAGGAAGCTGGGGGCCTGAGCGTGAGGGGCGCGGTGAGCAGGCACTTCGTCTTCGTCAGCCCCGGCGCGTCCGTCAGGGAACTCTACGGCCTGGTCACGAAGTCGGGCGAGCACGTGTTCATAACGAAGCTCGGCGATGACTACGCCTACGTCAACCTGCTCGGCGCCCAAAAGCGGGGAAATCCGAAGACGGCAAGAGACCTCGCAACGAAACTGCCCAGCATGCCGGCGGGCACCGGGATCGTCGAGGCGCTGCAGAGGATGGGCAGCGAGGAGGCGGGCATCGGCGTCGTGCTGAGCAAGGGCAGGCTGGTCGGCATAGTTACGATGTCGAGCCTGCAGACGTTCCTCTCGCTGCACGTGCTGAACAAGAAGGGGAGTACACAAACCAATTAGGCGACGGTCATCCGGAAACGACCGCCAATGGGTTGTGTCCAACAATTCCACTAATTACTAGGGGTTTTTAGCCCCTAGTTGCACTGGATTTTGGCGATTCAGTGCAGAACCATAAGAGAGATTGGAGTTTGTATAACCGACAGTTGGTTGACAGGGGAAGGACTTCCACCTATCTCGGACCTGCACTTTCGCATCAGACGGAAGACCTTTCCGTTATGAACAACGGAAAGGTAGGCCATCCGTATGAGTACAGTGACCTTCTAATTATTGCAGGGTTTGCAGTGAAGTCTGTCTTCAAAATAGGCTACAGGGAGGCGGCAGGAAATGTCGCCGATTACGTGGATAGAATCGGTGTGAAAGGGCATCCCGATTTCAGAACGATGCACTGGAGGATATCGCAGATGAAGAAGGACGGAATAAAGTTCATGATCTACCAAAAACACGGCAGTGACCTCGAAGTGATTATCGACTCCACTGGCATAAAGTCAGTGAACGATGGCGAATACCGGAGCACCAAATACGGGAAAATGAAGGAGTGGGACAAGATGCACATCGCAATCGAACGAAAGACACACAGAATATTGAATGTCGAAGTGACGGGCAAAGACGTCGGCGATGTTCGCGAATTCATCCCCTTGATGAAACCCATAACGGAGATGAATGACGTCTCCCGCGCGACTACAGATGGTGCATATGACTCGGAAAAGAACTTCGAATACTGCGACGACAGAGGCATAGAGCCAATATTGCCCGTCCACATCAATGCCTCTGGCAAGGAGGGCAGGCACCGTCGGAAGTACGTCGAAGAGCAGTTGGGTGTTAGGCGTAGGAGAGGCATGAACCGTAATGTGTCTCCACCAGAGAATATCAGAAGAAAGAACCAGGAGGCGTGGAAGAATCGAACAGGTTATCACGATAGATCTCTTGTAGAGACCGTAATCGGCGTGTTCAAGGGCGCGTTTGGCGAATACACTTTTTCTAGAAACGATGATATGAAGGAGAAGGAATTGCTTCTGAAAGCAGTGGTCTACAATACGTTCCTGATTTGATTACTGGAGTCAAGAGTTAGGGGAACCCGTGCTGAGGTTAGGTTGAGTTATTGGACACAGCCCGCCAATGAAAAGGAATTTAAAGCCACCAACGCCTAATATTACCGCGACCAGTCGGGTGTATCGGTGCTTTACCTAAAATCTGTGAGCCTGGACCGTTTCAAGTCATTCAAGCACGTCAACCTGCTTCTGAACAGGGGATTCAACTGCGTCGTCGGGCCCAACGGCTCCGGCAAGAGCAACATCTGCGACGCCATACTCTTCGGGCTCGGCGAGGGCTCTCTCCGCAGGATGAGGGTCAACCGCCTCGAGTACCTGATCAACGCCGGCATGGCCCGCAAGAAGAACAGCCCGCTCGCGAAGGCCTACGTGCGCCTCGAGTTCGGCGGCGACGCCGACATATCGATATCGAGGGGCGTCCGCGCCGACGGGAAGACCGCCTACCGGCTCAACGGCAAGCACATGTCCCGCCAGGAGGTGCTCGAGGTGCTGAAGAGCCACAACGTCCACGTCGACGAGACGAGCACCATCTCGCAGGGCGAGATAAACCGCCTCATCAACCTCAACCCAAAGGAGCGCTCCGAGCTGATAGAGCTGGCGTCGGGGATAAAGGAGTTCGAGTTCAAGAAGCGCGAGGCGATCTCCGAGCTCGAGAAGGTCAGCGCGCGCCTCGCCGAGGCGCAGGTGGTGCTCGGCGAGCGGCTGAACTTCCTCAAGGAGCTCGAGAAGGACAAGCTCGCGGCCGAGAGCCACATCGCCATGACGAGGAGGCTCAGGATCCTCAACTACAGCATACTCACGAAGCGCGGCGCATCGGTGCAGCTCACGCTCGGCACATACGCGAAGGACTCCGCCTCGCTCGGCGCTAGGAAGAGGGAAATCGAGGCGCAGGCGGCGGA
Source organism: uncultured archaeon (assembly GCA_963752955.1). Classification (GTDB taxonomy): domain Archaea; phylum Micrarchaeota; class Micrarchaeia; order Micrarchaeales; family CABMGC01; genus CABMGC01. Next base: position 411,785 of record CAVWAD010000004.1, read on the forward strand.
GCTGGGCGCCAGGTCCGCCAAGCTCTCGGAGGAGAGGAACAGGCTCAACAAGGTGCTCAGCGAGAGCAGCACGGCGATGGGCGACACCAGCAAGCGGCTCGAGGCAATCGGCGGGGAGCTGAGCGCGCTCGACGCCAACATGGCCAACGCCAGGAAGGCGGCGGAGGAGTTCGGAAGAAGGCTGGAGGAGATAGCCGCCTCCGTCAAGGAGATAGACGCCAGGCTCTTCGCCAACGACGGCGAGGTCTCCGCGCTCAAGAGGAAGATCGACACCGCCGAGGCGGACCTGAAGGAGAGGCTGGCATCGGCGTCGAAGGGCGACGCCAGGGCCATGGACCGGGTCAAGGAGGCGGGCGCGGCCGTTCAGAAGCTCGAGGACGAGATCGCAGAGCTGCAGGGCAGGTCCGCGAAGCTGGCCACGGACATATCGGCCATGGATTCGGGAAGCGGAGGCGCGGCCAAGGAAATCGCGCTGCTGGAGGAAGAGACCGCCGCGGAGAAGGAAAAGATCGCCAAGGCGAAGGAGGAGCTCAGGGGCTCCAAGGAGGAAGTCTCGCGCCTCGAGAAGCAGCTCGAGGAGACTGTGGAGAGGATGAACGAGGTCCACGCGGCTCTCTACAAGGCCGAGACCGAGGTCGTCTCGCTCAGGGAGCAGAGGGCGGCGGCGAGGCCCAGGGAAGGGATGATGCAGGACAGGGTCAGGGCGGCATTCGGCGCAAAGCCCGGATTCTACGGGACCGCGGCTGAGCTCTGCAACTACGAGGGCAAGTACGGCCTCGCGGTCGAGGCAGCGGCGGGGAACAGGCTCAACTATTTCGTGGTCGAGTCGATGTCCGTCGCGAACGCGGTCATCGAATACCTTAAGAGGCAGAACCTCGGCAGGGCCACATTCATCCCGGTGCAGGAGCTGGTGACCGAGGAGGGGAGGAAGGACGGGAGCATGCAGGCCGTCGTAGACCTCCTGGAGTTCGAGCCGAAGTTCGGCAGGGTGTTCAACTACATATTCAGCGATACGTACCTCGTCGGCGACGTCGAGGAGGCCAAGCGCTCCGGTGTCGGGCGGCACAGGTACGTGACCATCTCGGGGGAGACGGTCGAGAGGTCGGGCGTACTCTCGGGCGGATCCCCGTCGCGCAGCGTCTCGGTCGCGGTCCTCGAGAAGAGGCTCGCAGAGGTCGAGAAGGCGAGGCAGGGGCTCTCCAACGAGAGCGGAAGCCTGGAGGGCGCCGCGTTCGAATTCAGGAAGGAACTCGCGGCGGCGGAGATGAACGCCAGCGCGCGCAAGATCGCCATCTCTGAGGCGGAGGCGAAGCTGAAGGGCATATCCGACAAGATATCTCGCACTAGGTCAGAGGTCGAGAAGTCCGATAACGCTGCGGGAAAGCTCAGGCAGCAGAAGTCCGAGGCAGAGGCGGAGCTCAAGGCCAAGTCTGAGCGCCTGAGGGCCGCCAGGGATGCGCTCTCAAAGAGCTACGGCGAGACCCTCAAGGAGTCGGTCGCCGCGGCGAAGGGCGCGGGCGGGGGCAAGGAGGCCGAGAGGATCGACGCGCTCAGGAAGGAGGCGGAGGAGCTCAGGATAAGGAGCGCCGAGCTGCAGAAGGAGAGCAAGATGCTCGCCCAGAACAAGGACGCACTTGCCGCGGAGCGCAAGCTCAAGGAGGAGGAGACAAGGAAGTCGAAGCAGGCCCTCTCCGCCGACGCAGCGAGGAAGTCCGAGCTCGCAAAGCAGAAGCAGAAGATAGACGAGGAGGTCAGGAGCAGCAGCAGGTACAACAAGGAATCCTTCGACAGGGTAGGCAAGATAGACGCCGAGATGCTCTCCATAAGCAAGGAGCAGGGCAAGATCGGCGGGTCTGCCGACGACATAGCGAGGAGGCTCGGCGACATGGAGGTCAAGAAGGGCCAGATGGAGGTCAGGCTGAACGACATCAGGGCCGAGCTCGCGGCGTACGGCGCAGTCGACTGGGAGGCCGTCGGCGAGGACGTGGAGAAGATGGAGAAGGAGGCGGCCTCGCTCGGCGTCAGGATAGGCGACCTCGGGGCGGTCAACCTCAAGGCGCCGGAGATCTACGAGGAGAAGAGGAGGAGCGTGGAGGAGGCGAACGAGAGGGTCGCCACGCTCGACGCGGAGCGCAGGGCGGTGCTCGCCATGATGGAGGAGATAAACTCCAAGAAGATCGCGTCGTTCATGGCCACCTTCGAGGAGGTGAACAAGAACTTCTCCAGGCTCTACAACTACATATTTCCCGGGGCAGCGCACATCGAGCTCGAGGACGCGGCCAACCCGCTCGAGAGCGGCATAGAGATAAGGATAGAGAACGGCAGGTCCTTCAAGAGGGTCGGCTCCTTCTCCGGGGGGAGAAGTCGCTGCTCTCGCTGATGCTGCTCTTCGCGATACACATGTGCAAGCCTTCCGCCATCTACCTCTTCGACGAGATAGACGCCGCGCTGGACAAGGAGAACTCCAAGAAGCTCTCGCAGCTGATAAAGGAGATGGCGAAGCAGGCGCAGTTCATAGTGGTCAGCCACAACGACTCGCTCATAGTCAACGCCGACGCGGCTATAGGCGTCGTCAGGGCGGAGGACGAGTCCAAGGCGGTGGGCATAGAGATATCGAGCCTCAAGAACAAGCCTGTGCAGGCCGGGGCGTGAGTTGGTTTTTTGGCGAAGAAGAGGGGGGAATCCCCGGTGAAGAAAAAGGAGTCCCCGAAGGTCGCGTGGGCGCTGTACGCGCTGCTCGCGGCCCTGATCGTGGCATACGCGGTCCTGGGAAACCAGCTGGTAGGGCTCGCAGCGCTGCTGACGATAGTCGCGATATTCTACTACGAGATAAAGCACAGCATCAAGACCGAGGGAACCAGGAAGAGCGTCATCGACATCGGCATGGCGGTGGGCGCGGCCCTCCTACTCTGGCTGGTCCTGATCCTAGCCCTGCGCACGTCCGCCCCGATAGACGCGGTCTCGAGCTGCAGCATGCTCCCGGTACTCCAGAGGGGCGACATAGTGGTGCTCAGCGGCATCGGCAACGCCACCCAGTTCCTGGAGTCGAAGCGGGTGCCGGTGGTTGATGTTTCCGCGGCGGCGTTCCAGAGGATGGAGAGCAACATGTCCGGCGAGTTCCTCTCGTTCTACGCATACGCCGAGGGAAACAGGTCGCAGATATCCTACACATTCGACAACGGCACGCCGCACGGCATAGGGCTCTACAACACGGAGTGCCTCTCCCGGTACTCATACCTGGGCGAGCAGAGGAACTTCTACAAGTGCTACGTCGACATGGGCCAGGGCAGCAACCTGATAAAGTACAGCTACTCCATTGGTAACGTCTCGATCGGCGGCGCGGTCCACAACATCGTGTACACGTCGGGCATAACGGTGGGGAACGCGAGCGTGGCCGCGAACTACGCCAACCCGATAGTGGTCTACCAGACCACCAAGCAGGACTACTTCAGCGGCAGCATCATACACAGGGTCTTCGCCGTGCTCAACGTCAGCGGGAGCCACTACTTCCTCACGAAGGGGGACAACAACCAGGCGCTCGACATCGAGTTCGAGAACTACCCCGCGAACGAGTCGGCGGTCACCGGCTACGTCCTCGCCGACGTGCCCCTGGTGGGGTACGTGAAGCTGCTGCTCAGCGGGCAGCTCGCGGTCCCGGCGGGCTGCAACCAGACGATACTGAGATAGGCGATCGGTGCGGTTATGAAGCGAGAGAAGCTAGTCAACAGCAAATCTTTCGAGATACGTCCCTCCAGGCCATTCAATTTCGAAGGCACTTTCAACAAGCCGTCGCATTTCCCAAGCGCTCTTGATCTGTGGGAAGAAGGCAGGTACTGGCAGCCTATGCGGGTGAACAAGAGACTGTTTGGGTTGCGCATAGAGAACAAAGGAACCACCGACAGGCCAAGGCTGTCTGTCACGGTTTTCTATGGCAAACGGATATCCTTCGCAGAACTGGAATCCATAAGGCGGGAGATCGCCTGGCGTTTTGACCTGAATGCAGACCTCGACGAGTTCGGCAAGCTCGTCAGGGACGACAAAAGGTTTGCGCCCGTGTTCAGAAAATGGTTGGGCATGCGGACTTCGACCTCCCACGACCTGTATGGTCTTCTGATGATCTCCGTTTTCTTACAGAATACGACGGTCAGGAGGACGACGCAGATGGCCAATGCGATGCTGGAAAGATTCGGAACCAGACTGACCTTCGACAGCAGAACAGTCCTTGCGATGTGGCTCCCTGAAGATATTGAAAGGCACTCCGAAGGGGAGTTGAGAAGCCTCAAGGTCGGCTACAGGGCGAAGCTCATAAAAAGAATCTCGAAAGATTTCGCCGAAGGCAGGATAAACGAGCCGAGGCTCAGGGAGCTGGACTTTCAAGATGCCAAAACCGAGCTGATGCAAATATACGGCGTCGGCCCCGAGACCGCAAGGATACTGCTTTTCGAGGCGCTGCACGACTATGGCACATTCGACCACATCTCCCCCTGGCAGGATAAAGTCAAGAAAACGTCATCTATAAATACTATTGTTTCCATATCATCATAGGATGATTGGGTGACTATTTGCGACCACTGCGGCTCTAAGGATATTGCGAAGAAAGGTATGCGCTACAATACTTCAGGCGCGAAGCAGAAATTCTTCTGCCACAACTGCAACACCTGGTTTGTAATTGATGACGGATTCAAATGGATGCATTTCAACCCTAAAGATATTGTCCGTGCCTTAGACGAATACGCAGATGGAGCGTCCTTGAAAAAGATCCAAAAACATCTATCGCAGCATGACGATGTTGAGGTTTCAAGGTGGACAATCCGAAACTGGGTGGTAAAGTATGCCTATCTTTTAAAAAAACCGAGACGAGATTTGGTGTTCCAAAGATTAAGGGCCGCATCCATTACGACGAAAAATATGTAAGAGTGAAGGGCCATTGGGAATTTAGGTTGACTGCCCTCGATAACAAGACCAAGTTTGTCCTTGCGGATGATGTTGTCGTTGATAGGACAATCGCTGCCTGCCTTGCCTTTCTAAGAGTCATAAAGGTTTGGTGCTATGCCCAGATATTGGAACGCTATCGAAAAGAGCGAACGAAACCTTTTGGGAAAAGGCACCTGATAACATTCGTCTCGGATAAATTTGCCATCTATAAAATTGTGTGGAAGAAACTGTTCTATGGGGTTACGGAACTTAAATTTGGCGTTCCGATTGCGTGCAAGAAATATGGACGGGAACACAATAACAATCCAGTGGAACGGCATAATAGAGAGATTGGCAGAAGAGTCGAAGCCCTTAACGTATTCCAGACGCACCAAGGCGCATCTACAACATTGACCCTTTGCAAATTCATATACAACTATGTCACACCGCACAATAGTCTTGGTGGTAGGACCCCTGCCGAAGCGGCAGAACTAAATTTGTCTCTTGGTAAGAACAAGCTCTTAGACCTTATCCATCTAGCACGAAAGATAGAGATGACGAAATATTGACTTTATCCCCTGGCAGCAGAAGATATATTCCAGATTATTCTACGGCAGACCTCTGGTTCCCGCGGCAAGGATATCCAACGACATAAAAAAAGCATACGGTAAATACTCCATGCTCGCCGTGCACTACATCTGGGAGGACATATTCTGGAAAAGGAAGACCGAGAGAATAGAATGGCTGGAAAGGGAATTGAGGCTGTGAAAGCGGCTGGCGCCCTATCGACTCCTAACCTTTAAATATCTTCTTAAGATAATAGTAGTAGCGTCTTTTTCGGAAGCGCTTTTTCAACGGTTAGCATGGCAGATTTGAACAGCGATCTTAGAATGGCTGTGGATTCTGGCGAAGTTGTCCTTGGAATAGAAGAGACAACGCGCGCCATCAACGTCAGCCGAGCGAAGCTCGTCATAGTCAGCGGGACGGGCAGCGACGGCTCCGTCTCCGACCTGGCGCACGTCTGCGGCATCGCGGGCGTGAAGCTGGTGAAGTTCGCGGGCAACTCCATGGAGCTCGGCGCGGTCTGCGGGAAGCCGTACTCCGTGAGCAGCCTCGCGGTCATATCCCCCGGGAACTCCAAGATCCTGGACGAGGAATATTAGTTAGGTGTTTTGTTTGGCAAAAGGCGAATTCGCTGCTCTGAGGCTCATCAACAAGAGGAAGAAGGAGCGCCTGCTCAAGAAGACGTGGAAGAGGAGGAAGTTCAAGCTCAAGCAGAAGTACGACGCCGTGGGCTGCGTGCCGATGGCGAAGGGCCTGGTGCTGCAGAAGGGAGTCCTCCAGCAGAAGCAGCCCCACAGCGGCCTGATCAAGACGGTCAAGGTCCAGCTCATAAAGAACGGCAAGACCGTCGGGGCGTACGTCCCCTTCGACGGCGCGATAAACTTCATAGAGGAGCACGACGAGGTGCTGATACAGGGCCTCGGCGGATCGCAGAGGGGCCAGATGGGATGCATCCCTGGCCTCAAGTACAGGGTCATAGCCGTCAACGGCGCGGACCTCTACCAGGTCACGAAGGGCAAGAAGGAGAAGCCGAAGAGATGATGCTCATGCAGGACGGCAAAGAACCAGCGGGGAACAACGAGGCGGAAGGCAAGAAGGCCAACGCCCCCGCAGTCATCGAGAAGAAGGAAGTGAAGGCGGCACTGCCCGAATCCGCCGTGGCGGCGGACGCGGAGGCGAAGCCCGAGGCGGGCGCGAAGAGGCCCGCCGCGAGAAGGGCCCCGAAGAAGGCGATAGTCGCCGTCGAGGAGCGCCTGCTCTTCCAGAAGTACAATCTCAAGGACGTCGTGATAAGCGACCCGAGCCTCGCGAACTACATAACGCTGAACCCTAAGGTCTTCCCCAGCACATTCGGCAGGAGGAAGGACAAGGTCTACTTCGTCACCCACGTCAACATCGTCGAGAGGCTGATGAACAAGATGATGCGCGGGGGCACCGGGCAGAAGATAGGGGGGAAGGTCATAAGGACCAAGGGGGCGCTGCAGGGCAAGAAGATAAAGGTCATGCGCATCCGTGGAGAACGCCTTCGACATACTCAGCAAGAGGACCGGGAAGAACCCCGTCCAGCTGCTGGTCAGCGCGCTCGAGAACGCGGCGCCGATAGAGGACACCACCAGGGTTAGGTACGGGGGCATAAGCTACAACGTCGCCGTCGGCATAAGCGCCGCGAGGAGGCTCGACGTCGCGCTGAGGAACCTTGCCCTCGCCTCGCTGATCGGCGCGTTCAAGAGCAGGAAGAGCCTCGCCGACGCGCTCGCTGACGAGATCGTGCTGGCCGCGAACAAGGACAGCAACAGCTACGCGATAAAGAAGAAGGTCGAGCTGGAGAGGATCGCGAGGAGCGCAAGGTAGTGGGTAGTTTCCAATGGTAAGGAAGGAGTTCGTCGCTGAGGAGGTCGCAAGGATAATGAGCGACCTCGACCGCATCAGGAACGTGGCCATAGTCGCCCACGTCCACCACGGGAAGACCACACTGACAGACTCGCTTCTCGCGAAGGCGGGGATAATCTCCAAGTCCGTGGCGGGCGACGTGCTCTACACCAACTACGAGGCGATCGAGAAGGACAGGAAGATGACGATAAAGTCGGCGAACATCTCGCTGGCGTTCGAGTACAAGGGCATGGACTACATCATCAACCTCATAGACACCCCGGGCCACGTCGACTTCGGGGGGCACGTCACCAGGTCCATGAGGGCCGTCGACGGGGTCGTGGTCGTCGTGGACCCCGTGGAGGGGATAATGCCGCAGACCGAGACGGTGGTGAGGCAGGCGCTCAAGGAGAAGGCCAAGCCCGTGCTCTTCGTAAACAAGGTCGACAGGCTGCTCACCGAGCTCAGGCTCACGCCCGAGCAGACGTTCGACAGGCTGCTCAAGCTCATAAACGGACGTCAACAAGCTCATAGACAACTACGCGCCAGAGGAGTTCGTGGGCAAGTGGAAGGTCAGCGTGGAGGACGGGAGCGTCTGCATAGGGTCCGCGGCGAAGAAGTGGGCGATATCCAAGAGGATAATGGAGAAGTACAACACCTCCTTCAAGCAGATCTTCGCCCTTACCGAGGCGGACGACATAACGAAGCTCCAGGAGGTCGCCCCGATAGACGAGGCGACGCTCACGATGATCATAGAGCACCTTCCGACGCCGAGGACGGCGCAGGCGTACAGGATCCCGCACCTGTGGCACGGGGACCTCGAGAGCCTCGAGGGGAAGGCGATGATGACCGTCGACGCCAAGGCGCCCGCGTGCATCGTGATCTTCGGGATACAGTACGACCCGCACGGAGGGGAGGTCGCCGTTGGAAGGGTCTTCTCCGGGACGATAAGGAAGGGCACCGACAGTCTACATCTCGGGCAAGGCGGACACGCAGAGGATACGGCCAGGTCGGGCTCTACATGGCCGCCGAGAGGGTCCTCATCGACCAGGTCTCCGCGGGCAACATCGCTGCGATAGTCGGCCTCAAGGACCTCACCATCGGCGACACTGTCAGCGAGACCACCATAGTGCCTTTCGAGCAGATAACGCACTACTCCAAGCCCGTCGTCACGAAGGCGGTCGAGGCGAAGGAGCTGAAGGACACGGTCAAGCTCATCGCGGCGCTGAGGGAGCTGTCGAAGTCGGACCCCACGCTGCAGGTCGAGATCAAGCAGGAGACCGGCGAGCACCTGATGAGCGGGATGGGAGAGCTCCACCTCGAGGTCATAGAGACCAAGCTCAAGGACGACTACAAGATACCGATCATAACGAGCGAGCCGCTCGTGGTGTACAAGGAGACGATAGAGAAGAGGGTTGACGACGTGGAGGGCAAGTCCCCGAACCGCCACACCAAGTTCGAGGTGACGGTGATGCCGCTCGAGCCCGGCGTCGTGGACCTCATAGAGACCGGCGCGATAAGGGAGGGCGAGCCGAAGGCCAAGCAGTACCTCGAGGAGCTGGTCAAGGCCGGGCATGCCGAGGGAGGAGGCGAGGGGCCTGATCGACGTCTCGCACACCAGCGTGCTCATAGACTCGACCCACGGCGTGCAGTACCTGAACGAGGTCATGGAGCTTCTCGTCGACGGCTTCGAGGAGGCGGTCACCGAGGGCCCGCTCGCGAGGGAGAAGTGCTTCGGCGTTAAGGTCATGATAACCGACGCGACGATACACGAGGACCCGGTGCACAGGGGCCCGGCGCAGATAATGCCCGCCATCAGGCGGCCGATCTGGGCGGGCATGCTCCTGGCTGGCGACGTCCTGCTGGAGCCGAAGCAGATCTTCACGGTCAACATCCCGCAGGAATACCTCTCCGACGTAATAAGCCTGCTGCAGGGCAGGAGGGGCCAGGTCATGGAGATAGACCAGCAGGGGGAGCAGGTCACGATCACGGCGAAGATGCCCGTGGCGGAGGTCATAAAGGGCTTCTCGAACGAGATAAGGGGCGCGACGACGGGAAGGGCCATATGGTCGACGGAGTTCGCGGGCTATGAGAAGATGCCGAGGGAGCTCCAGGACAAGATAGTCAGGGAGATAAGGAAGAGGAAGGGCCAGAAGGAGGAGCCACCGACCCCGCAGGAGTATATGGACTGAATGCCTTTCCTATCTCTTGCAGTCCGTTTCATAATCAGGACTCAGCGGCGCGGCGATCGCCATAACCTTTAAATTTTAAAATACAGTATTTATTTTGGTGTGAGAATGGGGACCAGGACTTTAGAGTCAAAGGGCAATTCAGGTGTGTTGAAAGACTACCAAATAAAGCTAATAGATGCCATTTTGCAAAACAGTGCCTTGGAGTTCAGCGAATTCGTGTTAAGCAGTGGACGCGCTTCTCCCTATTTCCTGAATCTCGGAGAACTTAATACAGGAGCAAGCACCGAAGTCCTGGCCGAAGCCTATGCCGAAGTAATCTCGAAAGCCGTCGCGCAGGAAGGCATCGAAGGACCCACCGTCTACCTCTATGGCATACCTGAGAAGTGCGTGGCCTTTGCCAGTCCCATCACCGTCGCGCTCCATCACCGCAAGATAGAAGCCAGATGGTTCTTCACCAGGAAATATCCCAAAGATAACGGTGAGGCAACCGGTAGCGCAGAAACGGATGCGAAGAGCAACTTCGTCGGTGGCATTCCTCCTGAAGGTAGCTTTGTAGTCGTAGTAGACGACGTGTTTACGCTAGGCATAACCAAGCTCAAGGAGCTGGAGAAGCTTAAGAAGTTTGGAATAACCCCAAACATTATTGTGATTGCAGTCAACAGGCAGCAAGTCGGACCTAATGGAAACGATGCCTTAAAGGAATTTATCGAAGCGACCAAGACAGAAGCCGATCCTGACGGCATTTCAGTGCTTTCCATACTCAAGGTGACTGATATACTTCAGTACCTGAGAATGCAGGCCGAGTACGTTAGCAGTCGCGCCGAATACTTGCGGGAACCGGCCGAGTACCTAAGGCAGCAAGCGGAGTATTTTCTGAGGGATCGTGCGGAAAGTCCAGGAAATGCTAACGTTCCTATTCCTTCTTGGCTTGCAGAACCTGAAACGCGTCACGTGCAAGAAGGAATCGACTACGACGAATCTGTTGAGCGCATGTCCTCATATCTACAGAAACAAGGTACTGAAGAGGCGATACTTGAAATCCAGAGGCAAACCGGGCAGTAGATTTCACTCAAGGTAGAACGCCTTGTTGAGATAGTTTTTCAGCACCCTCGCAGAAGGGGGATAGAGCGGTCTCGGGAGTTCGTCAAGCGCGAACCATCCCCACTCGGTTATCTTGTCGGGCTCCATGACCCTCGCGTCGCCCTCGAAATCCTCCGACAGGAATCCTATCGAGACGAAGTGCGAGGTCTCTGCGATATCGTTGTTCACGCAGATGATTTTCATAGACTTGAGTATGATCCCCGTCTCCTCAAGGGTCTCCCGCCGCGCGGCGTCCTCGAAACTCTCCCCGAACTCGATCTTCCCGCCGGGTATTGTCCACGTTCCGGCACCGTAGGGCAGGCTCGACGCCTTCCTGGGTTCGCCGTGCCTCCTTCCCAGGAGGATCCTGTCGCTTCTCAGGAGCATCACCCCGACCCCGACGCCCATCCTTCTCTCCTCAGCCATCGAATCACGCAGGATATCGGATTCTGTCTAGATAGCCTTAAAAGCCTTTTCAGCCAAATGTATGTGCAAGAGATGAAGGCGGCCGCTGATGCCCGCCGGATAATCTGCTTAATAAATATTTCATTGCAAATAACATATTACTAGTGCTACTGTAATGTTCTGTGCACTGATGAAACGAGGTGTCTAAATGGCAAAATCTTATGTGGAATTCGAAGCCCCTAAGGAGATAGCGGACAAGTCTTTGGAGGCCCTGCGGCTCGCGAAGCAGAGCGGCGCGGTGAGGAAGGGAGTGAACGAGGTCACCAAGAGCGTCGAGCGAGGGCTCGCGACGCTGGTGCTGCTCGCCGGGGACGTCGAGCCGGAGGAAGTGGTGATGCACATCCCGGCACTCTGCAAGCAGAAGAAGATCCCGATAGTGTTCATACCCGCGAAGCTCGACCTCGGAAAGGCCGTTGGGTTGAACGTACCCTGTGCTGCCGCATCGATAGAGAAGGCGGGCGAGGGCGCCGCGCAGATGAAGGAGGTCACGACCTGGAGCATCAGGATGATGGGCGGAAAGCCTGAAGCAAAGCCGGAAGCGAAGGAGAAGAAGTAGAGCGATTGAGAAGCTGGTCCCATGGCAGATGAGCAGAAGAAGGAGGATAGGAAGTTCGACGGCTACATGGTCGAGGTGGTGGAGAAGCTGCCCATGAAGACGGGCATGTTCGGATCGGTCCACCAGGTCATGTGCAAGGTCATAGACCAGAACAGCAGGGACAGGGGAAGGGTCATAAGGAGGAACATAACCGGCAGGGTAAAAGTGGGGGACATACTGAGGTTCAGCGACACGAGCAGGGAGGACAAGCCCATAAACGTGAAGTGATTGCATGCGATGCTCTTATTGCACCAGGGACATAGAGAAGGGTACGGGCGTCATGTACGTCAAGAAGACGGGCACCGTCAGGTACTACTGCTCGAACCGGTGCTACGAGTTCGACGTGACGCAGGGCAAGAAGCAGAACCTGAAGGAGCAGAAGGGCATCGCGAAGAGGGCCGCGAAGCAGGCGGTTAAGAAGTAAGCGGCTTTTCCTTTATATTGATTTGATGAAGATCGTCAGCGCCTGTCTGGCAGGCGAGAACTGTAAGTGGAACGGAAAGAACAACCTCAGCGAAGCGGTCAGGAAGATGTTGGAGAGGGGAGAGGCCGTCGCCGCCTGCCCGGAGATGCTGGGAGGGCTTTCCACCCCTCGGAAGCCGTGCGGAATTCTCGGAGGTGACGGTGCGGACGTTCTCGATGGGAAGGCGAGCGTCAGGTCCGTCGGGGGCGGGGAGAACTTTACCGCGCAGTTCGTGAAGGGCGCCGAGGAATTACTGAAGATAGCAAAGGCCTCCGGCGCAGACGAGGCGATACTCAAGGCCAGGAGCCCGTCGTGCGGATGCGGCGCGACCTGGAAGCTTGACGGCAACCTCGAGAACCACGTGGCCGAAGGCGACGGCGTCGCCGCCGCGCTCCTGAAAAGGAACGGGATAAAAGTCAGGACCGAAGACACGCTGTATCAGGGGTAGAATCGGCTGCCTTAGCCCTTTCCAGCGGCTTTGTCCCAAAGTCGAACTCTGGAATCCAGATTGCGGTCTCATTTTCGGATAGGCACATGCCCAATGGCTTGATCTTCGCGATGATGTCGCGCGGATAGACCGTTATGATAGTAGTCCTTGTTGCAGGATCTTCCCAGCGTCTGATGCAATCCCCGTCTTTGTCGAAAATCAGTCTCGGCCATTCATTTCTGGTTTCTTTTTCTTTATTCAGTTTCAGATTCAGTTCCAGAGTCTCCCGGTCTCTGATGAAAGTATGAATCACTTCCTTCCGCCCTCCCAGGTCCTCGACATACCTTATTCGCGGGATACCTAGATGCTCCTCATCGTTGCGCGTCTCGTAGTAAAGTTCGCCGCCAGGTATCTGCCTCATTACGCTCATTGCCAATTCGGACAGTTCGTTCCTGTTCCGCATGGGCGTCTTCGGCGCTATGCCGAAGTTCACATGTGAAGCGTGCGGAAAGGGCGTAGTGGCTATCTTCTCAGTATACTCGACTTTTATCAGATCGGATCCGCTCAGGAAATCCCTTACCCTATTCGGCACGCTTTTCTGCATTTCCACAAGCACCGGCATTCTGTCCCCATCCTTCTAAGAATCTAACATATTTAAACATAAGCTTGAATTTCGCGTCCTATTCGGTCCGCGAGTCCCGGCAAGCTATAAAAGGGCAAAATCCCAATCCTTTACATGGCATTCAAGGAGAACGAGACCCTGGTCATCGCGCACTTCGGCGAGCTCTGGCTGAAGGGGCACAACCGCAACGAGTACATAAGCAGGCTCATGAGGAACGTGAACGAGCAGCTCTCCGGCGAGAGCTGCGTGGTCCAGAGGCACTACGACCGTATAATGATACGCCTGACCGAGGACTCTGACCTCGCCTCGATAAAGTCGAAGGTAGGAAGGACCTTCGGCCTCAGCGGCTACGAGGTCGCGACTGTCGCCGAGCCCAGTGTGGCGAAGATATCCGCGCTCGCCAGGAAGCTGCTCAAGTCGCGCAAGGGCGCGAAGTCTGTGAGGATAAACTCGCACAGGGCGGACAAGACGCTGCCCTTCGACTCCGTGGAGATAATCAGGAAGGTGAGGAAGGACGCGGAGAAGCTGGGCATCACCCCAGACACCAAGCAGTTCGACACGGAGCTCAGCATAAGCGTCACGGGCGAGGCGGCGTTCCTGTCTCTGGAGAGGTCGAGGGGCCCGGGCGGGCTTCCGGTCGGGAGCTCCGGAAAGGGCGTAGTGCTGATGTCCGGGGGGATAGACTCGCCGGTGGCCGCGTGGTACGCTATGAAGAGGGGCGTCTCTCCGGTGTACCTGCACCTGCACGCGTTCCAGGATCCCGAGGAGGCGCTGAAGGGCAAGATACCTGACATACTCGGGACGCTTTCGCAGTACTACCCGCACTACAAGGCGTACTTCGTGCCGTCGCACATCTTCCAGGCGGCCTCGTTCAACTCCGGCAGGTACGAGCTCATACTGCTGAAGGCGTTCATGCTAAGGCTAGCCGAGCGCGTCGCGAGGAGAGAGCGCGCGTACAACATATTCACCGGCGAGAGCCTCGGCCAGGTGGCTTCGCAGACCTCCGGGAACCTGCTCGCATCGCAGTCCGGAACGAAGATTCCGATCCTAAGGCCGCTGATAGGCTTCGACAAGGAGGAGATAATAAGGGTCGCGAGGGCGATAGGCACCTACGAGGACTCGATAAGGCCGTACAGGGACGTCTGCTCGATCAACGCCAGGAACCCGACGCTGAGCGCCGACCCGGAGACGACGAGGGAGATGCTCAGGAAGATGAACATAAACGGCATAGTCACGAGGTCGCTGAAGCTCGCACGGATAGTGACCTCGTGAAAGTCGGCCCGGCGACCTGTGCGCTAATATTTATGATTATCCTGAGATTTGTTTAATCGTTTCGCGGCTTTGGATCGGTGTCGGTATGATAAAAATAAAGGACTACGAGGGCAGGAGGATCTACGTGCGCCTTCTGGACACGGACCGGACAGGCAAGTACCGCGTGGGAAAGTTCATAGGCTTCGACGAGGAGTCGCGCTTCCTCATACTCGACCTGGAGAAGGAAAAGAAGACGAAGCACAAGATCGAGGCGATAAACCTCGACATGATAGAACGGATAGTGCCCCTGAGCGAGGAAGAGGACCCGCAGACTCTCCTAATGTGACCCAGCTCGCTCCCCGCCAGGCAAAATAACGTTCGCGGCAGGAATCCCCGGTTCGATAATATTTTTATATGTTCATGTCGCATGGTAGTGCATGGATCTTCTGGCCAAGGTCGTCATTTCCGCCGTTGCCATAGTGGTGGCGCTTTTCGTGCTGTACTACGGCGTGAGCATGCTCCCCGTCGCGGCGCCGACGCAGCAGCAGGCGTCCAGGAACATAACCAACTACCTAAACATGATATACCCCGGGGCCAACGTCACGATAACCGACATAAAGCCCTCGGTCTACGCGGGCAGCTGGCACGTGGTCGCGTCGGTCATAGCCGGGGCGACGACGCCGTGCCCCTCATACCAGGTGTACACATACGACTATCCGGCGTTCGGGCTCGTCAACGGGACGGACAACAGGTACACCGCCGCGAACTGCACGATCTACAACTACGAGCCAGGAACGCAGGTCGGATCGTACCCGGTCGCCATAACCCTGGCGTCCAACCTCTCCAACATCAGGCAGTACATAGCCTCATACGGCTTCGCGAACGTAACGACATCGGCGATAGCCTACAACGAGACGACCATATCCGGAAGGAACTTCACGAACGTCTGGAGAGTGAGCTACAGCTCCCAGTCGGCGAACTACTCGATGTTCGCGGTGCTCTCGCAGAGGAACGGGAGCGTACTCTCAGCCTCCAACGCGTCAAAGTAGCGTCTTGCTCATGAGCACGGCACCCGCGTCGCCAGACACACCTGTCCGTTTCTCGAATCCCAGCCTCTCGAAGAAGGAGACTGCGCGCGCGTTGGACTCCATCACCCTGGCGCGGACTATCCTCACGCCGAGGCCGCGCGCCTTTGACGCGCACCTCTCCACCAGCGCCTCGCCGATGCCCCTGCCCCTGAACCCCCTCCTGACTATTATCCCGACCGTGCCTTCGGTGCCGTGGCGCAGCACCTCGCAGTCGGCGACCACCTCCCCGCCCTCCATCGCGACGAGATCGGCCATGTCGCCGCTCCGCACGGCCTCGAGCTTCCACTCCACAGACTCTGATATCCGCTCGGGGTCCGGCGCGCCCGCGAAGTTCATTGCCTCGGGCAGCTCCCTCTGGACGTCCGCTATCAGCCTCGACAGGCTCGGCACGTCGCCCCTGCGGAGCTCTCTTATCTCCATCTGAATACGATTTAAATCTTCTCATTTTAATACTACCTGTTTACCATGAAGATCTCCAAGCTCGCGGCGAAGAGGATACTCAAGGACTCCGGCGCGGAGCGGGTCAGCGACGACGCGGCGGCCGAGCTGGCTGACCTAATAACTGCCTTCTCCTACTCCGTGGCGAACAAGGCGGTCAGGCTCGCGGGCCACGCAAAGAGGAAGACCGTGAGCAAGGCGGACGTGGAGCTGGCGAAGTAATCGGACCCGCCTCGCAATCAGGTTACGGTCTCCAGCCCCTATGACATTTCGTACGTGGTGGATTAGCGCACTATCCTCATCAGTTCGGAGACAGCTGAATCTCTCCGCAGATAATTGAGTCGGCCCTCTTGGTCGCTGCGATTCCACTCATAGGTCACCCCTATCCCGCTGCCGACTCTGCGCTTATAAGTGCAGAACGGCTCGTAAGTCATCAGCTCGTTAAGGTATGGGAGAATGCTCATTTCGTCCTGACCGAAGAACGAGACCCTGAGCCACTTCTTGTCGCTTCCTGAAATGTCGTATATGAAAGGGTTGCCGGCTAGGTGCACAATTCCAGAGTGCTCCGCCTCAGGGAACTTGATTAGACTTTCCGAAAGCTCCGAAAGCTCTGGGTAGGGAGCGGTCTTTATTAGATCTGTTTTATGGGTTGCACGCGCGCGCCGTGTCATCTTACCACAAAGGGCATTGGTTCCAGCGGTATTTAAGGTTAATTCGAGAAATCGTCTTTCTTCTGTCCCGTCCTTACTGCGTCATTTTTCGCCTACTTCCTTACCACCATATGCCCGTTGCGAACGGGCCAGGACTAGTCAGAAGAAGGTCACTTTGATTATGGACCTCCGTTGCGTTCGCCGTCAGACGGGGACCCCGAGAAGCTTGAGCAGGATTATCGTGCCTATCCCCGGAATGCCGAATATGGCGGTCGGCAGCATCGTCTGCAGGGTCAGTGGTATGTTCATGTTCAGCACGTAGTTCGCCACGAATATGATGACGATGCCGAGCAGGCTGTTGGCGACGATCCCGAAGACGAGCTTGAAGAAGAGCTTTCCCACCTTGAAGATTATGAATATTACCGCCACCGCAGCGGCGAAGACCACCAGCTCCATAAGCAGCGAGCTTGCCCACGGGACGTCTAGAAGCGCTAACATAGGCTTTATATAGAAAACAAACAATAAAAATACGTGGTGTGCGGGTGGCTCACGGTCGAAAGACTGAGGAAGCTCTCTCCACGCGGAGCGCGCACGGGTCCAAGGCCCGATTCGGAACAGAAACGCAAGCACTGGCGCACATGAAGCGATGACGCGACGAGCGTGCGCGTGTGCGTGGAACGTGCCGATGCGCGCGCAGTGAGCGTGCAAGGCAAATGCCGCTAAGTCGAATGCCACCTAAAACAGAAGAGAGGCTACGGCACACCACACCCTATTCAAGTCGCGGCGCGAGCGAGGAAACGTTGTCTCAGCCGGTCCAGCCCAGTTCGCTCGGCCTGCTGAGGAACCCGAAGGGCCCCTGGTCGGCGAGGAAGGCGTCGTATATGCTTGGGAAGCCGTCCATGAAACCGGTGTCGGGGAGCTCCGGCTCGGTTATCGAGAGCCTGCGGTAGTTCCTGTTCAGCACCATCTTCCCGTCGGCCATCGCGTAGATGGCGCCGCCCCTCTTTATCCCTATAGGACCGTAGTCCGACTTGAACTCCGAGTTCACGAGATTCGCGGTGACCAGCGTCGCCCGGCCCGTGTTTACCATTATGTGGCCGTAGTTGGGCGGCACGATGATCCTCCCCCCCGCCCTGGCGCCGACGAGCGCGAGCTCCAGCCCGTCATCAGGCAGGCGCTTCTGTAGGAGGAACGTCACCTCGCCGGAAAGCACCTCGTAGAGCTCGGGGTACGATAGGCCGGGCTCGGCTTCGGGATGGTAGTGGCCGAGGGTCTTGTTGAACTCCCCTCCGTACTCCATGCTCGGGATGACCGTGATGTCGTGCCTGATCCTGCTCGCGTCGAAGACGTCCCTGTTCTTGGCGACCCCCGCGCCCCGGTACATGAAGTAGACGGCCCTGTCGCCCCCGGCGCCCTCGGTCGCCGAAGGGTCGAAGAGCACGCCCTTCATCTCCGAGAGCAGCCGGCGGTCTGGCTCCGCCCTACTGCCGTCCTCGAGCAGCGCGCTCCCGTCGACCTCGAATCTGGTTCCGCGCACGCAAAGCAGGTCCATCGCCCCACTTATCTGATTTTGCAGGATTGTTTGATAAAGTTTGCGCAGAGTGCGTCGCGTCTTCTTCCCGGAGTCCGATGGCGCGCAAAGGCAAAGCAAAACGATAGATTTATATAGTCAAATTGTGGAGTACTTTTGGGATTGAAATGGACATATGGAAAGCAGTTACGGGAATAATTCTTGTGGCGGCGGGAGCGATAGTGGCAGGGAATGGCTACGTTCAGGTAAGCCAGTGCAGTTCGACCTGGGGGCAGGTGGCGAACTTCTTCACCTCGCTCTTCGGAGGCTCGGGCGTGCAGAGCTGCTACAACGCGCAGATAATCGAGATAGGAGGCATTATCGTAGCGCTGATAGGCCTGGTAGTGATCTTCGCCGGGAACAAGAAGTCCGCCAGGAGAAGGTAAGGGCTCCGGACTGCGGAATCCGTTTCGGAGGTCTTGGCCGAAGGGCCAAGGCCTATTTTTCTGTTTTATCTGCGTAAGCAAGGGCTGGGATACGGGCAGGGTTTGCGTTTTTGCGATCAAGATTATGAACGAGTGATTTTATGCCGACAAAAAGAAGAGCAACTAGGAGGAACGTGTCAAGCAGGGTGGCTGCGGACAGGCAGACTGCGGAGAAGGAGCTGAACAGGCTCGGCCTGAATACCAGGACTTTGGTGGCGGCGATCATAACGATAGTGGGCGCGCTGCTGGTGCTGGCGAACCTGACCGGCATACTGCTCGCGTTCGTGGGCCTGGTCCTGATATACTTCGGAATGAAGATGTTCGGGATCGACCTGAAGATCTGAGCGCCTGTTTCTGAGGTCTGGCGGAGAGGGGCAACCCCTCTCCCCTTGCGTCCCTGGCCGAGTCAGGGCGCCTGTTTTTACCTGCCCGATGCGAGTCCAATCGCTTTCCTGATGAAGATCGCGTCGCGCCTAACCATGAACTTCGCCAGTAGCTTTTTTTGCGCAGGAAGTGCCGCGCCGGAGAGGCGCGGATGCGCGACCCTCACTTCCTGAAGGCGCCGACCATGTAGTCCCCGTAGAGCCACACGACGGTCCCGATTATTATGAGCGCCACTCCGGACCACACGTACATCGGGCTGCCCCCGCCATAGTAGTCCCCGTAGAGCCACGCGCCCGTTCCCGCGAGTATCAGGATCACTCCGACCGCGACCAGCGCAGCGGGCTTCGCGTACTTGAACGCCCCTCCCCTGAGGTCGCCCAGCAGCCAGACTATAATTCCCAGTATTATGGCCGCCACGCCTCCCCAAATGTACTGCATCAGGCCTCCGGCGTAGTCCCCGTAGAGCCACGCGACCGTGCCTATGAGTATCAGCGCCGCGCCCGCGAATACGAGCCGTGCGAACGCCGACTTTTTCACAAGCATCAGGCCCGCGGCCGCGATGGCGATCACCGCTATCAGCGCGGAAGAGTACAGCGCCAGGTTATTCGAAGGAGGATAGTAAACGGGCGCGACCGTGGTCGTAGCCGGGACGGTTGTCGGAACGCTCGTCTGTTGCGTGGTTACGGGCGCAGTGGTTGTTGCGTTCGTCGCGTTCACGGCCGTGGTGGTCGCGGCCGCCGTCGTAGTCGGCGCCACGGAGGTCGTTGCGGGCGAGGCCACGTTCACCATGAGGATCACGTCGCTGGCGGACGGGTCGTCACCCGTCGCCCTCAGCACCAGGCCGTAGGAGCGCGGCGCGACAGAGGATGTAGTGATTATCATAAGCTGGCCCGAGAACGGAGGGTCGCCGCTGGGGTTGCTTACGCCGAGCGTGATGCCCTGCGCGGCCAGCTGGGTCTGGTTCACCACGACGAGGTTCGTGCCCCACGTGCTGCCGCTCGCCAGGTTGACCGTGTAGTTCACTATCGCGGCCGCCCCAACCGCCACGCTTACCGGGTTGGGCGAGACCGAGATGATGGAGGTCCCGTAGCCGTACTGCGCCGAGACGGAGAGCGACATCAGTAGAAGGAATGCCCCGAAGACAGCGACGAAGTTAGATAATCTGGCCATCGATATCCCGCTTACCCCTTCCATGTTCATTTTTTTAAGCCTTGCGCTCGGAAACCGGAAGCCGCCGCCGCGCCGCAACGGCACTGCAGGCATTAAATATCTTGCAGGGAGATGTCATACCGAAGCGAGAATCGCAGCGAGTCGGAGTGAATCGATGAGGTCGCACCAGATTGTCTATTTCCTGCTGGCCTTCACGGCCGTGCTCAGCATGGCGCAGGCGTTCTGCCCCTGCATAGTCGCGGCCGCCGCCGGGATCGCGGTCGCCAGATACTTCGGCGTGAACGACATAGTGACCGGCCTCTGGATCGGCGCCATGCTCTACCTGACGGGCGTGTGGACCGAGGACGAGATCAAGAAGTACCTGAGGAAGAAGAACAGGTACGACGACTACGCCAGGCACAAGAAGATAGCGATGCACCTCCTGCTCGTCTACGGCATAACCGCCGTCTCGGTGTACTTCCTGTGGTACTTCGGCTACTTCAGCGGGTTCTCCGTGCTTGTGTACGGCGCGAGGATAAACAGCCTGCTGCTCGGAACCGCCATTGGCGTGCTGCTGACCCTGTTCACGTCGCTGGCCAACAAGCAGCTGTGGAACCTCAGAATAAAGGTGAGGTTCCAGAAGGCCGCGCTGATAACGGCAGTGCTGCTGCTGTTCTCAGTCCTTCTCTGGAGCTTCTACTGAACCCTGCCCCGAGGTGCATCCGCCATGGGACTACAAAACTCGCTCTCCGACGAATCGCTTGGCATAGAGCTCAGCGGGGACTTCCGCAGGGCCCTTGCCGCCATGGGAGGATCCAGGAACCTCTTCATCACCGGGGAGGCGGGGACGGGCAAGTCGACGCTACTGGCGTACTTCAGGCGCACGACCTCCAAGAACGTGGCCGTGCTGGCGCCGACGGGCGTCGCCGCGCTCAACGTGAGGGGGCAGACGATACACTCCTTCTTCCGCTTCAAGCCGGACGTCACCCCCGACACCGTCAGGAAGCTCAACGCGTACGCCGCGAGGAAGTACAGGTCGGTGGACGCGATAGTGGTCGACGAGATATCGATGGTGAGGGCCGACCTGCTCGACTGCGTGGACAGGTTCCTGAGGCTCAACGGGCGGGACGGCAGGCTACCGTTCGGCGGGGTGCAGATGATCTTCCTCGGCGACCTGTACCAGCTCCCCCCGGTAGTCACGGAGGGGGAGAAGGAGATATTCAAGGGGCACTACAGGAGCCAGTACTTCTTCGACTCGAGGGCGTTCGAGGGGCTGCGCTTCGGATTCATCGAGCTCAGGACGCACTACCGCCAGAAGGACGAGAGGACGATAGAGCTCTTCGACGCCATAAGGAACAACACCTTCACCGACGCGCACCTCAGGGAGCTCAACGCCCGGTACGACCCGGCGTTCGTGCCGAAGGACACCGACATGTGCGTGACGCTCACGACGACGAACAGGCTCGCCGACTCGATAAACGGCAGGCGACTGGCGCAGATAAGCGGAAGGGAGTACTCCTACGGCGCGCACTCGACTGGGGAGCTGGACAGGCGCGCGCTCCCGGCCGACGAGAAACTCGTCATCAAGGAGAACGCGCAGGTCATGATGCTCAACAACGACCCGGACAAGAGGTGGGTGAACGGGAGCATCGGCAGGATCGTCAGCGTAAACCAGCACGCTGGAGCGCACGACGTCATCGTGGTCGAGTTCGCCGACGGGACACAGGCGATAGTCGTCCCGTACGCGTGGAAGCTATTCAAGTTCTCGTACGACAACAAGGCGGGCAGGCTGATGTCGGAGCCGATGGGCGGATTCACGCAGTACCCGATGACTCTCGCGTGGGCGGTGACCATACACAAGAGCCAGGGCAAGACCTTCGACCGCGTGATAATAGACCTCGGCGAGGGGACGTTCGCGCACGGGCAGCTCTACGTCGCGCTGAGCAGGTGCACGACGCTAGCGGGGATAGTGCTGAGGCGGCGCATCGAGAGGAGGCACGTCATGGTGGACCAGCGCATAGTCGACTTCCTCGCGGAGTGCAAGAAGCATGCGGCATGATAAGTTATATAGAAAGCAATATATATCTATAGCTATATATTGGTAAACATGGAAACCACGATTCAAGTGCATCGCACCCTGAAGGATAAGTTGGAGAAATTGAAGATCTACCCCAGGGAATCCTATGCGAAGGTGATTGAAAGGCTCATTGCGGGAGGAATCGATAGCGAACCCCTCTCTGAAGAGGAGATAAAGGGAATAGAACAAGGTCTGGCCAACATAAAGGCCGGAAGGACTTACACCACAAAAGAATTGAAGAAGAAGCTAGGGATTGGATGAAAATCCCTTTCCTAGATGCAAGGGCATCCTCTAATTGAAAGGTGTTTAGATTGGAAAACTTCGAAACAAAATTTAGAAGGTGGATGAGAAGGAATTGGGGAACTAGATGTCCTGATTACGAACCAAACTGTGCACAATGTCGAGCATGGAAGTATTTTGATTATTTGACTGGAAAAGATACTATTGTCCGTCAGGTGACTTAATGAACTATCAAGTCATCTGGTCCGAACGTTCTAGAAAGAATTTAGAACTGCTTGGGAAAAGCATGGCCTCTAGGATAATTTCAAGAGTGGAAAGCATATCTGAAGACCCGTTTACTTATGTGAAACGGTTGCACGGAGTGTCGCTCTTCAGCCTCAGGGTGGGGGACTACAGAGTTATACTGGACATCGAAAACAAGAAGATGGTGATCTTCGTGGTCAAGCTGGGTCACAGAAGCAAGATTTACGAAGATCTTTAGCGCAGTACTAATCCTAAGACGAAGTCACGGGATAAAGTCAATATTTCGTCATCTCTATCTTTCGTGCTAGATGGATAAGGTCTAAGAGCTTGTTCTTACCAAGAGACAAATTTAGTTCTGCCGCTTCGGCAGGGGTCCTACCACCAAGACTATTGTGCGGTGTGACATAGTTGTATATGAATTTGCAAAGGGTCAATGTTGTAGATGCGCCTTGGTGCGTCTGGAATACGTTAAGGGCTTCGACTCTTCTGCCAATCTCTCTATTATGCCGTTCCACTGGATTGTTATTGTGTTCCCGTCCATATTTCTTGCACGCAATCGGAACGCCAAATTTAAGTTCCGTAACCCCATAGAACAGTTTCTTCCACACAATTTTATAGATGGCAAATTTATCCGAGACGAATGTTATCAGGTGCCTTTTCCCAAAAGGTTTCGTTCGCTCTTTTCGATAGCGTTCCAATATCTGGGCATAGCACCAAACCTTTATGACTCTTAGAAAGGCAAGGCAGGCAGCGATTGTCCTATCAACGACAACATCATCCGCAAGGACAAACTTGGTCTTGTTATCGAGGGCAGTCAACCTAAATTCCCAATGGCCCTTCACTCTTACATATTTTTCGTCGTAATGGATGCGGCCCTTAATCTTTGGAACACCAAATCTCGTCTCGGTTTTTTTAAAAGATAGGCATACTTTACCACCCAGTTTCGGATTGTCCACCTTGAAACCTCAACATCGTCATGCTGCGATAGATGTTTTTGGATCTTTTTCAAGGACGCTCCATCTGCGTATTCGTCTAAGGCACGGACAATATCTTTAGGGTTGAAATGCATCCATTTGAATCCGTCATCAATTACAAACCAGGTGTTGCAGTTGTGGCAGAAGAATTTCTGCTTCGCGCCTGAAGTATTGTAGCGCATACCTTTCTTCGCAATATCCTTAGAGCCGCAGTGGTCGCAAATAGTCACCCAATCATCCTATGATGATATGGAAACAATAGTATTTATAGATGACGTTTTCTTGACTTTATCAAGTCACGGTCATATTTATATACCTCGAAAGGGCAAATGCATAACTGTGCCAGGGTGGCAGAGTCTGGTAAATGCGCCGGTCTTGAGCGCAGAGCGTCTCAAGAGCTGATTCGTGATGCATGGAAAACCGGTGCCCCTCGCGGGGC
The DNA here is from genome assembly GCA_963752955.1 of uncultured archaeon. GTDB lineage: Archaea > Micrarchaeota > Micrarchaeia > Micrarchaeales > CABMGC01 > CABMGC01. Next base: position 435,904 of record CAVWAD010000004.1, read on the forward strand.
TTCAGGGTTCAAATCCCTGCCCTGGCGCCATGTTTCTCCGACGACAAATCTGGGTTCAGATTTGTCTAGGGCAAAAACAGAAAAAGGAAAAAGCGGGTTCGAATTTGCAGGATTGTTGGATTCAGTCAGGAACGCAGCGTCCGCGCTGCCTCAGTCGAAGCTCGAAGAGCTTCAGTCAATTCTCCACAAGGCGTACGTTAGGAGATTCGCTGGAAAGCGGAAAACTCCTAAGTACGGCTCGATAAACAAGGGCTTCACTGAACTTGAGCTACGACAGTTCTTGAGAACTGTCCCGAACGAAAAGTTCAGGCTATTTTTCAGTTACCAGGCATATCTCGGATTTCGAATCGGCGAAGTTAGCAAGTTGCACCTGGGCAACATCAACTTCGACAGGCGAGAAATCACAATAAAGAGCGAAAAGTCAGCGGTGTCCGACTCTCTAAAGATACCGCTGGAACTCTTCAAGGAGACCATAGAATACGTAAACGGACACCTCGCCGAGATAGAGTCGGCGGGCGGTCACATCTTTTTCAAGGAAAACGACAACAACCACAACAATGTGCCATATATCGACGTCCATTACGTAAGAAGGATTTTCAGAGAGACCGCAATAAAGGCGGGCCTTGACCAGATTTACGACTATTCAGAAGAGAATTTCCCAGGCAAGGCATCGCGAGGTCTACACCGCCTGACGACGCACAGCCTAAGGCACTATGCGATAACCAGGTTTGCCAAATCGACCAACGGCAACATAGTGCTGACGAGCAGGTTCGCAAGGCATTCTGCGCCCAGCACGACCATGCGATACATAGCGAAGGACAACGAGCAGCTTTACGGCGAGATAGACCACGCTTTCTCCAATGGCGGGATGGAAACCATCCGCCGACTACAAGGCAGGATGAGAAGCTAAGTCCTGACTCTGAAGACAAGGCTTTCGAAAGGTACAACAAATATATAAGATTAGGATATCATATGAATATGGGCATATTTATGAAAAACGCAGTTTCCGTAGCTGCTGAACTGCAACAAAAAGTTGCGCCTCAGAAATTGAAGATAGGATACACTAAAATATGCAGTTGCCCAACAAATCACATAAACTGTCTGACGCCAAAAGAATGGGTTAAAAGTCAAGTCGGAATTTGGGAATTTGCATATGAAAAGAGAGATGTCAGAGACAAGACCATACATCCTGCAGTATTTCCGATTGGTTTACCGAAGAGAGTAATTCAACTTTTTACACATGAAGGTGAATTGGTATTAGATCCTTTCGCAGGCATAGGTACAACGTTGGTAGCAGCGGCTGACACTAACAGAAATGCAGTAGGTTTCGATATTAAAAAAGAATATGTAGATTATGCCAAGAAAAGACTTCTACAATCGAGAATATCTAATTTTACTCAGGACAAGCCCTGCCAGTTGCCAATTAATGCCGATGCGAGGGATATTCCTAATTATTTCGAGAAAGAAACAATTTCACTTATAGTAACCTCTCCGCCATACGCAGATATGTTAAATAGAGCAAGAAAAAACAAGAGCATGAGAGCCACTGATAGAGAAAATGAGCATTATGGCAAAAATCAGCAGTATTCTAATGATTCCAGAGACTTGGGTATTCTTCCGTCAAGAATCTTTGCAAAAGAACTAGCTCAGATATACAAGGGCATACTTCCTTTCTTGAAACAGAAAGGTCATTCTGTAATAAACATAAATGATCCTTGGGTCGATGCTGTGAAATATGGCAAGAGAGAGCCATTGCATTCTTATATAATCGAAGAAATGAACGCAGTAGGATATGAGCTAAGAAACGTCATGATTTGGGACAAACGAAATTTAGTTAATGGAGTTGGAATCTTCGGATGGCCTAACAACTATATCAAACTAGGCACGACCTTCGAATATATCTTGGATTTCTGGAAGCCTCCAGAAATAGTCTAAACTATTCTCTTTCTCTTACTGAAGCACATATCCAACTTATTTGGGCTTACTCTAAAACCAGTTCCATGATCGTGCGGTCTTCCGTCAGAATACTGCCCTATTCTAACATCTACAAGAATAACTCCTTCCTTTAGCAGTTTTATGAAGTTACTGAAACTAAATCCACTTAGCAGCCATGCTTCATTATACCATAGTTCTTCCTTGCTTCCACTGCCTCTAGAATCTGCCTTTACATACATTATCTTAGGCAGTTTTCTCTCAAAAGAAGTCTGTAGAGAGTTTTTATCCCAATAACCATATTCTTTACCTCTAACATCCAGGATAACCAATTTGTTCTTCTTTACGCCAATCTTCAGGCCGGTCTTTCCTTTCAGCTTATTATAGGTATTAGCATTTAGCGTGGTGTGCAATTCCTTTCTATTGTTTTTAGTTTTGTAACCTACAGACTCAAGAAGCATTGAATTCGCTTTTGAAGGTAATGGTGATTTGGTAAACAAAGTGAGCATACTCGTGGCATTCTTTCTTCCTGATTTAAGTTCGACCATTCTCCCGTTTGGGCCTGGAATATTATTTTCCTTTATGCCTAGCTGATCTTCTAGCGTCTTACCGATTCCAGTATTTCCAGACCTGTGCGTTTTGATATATCCTTTTTTCTTTAGCGCCTTGATATTATCTAGCATTTTTCTATAGCCAATCATATAACCACTATTTATTTACGTTTAATATCACATCATACGTTTTTTCCCTTAGCGAGACCACATAAAGAGGCGACTTAAGCTTTGATATATATTTCGCTGCTCTTTGGATATTTGACTCAAGTGAGCCATTACCAGTTATGGCAATAGCAGTCTCGGGCTTAATCTGTACGAGCTTCTGGAAACTCTTCCATTTTATCGAGCTATGGTGATCGTATTCCGCCGCGAGTCTCCTATCTATGCTTGCTGCTCCTGAGCCCTATCCAAATCCCATTTGGGTCCTTCACGAAACCCAGGGCGAAGCCCTTTTCCTCCCACAGCTTCATCGCTATGGGTGCGTCCTTCGCGACCAACTTGTCATACAACTTCCTTGCGTCGCCGACCTCGAACATCAAGTGGTCCATCTCCGATCCCGTCTTGTATGGTTCGTAGAGCTTGCAGCCCTTGGAGAAGTGCATCAGGTTCAGGTGCTGTCCAGTGTCCTTGGAGACGAGCATCACGACCCTCTCGCCAGGAATCCAGCTCCTCCTGCCCGTGATCTTCATTCCCAGGTATTTCATGTAGAAGTCCGTCGACTTCCTCAGGTCCTTGACCCTTATCGTCGCGTATGTTAGTCCCATCCAATCAGTTATCTTGGATAAACGAAAGTATTTATTATTTGATTGCGACTCCGGAACCGCACTGTGCGCGGCAGACCAAAGCGCCAATACCGCCGTACGTCACCTTTATATCGCTTGCCGGGCATTATCTATTCCTGTTTGGTGATGCCTTGGAAATTCGAACTACGTCGAGACCCTCGACACGACGCTAAGGGACGGAGCCCAGTCTACTGACGTTTCCTTCACTCTGAAGGACAAGGTAAGGATCGCGCAGGCACTCGACGAACTCGGCGTCGACTACATCGAGGGCGGATGGCCAGGGTCGAATCCTAAGGACAGGCTTTTTTTCGAAGAGATCGCAAAGTGCGGGCTCGGCCGCGCCAAGATGGCGGCTTTCGGGAGCACGCTCCACAAGGACCGCAGGCCGGAGTCCGACGAGAACCTCAACGCGATAATCGACTCGCGCGCGGACGTCGCCGTGATCTTCGGGAAATCATGGCTTCTTCACGTGAGGAACGTGCTCAGGGTGGACGAAGAGACTAACCTGAAGCTCGTCTATGACTCCGTCTCCTACCTGAAGGCCCACGGCCTGAGGGTGATCTTCGACGCGGAGCATTTCTACCAGGGGTTCCTCGACAACAATCATTATGCCATGTCCGTGCTCGAGACCGCCGAGCGGGCCGGGAGCGACACGCTGGTGCTCGCCGACACCAACGGCGGGACCCTTCCGCACCAGATCGAGGAGATAACCCGGGCCGTATCCAAGTCAGTGGGCGCGAGGATGGGGATCCATGCGCACAACGACTGCGGATGCGCGGTCGCAAACACTCTCGCGGCCGTGATGGCCGGCGCCACGCACGTGCAGGGAACAATCAACGGCCTGGGCGAGAGGGCGGGGAACGCGGACCTCGTACAGATACTGCCCTCGCTGAACCTGAAGCTGGGGCTGCGCGTCCTCGGCGGCAGGAGCCTCGCAAGGATAAGGGACGTCTCCGAACTCGTGTACCTCATAAGCGGGCGGGAGCCGAACCCCTTCCAGCCTTTCGTGGGCAGGGACGCCTTCGCGCACAAGGGCGGGATACACGCGGACGCGGTGCTCAAGGACCCCAGGGCATACGAGCACATCGATCCGGAGAGCATCGGCAACTCGAGGAAGATAATAATCTCTGAGCTAAGCGGGGCCAGCAGCCTGGTCGGCTACGCCAAGGCGCGGGGAGTGAGCGTCGCGAAGTCCGATGCGAAGGTCAAGGAGGCCCTCGGCAAGATAAAAGCCCTCGAGAAGTCGGGCTACAGCTTCGACCTCGCCCCCGAGTCGGCATTCCTGGTCCTGGCCAAGGAGATAGGGATCTACAACGAGTTCGTCGACCTGAAGAGCTGGAAGGTGACCTCGGACAGCAGGTCAAACACCGCGAGCATCGAAGTGAACGGAATCTCCGAGACCTCGGAAGGCTCGGGCCCCGTGGACGCGATAGATTCCGCCCTGAGAAAGGCCCTGAACCGGGTCTACCCCGCGCTCTCGAAGGTATTCCTGACCGACTACAGGGTAATACTGCCCGAAGAGGTGAAGAACACCGCGAGCGTCGTCAGGGTGACCATAGAGTTCTCCGACGGCGCTTCAAGATGGAGGACGATGGGCGTCTCGAAGAACATCATCGACGCCTCCGTCAGGGGCCTCCTGGACGGACTCAACTACTACCTCTGGAAAACCAAGGCCAAGCCGTCCTGAGTCTCTCCATGCGGAGGGCGGCGCAGCATTAGACGGCCACCTCCACTACCTTGTTCCTTCCGCGGACGCCCCTGATTATCCTTACGCGGGACTTCGGGATCCCGAAGTGCCCGGCCAGCAGCTCGATCAGGCGCTCGTTCGCCCTCCCCTCCGTTGCGCGGGCGTTTACCCTGACCCTGTACTCGCCCTCCCCGACCTTCAGGATCTCCGGGGTCTTGGCGTTCGGGACTACCGCTACTCTTATCCGCATGCTACAGTACCCTGCCCGTCTCCTTCTTGCGCTTGTTGCGCAGGTCGAAGATCCTCTCCTGCAGCTCCTTCGCGTGGTCCGGCTGCAGCGCCGGGAAGTAGTTCGCGCTGCTCATGCCTCCGTACTTTCCGTAGCTTATCGAAGTGCCGCCTATTGGGATTATCCTCAGGGAGGACAGGCCCAGGATGCGCTCGGGTATGCTCCTTCCTATGATTATGTCCGTGATGTTCTCCAGCGGTATGGAATCGATGCTGTAGCCGATCACGCCGCGCCTGCCGATGACCCTGTAGTTGGTCACCCAGTACATGAACTTGCCGTACGCGACGAACGCGAACGCGACGATCACCAGCAGGACGAACAGGAAAAGGGCAACCGTGGCGCCGACGCCGAACCAAAAGCCTAGATGCACCGCGGAGGCGCCAAGGGTTATGTAGATCCCCGCGATCGCGCATATCAATGCGGCGGGAACTATGCCGCGGAGCACCCTCGCCCACACGAACCCGTTCTTCTGCGGTTCTATCTCCTCAAGCACCTTCTCCCCTTTCTGGAGGTTGAAGGGCACTTCCTTTTTCAAGCCGGATGCCATGATAACACATGGCCTATTTGGTAGCGAGAATTTAAATCTTGGAAAGGTTCCGCCGCGGGCGCCGCGGCACAAAAAGCCGACCTGCGCAAGTGATATAAGACTCGCAGTTGTGGTATATCCGGGGCGGTTATGGCCGGAAAAGTGGAGAATGGAACGGACGGCGCAGGCATGCCCGCATGGGTCATGCTATCCAGGATCCTTGCCGGGTTCCTCTTCATAATAATCGGATTCTTCATGAACAACGCAACCACCTTGATCGCGCTGCTGTTCGGCATGGTCCTGCTCCTCTTCGCAAACTCTGATATCAGCTCCTTCGACTTCACGAGCGGAAGCACTAAGCTGGTCATCAGTTCGATGCAGCGGGCGCTCAACAACCTTACGGCCAAGACCAACGCCCAGGCCAAGCAGGGCCAGGGCGCCATCCCGGCGGAGGGGCCCGCGTCCGCGGAAGGCATCGAACTTACCGCAAGGCCCAGCACCCCCCGGGCGGACCGGGCTCTGACGACCCTCTCCGCAGGAAAGTTCAAAGCCGCCGGGGGAGTCAAGACGCCCAATTACAGATCGGCCGCGAGAGCGGAGGCGCCGGGCGCCACCGAACCCATAAGGAAAGCGGAAGTGCAGCTGGCCGAAAGGCTCAATCTCATCATAAACCCGTTTCCGACCGAATCGGAACCGTTCGACGCTAGGGATTCGAGGGGAAAGAGGTACGAATTCAAGTTTTCCACCAATGGTTCGATGGTCCTTTCGGCAGGGACTCTCAGGCAGGTGGCAAACAACAGGACAGACTTTGTCATATGGGCTTCCGTAGACGGGGAAGGCAACATAGGCAGCCTGTTTAGGATACCCGGAAAGTGGATGGCTTCAATGCTTCCAAGGCGCAGACCGAAGCACCCGAACACGATTGTCCTGAAGGCGGACGACGTCCCGGAGAAGTTCGAATTAAGGCTCTAGGATCCTGCCGCCCGATAAGGAGTCGCAGCGCAATTTCTCCAATAAGAGGGCCGAGCCCGCGAAGGCCGCGCGAGGCACTACCATAAGTATCAGAACGACAGATCATTATTGTAAGTGAACTGATGACAATAGAAAAAGCACCGGGGAGTTTCGTATTCATCATGAAGAACACGAACAGGATGGAATGCGACAAGAAGATCATGGAGAACATGACGAAGAGCAAGGTGGGTTATCTTGTCGGCGGGGACTACCTGATGGTCAGGCAGGGGCACGAGAACAGGGCGATCGGCGAACTGAAGAAGTGGCACCTGCTCTGAGAACGCCCTGCGATGGTAATTTAAGCTTTGAAATAGCCTAGAGTCCAGGGATATCATGGCCGAAGGAAAGAGGCGCGGGAAGGACACGCTCCTGAAGGAGTATCGGACGCTGGGAGAGATGTCGCGGAGCCTGATCGCGCACCAGAGGAAAGTGAACGCGATAGCCAGGAGCATAGCCAAGAAGACCAGCACCGACGCGGGCTTCGGGCTCATAGAGAACCTGGACATAGTCTCCGAGCACATCGGGAAGGCCGACAGGGAGATCGGCAGGGCCCTGAGGAAACTCAGGAAGATCTGAGGGCATCGCGGAAGGCGCCCTTCTTTTCCTATTTGAACGTCAAAGAGCTAACCTCGGCACTCGGTATTATAAACCGCACGCGGCAAATGGTGTAACGGCGCACTTCAGGAATTCAAGGGAACCACCGACAAAGGAGGGGAGATGACTAGCGTTTCTGTAAGGATATCGGGAGCGAACGGCGACGGCGTCGAATCCAGCGGGGCGCTGCTCGCGAAGGTCGCCACTAGGAGCGGGCTCCAGGTCTTCGGGCACCGCGGCTACCAGTCCGTGATACGCGGCGGGCACGTCTGGTACCAGGTGCGCATCTCCGAAGAGAAGCCGTGGAGCCACGGCGAAGGCATAGACATACTCGTCGCGCTGAACCAGGACTCGATAACTCACCAGCGGAGCCACCTGCGCGACGGCGCCACGATAATATACGACCCTTCGAAGGTGAGCCTGGACCAGGTCGATTTGAATAAGTACAGGGCGCTGCCCATACCCCTTCTTGACATAGCGCTCAAGACGGGCGGGGACGCGATAATGCGCAACGTCGTCGCCATCGGCGCGGTCCTCGGGCTCGTGGGCATCGACCTGAAAGTCATGGACGACGTGCTTAACGGAATGTTCTCGAGGAAGGGCCAGCAGGCGGTTGACGGCAACGTGAAGTCCGCTTCCGCCGGATACGGCTACGAAGGAGTAAAGCCAGTGTGTTCGCTGAAGGGCGACGGAAAGGCAAGGTACGTGATCGACGGCAACTCCGCCCTCGCGGTCGGGGCATACGCGGGCGGATGCAAGTTCTACGCCGCATACCCCATGACCCCGGCGACGGGGATAATGCACTGGTTCGCGGCGCACGAGGACAGGGGGACGATGTTCAAGCAGACCGAGGACGAGATAGCCGCGATCAACATGACGATAGGCGCGGCGCACGCGGGGGTCCGCGCCATGTGCGGAACCAGCGGGGGCGGATTCTCGCTGATGGTCGAGGCGCTTGGCATGGCTGGGATGATGGAGGTCCCAATAGTAGTGGTCGACTCGCAGAGGACCGGCCCTAGCACGGGCCTTCCCTCGAAGACCGAGCAGGGCGACCTGCTCTTCGTCATGCACGCCTCCCAGGGGGAGTTTCCGAGGATCGTCGTCGCGCCGAGAAGCGTCGACGAGTGCTTCATTGTCGGAAGCGACGCGTTCAACCTTGCCGAACGCTACCAGTGTCCGGTCCTGATACTGCTCGACCAGTACCTCTCCGAGCACGTCGAGAGCGTGGACGGGTTCGGCTTCGATTCCATAAGGATCGACAGGGGAAGCATTGCGGATAAACCCGCCGCGGACGGAGGGCGGTTCAAGAGGTATGCGCTCACCGAGGACGGGATATCCCCGAGGTCGATGCCGGGAACGCCGGGGCTCGAGTTCGTGGCGCCGAGCTACGAGCACAACGAGTACGGCGACCTCGTTAGCGACGTCCTCTCTGGAATCGACGAGCACGTCCTGATGAGGAAGAGGATGCAGGAGAAGAGGATGAGGAAGATCGACACGATGCTTAGGAACGAGACTGTGTTCGTCCCCGAGGTCGTGAACGGCGGCGCCGAATACCATCTCGTGACCTTCGGTTCGACCACCGAGTCTGCCATGGAGGCGGTCGACCTGCTGAAGAAGCAGGGCCTCGACTTCGGACTGATATCGTTCAAATACCTGATGCCGCTCGACGGCGAGAAGGCGAAGGCCGCGCTTTCCGGGCAGGAAGCTCATCGACGTCGAGTGCAACTTCACGGCGCAGCTCGCCCAGGTGGTCAAGTCCGCAACGGGGATCGACATGCCGAGAAGGATCCTGAAGTACGACGGGGAGGCGATCACCGGGGAGGAGATCGCCGCAAGGGCGAAGGAGGAAATTAAGAACTTGTGATCCAATGGCAGACGAACAACCCGGCGCGCAACCGAAGCAGCCCTACGCGTCGGGAACGAAGCCGGTGTGGTGCCCCGGCTGCGGGGACCACGTCGTCAGCGCGATGCTGAACAAGGCGCTCACGGAGCTCGGCATCGAGAAGAGCAGGCTGCTCATAGTCTCAGGGATAGGGTGCAGTTCCGCGATGCCGCACTCGTTCAGCACCTACGGGATCGACAGCCTGCACGGCAGGCTGCTCCCCGTCGCGTCCGGCGCGAAGCTCGCCAACGACGACCTCACCGTGATAGGCACGGGCGGGGACGGCGACGGCTACGGAATAGGCGGAGGCCACCTGGTGCACTCCGCGCGGAGGAACATCGACATGACCTACATAGTCATGAACAACGAGATATACGGCCTCACCACCGGCCAGGCTTCCCCGACGAGCATGATGGGCGCGAAGACCAAGTCGACGCCCTTCGGCGACATCGAGTCCCCGCTGAACCCCGTCTCGCTCGCCATAAGCGCGGGCGCCACCTACGTCGCCAGGGGATTCGCCGGGGAGCCCGCGCAGCTCGCGGAGCTGATAAAGGGCGGGATAGCCCACGGGGGCTTCGCCATTATAGACGTGCTCAGCCCCTGCGTCTCGTTCAACACCCTGAACACCTACGACTGGTTCAGGAAGAGGGTCTACAAGCTCGACAATAGCCACGACGCCTCCGACCGCGGCGCGGCCATCCTGAAGGCGATGGAATGCGAGGCGACCGGCTGGGAGAAGATACCTATAGGTCTGTTCTACCAGGCGTCGAGGCCCACATACAGCGAGCTCGACATAGTGCTCAAGAGGGGGCCGCTGGTGGGGCAGCCCATGCCCACCCGCGAGGAGATCGCGGGAGTGATGGACGAATACAGGTGAGTGGTGTTTCAATGGCCGGGATAGTAGGATACGGCGTCCATTTTCCCATCTACCGGATAAGGGTGGAGGAGATAGCGCGCGTCTGGAACGAGGACGCCGAGGCCATAAAGGACGGCCTCGGCATAAGGGAGAAGACCGTCCCGGCCAGGGACGAGGACGCCGCGACGATAGCCGTCGAGGCGGCCAGGCGGGCGATGTTCCACGCGGGGATACGCCCGGAGGACATAGGCGCGATCCACGTCGGCTCCGAATCGCACCCCTATGCCGTCAAGCCCACCGCGACCGTGGTCGCGGAGGCCATCGGCGCAGGCCCGAGGGTAATGTCCGCGGACCTCGAGTTCGCCTGCAAGGCTGGAACCTCGGGGGTGCAGATCGAGATGGGCCTCGTCGGAAGCGGCATGGTAAGGTACGGGATGGCGATAGGGAGCGACACCTCGCAGGGCAGGCCCGGCGACGCCCTCGAATACACGGCGAGCGCGGGCGGAGCCGCGTTCATAATCGGGAAGGAGCCCGAGGACGTGATCGCCGAGATAACCAAGACCGTGAGCTACGCCACGGACACCCCGGACTTCTGGAGGCGCGAGGGAGCCAGCTTCCCCTCGCACGGGGGCCGGTTCACTGGCGAGCCCGCATACTTCAAGCACGTAACCAACGCGACCAAGCTGCTCTTCGATGAGACCGGGCTGAAGCCCGCGGACTTCGCGTACGCGGTCTTCCACCAGCCCAACGGGAAGTTCCCCAGGAACGTGGCCAGGCAACTAGGCTTCACGGAGAAGCAGATAGAGCCTGGCCTCCTGACCCCGATAATAGGGAACACCTACTCGGGCGCGTCTATGCTCGGCCTAGCCGCGACGCTGGACATCGCGAAGGCGGGGGACAGGATACTCGTGACGAGCTTCGGCTCCGGGGCGGGAAGCGACTCGTTCGCGATAGAGGCGACCGACCAGATAGATTCCAAGCGCGACAGGGCCACCCCGGTCGCGGACCTGATAGGCAGGAACAAGGTCTATGTCGATTACGCCCAGTACCTGAAGAACAGGGGATCTATAAAGATGAAATAGTGTTCGCATGAGGGACGTCGCAATAGTAGGAGTGGGCCTTTCGAAGTTCGGCGAGAGGTGGGAGTCCGGCCTGAAGGAGCTCATGGCAGAGGCCGGGCTGATGGCGCTGCAGGACGCCAACCTGTCGAGCGGGGACGTCGACATGCTCTTCTGCGGCACGATGGCCCCGGGCAGGTTCACGGGCCAGGAGCACGTGGCGGCGATGATGGCGGACCAGATGGGGTTCAAGAACGTCCCAGCGGTCAGGATAGAGAACGCCTGCGCGAGCGGGGGCAGCGCGCTGCGGCAGGGGTTCATGGCCGTCGCCAGCGGCATCCACGACATAGTCGTGGTGGGCGGCGCGGAGAAGATGACCGACATAACGTCGCAGGAGGCGGCGACCGCGCTCGGCGGCGCGGGGGACCAGGAGTGGGAGCTCTTCCAGGGGATAACCTTCCCGGGGCTCTACGCGATGATGGCCATGAGACACATGCACGATTACGGCACCACGGAGGAGCAGCTCGCGGCCGTCGCCGTGAAGAACCACGACAACGCGACGAGGAACCCGTTCGCGCAGTTCCACAAGAAGATAAGCGTAAGCGACGTCATGAAGTCCAAGCGGATCGCCGACCCGCTGAAGCTCCTCGACTGCTCGCCGCTCTCGGACGGCGCCGCGGTCGCGGTGCTCGCCCCGCTGGAGTCTGCGCTGAAGATGAACGACACCCCGATAAAGATACTCGCCAGCGCGCAGGCCAGCGACACGCTCAGGCTCGCGGAGAGGAGCAGCCTCACGGGCGTGAAGGCGACGCAGATGGCCGGCGCGACCGCGCTCAGGCAGGCGAAGGTCTCGCTCAGGGAGATAAACGTGGCGGAGATGCACGACTGCTTCACGATAGCGGAGATAATGGCGCTCGAGGACCTCGGCTTCTACGAGAAGGGAAAGGCCGCGAAGGCCACGCAGGACGGCGAGACGGCCCTCAACAGCAGGCTCTCGGTCAACACGAGCGGAGGGCTCAAGGGATGCGGACACCCGGTCGGCGCTACGGGAATCAAGCAGGCCGCCGAGATCGTGTGGCAGCTCAGGGGGGAGGCGAAGGAGAGGCAGGTCGACGGCGCCGCGGTGGGAATGACGCACAACGTGGGCGGCAGCGGGGCCACCTCGGTGGTGCACATCTTCGGAAGAGTAAACTGATGATCGCATGGAGAAGGCATCTGCAAGGCTGTGGAGAAAGCTGAGGGCAAGGTACAACCTCATCGGCAACGAGTGCAGGAACTGCGGGACGGGCTACTTCCCCCCGAGGATAATATGCCCGAAGTGCGGAAGGAAGTCGGAGATGCACGACAGGAAGTTCGCCGGTGACGGCGAGGTGTACTCCTACACGAAGATACGGGTGCCCCCCGACACGTTCAAGGAGGAGGCGCCGTACGTGGTCGGTGTCGTAAGGCTGGACGAGGGGCCGATGGTGGAGGGCCACATACTTGAGACCGGCCATGAGATAAGGATAGGCACCAGGGTCAAGGCCGCATTCAGGAGGATGTACGTAGACGGCGACGAGGGGCTTATCTACTACCACTACAAGTTCGAGCCTGTCTGAGCGACGGAAATCCGACTTAAATGTGTTGTCCCGAATTAAGTTTATAACGGTAATTTGAGTTCGTGTTTTCACCTATTATTCCTTGCGTTTTTTATCGTTGAATGCCTGTAAAGGGGTCCTCAGGTGGCCATCCTTGTCAAGACTCATGTGCGGCCTAACTTCGTTATAGAATTTCACTGCGTCTTGCAGGTTTCCAAACCTGTCAAGTAGACCCTGCATCGTGTGATTCAACTTCTCCACTTTTCCATTTGTTTGCGGGTGTTTTATCCTAGCCAAGATATGCTTAACCTTCTTTGACTTCAAATGCTCTCGGAATTTGTAGGTGTTATCCTCATTTTGGCAGAATTGCGTGCCGTGATCGGTCAGTACCTGTTTGGGAACGCCACACTTGTCTACGGCCTCGTCAAAGACCTTTATGCTGTTCTCTGTCGTCGCATTAGTGAATCCCCCTGCTCCGGTTATGTACCTTGAGGAATCGTCCTCGTAGAAGATGTACCACTTCCGTTTGTACTCCATCCAATCAGTATGCCACAGACTGTTGCTGTGTCTCCTCTCGTACCTTATCCACTTCCTTCTCCTGCTCTTCTTCAAATCGTGCCTTGCAAGGCCCTCCTGCAGAAGTACCTTCTGTATTCGATTATGAGGCATGTGGATTCCCTTTTCATCGAGGACTCTTTCTATCATAACCGCACCAAAACCCAAATTCTTTTTGGTTTCCAGGATGACGTTCCTTTCTTCCTTTGTGACAGGCAGAGGTTTACGGCCACACTGCTTCAGGCGATGCATTTCGCTTACTTTATAGAGAGGCATCGCCTCAAACCTGCGGTGCAGTCTGTGCACCCATTGAATCGATACTCTCTGCTGTTTTGCGATCTTGTAGGGCGACACTTCACCCTTTCGCATCTCCCGGAGTATCCACTTCGTCTGCAGCATGTTAAGTTTCCTCATGACACGGTTGTCCTCGAGGAGGACTATTTGGTTTGTCGTTAGAAACTTATTTCGGGATAATACAGAAATCCGACTTAAAGTCAACAGTTATATAGCGGGAAAACCCACTTATGCTCCGTTAACGTGAAGACGAAAATTCTTGTGGAAGCGCAGGCTCCCGACGGCAATCCAAAAGGGCTACTACGATTCATAAACGTCGAGGTAAGGAAACCCATACCTGTCTGTGAGGGGAAGCTGAAGAAACTAGAAGTCCGTCCGTTCGACGCTTGCGATGCCAGGCTGGTGGGCTACCAGGAATGGGCCTACGGCTCTCCAAAAGTAGGCGGATCGCGTTACCTCGTATCCGACGATGGAATAAGCCACTGTTTCGTCTTGGCCTCTTACAACTCAGAATACCAAGTGGGGTTTATGTCGCACTTCGAGAACCCGATGAACGCAAAATACGCGGTGGAAAAGGCGAGTGCGATAGGAAGCGACTGGGTAGTAATATATGGAGGAGCCGAGTTCCAAGCTTCGAAAACCACCCTAAACGCGATCGAAGGGTATCTGAGCTTGGAGAGGCAGAAAGGCATGTGCCGAGGCGTGCGTAAGATGGAAGTTGCAGGACGCAAGGTCCTTGGCTGTCCCAATCCTCACCCGTTCGCTTTGGATACGGGGGACGGAAGCCTCTTTGTGCCTCAGAACGTGGCTGACAAAAGACCTGTCGGGGAGTTGCACTATGCGGGACTGGCATCACCGGAGCAGACCTTTCTAGATCTGGTAAGAGGCAGCTCAATCTAGCATCCTGCACGAGCAGGTTTACCTCTCCGGCGAGGCGCTTCGTCGCGGACTTCCTTCGTCGTTCGCCCATCCTTTGATGAGGTCTGCGAGGTCATTCAGGTCATACACCACTCCGACCTCGGGCCGCGCCAACCTAGTCTGGATCTCGACGTCCCTTCTTCTGGGATAATCGGGATCGACCCCCACAAAAATGGGCTTCTTGGTCATGGACCATGCCCCTAGCTCGTATTGGGTTATCGGCGCTAGCGTTTCCTTCGAAAACCAGAATGAAATGGCGTCCGCCTTCCTCAGATAACTGTGCTCCCAGGCAATCTGTGCCTCCGCCGCAGCCGCATCCTTCACCGGGAAGTCCTTCCTTCTTGGATTCAGAACGACGATCTTCTCTTCTTTTAGGAGTTCAACCAGGCGGCCCTGCCAGTCGGGAGCGCCGGTTATGGACCCCGCTAAGAAAATGCTTCTTTCACCCGCTCCCTCGTACTCCTCAAGTGCCTCAATACATCTCATTCCAATCCCATGCTCTTGTCAAAGCTCCGAATAATCCAGTCCACCACCATCGCCTTTATCCTGGAGTACTCTTCCTTTGTAAATTGCATATTCGCAATGCAGTACTTCTTCGACTCTATGTTGGAACAGAACAGGCACTCGTAGAGGTCGAGACTTCCATACACGAACATGCTCTTCGAGACCTTCTTTGACCAGATCACCTGGAACCCAGAGGAGCACGAGGTGCTCTCCGCCATCCTGATGCCGGAGGTGCAGGCGGTGTCGTTATATCCCGCCACGATATAATTGCTGCGCGCTATGTCCTCGGAGAAAACGATGTTCTGCGAGCCGTACACCCTTGAACTCCTGAACACGTTCGAACTCTGGTAGACGTGATCCGATTCATCGACATCCACAGACTCCATATTGTTTTCGCCTTGCAGGTACGATATCTCGCCCCAATATTTTATTATGTCTTCGATGGAGCCGATGTGTTTCTTCGGTTTCATCCAGAGGTTCTTTTTGCTCTGCTCGATTGCAGCCTTTGTAGAAACGAATCTGCCTTTCTTCCTCGAGGCCGTCCAGGTGTACTGCCCGCCCAGGTACTCCTTCACCCTCTCAGGAAGGTTGACGTCAAAGGCGAATTTTTTCCTTATCTGCTCCAGCGAGAAGGGGTTCTCCCTTCCGAATATGTCCCTGAATGTGAAATCAACCGATTCTTTTGCTTTTGTTTCGCTCATACCAATCCCAAATTAGGCGTTCTGGCCTTGAAAACCTCATAGAATTTCCCGTTCATGTAGCACCTTACTATGCAACTCCTTCCATCGAGCAAGGTCATCAGTTTCACCTTCAAATCGTCCTTCGTCTCCCCCTTTTCCTTCCATTGCTTCAGCACCTCGTCAGGTATGCTTATCGCCATGTTCTTCGCAAGTATCTTCGCATCCTCCTCAGAAGTTCTGAATACGAAGTAATTGAACGTGCTCGAGAGTATTCCCTTCAGAATCGCGGGATCCATCTGGCTGAGATATTGCGTGGACAAGAACAGGGACAGGTTGAACTTTCTGGCCTCCGCAAGTATCGTAACCAGTGCATCGCTCTGCACTATCGATGCCTCGTCTATTATCGTGATTATCTTTTTCCTCAGGCTTTTGCTCTGTGCCATGAGGAATATTTGTTGTATGAGCAACCCCGCGATAAGCTTGGTGGCGCGTTCTCCCAGGAATATCTTTGACAAGGAGAAAGAAGTCACAAAATTCTCATTAAGCATGTCGGACAGTGCGTCCGAGGAGTTGTCACCGAAGACCGGAAGGAAATTGAGTTCATCGATGAGCGTGATTATCGGCATTATTGCAGTCTCATAGAACTTCGTCCTTATCTCGGAGTATTCTGTGCCGAAGAAATGTACCATGTTCTCTTCCGGATCTGCGACATTGAATACCTCCGCCCTGTATTCGTATTCGGTCAGGAACTTCTTGACGTTGAACAACGACATCTTTTTGGCAGAAAACAGGACATAGAGCGAATATTTCAGAACCTGTTCTATTTTCGCATTGAACTGATCTCCGAGCAGATTCTTAAAAAGCATTATCGTGAGTTCCGTGGCAATCTTCGGTTCCGAATTCTTTGAAAACAGGTCGCAGCTGCTCTTGATAAAGTCTATGTCTATGGAATGCTCCACCCGATTGATGTCCGAAAAGAGCGAGGCGTGCGGGTCTATGATCACGATCGAATATTTGTCTTGGAGACGCATCCTCTCCATCTCCTTTACAAAAAGCGCAATGAACTTAGATTTTCCGACGCCAGTCTGCCCCACTATGAGCGTATGCTTGTCAAATTCGTAGTTCTTTATCGAGAGATAATTCTGCGTCGATAGGTACGGGAAGCCATCCACCTCCAGTAGGCCCTCGGACTTCTTCTGCGTAAACAGATCTTCAACAGCCCCGATTTTAAGGTAGATCGGAACATCCCTTTTCTTGTATTTTACCAGCGATGCCCAATCTATCCCCTGAAGCAGGTAGAAAGGCACGGCGGCGGGCGATTTCTCCACTAGGATATAACTGCCGTCTGCCTTTTCGAAATAGAATTTGATGGCGTTCGTGCGTATTCTCATGTACGACCTGAAGTACCACAGTACCTTTTTCAGGGAGTTGCCCTTCTTCAGCTCTTCTCTCTCCTTTATGTCAATGACGCTCTTATCCTTCGGCAGACTCATCAGCGAAAGGGTCTTCTTGGCCTGTGCAACTGCCAGGGAATGCGCGTTCCAAGGCTTTAATATGAACGGGTATATTTTTGTGGTAAGCTTAGACAGGTCTTTAGTGGTATGGAGGAAAAACTCCACCGTGCTCTTCTCAAAATTGATTTCCAGCGCAAAGTCGTTATCGTATTCGAATACGGAGTTGACGAACTTTTTCCAGCCTATGTCTTTAGGATCATCGCTTTGGAGATATACCTCGAAACTGTTAGTATACTTTTCCATCTGCAACACTTTGCGATGTCTCAGATATTCTAGTGTGCACAAGAATTAAATAGCCGAGTTTCAGTCGTCTGGGCCGCCCATCCAGAGAGAAAAAGGGGCCATCCCGCGGACGTATTTCAGCGCTTTATGCTCGAATGCGCCTTGGTGACCTGGCCCGTCGCCTCGGACGCGAGTAGGTTTATTTCGCCAGCGAGGCACGTCGCTGCGACAAGCTCTGCGAACTTCTTCTTCGTATCCCCCTTGGAGTCGCCCTCTCCGTAAACCCCGCTGGACTTCAGAAGCTCCATCTGCGTCTCCCTCTTGGTGCCACCGCCGAAGGTGCCGACCTCCAGCGACGGCAGGAAGACTGAGAAGTACAGGTCCCCACCCTCTGTTATGGCGGCGTCGTCCATGGCGTTCGCGCCATCGACTATCTGCGCCACGTCCTGGCCGTACGCGATGAAGATCGCCGCGAGCATGTTCGCGACGTGGCCGTTGTGGCCCAGCGACCCGGCGTAAGCCGAGCCGACGTAGTTCTTCGCGTAGTTGATCTCGACTATCGCCTCCGGCTCGGCCCTGAGCCTCTCCCTCACGACCGCCCTGGGTATGACCGCCTCCGCGACCACCGAGACGCCCCTGCCCCTTATCGTGTTTATCGCCGCGGGCTTCTTGTCTGTGCACATGTTCCCGCTCTCGCTCACGATCCTGCACTTCACCCCCCTGCTTCCGAGCACGGCGACGACCTCCTTCGTGGCCTTGTTGGCCGCGATGGTCACCATGTTCATCCCCATCGCCGCCTTGGTCGAGACCCGGTAGACCAGGAAGACCTTCCTCCCGGTGGTGTAGCAGTCTATTCCGAGGAACTCCCCGTGCTTCGTAGAACCGCGGAACGAGCTCTCGATGAGCGTCCTGCCCTCCTTGCCGTTCACGAAGGAGATGGCCTTCCTCGCGTCCTCTATGCCGCTGGCGTCGAGCAGGACGCTGCGCGTCATCTTGTCGTCGAGCACGGCGGCGCGCGCCCCCCCGCTCGCCGATATCGCGGACGCGCCCCTCGTGACGCCGGCGACGAGCTTGCCCTCGGTGGTCGCCAGGTATACGGGATACCTGTCTTTTCCCTTGGCGTAGTCCCCACTGACCGAGATCTCCACGTAGCTGAGCGGCACCTGGGCCGCGCCTATTATGTTCTCTATGTTCCTGGAACTTGCGTCTTCGTAGTCCATGCCCGCATTAGCGACTCTCTCCAGCGCCGCGCCGTAGCGTTTGCGGAGGTAGGCCCTTCTCACCCCCGCCGCCTTCTCCTCCGAGCCGAGCAGGGCCCCGAGCTCGTGGGCCTTCACCTCGCCCTTGATCATCCTGCCTATGAGTTCTTCGTCAGACATCCGTTCACCGTGCTCTGGCCATGCGCAGCGATACTTCGCCGGTATGCCCTCAAATATGTACTTCTGCGCAACGCATATTTAATCCTGCGCGCACGCTAGACAATCAACGAAACGCCTCCGGGGCAGTTCTCGCCGGCCCCTGTTCGTCCAAAACCTATGTCTGGCTCTGCCTTTTTTAAATGTTGCCTGAGAAAGGTAACCAGAAGGTTCGATGATATGCCTGCGAAACCAAATAATCCCAAGGATTCTTGTTCCTGCTGCTGCTCTTGCGGCTCGCTGCCCCTTGCCATAGGGATAGTCGCGGTGATAGCGGCGGTGTTTGTTGCAGTGGCGGTGGCCGGCTTCGCGGCTTCCGGAAGGAGCGCCCATCTGCCCTACTCGTATCAGCACCTGCGCACCATAACGGTCTCGGCGTCGGGATCGGTCTCGGCCGAACCGGCGATGGCGCAGGTTCAGGTATCCATAAACGGCACGGGCGCGACCGCTGCCCTCGCAAACGCGAACCTTAGTTCGTCCGTGGCAGCCATGAACAGCACGATACTGCCGTTCCTCAACGGCAACGCGTCGGAGATCCAGACGACGAGCTACCAGATATACCAGGCGACGAACTGCACGTACCCGTCCAACCTGACATTTAGCTACTGCATAACTCAGAAACTGCCGTACTACGTGGCGTACGAGAGCTTCACGGTAAGCGTGCCTAACCTAAAGAACGCCTCCCAGGTGATAACGGGCCTGTCAGGAATACCAGGCCTGCAGCTGCAGGGCGTCCAGGCCGCGCTGAGCGACGGCCAGCAGGCCATGATGGGCCAGGAGGCGCTCTCCGCGGCGCTAGCTAACGCGACGGCCCAGGCGGACATACTGGCCGGAAACGGGATCGTCCAGGTCGAGAACATAACCGTGCAGTACAGCCAGATCTACTACCCCCGCGTCTACAACCTCGCTGGCGCGTCCGCGAGCGTGGCCAACAAGTCCTCCGCCGTGTTCTTCGGGGGGACTGCGACCGTGCAGAGATCCATAAACGTCGTTTTCAGCCTCAAGTGAGGTTGGGCCGGAACCGACCGTATATGCGGGCAGAGCGGCGCGGGCGTCTCCCGCGCCCCGATTCACCAAGGCGTTATTTTGACTGAGAACAGGTACCTTTTGTTCGCTGACCGCAGGTTCAGGTCGATGGCGCGAGAGGAGGCCAAGTCGATCTTTCCAGGCTGCAGGCTGGAGAACTACGGAACGCAGGGCGTGGTCTGCCCGATACTGGTGATTGCCGAGGCGCCCGCGAAGCTCGAGAGCGCGGAAGCCTCCTTCATCGACTTCGCGGTCCGCATAGACGCGGTGCTGGAGAACGCCAAGGGCGATTACGACAGGATGGAGGAAGCGATTGCGGGCATACTCGGTGAGAATCCAGGGAAGTCCTTTAGGATGGAAGTGAGGAACATCGAGTCCAGGGTGGGGCAGAACGCCAAGTCCATCGAGGTGCGCTTGGGCAGGAAGCTTGAGGAGCGGGGCTTCCGAGCGGACATCAGGCAGGGGGAAGTGGTGATTTACGTGGTGCTCATCAACGACGACGTGCTGGTCGGCTACGCCGATGCACATTCCGCTCGGGGGCTCGCGATGGATCCGCTGAGGCTGGAAAACGCGGAAACCGGCAAAGTAATCAACAGGGCCGAGTTCAAGATGATTGAGGCGGTGGACTTCTTCGGCATAGACTTGAAGAAGGTCGGAACCTGCCTGGACATAGGTGCTGCGCCCGGCGGGTGGACGCACTACCTTTCGCATGAAGGCGTCAGGGTCGTGGCGAGGGACACCGCGCTGCTCGACTACGCGAAGGTCGCTGAAGGGAAAAGGGTGCTGGTCCTCGTGGGCGGCGCGGATGTCGCGGCCACCAGCGAGAAAATAAGTTCATTGGCGCCAACCGGAGACATAACCGTGGCGGACATCGAAGGCCCCGAAACGGGGTTCGGCAGCTACGACATCGTCCACGTCAAGGCGAGCATACCGCCGGAGAGACTGATTGACGCACTCGGAAAGTTCGGGAAGTTCGACATGCTGGCCATAGACGCCAACACGCCTCCCGCGGACAGCGCCAGGATAGCGAACGGGATGGCGCGCCTGACGCGCCGCGGGTCGCCGCTCGTAATGACTGTGAAGCTCGTCAATCTCTCCTTCAGGAAGCACGTAAGGGCCGTACAAGACGGGCTCGCCGAGAGCTACGATTCGATAAGGGTAAAGAAGCTGACCCACAACCGGATGGAGCTTACCGCCTACGCCATCTCAAAAGGGGAGTAGGGATTCGCGATTGGGACTTGTCAGCCGTGATGGCCGCAGCCGAATGAGCGCTTGCCGCAATCCCCTGCCCCAAGGAACTTCTCCTTCGCGCACTCGTCCAGATTCACGCACATCCTTATCTCCTTCGGATTCTTTGCAACCTTCTTCGCAAGGCCCTCGCAAGACCCGTATCCGCAAGCGCCGCAGTTGAACTTGGGCAGCACATCCAGAATCTTTTCTACGTTCCTGTCCGCGGGCATAGCAATTCACCAGACTTATATCAGATTACGATACTCAACAGCTATTAACTTTCCTTTTCAAATCAGATTCTAGCTTTTGCCGTGTTTGCGCGATTCCGGAGGGAACGGAACGGGTTGTCGTCCTATGCGTATAAAAGCCTCCTCTCACCTAATTAATTCATGAGAATTATACTCGCATTGACGGGGGCTTCGGGAATAGCCTATGGGTTGAGACTGGCAGAGGTTCTGAAAGAAGAGGAACTGAGCTTGGTCGTCAGCGAGGGCGCCAAGAAAGTGATGGAGTACGAGGCCGGAGATGTTAGTAAAACCCTGAAAAGACTAAGGAAATGCGGCAAATTCTACGATGAGGGCGAGATCGCCGCCCCGCCAGCCTCGGGCTCTTCCAGGTTCGATGCGATGGTCGTATGCCCCTGCTCGATGAAAACCCTGTCAGCAATTGCAAACGGATACGGCTGCAACCTCATAACAAGGAGCGCGGACGTGGCAATCAAGGAAAAGAGGCTGCTTGTGCTCGTGCCCAGGGAGACCCCAGTTAGCGCGATACACCTTGAGAATATGCTTAAACTCTCAAGGTTGGGAGTTATCATACTGCCCGCCTCCCCTGCCCTATACAGCAGGCCAAAGAGTATTGACGACATTGTCAATTTCATCGTGGGCAAGATCCTCGACTCATTACGGATCGACAACAAGCTCTATAGAAGGTGGGGCGCTTATTAATTCGGAGAATAAATTAAGTCTGTTGCCACTGGTTGTAAGATGCCTAGTAGGAAATTTCAGAGACGACCCGAAGATTTCGTATGCGAGAAGTGCGGCGCGGAGGTCAAGGGCAGCGGCTATACCGACCACTGCCCGAAGTGCCTGGTTAGCAAGCACGTCGACAACAACCCGGGGGACAGGGCATCGGAGTGCAGGGCAGCGATGCTTCCGATAAGAACACACTACCTGGACGGAAGCTTCATCATAACATACAAGTGCCGCGGCTGCGGAAAGATAAAGGAAATCAAGGCCGCAGCTGACGACAACGAGGAGCTGCTGTTCAGGCTGCTGAACGCAAAGGTCTAGTCGATTAGCGCCCGGATTCCGATGCAACAGCCTACGCCCTGATTATGGTCCCCAGCACTTCTTCACCTTTCAGCGCCTTGGTTACGTTCCCAGGGGTCAGGGCGTTAACGATCTGCGATTCTATTCCAATACCGAGCAGCTCGGAGATCTTCTTCGACATGCCGCCAGTGACGTCGGTCGCAGTGGAGCCCGAAAGCCCGGCCTTTACTTGGTCGATGTTCGCGGAACTTATTTCGCGAATCAGCTTTGCATCGGGATTCTTGTTTGGGTCTGATGTGAAGACGCCATCGACGTTTGTTGCGTGTATGATCCTCCTCGCTCCAAGCTTGACCGCCAAGTAGGGGGCGATCTCGTCCCCTGACAGGATCGAGCATTTCTGCTCCTTGTCGTACGCCGGCACTCCGTACAGCACGGGAACCATGCCCATATCCGCAAGGCGCCCCGCGGTTGCGGCGCACATTTTCACCAGCTTCCCAGAATTCATGACGGCCGAAGCCGATGCCTGGAACGGGAACGCCGGCACGCCCTCCCCTATCAGGCATTTAGTGACGATGCAGTCGAGTTCGTTCTGCAGCATCTGGGTCTCAGCGAAGTCGCTGAGTTGCTCCCTAGTTCGTATGCCTTTGTCGATACCCGTCCTCTTCACGATTACGTGCCCGTAGGATCCAACTCCATGGACTATTATGAGTGCCTCGTCGCGGTTCCAGGCGGAGGAAATCTCCTTAGCGATTCTCCTTAGGTTCTCCGAATTCACCTTCGGCGTCTCGCTGAACTTTTCCGTGATAACAGAACCCCCTACCTTCAATATTGTGATGTTCATACTAACACACTATTCAA
Organism: uncultured archaeon; assembly: GCA_963752955.1. Lineage (GTDB taxonomy): Archaea > Micrarchaeota > Micrarchaeia > Micrarchaeales > CABMGC01 > CABMGC01. The sequence continues at coordinate 459,139 of CAVWAD010000004.1, forward strand.
TAGCCACCGTCTCCCCGTCAATTCTCACCCTGTTCCCAGTCCTGATTTTGTCCATGCCTATCTTGTCAACGCATGGTATGTCGGATATTATCACGCCCACTGCCACTATAGGCTCGCACTCCTCATTTATGATGGCGATCGGGGCAACACCGTTCTTCTTCATCCTGTACAGTACGTAGGAACCGACCGTCGACCCCTTCCCTGTCGGGAAGACCAGCACCTTGCCCTTGACGCTTTTGCCCTCAAGCGGGTGCCCCTTCTCAATGAAGATTCCCGTGTCGGGGTCAACCCCTCCGAGGAATCCTATCGGCTGGCCGGAGACGAGCGCCTCGCCCTCGGCCTTGCCGTACCTTATTACCCTTCCCTTGATCATCATTCCCATCTACCCGTTATCGCCGCGTCTATGCACTGCTCGAGCGAGCCGAACCTTACCTTGAGCCCCGAGTGGGTCGGGGCGTAGAACGCCGCCTTGCCCGGAGTTCGTGGCCAGGTTCGTGAAGCCGAAGTCCTCGACCGGCGCAACCACCAGGCACGTGTCATTGAGCACCTTCCCGCCGCTCCGCGTTATGACTCCCACCGCGTCCTTCGCCTTCTCGCTGACGTACTTGGAGGTGGTTATCCACAGTTCCGCCTTCACCTTCTTGCCCCTTACCAGCTCCGCGATCCTGTTAAGCTCATCCACAGAGGTGTGGGGGCAGCCTATGCTCACGAAGTCGATGTCCTTGACTCCCGAGTTCAACGCGGCGTAGCCCTCGTCAAGGCTCTCGATGGTTATCCTTTCCGCGGAGTCCTTGACCATGTTCTTCAGTTTGGCCTCGGGGGTTATGCCCTCTGCATGGAAGAGCGCGACAGCTCCGCTCGCTGCCATGGAAGCGCCGAAGACCTTCAGCCTGTCGCGGTCTGCGGCCTTCAGGCCCTTAACATGGGGGACCTTATTTTTGACTACCTTACCGATCAAGTTTCCTAGCGCCCCGAAGTCCTCGAATCCGTCCACTTTGCATTTCACGTCGAAGAAGTAATCCGCCATCCTGTTCTCGTCGAGGTGGAAGCCGTACGCTGCCGTCTTTCCGCATATGGCCGCGGCAAGGGCGGAAGGTCCGCCTTCCCTGTTCGTCCTTGCGCCTATGACTGAATTAGAGTATGCCACTGCGGAGGACTCGCCCCACGCTATGTGCTCCCCAAACTTAGGCACGTTCCCGATAAGGTATGGCGTGCATGTGCAGGTCGGCGGTATCCCCATCTTCCTGAAGGCGTCCATTACCTTGAGCTGCTTCTTTGCGAACTCCTCCTTGAAACCGAGGTCCTTCCATCTCTCAAGGTCCATTCCCGCGGGATTCAGCGTCGTCTTGACACTTATCCTGCCTCCTTTGCTGGCCCAGTCTTCCAGAAATTCTATGCCCGCGTCGCCGAGGTTCTTGTAGCTAACTCCAGAGACCTGCACGCTCTCCACGCCGACGAGCTTCTCGGCGCCGTAGATCTTCCCCAGGGCGACGACTATCTCCATCGCCTTGCGGATGCCCTCGCCGCGCTCTCCCGAGAGCATTATCTCTTCTTCTTTGGTGAGGAACATCCTATCACAGGTACTGTTTCAGGTCGACCGCTCCGTACCTCTCCTTCTTGAAGCTCTTGTCCTTCTTGTCCCATGGTATCGTGGCGTCCAGGCCAGCCTTGGCGGTCGTCGCCTTCTTTCCCTCCGTAAGGTCCCCAGAGGGATCCAGCGACGATCCTGGCTGACCGGTTGCGACTATCGCGTTCCTGTCCGCCTGGAACCTCGTGGCTATGGACCATTCGACGTCGCTGGGATTGTAGATGTCGATGTCGTCCTCCACTACGATGCAGTGCTTCAGCGAGCCGTGGCCCTTGAACGCTGCCTCGATGGCCTTCCTCCCGTCGTCGTCCTTCTGCTTCTCTATCTGGACTATCGCGTGCAGCCACGACGCGCCTCCAGGCGTCACCAGCACGTTCTTGCACTTGCAGACCCTGCTCACCTCGTTGAAGATGGTCGGCTCCCTGGGCATGCCCATTAGCATCTTGTGCTCACCCATTCCAGGGAGTAGAGCGTGGAAGATCGCGTCCTTCCTGCGCGTGATCTTCTTTATCTCTATCACCGGCTGCTCCCTCTTCCGGTCATAGGTCTCGGTCAGGTCGAGGAATGGTCCTTCCGTGGTCGTCCTGTTCGTTATCCTGCCCTCGAGGACGAACTCAGTCTCGGTAGGCACCTCGATGTCGACGGTCCTGCACTTCACGAGCTTCGTCTCCTCCAACGAGTTCGCCATTCCGAGCTCGTCTACGCCGATCGGGAACGAGGTCGCGCCGGCCAGCAACACCGGCACGGAGTTGCCGATACAGATTGCGACGTCCAGTTCACCGGTCTTCTTTAGCGCAGTGTACGTGCCGCGGTTTTCCACTATCCGGGCTGCGAAATGGTTTCTGTCCATCTGCATCAGACGATGGAAGCTGGAGTTTCTCATCCCCGTCTCGGGGTCCTTTGTTATGCAGACTGCGGACGCGACGTACTTCCCGCCGTCCTTTGGCATGTAGCGCAGGATTGGCAGGGCATCCAGGTCGGCGTCCTCCACGACTTCATGACACGGTCCGTCCTCCACCACATCGGGCTTCTTCGTGTTGTTCACAGCGTGGACGAGCGTCTCGAGCAGCCGCTCTCTGGTGGTGCCAAGCGAGGCCGCCACCAATTCCCTGGAGGAGATGAGGTTCCCGACAACGGGAAACCTGGATTCCCTGACCTTCTCGAAGAGTACCACCTTCCCGTCGAGCGCGGCGAGGATGTTCGCGATCTCGAATTCGGTGGAGACTTCCTTCTTTATCCTGATCAGCCTGTTCCCGGCTTCCAGACCCTCTATGAATTTTCTTAGAACCATGCCATCCCTGAATTACCCTTGTATTCTGTGTTTAAATCTCCTTGTTTTCATCGATATACGACGCCGCTCCAGCCATGCTCGGCTCCGCCTCAAAGGCTTCGAATCCACTCGCCTTGAACGCTGACATCAGCTCGCTCTTGCCGTCTGTCTTCGCTAGGACCACTGCCACCCCTCCTCCTCCCCCTCCACTGAGCTTCGCACCGAGGGCGCCGTTCGCCCTGGCCAGCTCAACGACCCTGTCCAGATTGTCGTTTGAGACGCCCAGCTTCTTCAGCAGCTCGTGGTTCCTGAACATGTGCCTGCCTGCCTCGCCTAGGTCGCCCCTCTCCAGCGCGGAGTGGCCAGATAGCGTGCAGTCGTCTATCTCGTCCAGCATCCTTTCAGTCCCTTCCCTGTCGCTGTTGTAGAGGCTTGCCACGCGGCCCACCGTGATCGCTGTGCCCAACTTAGGTCCGGTATTCACCAATATCAGGTTCAACGGGGTTCCTATCTTCTCCTTCCTCGCCCCGAGCGCGGAGTTGTATGTCACGTAGCCCCCGTAGAAGGCGGTCGAGACGTCTATGCTCCCCGCCCCCTCGTTGACGTGGGCTACTCTCTCACCGTCCCTTGCTATGTCGATGACCTTCTCGCTGGGAAGGCCCTCGCCTTTCGCAAGGAGGCAGGTGAACGCAGTGAAACAGGACGCGCTGCTCGACATGCCCGACCTGACAGGTATGTCCGAGATCACCCTCAAGTTCCTGTTGAGCACTTCGACGCCGCACTCGGCGTAAAGCCTGGCGGCTATCGTAGCAAAGGGGAGAAAGTCCAGGCCTATGACCGAGCCCGCGACGTATTCTGCCATGCTCCTCCTTGCCTTGTAATAGGTGTTGATGTCACGCAGGTCGCTCCCGCGCAATACGATGGACTTGTCGCCCAGGTCTGGCAGCACGATTCCGAGCCCGTCCGACGCCTCTTCCGAGGAGCATCTCGCGTACCTGCTCACCGCCAATGCCATCGAGTTTCTGCCGTAGACTACCGCATGCTCGCCGAAGAGCTTTATGACACCTGGCGCCTTTATTTCCATTACGCATATATGCGCAGGGGATGAATTTATTAGTATTCTTGCGCATCGCACATCGACGAAGTGAATAAGATCACAATCCTTTCCCGGGCACTCCGCCACAGAATAACGTTCATTGTCGAAGCGTATAGGGCTGCTTAAATAGCATAAAAATCAGATATACCTCTGGGATAAAATGACAGGTTCAGCAAACGTAGTAGAAAACAAATCACGGATTATAGAAGTAGGTGTTTCTTATCCGCCGGACAGGCTAAACGCCAAGGAACTGCAGCCCGAACCCGTCGCTCTCTTAAATGTAAGGAGGCCAAAAGAGTCAGAGGTAATTCCAAAACGGTATCCACTTTATGATATTCTGGCGGGAAGTCCAGTAGACAATCTGCTCCAGCAAGAACCGGCCGTTTCAGAGCAAATAAGCAAGCCCAAGGAGAGAAAAAAGGTCCCAATTCCGCAGTTTTACCCGGAGCCTCAGAGGACTTGGGGCGGTCTGGAGATACTGCCTCTTGAATAGGCGTGGGGTGAAGGGATGAGAACCGATGACAGGATCGTGGATCCTCCTTTTTTCGGTGCGTATGACGTGCTGATTGATCTCGACAGGCGCAATAAAGGTCATCTGTCGATGGCGATTACCGCTCAGATAATCGGCAGCGACGAAGGAAAGATGGTAAACGGGGTGTTCGTTAAGAAAGCCGTAGTAACAATCCTGGCCTCGGGGATCTGGACTGGTTCAATAAATGAAAAAGATGCGATCATCCCTGCCATTTTCTCAGATAGAGAGGCGCGAGGGTCGGTTCGCGATTCAGGATTCAGACTTCCCAAGGAAGCTCTAATTGCTGCCCTAAACCTGGTAGATGAGCAACTAAACGCCCCTAGTTGGGAAGACCTCGGAGAACAGCTGACCTCCGATCGCAGGCAGGACATAGAGGAAAGAGTTGCGAGAATTAGAAACGTTTTGGCGCTCACGAACGAGATAAGACGAGATAAGCCTAGCAGCAAGATACTTGCGCAGTCTACATTAGGGCGGCGCTCCGATGCCCCTCTCAGACGGATTGGCTTTCCTGCCGGCTGAAGTGGAGCAGGGAGTTGTTTGTTCTGGCCTGGCCCCCTGTCGGTCTCAAGGCCAAATACGCTGCAACTGCAGCCAATCCCGGCACGATTTTCAACGCTGAGCGCAGCCTTTATTAGCGTTCAGGCACACAGTATACCGACGGACAAAGCACAGGCCCGCCGTACTGGTGCATTCACATGGCAACGCAAAGCAAGAAGGACCTGCTCAGGAGGCACGTGAAGGACATAGCGCTCAAGAAGGACATGACCGTAAGGGAGCTGATGGACGGCATGGAGAACGTCGGCGGTTTCTCCGCGCAGCACATGGTCGACGGCATAAAGATACTCGACAGCATGCTCAAGGACAAGCACTCCTTCAACTTCCTATCATTTCCCGCTGACATAGTCGCCACCGGGCTGCGCGGCGCGCTCGCCGCCTCGGTTAAGTACTTCGACGCGATAATCACGACGTGCGGCACGCTCGACCACGACCTGGCCAGGGCCTACGGCGGGAAGTACAGCCTCGGAAGCTTCTACGCGGACGACGCGAAGCTGCACAGGGAGAAGATATACAGGCTGGGCAACGTCTTCATAGACCAGGACGAGTACGGGCTCGAGGTCGAGGACTACTTCACGGAGATAATGAACGACATCTACAGGTCCACGGACTACAAGAAGGAGTACAGCCCAAGCGAGCTGCTGAGGGAGTTCGGGAAGCGGATGAAGGACGACGGCTCCATCATAAGGCAGGCGTACCTCCACAACGTGCCGATATTCAACCCCGGGATACTGGACGGCGCCTTCGGGACGCAGCTGACGATGTTCTCGCAGGACGCACGACTTCAAGCTCAACCTCATAAGGGACGAGGTTGCGCTGAGCAACATCGCCTTCGACAACAAGATCACGGGCGCGCTCATGGTCGGCGGGGGGATAAGCAAGCACCACGTCATATGGTGGAACCAGTTCAAGGGGGGACTGGACTACGCCGTCTACATCACCACGGCGACGCAGTTCGACGGCAGCCTCTCGGGGGCGAGGCTCACCGAGGCGGTCTCGTGGGGCAAGGTGAAGGAGAAGGCCAAGCAGGTCACGATAGACGGCGACGCGACGATAATCCTGCCGATAATGTTCTCGTGCCTTAACATCTCGAAGTGAGCTGGAAATTCGTGGTCTCATGAAACTCCTGGTCGAACTCACGGAAAAAGATGTCGGGGCTGAGAAAGACACGGATTTGGGGACCGAGGCAGAACCGAATGTGAAGGCGGCGGACAAGGACATAACAAGCTATTACAGGGACGCCGCTAGGGCAGTGGTCCTGAATGCCAAGAAGGAGATGGCGCTGCTGCACGTGACAAAGCGTGGCTATTACAAACTTCCGGGCGGCGGGATAGAAAAGGGAGAGGACAAGATCGATGCCCTGAACAGGGAGGTCATGGAAGAAATAGGATGCAGGATCGGCACGCCCAAGCCCGTGGGCGTGATCATTGAACACAAGGACAGAACCAATCTCACTCAGCTGTCCTACTGCTATCTGGCCAGGCTGAAGGGGAAGCCGGGAAAGGCCAATCTGGACGAGGGCGAGAAGGCGCTGGGGTTCGAGACCGAGTGGTGGAGCATGAAAAAGGCGCTGAGCCTAATCGGGAGCTCCGACAAGTCGGACTACCTGTCGAAGTTCATGGTGACGCGCGACGCCATTTTCATCAGGAAAGCCATGAAGTTGGTATCGGGCAAGGCACCCTTCACAGGCAGTCCCTCTCAAGGATAGCCTTAAATTAACTATCTGAGATATGATGATTACTTCTAATATTCATATAAGAATAGAATGGGCAGAAGTATATAAGTACTAAAATGGACCATTAATATCGTGTTAGGGGTACATCTGGGATGGTCAATTCCTAAGTTTTAGGTCTAACGTTTAAACAAGTTGGTGAACGAATGTCGAACTATTCTTTTACATCTGAGAGCGTCGCAGAAGGGCACCCGGACAAGGTCGCTGACCAGATATCGGACTCGGTGCTCGACGCCATACTGGAGAAGGACCCAGCCGCGCACGTGGCCTGCGAGACTATGGTCATGCAGGGAATGGTTCTGCTCACGGGCCAGATAACCACCAAGGCGTACGTGGACATACCCAAGGTCGTGAGGAAGACGCTCAAGGAGATAGGCCTTGACAACGCGAAGGACGGGCTTGACTGGGCGACGTGCGGGATAATAACCGCGATCGAGGAGCAGTCCCCGGACATAGCGATGGGCGTCCAGGAGAGCACGGGGCTGGACATCGGCGCCGGGGACCAGGGAATGGTCTCAGGCTACGCATCCAATGAGACCAAGGAGCTGATGCCCCTGCCGATATCCCTGGCGCAGAAGCTGGCCTTCAGGCTCGCGGAATGCAGGAAGAAGGGCATATTGCCCTACCTGAGGCCCGACGGGAAGTCGCAGGTGACCGTCGAGTACGTGGACCACGTGCCGAAACGGGTCGCTGTGGTAGTCATAGCCGCGCAGCACAACGAGGACGTCAAGGAAGAGCAAATAAAGAAGGACATAATAGAGAAGGTCATAAGGCACGTCATACCCAAGGAGCTACTCGACAAGGACACGAAGTTCATAATCAACGGCACAGGAAGGTTCGTCATAGGGGGCACCCTCGCGGACACCGGGCTCACCGGCAGGAAGATAGTCGTCGACAGCTACGGCGCGATGGGGAGGACCGGCGGAGGCTGCTTCAGCGGGAAGGACCCCACGAAGGTCGACAGGTCCGGCGCGTACATGGCGAGGTACATCGCCAAGAACATAGTGGCCGCGGGCCTGGCGAAGAGGTGCGAGGTCCAGGTGGCGTACGCCATAGGCATATCGCAGCCGGTCTCGTTCTACATCGAGACGTTCGGCACGGGAAAGATACCCGACGATAAGATAGCGGAGATCGCGAAGAAGGTCTTCGACACAAGGCCGGGGGCCATGATCAAGACGCTCGACCTCAGGAGGCCGATCTACAAGAAGACCGCGTGCTACGGCCACTTCGGGAGGGACGACCCGGACTTCACATGGGAGAAGACCGACAAGGCCGCCGCGCTGAAGAAGGAAGCGGGAGTCTGAAGCGGATTGCGCCCGCGATGGTGCGACGCGTTACTTAGGAATGGAAGCCACAAGAAACCTTTTCATCTCTGCGCCTTGGCGAGCCTCTTCTTGACGTGCTTCAGCGAGGAGAAGGTGTCCCTGTCGATCTCGTTGAGCGTGAATGCGATGCTCGCGGCCTGCCTCTTCATGTTGGGCATGACTATGTTCTCGAGGGCGTTGACCCTCCTCTTGACCTTGTCTATCTCGATGACGAGCCTCCTGAGCCCCTGCTCCCTCTTCGCGATCTCCACGGCCATCCCCTTCACCTGATCGAAGGAGTCCTCGACGTCGCTGACCGCGATGCTCGTCTGGAGCGCGGCGCTCTGCCTCGCCGCGCCGAACTTCGCCTCTATGATCGGTATCCTCACGCCCATGACGTTCCGTATCCTGAGGTCGACCCCGCTGCTGTCGTTCATCTGCGCGGCGGCCTGCTCAAGCTCGAAGTCGCCCGCGAACGTCGACGCGATCGCCGTCGTCTTGTATGCAGCGCCAAGGACCTCCTGGAGCCTCGCCCTGTCCGCCTCCGACTTCTGCAGGATCTTGAAGAACTCGATGACCAGCGCCTCCCGCTTCTTCTTTAGGAGGGCGTGGCCCTTCCCGGCGAGCTTGGCGCTCTTCTTGAGGTTTATCAGGTTCATCCTAGTCGGGTTTATCCTCCCAGCCATCGCTTCACTTCTCCTTCCTTCCCTTCTTCAGGTACTTGTCTATGTACTCCCTCTTGATCCTCGTGAGGTCCTCCTCCGGAAGCCCGGCAAGGAGATCCCATCCAATCTGCAGGGTCTTCTCTATGTTCCTGTCCTCGAACTCGCCCTGGCTTATGAACCTCTTCTCGAACTCGTTGCCGAAGCCCAGGTAGAGCTTGTCGCTCTCGCTCAGCGCCTCCGCGCCGATTATCGCGCTGAGGTTCCTCGCCTCCTGCGCCCTGGAGTACGCCCCGGCGAGCTGGTCCGAGACGCCCCTGTGGTCCTCCCTCGTCTTCCCCGCGCCGATGCCGTTGCCCATGAGCCTCGACAGGGATCCGATCGGGTTGACCGGCGGGTAGATGCCCTTGTTGCCCAGCCCCCTGTCCAGGTATATCTGCCCCTCGGTGATGTAGCCCGTCAGGTCGGGTATCGGGTGCGTCACGTCGTCGCCCGGCATCGTGAGTATCTCCAGCTGTGTTATGCTCCCCTTCTTGCCGCTTATGACGCCCGCCCTCTCGTAGAGGCTGGCGAGGTCCGTGTACATGTATCCGGGGTATCCCCTCCTTCCGGGCACCTCCTCCCTCGCGCTCGCGAGCTCCCTGAGGGACTCGCAGTAGTTCGTCATGTCGGTGAGCATGACCAGCACGTGCATGCCCCTCTCGTACGCGAGGAACTCGGCCGTGGTGAGCGCGAGCCTCGGCGTGAGTATCCTCTCTATGCTCGGGTCGTCGGCGAGGTTGATGAAGGCGACGGTCCTCTCCAGGGATCCCGTCTTCCTGAAGTTGTCGATGAAGTACGACGCGTCGTCGTACGTGACGCCTATGCCGGCGAAGACCACTGCGAACTTCTCGCTCATGTTCTTGACCTTCGCCTGACGCGCGATCTGCGCGGCGAGCTGGTTGTGCGGCAGCCCGGCCCCCGAGAAGATCGGCAGCTTCTGGCCCCTGACCAGCGTCATCATGCAGTCTATCGTAGACACCCCGGTCTCTATGAAGTCGCTCGGCATCTGCCTGGCGACCGGGTTCATAGGCTCCCCGTTTATGTCCTTCTTCTCCCCGCCGAGCACGTCGGCCCCGCCGTCCTTCGGCCTGCCCTGCCCGTCGAATATCCTTCCCAGCATGTCGTCGCTGACGTGCGTCATGAATGTCTCGCCCAGGAAGCTCACCGACGTCGTCTCGACGTTTATACCGCTCGTGGGTCCGAAGACCTGCACCACCGCGTAGCCCTCGGCGCTCTCGAGCACCTGCCCGAGCTTGCTCTCCCCGTTCTGCAGCGTGATCCTGACTATCTCGCCGTACGCGGCGTCCCTGACGCTGTTCACGACTATCAGCGGTCCCGCGACGCGCTCGATCGTCTTGTATTCCACATCGAATCTCATTCGCTCACCACTTTCTCCTTCTCCTCGGCGGTCGCCTCCTCCTTCACCAGCCTGCCGAACTCGCCGTCGATCTCGGCCATGACGGCCTTCGATTCGCCGTCGATCGCGGACTCCTTGACCTCCTTCATCCTGGCGAGCTTCGCCCTGACCCCGGCCTTCATTATCTTGTCCGCGCTCACGCCCTTCTCTGCGGCCTCGCCGGCCCTGTCGCTGAAGTGGAGCATCGCCTTCAGCATGAGGTCCTGCTTCTTCAGGCTCGTGTACGCGTCTATCTCCTCGTACGCGTTCTGCCTGAGGAAGCTCTCCCTCAGCATCCTCCCGACCTCGAGTATTATCCTCTCGCTGTCGGGCAGGGCGTCCGCGCCGACCAGCTGGACTATGTCCTTCAGGTCCGCCTCCTTCTGCAGCAGCGTCATCGCCTGCTTCCTGAGCCCGGAGAAGTCCCTGCTGACGTTCTCCCCGTACCACTTGTCGAGCGCGTTGGTGTAGAGCGAGTAGCTCGCCAGCCAGTTTATCGCCGGGAAGTGCTTGGATCCCGCGAGCGACGCGTCCAGCGCCCAGAAGGTCTTTATGACCCTCAGCGTCCCCTGCGAGACCGGCTCGGAGAGGTCCCCGCCCGGCGGGGATATCGATCCCACGACTGTTATCGATCCCATCGCGCCCCCGAGGGTCCTTATCCGCCCGGCCCTCTCGTAGAACTCGGCGAGCCTCTTCGGCAGGTATGCGGGATACCCCTCCTCGCCAGGCATCTCCTCCAGCCTGGCGGAGATCTCCCTCATCGCCTCGGCCCACCTCGACGTCGAGTCTGCCATGAGCGCCACGTCGTACCCCATGTCCCTGAAGTACTCGGCCATCGTTATGCTGGTGTAGACGCTGGCCTCGCGCGCGGCCACGGGCATGTTGCTCGTGTTCGCTATGAGTATGGTGCGCTCCATGAGCGGCCTGCCCGTCTTCGGGTCCTTGAGCTCCGGGAACTCGACAAGCACGTCGGTCATCTCGTTGCCGCGCTCGCCGCACCCCACGTAGACGACTATGTCTGCGTCCGCGTACTTCGCTATCTGGTGCAGCGCGACGGTCTTCCCGCTTCCGAAAGGACCCGGCACGCCCGCGACGCCGCCCTTCGCCACCGGGAAGAGGGTGTCTATTACCCTCTGCCCCGTGAGCAGCGGCACGTTCGCGGCTATCTTCTCGGCGAACTTGGATCCAGTCCTGACGGACCTCGTCTGGATCATCGTTATGCCTACGCTGCCCTTCGCGGTCCTGACGGAGGCCACCTCTCCCTCGACGGTGAACTCCCCCTCCCTTATGCGCTCGACCGTGCCCGAGACCCCGTACGGCACCATTATCCTGTGCCTTATCAGCTCGGTCTCCTGCACGTACCCGAGCACCTGGCCCTCCTTCACCTTCGTGCCCTTCCTGACGTCCTTCTCCGCGTGGAAGCGCCACTTCCTCTTCCTGTCGATGGCGTTCAGCGATATGCCCCGCGCTATGAAGTCTCCGCTCTTGGCCTTGATCACATCGAGGGGCCTCTGGACCCCGTCGAATATCTTGGAGAGCAGGCCCGGGCCGAGCTCCACCGAGAGCGGCCTGCCAGTCGAGGTGACGGTCTCGCCGGGCCTCACGCCGTTGGTGTCCTCGTAGACCTGTATGACCGCCCTGTCCTTCTCAAGCCTTATTATCTCCCCTATGAGGTTTGCCGACCCGACCTTGACCACGTCGTACATGCTGCTTCCGAGCATGCCCTTCGCGACCACGAGCGGCCCCGCGATTCTCTCTATTGATCCCATTACCATCACTTCTTCGTCTTGTCCGCGGCCATCAGGTCGATGCCGACGGCCCTGAGTATCAGTCTCCTTAGCGTGTCCGTGCGCGTCTCCCCCTCGCCGTACCCGGGTATTGAGATCACCACGGGGTCGAGGGAGTTCTCTATCCTGTGCAGCAGCCTCCTGTCCTTGACCCTCGCCAGCGTGCCCTCGCTGGCTATTATTATGCCGACGTCCTTGCGCTCGAAGAGCTCCGCGAGGATCCTCTCGGGATCCTCGTCCTTGCTGAGCGGGTAGGTCTCCTTCACTCCGGAGAGCTTCAGCCCGAGCGACAGCAACTGGTCGCCGACGACGACCATCTTCTTCACCTGTGGGGTTACCTGGACCATGTTATCATCCTCCTTATCTCATCCTCGGCGAGGCCGTAGCCCCTGCCCTTTATTATTATCCTGAGCGTCGAGACCTCCATCTCCTTCAGGTAGAGGAACGCGATTATCGTCCCGAACGAGAGCACGCTGTGCCTCACCGTCTTGAGCGCGTCGCGGAACAGCTCGTTCATCATCGCTATCTCGAAGACCATCAGGGACCTGCCCTTGCCCGCGGAGTACTCGGCCGCGGCCTGCCTGAGGTCGAACGCGCCGATCGCGGCCGCGAGCGCGTCGACGCTCTTCGAGCCCTCGTACGCTTTGCCCATCGCGCCGGTGCCGACGCCGCCGTTGCGCACCAGGTAGTTCCTGATCTCCGAGAACTCCATCCCGTGCCTCTTGGCGTTGAGCAGCGTGAGCGCGTTCTTCAGGTCTATCCTCCTCGCTATAAGCTCCGCCGACTCCTTGTTTATCTTCCTGAGCTTCTCGATGGTGGACCCAAGCTTCGCGTAGTACGCGACGTCTATCGCGCTGTCGACCTCCATCGCGTTCCTCGACTTCCTGTACGCCGCGAGCGCGGCCTTGAGCTCCTCCTTGTACGGCGTGGCCGCCGCCAGCTTTGCGATCGCGCCCTCGACGTTGCCCGCCGCCATCGCCTCCCTGACCCTCGCGGCGCTGACGTACTTGGAGTCTATCAGGTACCTGGATATGTCGTCGAAACCCCTGCCCGGAGATCATCGCGCCTATCATGAATTTCGCGTTGCTCATGTCCCAGACCCCGACTATGTTCCGGACCAGGTCCTTGCGGACGGCGGGCGCGACGTCCACCAGCTTGTTCGTCTCCCTGCCCAGGCTCTTGCTCAGCGCGAAGTCTATCAGCTTGTCCATGGCCTTCGTCCCGCCGAACTCCTCGACGTAGTCCTTGTAGCTGGTCTGCAGCAGCATCGCTCCCAGGCTCTCCATCTCCTTGGCCGCGAGCATGCGCTCTATCATCTCCTTGGCGACGAGCTTGGACTCCATCGCCTTCACTCGGGTGTTGGAGTAGCCGTACCTGATTGCGTCGCGGAATCCTGGCATCGCCTATCGCCTGTGCCTGCGCTTCCGGGGCCTGGGGACCCTCTTCTTCGCCGCTTTCCCCGCCGGTCTCTTCTTCGCGGCCGCGGCTCTCGGGGTTCCGAAGACGCCGTTCCTTATCGCCTCCTTCACCAAGTCCCTGTCCCTGTCGAAGAGCTTGCCGAGCGTGGCGTCGATCTTTATCCTTCCTTCGGCCGCGTAGATCACGAGACCGTCCATCTTCGCGTACCTGACCTTGCCCGGGAAGCCCTTCGCGAACCTGGCGTCCTGTCTGTCCATGACGAGCGTCAGGCCCTCCGCGGGGGAGACCTTCAGCGCCTCCCGGATCGCGGAGTCGAAGAGCCTCTTGTAGCCCCTCTCCCTCACGCGCTTCATGACAGCGCCCCTGACCCTCTCCACGAGGCCGTCTATCCGCCGCTCCCTGGCCGAGAGCAGGATGTTCCTCTCCTGCATCTCCCTCGCGGAGAGGTATTCAAGGCTTATCCTGCCTATCTCCTCCTTGAGCTCGCGCTCGAACGCCTCGTCCACAGCCCTGGCCCTGGCGCGCGCCTCCTTCAGTATGGCGTCCGCCTCCTTCCCGGCCTGGGCCTCGATCGCGCCGGACTTGCGCCTGGCCTCGTCCAGTATCTCCCTGTGCAGTGCGTCCAACGACATGCGCCGACCTTATATGCCGATGCCGAAGCCCAGCAGTATCAGTATCGCGATGACGAACGCGAAGATGAGTATCGACTCGGGGAGAACGAGGAAAAGCATCGCCCTCCCGAACTCCTCGGGCTTCTCCGCGATGAGCCCCATTCCCGAACTCCCTATCGCGGACTGCGCCATGCCTGTCGCTATGGCTCCTCCGAGCATCACCACCGCCGCTCCCCCTGCCGCAATCGCCGCGTCTAATCCTAGTGCTACCATATTATCATTCCTCTTTAGTATAACGCCTCTTGTAACCGAACGGGCTGAACTTCACTCCGCCTCCCTCGTAGAACTTCGAGAAGAACTCGACGAAGTTGAGCCTTACCGCCTGGACCGAGCCTTCGAATATGCCCAGGATCATATTCATGAAATGCAATAATATAAAGATTACCGCGGTCACGGAGAACACAAGTATCCCGCTGCTCAGCGACGGCGTGAACACGATGTCTATGAGCAGGGCGATCATGACGCTGGCGAGGCCGAAGCCCATGAGCCGCGCGTAGCTCAGCGGGTTGGAGATCAGGCTCGTCAGCTCCACCGCGTCCGTTCCGCCGAACACGACCGTGGCCAGGGCCCCGGCTATCGACGCCGCGGCCGCGGCCACCGTGACGCCGTAGCCGAAGAGGCCGAAGAACGTGCCCGCGATGGCGACCGCGCCAGCGATCAGGAAGACCGCCGAGCTGACCTTGCTTATCGCCACCTTGACGTGGCCCCTCCTGTACTGGTTGACGAATCCGAACGCCAGGCCGAGCGTCACCTGCGTGATTCCCATGAGTATGCCTATCGCGAGTATGGTGGTCAGGTTCTTGAGCCAATCAAGGCCCTGGAAGGTGGTGAAGTACTGGTTCAGCTGGAGGCCGAAGTACTGGTTCGTCAGGAAGCCGAAGATGATTATGAACACGGAGCACATCTGCCATATCTTCGCCGTATTGCAGACCAGGCCGTCGGGATTGGTTATCCTCGCGACCACCGTGGACAGCAGGAGCGACATCAGGCCGTAGCCCACGTCGGAGACCATGAGCCCGTAGAATATGGGAAACGTGAATATGAACACCCACGTCGGGTCTATCTCGTCGCTTCTCTGGACGTTGACGAAATTCACGATGAAGTCGAACGGCTTCAGGAACTCGGGCCTCCGGACGAGCGTCGGGGCCAGCTCCCCGGTCTCGAGGGCGTCGAGTATGAACCTGCCCCTCGCGACCCTGCTCAGGTCCTCGCGGAGCGCGCCGAGGCGCTTCTTCAGGACCCATCCCTCGATTATGAAGGTCGAGTCTGTCCTCTTGAAGTTCGCGCTGACGTCGGCCCTGTCCGCCTCCACGGACAGCATCTCGATCATGCTGGAGACCTCGAGGTAGCTCTTCGCGGAGATCTCATCCAGCCTGCGGACGATCCCCGCCCTCTCCTCGGTCAGGTTCCGCCTCTGGCCGTCGAGCCGCGCCAGCACGTCCTCTGCCCTGCCGTCGAGCCGGCCGTTCCCGATGTCTATCTCGTAGACCCCGCCCATCCCCGGGAGCTTCTCCAGGGCGCCGGCGCCGCCCTTCCTGTAGGCGACGAAGAGCAGGCGCTCGCCCTTTGTCTTCTTTTGTATTATCTCGTGGTCCCCCCTGAGCTTCGCGAGCTCGGCGTCGACCCTCGCGGACGCGCTCTTCGCGACAGAGAACGCCCTGAACGAGAGCACCTCGCTCCCCAGCCTGGAGAAGTCTATCCCGGTGCCCGTGAAGCGGCTCGCGAGCTCCCTCGCCTCCGAGATGGCGTTCAGCTCGACCTCTATCGCGTTCCTCCGGTCCTCGAGGAAGAAGACCTCGCCGACCGCCCTGAGCGACCGCGCCTTCGCCACGAGCAGCTCGCCGTCCACCTGCCTGTGCGATGCCGCGTGCGCCCTGACCTTCTTCTCGTCAAGGTGCTTCTCGACCGCCGTCCGCAGCTTCTTGTCCAGGTGCTTCCTGAGCACGACCTCCGCGGACCTGTACCTGACCAGCAGTTCCGAGACCGCGGGAACCTCCACCGCCGAGTCGTCCTTTGCAGGGAGGGCGCTCTTCCTTATGTCGATGACCCCCCTCTTGTGGAGCTCCCTTATGATCTCGTACTTCCGGTTTTTGAGAGCGATTATTCTGACTTTCTGCATCTCTTCCGTACGGAGCAAATCATTCACCCAGGATCAGGTCGGCGACTCTGCCCGCAAGCCTGCCGAGGACCTCCTTGCTCACTTTCCTGTTCCTGATCTTCGCGGCCTCCTTCTGCGCGCTCGCGACCGCCTTCTTGTTCTCCGCCTCCAGCTTCTTCGTCGCCTCGCCGATGCGCGCGGCCCTCTGCTCCTCGGTCCTCTTCGCGGCGTCCTCCACGATCTTCTCGGCCCTGGCGCGCGCCTCGTCAAGCACCTTCCTGCCCCTGAGGTTCGCCTTCTCCACGGAGTCCCTAGCCTGGCGCTCCGCTTCCTCGACCTCGCTTATCGATTCCATTCCACTGGTCATCCGATCCCGCACAAATAGTGAACTATATAACTACGTTAGCGCTTAAATACCTTTTGAATTTTTAACGTAGGCTCCAGGGATGGACCTTATCCCGGCTCAGTTCGGCTTCCTGACGTCGCTCGAGGGGCAGACGTCCTTCAGGACGCACCTCTCGCAGTGCTTCCGCCTGGCGGTGCAGGTGTCCCTCCCGAGCTCTATGAACAGGCCGTTCACCTTCCCCCAGTCCTTCCGCGGAATCCTCCGCGTCAGGTCCCGCTCTATCTTGTATGGATCCCTGTTGCGCGTAAGCCCGAGCCTTCTTGACGTCACCGCGACGTGCGTGTCCACGGCTATGCCCTCGTTGATCCCGTAGCACTCGCTGAGCACGACGTTAGCCACCTTCCGCCCGACGCCGTCGAGCTCCATGAGCTCCTTCAGCGTCCTGGGTATCCTTCCGCCGAACCTCCCGACTATCCCCCTCGACGCCGACCTCAGGTGCTTCGCCTTGGTCCTGTAGAAGTTTATTCCCCTTAGGTATCGCCTGAGCTCATTCGGATCGGAGCCGGCGTAGTCCCCGAACGACCTGAACCGACTGAACAGCCTGACGGTCGTCTCGTTGACCTGCTTGTCGGTGCACTGCGGCGAGAGGAGCGCCGCGACGAAGAGCTCCCTGGCGTTCGCATGCCTGAGCTGGGTGTGGAGCCTGCCGCCGTACTTTCTAGACAGTCTTTTTAATACGACGTTCGCATAGTCATCCATGTGCGTTCCTTGGGCTTGAACGCATAAAAGTGTTCCGATGGCAAGAAAGCCGGCCGTTGCCGATGTCTTCTATCCGGCGGACGCCGAAACGCTTAGCCGGCTCGTGTCCGGATTCGTGAGAAAGGCGAGCGCCGAAGGAAAAGGGACCGGCGGAGCAATCTCCGTTGTCGCGCCGCACGCGGGGTACGTCTATTCCGGGCAGGTCGCGGCATACTCTTTCAATGCGCTCGCGGAGTCCCACAGGAAGAGGAAGTTCGACTCGCTGGTCATCGTGGGTCCGAACCACACGGGCCGCGGCGAGCCCATCGCGGTCTCGCTCCAGGACTGGGAGACCCCGCTCGGAACCGTCAGAAACGACGCGGAGCTGTCCAGGAAGATAATCGGATTCTCCGAGGGCATCAGCGAAGACGAGGAGGCGCACGCGGGCGAGCATTCTGTGGAGGTCCAGCTGCCGTTCGTGCAGAGCGCGATCGGGGGCGTGAGGTGCGTCTTCATATGCATGGGCGACCAGTCGCGCGAGGCGTGCGAACTGCTGTGCGGGGCGGTGCTCTCCGCAACCAAGAGCCTTGGCCGCAGAGTTGCAATGGTTGCGAGCTCGGACTTCGACCACTACGAGCCGGCGAGCGTCGCTAAGGGAAAGGACATGCCTGCGATAGAGGCGATAGAAAAGCTCGACGCAGACGGATTCCGCAGTCTACTGTCCAAGAGCAGCGACACCGCGTGCGGCTACGGCCCGATATCCGTCGCCGCGCAATTCGCAAAGACGCGCGGAGCCAGGGAAGGCCGCCTGCTGAAGTACGCCAGCTCCGGGGAAGTCACGGGAGACTACGCATCGGTGGTTGCGTACGCAAGCATCGCCTTCCTGTAGGTCGGGCCTACGCTGCCGATCCACAAGCGTTATTATTTCTGCAACCCTTTGTTCAGAGTATAACACATACGCCGGAGCGAGTTCATGGAAAGCAGAGAACCAAAGATCAATAACGTATCCAGTGCAGAGGTCTACGAGCCCGCGGAGGATTCCTTCCTGCTGCTGCGCGCAACCGAAGGCGCAAGCGGCAGGGTCCTCGACCTCTGCTCGGGAAGCGGGATAATAGGCATCTCCGCCGCGGCCCGCGCGGACTCCGTGCTGCTCTCAGACATAAATCCCCGCGCAGTCTCCCACATAAGAAAAGAAATATTCGCGAAGGGTATCAAGAACTGCAGAGCCGTGGTCTCCGACCTCTACGAGAATTTGGGCGGGGAGAGGTTCGACTTCATATTCGCGAACCCGCCCTACCTGCCCTGCGAGTGCGGGGGCGGCGCCTGCCGAGAGCTCCACTCGTGCGGGGGCAGGCACGGCTACGAGATGACCCTGCGGATAATCGAGGGGCTGAAGGACCACCTTAATGGCGGCGGGAGGGCGTTCCTCATAACGTCCACGGCCTACGACGTGGGGGTCGTGCTGAAGGCGGTCTCGGAGGAGGGTCTTGAATGCAGGAAGATAGGATCAGAGAAATTCTTCTTCGAGGAGCTGGGCCTTCTCGAGATATGGTTGCCAAAAGATGGGAACTTGAAAAATCTTAAGTCTTTGCATTCGGGCCGACCCCGAACTTTTCTCCAAAAAGACTTATAAACCTGCACTTCGAGTATAAAACGAATTCTTATTGTGCTATCGCGACGTGCCAGAGTGCTGCTTCGACAGCGCAGTAAGAGGGCCTCCATTGGGCCTTGATGCTGCGTTGGGTGTTAGGTTGTGACCGGGCAAGGCAGACGCGATAAAAAGGGTGCAGGACGCAGAGGCGGAGACAAAGGCGATGGTCGAGGACGCCAAGATAGGCAAGGCGGAGGCCATAGAGAAGGCGGAGCGCTCCGCCGCGAACAGCATCGAGGACGCGAGGAAGAAGGTGAACGACGAGCGGAGCGAGATGCTCGCGTCCAGCGCCGACGAGTTCGCCAAGGCCAGGGAGAAGGGCCTCGCCGAGGCGAGGAAGCTGGCCGAGAAGCTTGGGAGGACGAAAGCCACCAGGGCCATGATCGAGCGGATAAAGAAGGAAGCGATAAGGAAGATCGTTGGTGGGTGAATGTTCAAGACCGAGCCGATGCAGAAGATCAGAATCATCTGCCTCTATTCGGACAAGCAGGACGTGACGGCGGCGCTCCACAGGTTCGGCGCGATCGACCTGAGGAAGACCAGCCTTAACATATCCGAGGACGCCCAGCCCGCGTACTTCAACGAGCTCTCAGACATGCTCATAAAGGTGGAGGGCGCGCTGAACCTGCTCCCGAAGAGGGAGGTGAAGGCGGAGAAGCACATGAGCGTCTCCGACCTGCTGAAGAGCGCGAGGTCGATGAACCCCACGCTCGACTCCGCGTACCTGCTGGCGAACGAGCGGAAGGCGCTGCAGGACGACCGGAAGCTGCTCGACTACGGCGAATACGTGGCGAAGTCGTTCAGCGGGGTCAACGTCAAGTTCGGCGGCTCGCGCAGCGAGTTCCTGAACTTCAAGGCGTTCGAGACCGACGCCAGGACCATAAGGGATTTCGGCAAGGCGGCGGAGGGGGAGAGGCTCGACGTGAGCATAATAACGAACCCGATAGGCAAGGGGAAGGAGCTCCTTTTCATAACGTACCCGCGGGGCGTAAACGCGGACAACGTGATAGAGAGGTTCAAGATGAAGGAGCTCGATCTCAACGCGAAGTACCTGGAGGGCATGCCCGAAGGCGTGAGGCGCACGATAGCCGCCAAGAGGAAGGAGAACGCCGAGAGGCTGGCGAGGATAGAGGCGCAGCTCGGCGAGCTGAGCGGCAGGAACTACTCGAGGCTGGTCAACCTCCACGAGATGCTCGACGTGGAGGTCGCGAGGGCGGGGGCGAGCGCGATGTTCAAGAGGACCGACAAGTCCCTGGTGGTGGAGGGATGGGTGCCCGTCAATAAGCTGGACGAGCTGCAGGGCGCGCTCAAGGCCGCGACAAAGGGCAAGTACAGCCTTGACAGGATGGAGTCCGACGAGCTCGCGCCGACGCTGATAAAGCGGCCGAAGTTCATGAGGCCGTTCCAGTACCTGGTGGAGTTCTTCTCCATACCGAGGAGCGACGAGGTGGACCCGACATTCATATTCGTGGTGTTCTTCCCGATATTCTACGGGCTGATGATAAGCGACGCCGGCTACGGCATCGCGTCCATGCTCTTCGCCACCTGGATAACCACCAGGACGGATCCCGACGGCCTCATGTACAACGTCGCGAAGATATGGCAGGTCTGCGCGGTCTCGGCGATCTTCTTCGGCGTGATATCGAACCAGTACTTCGGGCTGCAGCTGAACCAGTACTTCATCGGCAACTACGGCTTCCATTGGATCAACCTGATAAGCTTCGACTGGACGAGGGACATAGCGGTAATAACGGTGGTGACGCTGTTCTTCGGGCTCGCCCAGGTGACAGTGGGGCTTGTGCTCGGCATAGTGAACAACTACATGAGGAAGAAGTACCTGCTCGCCGCGTCGAAGTTCACGTCGATAATTGCGATATGGTCCGGCCTGCTCGCCATAGCGAGCGCGCTGTTCAACGTCACATACGTGCCCCTGATCGTCTCGGCGTCGCTGGCGATAGCGTCCCTGGTCGCCTCCGCGGCGCTGAGCGGAGAGGAGGCCATAGAGGTGGTGAACCTCATAGGCCATCCCCTCAGCTACGCCAGGATCATGGGCTTCGGCCTCGCCAGCGTCATACTGGCGCTGCTGATCGACAAGGCGTTCACGCCGAGCCTGTCGCAGGGGGCGGTCGGCTTCATACTCTACGCCGTGCTGTTCATAGCGCTGCACATAATGAACATGATACTCTCGATGTTCGAGGGGATACTGCAGGGCGTAAGGCTCAACTTCATAGAGTTCTTCTCGAAGTTCTACGTCGGCGGAGGGGACCACTTCAAGCCCTTCTACTACAAGAGGAAGTACACGCAGGAGGAGCGCCGCGCAGACGGTCACGCTGAAACCAGGAAGGTGTAATATATGGTAATAGAACAAGCCGCGGCGATCGCCGCGCTGGGAGCCGGAATTGCGATAGCCGGAGGTGCTGTAGGGACGGGAATGGCGCAGTCCACGATAGGCGCGGCGGGAATCGGGATGCTGGCCGAGAAGCCCGAGGAGATGGGGAGGGTGCTGCTGTTCATAGCCCTGCCCGAGACGCTTCTCATATTCGGCTTCGTCATCGCGATACTGATACTGCTGGGCGCGGGGCTGATCTGAGCGGGTAGTAGAATGCCGTTGGACGAGCTTGTCGAGGAGATAGAGGGCGAGGCGCGCAAGGCCGCCTCCGCGATAAGGGCGGAGCAGAAGGCCGAGGTGGACAGGATAGCCAAAGACGCGCAAGGCCGCGCGAGGGAGCTGCTCAAGGAGGGCAGGGAGGGTGTCGCCTCCGAGATAGCCAGGAGGAGGAAGCGCCAGGACTCGAGCGTAGGCGTCGAGAGGAGCATGCTGCTCGTCGAGGCGAGGGAGAGGGCGATAGAGCGCGAGCTGAAGGGGGCCGCCAAGGCGGTCGCGGCGGAGCTCGGCAGGAAATACGCGAAGAAGATACTCGACGGCGCGCTGAAGAGCTTCGCAGGCAGCGTGCCCAGGGGGGAGACGACGATAACGACGGCGAAGGCGAACGCGAAGCTCGTCGAGAAGCGCGGATACAGGATAAGGTACGACAAGGGCGTGAACGGGTTCATCCTCAGCAACGGGGACGGGACCGTGACTCTCGACGCCGAGGCTGACAGGATCGTCGAGCAGAACATCGACGTCATCAGAAACATACTCGCGGAGAGGCTCTTCGGAAGCAGGAAAAAGATAGTGTGAACATGGGACTCAAGGGAACGATGAAGTACGCCTATTCGAACGGCAGGGTCAAGGCGATGGAGGCGAAGCTCGTGAGTAGGCAGACCATGAGCGGCATAATAAACGCGAAGGACGGGAGCGCGATGCTCTCCCTCCTCTTCCAGACGGACTACAAGAGGGAGATAAGCGACTACGGCGGCGTGGGCATAAAGACCGAGCAGATAGACTTCGCCCTCTCGAAGAACCTCGCGAGGGACGTCAACAAGCTCTACGCGATATCGCCGAAGGAGGACAGGGGCGTGATCCGGATGATAATAGGCAAGTGGGACCTCTACAACATAAAGCTGGCGCTGGAGGCGAAGGACCGCGGGCTCGGCTACGACTCGATCGCGATGTACCTGATAGACTGCGGGCGGTACGGCACGGCCGTGGTGAAGGACGTGATGAGGGAGGGCACGATAGAGCTGATGTTCAGCAGGTTCATGGTCAACTCCCCGTACAGGTCCATACTCTCGCCGGCGCACGACGTCTACGCGAAGGGCAGGAACATGAACGAGACCATAGCCGCGATAGACAGGGGCTACTACGGCTCGCTGGCCAGGGCGGTGAGGAAGCGGGATTCCCTGAGCGGGGCCACTGCCAAGGTCATGGGGATGGAGATAGAGATGGTCAACGCGCTCACCCTCATAAGGGCCAAGAACCTGGGCCTCAAGTTCCAGGAGATACAGAACGACCTCATATGGGGCGGGAGGCAGGACAGGAAGGAGCTGCAGCGGACGTACGACTCCGCCCCCAACGTGGAGTCCGTAATAAGGCAGATAAAGTCCTTCGACCTCAGGAACGCTCTCGAGGTGTACAGGAGGAACGGGCAGCTGCTGAGCTTCGAGATTGGGATGAGGAACGGCATCTTCGACTCGAGCATGAGGCTCCTCCGGCACGCGGTGCTCTCCTTCGGCGCGATAATCGCCTACATGTACATGAAGGAGATAGAGGTCTACACGCTCAGGATACTGATAAACAGCGCGTACTACGGGCTGAGCAAGGAGGACCTTTCGAGGCTGATGATCTGGAAAGCGTAGCAGGGCGCAGGGAAGAAGTTTGGTGATGCAATGGGAATAATCGAGAGGGTTTCGGGCCCGCTGGTCGTCGCGACCGAGATGCGCGGAAGCAGCATGTACGACGTGGTCAAGGTCGGCGCCGAGAAGCTCATAGGGGAGATAATACGGCTCAAGGAGGACAGCGCGGTGATACAGGTCTACGAGGACACGACCGGGCTGAGGCCCGGGGAGACCGTGCTGTCGACGAACAAGCCGCTCTCCGTCGAGCTAGGGCCCGGGCTGCTCGGCACGATATACGACGGGATCCAGAGGCCGCTGGACGAGCTCGAGAAGAGGAGCGGCGTCTTCATAGGGAGGGGCATAGAGGCGAGCCCCCTCGACAGGAAGAAGAAGTGGAAGTTCATTCTTGAGAAGGGGGTGAAGAAGGGCTCGGCCGTGAAGGAGGGCCAGGTGATCGGCTACGTCCAGGAGACCGGGTCCCTCAAGCACCACATAATGGTGCCGCACGGCGTGAACGGGAGCGTGGAGATGATAAGGGAGGGCAGTTTCACCATAGACGAGGTCATAGCGAAGGTGAGGGTTGCCGGAAAGACGGTCGAGCTCACGATGGCGCAGAAGAGGTCCGTGAGGAGGACCGGCCCCGTCAAGGCGAAGTTCGCGTCGTCGAGGCCGCTCGTCACGGGGCAGCGGGTGATCGACACGCTCTTCCCCATCTCGAAGGGCGGTACTGCGGCGATACCCGGGCCGTTCGGCAGCGGGAAGACAGTCGTGCAGCAGCAGCTCGCGAAGTGGTCCGACGCCGACATAATAATATACGTCGGGTGCGGGGAGCGCGGCAACGAGATGACCGACGTGCTCACTGAGTTCCCCAAGCTGAAGGACCCGAGGACCGGGCAGGCCCCTGCTCGAGAGGACGGTGCTTGTGGCGAACACTAGCAACATGCCCGTGGCCGCAAGGGAGGCGAGCATCTACACCGGCGTAACGATCGCCGAGTACTTTCGCGACATGGGCTACGACGTCGCCGTCCTTGCGGACTCGACATCGAGGTGGGCCGAGGCGATGAGGGAGATCTCCGCCAGGCTGGAAGAGCTGCCCGGCGAGGAGGGGTACCCCGCGTACCTCCCGAAGAGGATCGCCGAATACTACGAGAGGAGCGGAGTCGTCGAGAGCCTCGGGGGGAGGCGCGGGTCCATAACGCTGATCGGGGCCGTGTCGCCGCCCGGAGGCGACGTCTCCGAGCCGGTGTCGCAGGGCACGTTCAGGGTCGCAAAGACCTTCTGGCTGCTCGACGCGACCCTCGCGAGCTCCAGACATTTCCCCGCGATAAACTGGCTGAAGAGCTACTCGCTCTACCTAGAGGCCCTCGAGCCGTGGTACACGCAGAACGTCGGCGGGAAGTTCGTGGCGAACAGGAAGGAGATGATGAAGATCCTCGAGAGGGAGTCGGAGCTGAAGGACATAGTGCAGCTCGTCGGCGAGGACGCCCTACCAGACGTCGAGAGGGTGGTGCTCGACGTCGGGAGGATGCTGAGGGAGAACTACCTGAGGCAGAGCGCGCTGGACGAGGTCGACGCGTACACGAGCCTAAGCAAGCAGAGCCTGATGCTCGATACCGCGCTCTACTTCTCCAGCATGGCGAACGAGACGGTGAGGAAGGGGGTTAGCGCCGACAAGATAGCGTCGATGAAGGTAAAGACGGAGATGGCGAGGCTCAAAACGGTGAAGGAGAATGAGATCGAGAACGCGGTGAAGAAGATCAAGGAGTCGGCAGACCGCGAGTTCGCCTCGCTGGTTAAGGAGTCGGGGGAGCGCGCCCCCCAGGAGGTGGTGGCATGAGGTTCGAGATAGAATACAAGACGATAGAGAGCGTTTCCGGGCCGCTGGTGGTGGTGAAGAAGGTCAGGAACGCGTCGTACAACGAGATAGTGAAGATAAGGATGCAGGACGGCGAGATAAAGCTCGGCCAGGTCCTGGAGACGAGCAGCAAGCACGCGGTCGTGCAGGTCTTCGGCACGACGGACGGCATAAACGTCGACAAGACCTCGGTGAGCTTCCTCGGGGAGTCCTTCAGGATAGGCGTGGGGGAGGGCATGATAGGCAGGATATTCGACGGCCAGGGAAGGCCGAAGGACATCGGCTCCGGGGTGTCGTACGACGAGAAGCGGGACATAAACGGCGAGCCGATAAACCCGTCGTCCAGGAGCATGCCCAGCGACTTCATAGAGACCGGGATATCCACGATCGACGGGCTCAACACGCTCGTCAGGGGGCAGAAGCTCCCGATCTTCTCCGGCTCCGGCCTGCCGCACAACAGGCTGACCGCGCAGATAACGAGGCAGGCGAAGGTGAAGAACAAGAGCGAGGAGTTCTCGGTGGTCTTCGCCGGCATAGGCGTCACGTACGACGACGCGCAGTACTTCATAGACGAGTTCAGGAACACGGGCGCGCTCGGAAGGACGGTCGCCTTCATCAACCTCGCCGACGACCCGAGCATAGAGCGCATAATAACGCCGAGGATAGCGCTCACGACCGCGGAGTACCTGGCGTACGAGCGCGGGATGCACGTCCTGGTGATACTGAACGACATGACCAACTACGCGGAGGCGCTGAGGGAGCTGTCCAGCGCGAGGGAGGAGGTCCCCGGGAGAAGGGGCTACCCGGGATACATGTACACCGACCTCGCGAGCATATACGAGAGGGCCGGGATAATAAGGGGGAAGAAGGGGAGCATAACCCAGCTCAACGTGGTCACCATGCCCGGCGACGACGTCACGCACCCGATACCCGACCTCACGGGCTACATCACCGAGGGGCAGATGTTCCTGAGCAGGGAGCTCTTCAACAAGGGCTGTATCCGGCGATAAACCCGCTGGGCTCGCTGTCGAGGCTGATGAACAAGGGGATAGGCGCCGGGAAGACGAGGGAGGACCACAGGGGGGTCGCGGACCAGCTCTACGGCGCGTACGCCAGGTCGCAGGAGGCGAAGAGCCTCAGCGCGATCGTCGGCGTGGAGGCGCTGAGCGAGAGCGACAGGAGGTACCTCAACTTCGGCGAGGCGTTCGAGTCGCGGTTCATAAGGCAGGGCTTCTACGAGGACAGGAGCATAGAGGAGACGCTCAACATCGGATGGGACCTGCTGTCGATGCTGAACGAGAGCGAGCTCACCAGGATAAGCGAGGAGTACGTGAAGAAATACTACAAGGCGGCGAGATGATAAGCCCGACTAGGATCAACCTGATAAACACGAAGCAGAAGACCGAGATGGCGAGCAGGGGCCACGCGATACTGAAGAAGAAGCAGGAGGTCCTCGTCATAGAGTTCATGAAGCCGATGAACGAGACGAGGAAGGACAGGGGATACCTTTACCGCATACTGCAGCCCGCGTACGAGACGGTCACCCTCGCGTCGACCTACATAGGCACCTTCGAGCTGGAGGAGGTGGCGATGCACATGAGGGAGATAAAGCCGATAGGCCTCGCGATAAAGGACGTGATGGGCGTCAAGATCCCGTCGATAACCATGGTCGGCTCGCAGGAGGGCAACGCCTACCGGCTGCTCTCGACCAGCGTCTCCGTCGACGACATACGCGGCTCCTTCACCGAGGTGGTGAAGACGCTGATCGCGGTGGCGCAGAGGGAGCAGGGGCTGAGGAGGCTGGTGCTCGAGATAGAGAAGACGAAGAGGCGGGTGAACGCGCTGGAGTACGTGGTCGTGCCCGGCCTGCAGGACACCTCGAAGTACATAGCGATGCGCCTCGACGAGATGGACAGGGACATGTTCTCCGCGCTGAAGCACGTCAAGAAGAAGATAGTCGCGAAGGCCGAGGCAGAAGCCGAGTAATGGCCCGCGCATCATTCGTTTTTATATCTTGATTCCTTATCCTGGATCATGGCGAAAGCGACGATCACCCACGTCGTGGTGAAGGTGCGGGATCTCGAGGCCGCAAGGCCGTTCTACCGGAGCCTGTGCAGAATCATCGGCCTGAAGGAGGTCAGCTCTTCGAAACGCGGGTTCGCCTACGCTAACGGGAAATTCAGCATATGGGTGGGCGAGGCCAGGGACAAGGCCAGGCACGCGAGGGGAATCGTCGGGTACGACCACATCGCCTTCAGCGCATCCTCGAGAAAGCAGGTCGACGACCTCCAGAAGATGCTCAATAGAGAAAAATTCAGGACCCTCTATCCCGCAGGGGAGCATCCCGAATTCGCGCCCGGCTACTATTCGGTCTCGTTCCTCGATCCCGACGGCATCATCATGGAGTTGCTGTACCTGCCCAAGGGCAAGAATTCCTACGGATGACCCGAGGCCGGTGTAAGCAATAAATATTACGAGCGACCCATAGGCAACGACACCCATGGACTTAAAATCGGCCGCGGCTTCGGCCGAATGAAGTGATAATCAATGGCTGTAAAGGAATTCATAGGGCTGGGCCTTACCGCGCTAAGGTCCAATTTCACGGCGGCGGGGAGGCCGTACAAGCTCAACCTAGCCGTAACCTACAAGTGCCAGTCGCGCTGCAAGACGTGCAACATCTGGCAGATGAAGCCGAGCGGCGAGCTGACGCTCGAGGAGATCACGAAGTTCGCGGAGAAGAATCCCTCGTTCAGATGGATCACGATAACCGGGGGCGAGCCGTTCCTGAGGGGCGACATAGTGGAGATAATCGACGCATTTAGGAGGAACTCGAAGGGGCTCTATCTCGTCACGATCCCGACCAACTCGCTGCCGAGCAGGGAGCTCATACTCGGGAAGGTCGAGGGGATAATGAAGCTCGGCCTGCCCATGCTCTCAATAACGCTGAGCCTCGACGGCGGCCGCGCGCTCCACGACGAGCTGAGGGGCGTCCCGGGAGCGTTCGGCAGGGTGATGGCGCTGGCCAGGGGCCTGAGGGAGCTCCAGAAGAAATACCCTGGCCTCTACTTCGCCTTCGGCTACACGATAAGCAGGTACAACGTCGGGAGGCTCGAGGAGACCTACGACGAGGTGAGGAAGGAGATGCCCGAAGCCGGCTGGAACGACTTCCACGTCAACATAGCCCACACGTCGGAGATATACTACAGCAACCTGAACGCTGACCTAAAAGCAGAGGGCGCGGCTATGGCCCGCGAGATCGGGGACTTCATAAGAAAGCGCAGGACCGAGGTCAACGCGCACGCCGCGGTCGAGGGCGTGTTCCTCAGGAACCTGGTCAAGTACGTGAGGACAGGCGAGTCCCCGATGAGGAGCAGGAGCCTAGACGCGTCCCTCTTCATAGACAGCAACGGGAACGTCTTCCCGTCAATAATGTGGGCCATGAAGCTCGGGAACCTGAGGGAATCGGGCTTCGCCCTCGAACCAATCCTATGCGGCGCGCAGGCCGCCGATGCGCGGAAGATGTTGCGCGAAGGGAAGGAGCCGAGCGCGTGGACCGCGTGCGAGGCGTACCAGGCGATAGTGGGAAACCTGCCGAGCTTCCTGGGCCTTCTTCTGCCTGTCCGCTGAGCGCGCGGATTCACGAAGCCAGCCGCGCCTATAAATAACCTTATCCGATATCTTATAGCATGGCGAAGAAGACCCCCGCGGCCCACCGACTCTGGCTGCTGACTCTGATCGGCATCCTGGCGCTGGGCGCCTTCCTTAGTCTTCATTTCTTCTACGGCCCCAGTTGGGTCAACGGGTCCGACAACTACATCTACGCCTCTGAGGCGCAGCGCCTAGCGGCCACGGGAAACGTCTATTTCGGCGGGCTGGAGGACAACGTAAAGCTTCTCCTCTTCTTCGGGATGGCCATCTTCGTAAAGGCGCTGGGCTACAGCCTCTTCTCCGTCTCCCTTTTCGGGGTCTTCTGCTTTCTCGGAACGGCGGTGGCGGTCTACCTCATTGGGAAGGAGCTCTACGACCGGAGGGCCGGGCTCATCGGCGCCTTCCTCTACTCCATCTTCCCCCTCGTGGTTACGAACAGCTCCAACGCCGGGGACGACGTGCCGATGGTCTTCTTCGTCTCGCTCGCGGTGCTGTTCGCGGTCCTGGCGCTGAGGAAGGGAAACGCGCGCAGGGCGTACTACGCCCTCACCGGGTTCACAGCGGCGATAAGCTACCTGATAGTCCCGGAGGGTGCGATAGGCGCGGCCATCGTACTGGCCATTTTCGGAATGGACACGATACTCAACCTGAGAAGGAAGAAGGCTCTGAGGAAAGCCAAGACCGGGCTCGCGCTGGCGATCGCCGGCGTGATCGCCGCCCTGGCCGTCACGCTTCTGCTGGGGTTCGTCGAGAACGGGCACTGGCTCTCGATAATCTACGATGCGAACCTCAACCTCGCCGCGTACGTCACTTCCCCCGGGGCGCCGGCATATCTCAACTGGCTCTTCCCGGTGCCGCTGCTGAAAAACATAGCCGCGGGCCCATTCTTCTCGGATCCGAGCCTTCAGAATCTGGTCGCGCTGCTTAAGGCCTCCGTCGGCGCCCCGTACGTCCTCGATTGGATGGCCTTCGGCTATTTCGGGTTCGCCTTCCTCATAAGCGCCGCGTACCTGCTCATCATAAGGGACAAAAGGCTGGCGATACCCCTTCTCTGGTTCATGATCGCGTTCCTGTACCTGGGCTTCGGCAGCCAGAGCATCACGACGTACGTGCCGGTGCTCTCCCTCACGCGATTCGCGCTGATACTGTGCCCCGCGATCGCCCTCGTTGTGGCCTTCTGCCTCACCCACGCGATAGAATACGCGGGGAAGAAAGGCGCAGCGACAAGGGCGGCGGCCTATGCCGCGGTATCCTGCGTCCTTATTTTCCTCTTCGTATCGTCATTCTTTACGATAAGGTACATAGACTACTCGCAGCGCAGCAGCGTCAGTCCCCTGGTGCAGACCGGCGAGTACATAGATTCGCTGGGACCGAACGCAACCGTCTTCGGGCCATGCGATCTTCCGTGGATAGCGTACACCGATTACAGGGCCAACCTGGTGAGCCTGGGCTACATAAGATTCCAGGGCAACTGCAGCGTCACGGGAATCTTCAACTTCAAACCGGGCGACTATATGGTCGGAATGCTGGACGGAAACTACTCCCAGTGCGGGTTTGCGATGGTCTTCAAGCCGCGTCCCATAACCTGGCTGGAGGGATACACCGCATTCGATAATCAGGGCATGAATCTTTCCAATGTCGCCGTATACCTGTACAGGTGAGGGAATCGGCAATTTGCCGATAAATGGCCGGATTAATTGGCAAAGCCTTTGTGTGAGACTAGTGCTTACCTGTATAGTGTCAAGACATATGTCCGAATCGTTGTCAGGACATTTGTCCGCTTTCTAATCCTATATGTCTGGCCTTCTTGTTGAAATACCTTTTGTTGTAGTAGATCGAATCTGGCGTCTGCCATCCGAGAATTTCCTGCTTTCTCCAGTTGTTGTATCGTCTGTCGAACTTCCACAGCTCCTTCCTAAAGTGCGATAGCGACTTGAACTTCTTTACGCAGATCAATTCCCTGTAGAGCGTCTTGTGGTAACGCTCTATCTTCCCTCTTCCTTGTGGATGGTGCGGTCTGCCGAAGATGAGCTTTATGTTGTATTTCGCTGCCTCTGCCTTGAAGAGTCTGGATACGAACTGTTTCCCATTGTCAAGGTAAATCTCTCTTGGTATTCGTCCTTTGCGCACTGCCCACCTTAATGCGTTCACCGACTCTGTTTCACCTTTTGCACGATACGATTTCGATATGACCCTGTGCCTTGAACAATCGTCGTTGAAGCCAGTCACATACACCTTTCCGACGTCTTTTATCCTGAATTGGAACGTGTCGCCCTGCCACATCGAATCGACATGGTCTCTTTGGAATCTCTTGAACTCCTGCGGATTTGGTTTTACGCGTATCAACAGGCCTTTCTTCTTGAACACTCTGTGAATGGTACTTGGAGATGCGGGTAAACTGAATTGGTGCTTTATCCTTCTCGCTCCCCAAGTCGGGTAACGTCCTTTCAAGCGCACAATCCGTTCTTCGAGATTCTTTGAGATGGAACTGATCCGTTTAGGGGCAGTACTCCCTGGCTTCAAGGACGCCACTCCGCCAGCGGTATAACGTGCTTTCCATCTGCGAACGGTCCGTTCGTTCACACCAAACATTTCGGATATTTCAAGGACAGAGTACTTCCCCGATTCGCACAGCACCATTGCCTTCATTCTTGTGTCCATTGTCGCTTTCACCACGCGAATCACCACAGAGGTGATTTTGTGAAAGCGGACATATGTTATGACACTGTTTTAGGACAAATGTGCTGACAC